>JBNGCW010000001.1:0-11667 GCA_049975525.1 Anaerolineae bacterium
TATACGGGGACATCGTAAGGGCTTATCATGGGGCATAATGATCAGAACTCACATTCTTCTGACGAGCAAGAAGTAAATACGCGGCGTATCCGAGGGTTGTCTCAGCGCCTGCGCCGTCCGCTTTCTTTGAAGGCCGACGTGGCCGAAGATACAGAGGACGCAGAAGCGGGAGATTCAGATTCGGCGGGAGAAGTCACCTCAGATGGACAGGAGGAGGCTCAAGAGGATCTGCGCACGCATAAAGTGCGCCGGTTGCAGGGACGTCGTTCCGTCACGGCGATGCAAGAAGCTGTCTCCTCGCCTTCCCCGGCGCGACCTGAGGGGGGGTTGTTGCGGAAGGGCACCCTGCTTCAGGAGCGTTATCGTATTCAGGGCGTCATCGGCGTGGGGGGGATGGGCGCGGTCTACAAAGCGCAAGACTTGCGCTTCGTCAACGTGCAACGGATCTGCGCCGTCAAAGAGATGGTCAATACTGCCGCCGACGTCGAGGTGCGGCAGATGGTGGTGCGCAATTTCGAGCGTGAGGCCAGTATCCTCGCCACCCTGAGTCATCCCGCTATTCCCCAAGTCTACGATTATTTTACCGAGGGCCGGCGCAGCTATCTTGTGCTGGAGTTCGTCTCCGGACAGGACCTGGAGTCCCTGTTGAGCAGCGTGGAAGGGTTCCTGCGGGAGGAGAAAGTGGTGGAGTGGGCTATTCAGCTCTGTGACGTGCTCTCCTATTTGCACAACCACAAGCCGCGCCCTGTCATCTTTCGCGATTTGAAGCCCTCCAACATCATGTTGGACGATCATCAACGCATCCGCCTGGTGGACTTCGGCATCGCCAAGGTTTTTCAGAGTGGGATCAAAGGGACCATGATCGGCACCGAGGGGTATTCACCCCCCGAGCAGTATCGCGGTGTCGCCGAGCCTCGGGGCGATATCTACGCCCTGGGTGCGACGTTGCATCATCTGCTCGGCAAACAGGATCCGCGCCTGGAGCCACCTTTTTCTTTTCACGAGCGACCGATCCACGAGACCAACCCCACAGTTTCCAAGGAGCTGGTCGCTATCTTGGAAAAGGCCCTGGAGTACGACATCCACAAGCGCTGGGGGTCCGCCGAGGAGGTGAAGCGTGCTCTGCTGGCACTGCCGTCGGCGCGGGGCTTGGCGAAACGGACGGAGGCCGAGACGGCAGCCTTCGCCACAGGGGCGGTGAAGCCGTTGTGGCGTTTTGCCTGCGAGGACGAGGTGCGTGCCGGCGTTGGCATCACCCACGATCTCGTCTTTGTCCCCTCCTATGATCATAATGTTTACGCGCTGAATCGCAATAACGGCAAGTTTGTATGGAAATATGCTACCGAGGGTGGGGTTGGCACCCAGCCTCTCGTGGTGAAAGATATGGTGGTTTTCGGCTCGACGGACGCCAAAATTTACGCTGTTGACGTCCGCTCCGGGCGTCCCGCCTGGACGGTGCCTGTGAAGGGCCGGGTCTATTCCTCTCCTTATGCCGATCTTGGGCACGCTTTTATCGGGTCTGACGATCGCAATTTGTACGCCATTCAGCTGTTGAGCGGGCGGAAGGCCTGGAGCTACGAGGCGGAAGGGGCGGTGCGTACCCGACCCTTGTTGGCGGACAACAAGATCTTCTTCGCCTGCGACGCAGGTGTCGTCTACGCTCTGGGCCTGGATCGCAAGGTCAAGTGGCGGTTTCGAGCCCGCCGGGGGATCCTCTCTTCGCCGGTTCTCCATGATGATCTGGTCTTCGTCGGTTCCCTGGATTGGAACTTCTACGGTTTGGATGCCCGCTCGGGGTGGGCAGCCTGGCGTTACCGCACCGGAGGCCCCATCGTCTCTACGCCGGCGGTGGTCGAAAACCTGGTGGTCTTCGGATCCGCCGATGGCTATCTTTACGCCCTTGACGTGCGCGAAGGACGCCTGGTCTGGCGATATGAGATTGAAGAGCAGGTTACGGCTTCGCCTACCGTTTACCAGGAGCGGGTCTATGTCGGTGGGGTGGATGGAGTGCTTTATTGCTTAGAAGTGCGCAACGGTCAATTGATCTGGACTTATCAGACCGATGGCGCCATTACAGCCCAGCCGGTAATTAAAGATGACGTGGTGTATATCGGATCCCTGGACCATTACGTTTATGCCATTCCGGCTTGAACGTCATCGGGACCAAGACTTACAAGAAGGATGAGCTTATGAATTGGATGAAACGGATCCGAGGGTGGTTGGTCGGTGAGTCTGCGGAGGAGCAGCGAACAGGAGAGGCGCCACCGGATGAAACGCTGACCTTAGAGGCGTCACCCTCCGTGCAGAGCGCGGAGGCGGCGTCACTTTCCGAATCACAGGAGCGCACGAGCGTTTCAGGCGTGTTCCATGTTGGATGGATCACGGACGTAGGTAGGGTCCGCGATCACAATGAAGATGGTTTGTTCGTTTTCGTCGCTGAGCAGGAGAGCGCCGACGCCGTTCCCCCTTTCGGCTTATTCGTTCTGGCGGATGGCATGGGGGGGCATCGGGCCGGGGAGAAGGCCAGCGCTGTGGCTTCGCGCACCGTCGCGGCCCATCTGATCTCGCGGGTTTATCTCTCCCTGCTGACTGGAGAGGAGCGCGTGGCCACCCAGCCTTCTTTTACCGAAGTCATGGCCGAAGCTGTGACGGCGGCGAATCGCACCGTCAATCGGATTTTGCCGGGTAGCGGGACGACGTTGACCTGTGCGATGGTGGTCGGCTCGCGCCTGATCATCGGCCACGTGGGGGATTCTCGTGCCTACCTGCGTTCCGAAGGGGAAGCGGTGCGCTTGTTGACCAACGACCATTCGATGGTCAACAAGCTCGTGGAGATCGGCCAGCTTACGAAAGAGGAGGCAGCCGGTCACCCACAGCGCAACATGCTTTATCGCGCTGTGGGGCAGAGCGCCGCGTTGGACGTGGACGTGATAAGCCTCTCACTGCGTGTCCACGACCGGATTCTGCTCTGCAGTGACGGTATTTGGGGGCTGTTATCAGATGACGAGATCTGGCAGATTATCACAGATGCCTCCACCCCGACCGAAGCGTGCTACGCGTTGGCTGACATGGCGAACGCTGCGGGCGGCAACGACAACCTCACCGCGATCCTGGTTGAGATACAACGGGGTTTTGCATGAGTCCAACTCTCGATTCCCGAAAAGACTATTATCAGATCTTGGGACTCTCTCCCACCGCTGAGCCAAGCGAAATCCGCGTTGCCCATCGACAGCTGGCGCGCAAATATCACCCTGACGGCGGAGGGGACGCGGAGGCTTTTCGAGAGGTCCAGGAGGCCTACGAAGTTCTTAGCAATCCCGTCTTGCGGCGCGCTTATGATCGGCAACGCCTTTCTCGTGGGTTGACCTCCGAGGCACCCCTTACGCTGGAGGTGACCGTCAGTCGTACCAGGTTGCCCGCCCTGGAGGCCCCCCAGCGCCTCTACGTGATGTTGGATGTGAAGGCGCTGGGACGAGCTGCCTCCGAGGATCTGAATCTCAACCTGGCCCTGGTCGTCGATTGTAGTACTTCCATGCAGGGGCGGCGCATGCGCAACGTGCAGATTGCCACCCAGGAGCTCATCGATTCCCTCAACGGTGAGACGCGCCTGGCGTTGGTGAAGTTCAACGATCGCGCTGAGGTGCTGGTGCCCTCCGCGCCGGTTGGGGATGGCAGCCGGCTGCGTTCGGCGGTCGCAGGCCTGCGGGCCGAAGGAGGGACGGAGATCTACCAGGGCTTGCTCGCCGGATTGCACGAAGTGCGACGTCACGTTAACTCGCGCTATCTGAACCACGTCATCTTGCTTACCGATGGGCACACCTACGGGGATGAAGCGTTGGCCCTGCGAGAGGCGCGACTGGCTGCTTCTGAGGGCGTCGGCATCTCGGCGATGGGCATCGGTGAGGATTGGAACGATCTGTTCTTGGATCGATTGGCCCGCTATGGGCATGGGATCAGCGAGTACGTCCGCACGCCGCGTCAGCTGCGTTCACTTCTGCACCGTCAAGTTCAGGGGTTGAACGAAGTGCGACTGCGGGACGTGTATCTGCATGTGAACCACGCTCCTTACGTGGAGGTGCAGAGCGCGGCGCGAGCTGCCCCTTACATGGAGGATCTTGAGATTCAGAACGATGGGGTGATCTCCCTGGCCAACCTGGGAGAGGAGCCCAGTACCTTTATTTTGGAGTTATTGGTTCGACAACCTAACATCGGTGAGTATCGGCTGGCGCGTTTGAACGTAGAGGCGAAGTTGATGCCGGGGGACGAAGCCGTGCGCTTGCAGCGCGACGTTGTGGTGGATTTTGTGAAGACGGGCGCACAGCCGGTGGATGAGGCGGTTCCCATGCGGTTGCTGGGCTTGCTCTCCCGTCTGGTGGTCTTCCGGCTGCAGGAGCGGGCCTGGTTGGCGCTGGAACAGGGGGAGCAGAGTCAGGCCAGCCGTCTGTTGGAAGCAGCGGCGACGCGCCTCTTTGATATGGGGCATCGAGAGTTGGCCCGCGTCGTCATGTTGGAAGTGCAACGGGTCGCGCAAGGAGGAACGGCTTCTCCCCAGGGCCGTAAGGCGGTGCGCTATGGGACGCGCAGCCTCTCCCTGCATGGGTAGGAGACAGGGTCAATGCGCACGGGTAGGGTGACGGCAATGAGAGGGCGCGAAGGTATGTCCAGGAGGATAACTCATGCAAGCAAGCGATGACAAGCAGAAGGTGATTTGCCCCTCCTGCGGCATTGAGAATTTGCTAGGCACGCTTTTCTGCGTGGACTGTGGCACGTATCTGCCCTCCGGTGGACCTCTGCGGACGGAACCTTTGCCGGAGAAGGAGGAAAAGGCCGGTGGGCCGAAGCGGGAACCGGAAACCTCTTCCGCTTCCGATGTTTCCATGCGTATTGAGCTGGCGATACCGAAGTCGGAACGGCGTATTATGCTCTCCGCTGACTCGGAAATCCTGTTTGGACGTCTCGACGCGGCTCATGGGATTTTCCCAGAGGTCGATTTGACGGCGGAAGGGGGCTTGGAGGACGGTGTCTCCCGCCGACATGCCCGCATCTATCGCCGCGAAGGGCGATTGTTTATCGAGGACCTGGACAGCACCAACGGGACGTTCCTGAACGATGATCGCCTGGAGCCTTACGTGCCGTGTGAGCTTCACGATGGAGATACATTGACTCTGGGCGTTTTGGGAATCAATGTCCACATTCACACGGCGGACTGAGAGAAATTCCGACGCAAGCAAAAAAGGGAAGTGAGAAGTGACTTTTGACTTCACTGAAATAACCCATAAAAATCGGATTTCTCCAAAACTCATTTTCCCCACCTTTTTCCAGTGCAGTCACTTTTTAACGACCGAAAGCCAAGGAGTGTTCTGAACGGAAATTGACAGGAGCTGCAGTATGGCCTACACAATTCTGATTCACGTGATGAACGAAGACGCGGTGATTGGGGAAATGGAAGAGATCCCGGATCCGGCGGATCAGTTTCTCCTGGTGAAAAGTCCACGGCTGCGCGATGGGCGCGATGTGCCTTACTTCTTGCCGGAGACCAACCAGGCTATCTATCCTTGGCACCGGATCCACAGTGTAGAGATCTTACCTCAGGAAGGAGAAGAGCGGATTGTTACCTTCATTAGAGAATAATATTCCTGAGCACCCGCGGGCGCTCGTGGTTGATGACGAGAAGCGCATCCGCCGCCTGCTGCGTATCAACCTGGAGATGGAGGGGTTCCAGGTCATCGAAGCCAAGACAGGTTTGGATGCCCTGGATAAAGTTCGCAAGGAGATGCCTGACATCGTGATCCTGGATGTGAAAATGCCGGAGATCGACGGTTTTGAGACGCTGCGGATGATTCGGGATATCTCCAACGTGCCGGTGTTGATGCTCACGGTGCGTGATGCTGAAGAAGACCGCGTGCGAGGCCTGGATCTGGGAGCCGACGACTATCTCACCAAACCCTTTAGTCCCCGCGAGCTCGTCAGTCGCGTGCGCGCGATCCTGCGGCGGGTGGAGCCGCTGACGCCGCCGGACTCTTCGGTGTTGAAGATCGATGACCGCTTGAGCATAGACTTTAACTCCGGTTGTGTCATCGTCGAGGGGGAACGTATTAAGTTGCGTCCCACCGAGCTGCGTCTCTTACGGCACCTCGTGGAGAACGCCGGATGGACGGTGCCTTACAGTACGCTGCTTTCTAAAGTTTGGGGGTACGAATATAAGGATGAACTTTCCTATCTGCGGCTTTACATCAACTACCTGCGCAAGAAGATCGAGAAAGATACCTCGGATCCTCATTACATCATCACCGAGCGCGGGGTGGGTTATAGGTTCATCGACTTTGAAAAGGAAAGAACGGAAGATGCAGAGGATGGAGGAAACGAGAGATGAAGGCGAAGAAGATCTTGGTCACAGGAACGTTCAATTCGGGGAAGACGCTCTTTGTCCAGACGGCCAGCGAGATCCCCATCGTGACGACGGAACGTCGTATCAGCGAAGCGCAGCTCGCGAAAGTCAAAGAGGAGACGACTGTGGCTATGGATTACGGGCAGGTGCACATCGACGATACGCTGTTGCATCTCTACGGCACGCCGGGCCAGAATCGATTCGATTTCATGTGGTCGATTCTGGCCCGGGACGCCGACGCTTTTGTCTTGGTCGTTGACAGTAGAGATCGTGGCAGCTGGATGGAGGCGGTGCAGATTCTCCGCACCCTGCGCAAGCAGGAACGGGTTCCCTTTGTTGTGGCGGCCAACAAACAGGACGGCCGCCGGGCGATGTCGCCCGCGGAGATCGCACGAGCGCTGGATCTCCCTTCTTCGGTACCCGTCGTTTCCTGTGTGGCGCGGGATGAAGCGAGCGTGCGCAATGTGTTGCAGGAGGCGCTTAACCTGATTTCCTGATGGGGTGTTAGGAAGCCCGGTTCGATAGCTGTCCCCCGCTAGCAGCGGGGGCTTTCCTTAGTTACTTATGGTCTTACGAGCGGATGCGTGGTGAGTCGCCCCCTGTGGTGAGGCGGCGTTGAACGTGAAATCAAACCTTGACTCCACTGAAAAAAGTCTTTCTGACCACAAAGGGCACTAAGGACACCAAGAAAATTAATATTATGGCTTAATTTTATTATGCAATAATCCGGCAAGAGCGTTTTTACCTAAAAACGCCTTAAAATCCTTAGTGTACTTTGTGTCCTTGGTGGTTTTTTCAGTGGTGTCAACCTTGGGTTTCTGATATTTTTCTAATGGGTCTGAGGTACAATAAGCAAAGAGGTTGAGTTTAAGAATAGGCGGCTCTGTCACATGTTGTAGGCTGGGTATGGAGTCGTGTTTGTCAAGGAGGGATTTGGTATGTGGTTTCGGATGTTAGATCCTGTGTACTGGGTCTTTGCGCTACCGGCGTTGATTCTGGCTTTGATTGCGCAAGCCTGGGTGCGTAGTTCTTACCGTAAATATCTGCAGGTGCCCAACCGCGCCGGTATGACCGGCTTGGAGGTCGCCCAACAGTTGATGCGGGGAGCCGGGCTCAGCTTGAACGTTGAGCGGGCGCCCGGCGAACTTGCCGATCACTACGATCCCCGCTCTGGGACGTTACGTCTCTCTCCGGGTGTCGCCCGCCGGGCTTCGGTCGCTTCACTCGCTATCGTGGCACACGAGCTGGGCCACGCCCAACAGGATGTGCAGGGCTACCTGCCCATGCGGCTGCGTACTGGGTTGGTGCCACTGGTTAACTTCACTTCGTGGTTGGGACCGATCCTTTTCTTCGTCGGGCTGATGCTGAACGCCGAGGGCCTGGCGCAGTTGGGGATCTTGACCTTCGCCGGCGCGGTGGTCTTCGCGCTGGTGACGTTGCCCGTGGAGATTAACGCCAGCCATCGTGGGCTGCAGATGCTGCGTCGGAGTGGTCTTTTGGCGGATCAGGAGGAGCACGCCGGCGTGCGTCGTGTCCTGACGGCGGCGGCTCTTACCTACGTGGCCGCTCTGGCCCAGGCGATCTCGAATCTGCTTTATTACATTTTCTTGTTGGGTGGACGACAGCGTGACTGAAGGGTGTCGATAGCGCGAAACGAGGGCTCGGTGGGTCAGCTTGCGGAGGAGAACGAGAGGCGAGAATATCGTCGCGGAATCTACAGCGGCTTGCTGGGCTCTTTTCTTCTGGGGTGGGCGCCCATCCTGGGGAAGTTGGCCTATCGGGCCGAGGTTACCTCGCTCACCTTGGCCGCCCTGCGTACCCTTGTCGCCGTGGGATTGTTGTTCTTAGTCTATCTTGTCCGCTGGCGAAGTCTGTTGCGGTTGGGATGGCGGGATCTGCTCAACTGCCTGTTGGTGGGGATGATCAACGGCATCGGTTCGCTCTTCTATTATAGCGGGTTGGTGCGCATCGATGCCTCACCGGCTTCTCTCTTGAGCACGCTTTACGCGGTCTGGGTGGTCATCTTCCTGGCGGCCGCCGGTCAGGCTATCGGCGGCCTGACGCTGATGCGTTTAGGCATCTCGCTGCTGGGTGCGGTGCTGGTGACCTCTCCCTGGTCTACCACCAACCCTTCGGACTACCTGGGTAGCATGCTGCTGGTGGCTTCGGCGGCTATCAACGGTTGGTATATGGTGATGGGGCAGTGGGTGTTGGCGGACGTCCCTGCTCGCTCCGCGACGCTTTACATTCTGACCGGCATGGCTATTACCGTCTCGATGGCATGGGTGGCGGGCGGTGATGTCCGCGTGACGGGGATCGCTGTCTCTGGGTGGGGGGCCATCGTCGCGTTAGGGATCACCACAGCGCTCTCTCGATTGGCCATGTTTTTCAGCATGGAGCGCCTGGGGGGTGTGCAGACGGTGATTCTCAACCTGCTGGAGATGGTGGTCAGCCTCACCCTGGCTATGATCCTGCTCGGCGAGTCCTTGACCTGGGTGCAGTGGATTGGGGCGTTATTGCTCGTCGGCGGCGGTTATCTGGCCCGGCGCGACGTGGCGCAGGGGGGAGCGCCTCCCCCCTCTTTCAATCCTATGGACGTGTGATCGATCTGGAATCTTGAAGCGAGAAGCCAAATACTCGTTTGTCGAGTGTCTGGCTTCCGGTTCGGGATGTGGTTGTAAGTTTGGTTTTTCACCGAGTTTGTCTCCTCACTGTGGATTCTCCCCGTCAGGTTGATCTGGTCAAGCCGTGCTCACTCATACGTTGACGATAGCAAATTGTTAGGTTCTCGTTAGGCAATATCGCCTCCTCTCGTTTATCCTAGGAAGGTGGTGCGCTTTTTCAGCGGAATCGCAGGTGTAGAGCTACCTGTGGAGGGCTCTCATGTGGGCTCGTATGAGGCCTAAAATTTAAATTTTTTTGAAACTCGACCTTATATGTAGATGTTTTGCAGCCAAAATCACCAGGTGGAGGGGGTAACCGACTAGAACTTTAGCCGGTTGTTTCGGTGAAATCAATCTTACTTGAGGAGAGATATGTTAAGGAAATTACTCTATATGGGGACGCGCGGCCTTGTCAAACTTTACTCGCGCTTGATGTTCGATTTGGATGTTTTGTGGAAGGAGGCGATGCCGGAGGGTGCGAAGATCGTCGCCCCTAATCATCCGACGACCATCGATCCTTTTTTGGTGGCTTCGCTCTTTCCCGGTGAGCCCCGCGTCCTCATTGATGAGACGCTTTTTAAGGTGCCCTTTGGTGGAACCTTGTTGCGTCTGCTGGAGCAGGTGCCTGTGATCCCCGGCTACGGACGTATTGCCTACGAGACGGCGAAGTGGCTGCTGGATACCGGACACACGGTAGTTGTTTTCCCTGAAGGCCATGTTAGTCCTCCGGAAGGTGGGCTTTGTCCCCTGCACACGGGGGTCGTCAGGCTGGCCCTGGAGACAGACGCACCCATCATACCGGTGGGCATTCACCTGGATCGTGCGCGCGTCCGTGTCCTGGAAACGCGAGTGGATGGTGAGGCGGAAGTAGGAACCTGGTATCTGCGGGGGCCCTACGTGATGACGGTGGGCGAAGTGCATCGACCGGTGGGAACGGTGGATGACCGCCCTCGCGTGCGTCAGCTGACAGAACACTTGATGATCAACCTCACGTATCTGATGCAAGAAAGCGCAGAACGCGCCGTTCAGAAGGCCCAACGTCCGACGTTCGCGGCAGGTCTCCCTAAGCCCGAATCTGGTGTGGGCAAAAAAGCCGCACTCTCGTGAGCGTCAAAAGGCGGTTCCATCTGACCCAGGTGCACGGCGGTCTCTTCCTTTTGACAGCGGGCCGGGCTGGGTTACACTGGAGCGTGGAGGGGATCCCACGCTATGACCGACGTTACACACGAAGAGCCGTTTCTGGTCGATCCTACCGGACGGGAGCATGTGCTCGCGGACGAAGAGACGACCGTAGGGCGGGCGTTGAGCAACGATATCGTGATCACCAGCAAACGGGTGTCGCGGGAACACGCCTGCCTGCGGCGGGAGGGGTGGCGTACCATTCTGGAGGATCGTGGTAGTACCAACGGGACCTTCCTCAACGGCGAGCGAGTTCTTTCTCCGGTCGTCTTGCAGGACGGGGATCGTCTCAAGATTGGGGACGTGGTGTTGATCTTCCGCGATCCCGATGTCACCTATCGCGATTCCCCCCTTCCTGAGCTGGAGGTAGACATCGCTGCCGGTGTGGTGCGGGTGGACCGGGAGCGCATCGATCTTTCTCCCAAGGAGTTTCTGCTCTTGACCTACCTTTACGAGCATGCCGGGGATGTGTGCTCCAAGGACGAGATCGGCGCTGCAGTTTGGCCCGAATATGAAAGCCGGGTCTATGATTACCAGATCGAGAACTTGGTGCGTCGCCTGCGGGCCAAGATTGAGCCCGACCCCGCCGAACCACGGCTATTACGGACTGTGCGGGGGTTGGGTTACAAACTGTTCGTCCAGACGTAGAGGTGGATCACTGATTAAAAGATTTCCCCGCAGCCATGCTTGGCTGCGGGGAGACGAGATGCGCAATTTTCCGTTTCCGTGCGTTCAGTAGAAGACGCTCGGATCGACGTCTTCGGCGTAGCTGTATACTTCAATACCCAGATCCTCCGCCAACTCCTTCGCCCGTTGTTCCACCATGGGTGAAATCACCAGGGCCCGGTCGGCCTTGCGTTGATGCCGTTTTTCGTAGTAGCGCACTTTCCGCTCAAAGGTGTACATCTCCGACTTGCTGATGGAGGACTTGATCTCACACAGAATCAGCGTGCCGTTTGTGATAATCACGTCCAACTCTACCTGGTCGGGGCGTCCAAAGACCTCGCCTTTCTCGTCGTACTCGGTCACATTGAGCACTTTGACGTCGAAGGAGTCCTCCAGGATACCTTTCAAGGCGTTGCGGAAGGATTGCTCCGTGTGTAAGCCCCAGCGGGCGCCTAACGCGCCGAGGGTGCTGTCGTGCTTGCGGTGCAAGCCTTGAATCTCTTTCAATATAGCGTGAATCTCACGCTGATTCTCCTCCCATTTGCGCTCCTGTTCCTCTCGCAGAGCGCGGATCTCGCGCTGGTTCTCTTCCCACTTGCGATTGTGTTCCTCTCGCAGAGCGCGGATCTCGCGCTGGTTCTCTTCCCACTTGCGATTCTGCTCCTCCCACCTGCGCTCCTGTTCCTCTCGCAGGGCGCGGAGTTCGCGTTGGTTCTCTTCCCACTTGCGATTGTGTTCCTCTCGCAGAGCGCGGATCTCGCGCTGGTTCTC
>JBNGCW010000001.1:11767-182586 GCA_049975525.1 Anaerolineae bacterium
CTTCCCACTTGCGATTGTGTTCCTCTCGCAGAGCGCGGATCTCGCGCTGGTTCTCCTCCCACTTGCGATTCTGCTCCTCCCACCTGCGCTCCTGTTCCTCTCGCATGGCGCGGAGTTCACGCTGGTTCTCTTCCCACTTGCGATTGTGTTCCTCTCGCAGGGCACGGATCTCACGCTGGTTCTCCTCCCACTTGCGATTGTGCTCCTCTCGCAGAGCGCGGATCTCGCGCTGGTTCTCTTCCCACCTGCGGGTATTCTCTTCACGGTCTTGTTGCAGTTCCTCAAGCAAGCGGTCGAAGCGAGATGCTGTCTCTTCTTTGTCCGCAAAATGCTCCTGTGAGAGGCGGAGGACAAACTCTCGTACCTCCGGATCTCGCTGGATAATGCCGGGCAGCTCCTGTATCATGATTTGCTTGATCTCTTGATCGTGCATCCTTTTGACCCTTCCTGGTTCTACCGCTTCCCACATTTTACATCTCCCCCGTGTGTAGGGGGTGGACGTGGGATTTGATGCTTATTATTCAGTATAACCTCTCCAGGCGCTATGTCAAGTTTTTGCAGAATATCTCCGTTGAAGCGAGTCGGTCATAAAAAGTTATTGTCATTACGACGGTTCGACTGAAAGGAGGCCTGGTTATCGCTCCACGACAATGCCACGTTAGCCAAAATAGGGATTTATGGCAAAATATGTTCATGTATACAGAACGGCTGCTTGCCACAGTAAGCATAGGGTGTCTTCGATAGGTTCAACTCCGATTCCTCTTCAGCCATGAATGCTTTAGAAAAGCGTATGCTCGGCAAATACCAAATCCTGGAGCCACTGGGTCGAGGAGGTATGGCGCGCGTCTATCGTGCTTATCATCCCCATCTGGAACGTTACGTCGCCATCAAGGTGTTGCGCACCGCTCTGGCGGACGACGTTACCTTTCTGGCCCGCTTCCAGCGAGAAGCCCGGGCGGTGGCTGCGTTGCGACATCCCAACATTGTGCAGGTCTTCGATTTCGACGTCGAGGGTGAGCTGACGTATATGGTGATGGAGATGCTCGAAGGTGACACCCTCAAGACGCGCCTTAACGACTATCGCCTTCGCGGCGAGTACATGCAAGAAGGTGAGATCGCCCGCATTCTGTTGGACGTGCTTAACGGCCTGGCTTACGCTCACAGCCGGGGAATGATCCATCGGGATATCAAGCCGGCGAACATTCTGCTGACACGTCAAGGCGACGCCGTGCTCGCCGATTTCGGTATTGCGCAGATCATGGACGGCACTCGCTACACTGTCGAGGGCGCGTTAATGGGCACCCCTGAGTACATGGCACCCGAACAGGGCCTTGAAAACCACAGTGACGCGCGGAGCGATCTCTACTCGCTGGGCGTCATCGTCTACGAGATGCTTACCGGCCGAACACCCTTCACCGCCGAGACACCGCTGGCGGTGTTGATGCAGCACCTCAATACGCCACCACCGTCGCCCCGCAGCGTCGCGCCTCACATCCCCGAGCCTTTCGAACGTCTGGTGCTCAAGGCGCTGGCGAAGGACCCCGACGACCGTTATCAAAGCGCCGGAGAGATGAGGAGCGCCGTGCAGCTGGTGGTGCAGGCGCTCCAGATCACGCTGCCGAAGATGCTCTCACCACCGCTCTCCTTCGCGACCGAGGAGCTACCCTCAGATTCCGTCGCCATCTTTTCCGGTGAGGTGCGTGAGCGGCTGACCGAGGTGGATTTCGCTGCTCAAGAAACCGACGCTTCGTTAGGTCAACGTCTGGAGAAGGGGGAGCGGCGATCTCCGACTGCCAGTGCGCGCGGGGAGCGCGTGGGTCAGGCTCTCATGGCGGCCCTGCTCCTGATCCTTTTCGGCAATCTGATGATGTTGGCGATGGGCGGACTTTCGGGTAACTGGGGGGCTTTCGAGCGCGGCTGGCCCATGGAGCTGTGGCTCCTCGGCTCGGCCCTCGCGCTGATCATGGCGCAGGTGGAAAGCATCTGGCTCCTGCTTCCCACCACGCTGGTGATGGGCAATGCGCTGCTGATGAGTTACTGCACCTTGACGGGAAAGTGGAACCAGTGGATCTTCCTCTGGGTCCTGGAGGTTCTGATCGTCGCTACAGCGATCTTTGTGCCCCTTCGGCTTGCCAAACAGAGCGAGAACGCCCAAAAGGTGAGCCATTCCCTGGGCACCCTGCTGGCGGTGGTGGGCGCGGGCTTTACCTTCCTTATGGCTCTGTTGGGGATGGTGGTACACTTGTGGCATCAGTGGTTCGGAGGCGGCTAGGCCCTTCACGCCGAGGAGGCGTGGGGCAAGGTGAAGGTGAACGTTGCGCCTTTGCCTGGCTCGCTGGCGACCCTCACCTGTCCGCCGTGCAGCTCGACGATCTGTTTGACGATAGCCAGCCCCAGGCCGCTACTCCCGTACTCTGTTCGCACGCGCGCTCGATCCCCGCGCCAAAAACGCTCGAAGATGTAGGGTAGTTCCTCCCGTGGTATGCCGACGCCGGTGTCCCGCACCGAGATCGCTACCTCTTCCCCCTGGGGACGCGCCGAGAGGGTCACCTGCCCCCCCGAGGGCGTGTGCTGGAAGGCGTTGACGATGAGATTTCCCAGTACCTGAGAGATGCGCCGCCAGTCTGCGTCTACCGGTGGTAAAGCCTCCGGTAGATCCAGAATCAACGTGAGGTTCTGATCCCCGGCCTGGGGGGTGAAGTTGACGTAGGCGTCGCGCAACAAGTCGCCCACGTCGGTGGGCCGGCGGGCCAAGTGCAGCTGCCCTGCTTCTGCCTGTGCCAGGAGCCGCAGATCCTCGACCAGCTGGGTGAGCACGGCGGTCTCTTCCAGAATCGGCGCCAAGTGCTCCTCGTTGGCAGGGTACACGCCGTCGATAATGCCTTCCAACTTCCCCCGGATCACGCTCAAGGGCGTCCGCAGCTCGTGAGCAATGTCGGCGGTCAGGTTGCGGCGCAACTCGTCCGCGCGCTGCAGCTCGGTGGCCATGCTGTTGAAGGCCTCGGCCAGCTCGCCGAATTCCCCCGCGTGCCCGGTGGAGACGCGTACCTCGAGATCACCCTGAGCTACCGCCCGCGTGGCCTCGGTCAGCTCCATCAAAGGGTGGCTGATGGAGTGTGAAAGTAACAGGCTGAGCAGCAGCGCTAAGCCCAAGAGGTAGGCACTGCTCACCAGCAGCTGCTGTCGGACGTCCAGGCGGGGCAAAAGGGGCAGCCGCCGCTCGACGTATATCCGCTCGGGAAAGGAGACGATGAGCGTGCCCACGACCTTGTTGTCGTGGACAATGCTGATACCCTGGGAGGTCTCGGCGGGCGGCACCACGCTCCCGAGGCGACTGGGATGATCCGCCGCCACGACGACGCCCTCGGCGTTGACCAGCACGAAAGACTGTCGTCGCTCTCTGAGATTCTGTATCATGGGATGAAAGGGGGCCGAGACCACCACCTCTTGAACACCTTCCCAACTTCCATGAAGTGCGTAATACTCGCCCAGGCGGGCGGCCCAAACGCGTGCCATCATCAGAGAGGGATTCTCACGGAAAAACTCCCGCGTGTTATCCACAGCACGTTGTCCGGCCAGGAAAACCCCCACGCCGGTCATCAACGCTACCAACATGAAGGCCAGGAACAGTTGCCAGAAGAAGCCCGGATTCAGGCTGCGACGGAGGTATCGGAGACGTTCTCTCAGGTTCACGAGGGGGCCTCCAATTTATAACCGACGCCGTAGACAGTGATGATGTACTTAGGGCCGTCTTCTTCTGGCTCGATCTTGTGCCGCAGATTGGCGATGTGTGAGTCGATGGCACGGTCGTAGCCGGTGTAGGCGGCCTCGTACACTCGCTCGATGAGCTGCGCGCGGGTGAAGGGACGGCCGGGTTGTTGGGCCAGGGTGGCCAAGATGTCGAACTCCGTAGGTGTCAGCGAGACGGACTCGCCGTTCAAAGTCACCGCGCGTTTGGGTACGTCGATGACCAGCCCACCGACGCGGATAACGCCGGAGCGGCCCACATCTTGCTTTACGCGGCGCAGCACCGCCTTGACGCGCGCTACCACCTCGCGAGGGCTGAAGGGCTTGGTGACATAATCGTCTGCCCCCAGCTCCAGGCCGATCAAGCGGTCCGCCTCTTCGACGCGGGCCGTGAGCATGATGATGGGAAGATCATCCAACACCGTGTCGCGGCGGATCCTCCGGCAGACGTCGAGACCGTCGAGGTCGCCCGGCAGCATGATGTCGAGTACCATCAGATCGGGGTGCTTGCTGCGGGCGATGCTCAGCGCCGTCCGACCGTCGCGTGCTGTCAAGACCCTATATCCGGCCCGCTGGAGATAGTCGCGCACCACACCCAGAATCTGCACTTCGTCATCCACGACCAAAATCGTCTCGCCGCTCATGGATCACCGCTTTCCTTTTCCTTTTCTTTTTGCGTAAGCATGATTGACTCCGCTGAAAAAAGGTCCTAAAAATCGGATTTTTAGCAAAACGCCCCCCTATATCTAGTGGTTTTGACCGCGAATTTTCCCGCATGTAGTGGCGAGTTCCGGAAAAATCCGATTTTTCCCACCTTTTTCAGGTGAGTCAAGTATACTCTAGAGGAAACCGGGGGCAAAATGAAAGGGCCGACTGCACTCAGGGAACCTGCTTCCGCCTGGCCTTTGGTCCGCTTTTTCATCCGCCGCAGGCCAGGCCCGCGACCATCACCTCTGTACCGGCCACCGCCACTTTTTCATATGTTCCCCTTAACGCCATGTTCCCTCCAAATGATACCCTAACATAGAATTGTAGAGAAAATATGGAGATCCGATGGAGAGTCTGTTTTTCTTGGGAAACCGGAGAAAGCTCTGGGCTGCTGGGCTGCCTGGGCATGACTCGGCAATGAATCCCCCACAGGAGTCTCTTGCCAAAATGCGTAGTTTTGGTATAGTAGGGATTGACATCGTGCTTTCCTTTAACGCCCCTCGGTGCCGCTCCATTGAGGGACGTTAACCCAAGGGTAACGAAAAAGCAATGTCGTGGGGAGCGTTGTCCTTTATAATTAGGATAAAATATTCTTTGAACCTATAAGGAGGTTTAGTGTGAGAAGAGAACGGGGTTTTACGCTGATTGAATTGTTGGTGGTGATCGCCATTTTAGCAGTGCTCTTCGGGCTGACTGCGCTGGCGTTGAATGGCGTGGGCAGCGATGCTAAGAACAGGGCAGCCCAGGCTGAAGCGGATATGGTGCAGACGGCGATTGATGTCTATTCGGCCGTCAACGACGGCGCGACGGTGGCAAATTCAGCAAACTGCGAGAAGGTTGGCCCGGGTAGTGAGTTCGGTGCTTACCTGCGCCGGACATCACGCTATTACATTGGTTGGTCCAGCAACACCGTCCTGACCGCGTCTGAGAGTGCCGATTGTTCTTCGCCGCTCTGGACCCGCGATTAGTCATTTGATTGTTTTGGCAGACCTGCAAAACACCCCAAAGGTCCCCAGGGCTTTTGGGGTGTTTTCCTGTCCCCCGTTTGGCCTGTGACGGCGAGCCGACGGATTCTTCCTGTAAGCCCCATTGCCTGCGCCGCACGACATCTCCGCGAAGGGTTGATCTTGCTCGCGGTGGGACTCGTGCCGCTGGTCTTGAACCCTCGCGGGCTCAACTACGTGCTTCCCAGGACGGCACTGCTGCGCGGCCTGATCCTGCTGCTGGGAGCGGCGCACGTGGTCGCGCTGTCCTGGGGTGACGGCGCGCTTCATCCCAGACTGTGGTTGCAACGTCCGCTGGTGCGACCCATCCTGGCCGTCGGCGCGGTTACGTTGCTCACTGCCTTCACCTCCCTCGTTCCGCTCACCAGCCTGTGGGGCAGCTACCACCGTCAGCAAGGCGCTTATCTCACGTTGCTGCTCGTCGCGTGGAGTCTGCTGGTCGCCGGCAGCTTGCGCACGGCAAGGCAACGCAGGCGTGTCAGCACCGTCGTGGCCATCACCGGCACCTTGCTGGCGATCACGCCCTTCGTGGAATCTTTTTACTGGCATGAGAATCCCTTCACCTGGCGACCGGGTGGTACCCTGGGCAATCCCATTTTCCTGGGTGCGACGTTGGTCATGACCCTGCCCTTCACGCTGGCAACGATGATAGCGTCCGTACGCCAACCCTCCGAGGTCTCCGAGAACTCGAAGGCTTCCAGGCTACACCTCGTCTGGGGTACTGCGCTGCTCCTACAACTCGTGGCCCTGCTTATCACGCAGAGCCGGGGACCGTGGCTGGGCGCGCTCGCCGGATTGTCGCTCTTCGTTGCGCTGTTCCTTGGACGCTCGCACCGTCGCTGGATCGTGGGCGGGCTGATCGTGGCTGTTCTCGTGGGGGGCGGGCTGTTGGCCGGGCTCAACATAGGCGTCGTCCCGGCGGAGCGTCTCTCCCGGCTGCCCTACGTAGGACGTGCCGTCAAAGCGACCGATCTCAGCCGGGGGACGACGCGCGTCCGCCTTGTGCTCTGGCAAGCGGCTCTGCAGCTGGTGACCACCTGGCCTGAAATCGGCCTGGAGCCGGACGCGCTGTACCCCTTGCGGCCTCTCATCGGCTACGGTCCCGATACGAGTGCCGTCGCTTACACCGCCGTCTACCCGCCGGAGCTGGCGCACATCGAAGACCCGGACGCCATTTGGGACCGGGCGCACAATGAGCTGCTGGACGTCGTGGTCATGCGCGGGCTGCTGGGACTTGCGGCTCTTGGCTGGCTGGCGGTGGCGCTGGGGCAACGTGGGTATCGACTCTGGCGACACGCGGCTTCCTCGACGGACCGGCTTTGGGTCGCGGCACCGTTGGCGGCGTTGGTCGCTCACGCCGTCGAAGTGCAGTTCGCGTTTTCCATCACCACGACGCAGATGCTGGGCTGGCTCGCGGTCGCGTGGATTGCTGCCCTGCCCAGGGAGGCAGATGCCGCGTCCGTTACGCAGGACGCGCAGGCGTCTCTACCCGCGATACGCTGGCGGATCTACGCTGCGGTTGGTACGCTGTTGCTTGTAGCCGTCGCCTTGCGCGTCGAAGGCGGCGCGATCTGGGCCGACACGCTGGCCGGACGCGCTCGACGCCTGGATCGACCGGCGCAGTGGCAGGAGAGCCTGGCGCTCTACGACCGTGCCATCTCGTTCGTGCCCTGGTATGCGCCCTATTATCAGTTCCGGGCCGAAGCGCTTTTCAATCTGAGCCGGGGATTGCCGGAGACCAAAGCGCCGCTCAAAGCGCAGCTTTTCGCCGCCGCCGACCGGACATTGGCCCGCGCCCGAGACCTGCATCCGCTGGATCTGGAGCACTATGCCAACGCCGGGATCCTGCACGCCGCCTGGGCCGAAATCGATCCGGGACATCTGGAAGAGGCGGTGGCGTACTACGAGCAGGCCTTCCGGCTTGCTCCGACGCGCGTCTCTTTGCGCGTCGAATTGGGCCGTATCTACCATCACCACGCGCGCTACCGCGACGCGCTGACGCAGTATGACGCTGCGCTCGCCATCGATCCCCGCAGCGTCGAAGCCTGCTACAGTGCGGGCCTCGCCTGGGAAGCGCTGGGCGAGAGCGGACGGGCCCGCGCCGCCTTCGAGCGAGCTCTGGAACTCGATCCCGCCTGTGAGGCCTGCAAAGTGGCCCTGGCCTCGCTTTTGGAGTAGCCGCACTCTTCCGTGAGCACGCTTTCGTTTCACCTGCGTACCCTCAGGTATATCCGTTCGTCGTCAGGCACAGAACGCAGGGGGAATGCTGTTCTGTGCTCTCTGACGCCCCACCACCTACAAGCGGGCCTACAGGCATTTTGGGACTCCGCTGACGTTGCGTTGCTTACTGCGAGCGGAAGGCTCGTCGTCAAGCACACAGACGTCGGCCAGCTTGAAACGATATTGAAAAGCCTGCTATAATTCAGGTGTCGCAAAATCGGGTGTTTACGCTTGAAACAAGGAGGGGCCATGGAGGAGGACATCACCATCATCGGTGCCGGATTTGCAGGGCTTGCCGCCGGTATCTACGCCCAGATGAACGGCTACCGGACTCAGATCTTCGAAATGTACGATCTGCCGGGCGGGTTGTGTACGGCCTGGAAACGCACACTATCGACGGTTGCGTTCACTGGCTGGTCGGTTCCTCTCCCGAAAGCAGTATGCATCACTATTGGGAGGAGGTCGGCGTTGCCCAGGCGCACGAGTTCGTCAACTTGAAGGAGTATCTGCGCTTTGAGAGCGCCGACGGCCGTACCCTCGTTTTCTACACCGATGTGGACAGACTGGAGGCGCACTTGCTGGGGTTTTCGCCGCAGGACGCCCGGCCCATCAAGGAGTTCATTGACGGCATTCGTCTGGGTCTTGACTTCGAGCTGCCCTCGGATGCGGGATGGTTGACTCGCTTGCACAAGGGGCTCAAGCTGGTGTTCAAAGGGCGGGCGATGCAGAAGTGGATGCAGCTTTCGGCCGAGGCGTTCGCCGCGCGTTTTCAAGATCCTGTGTTGCGTCGGGCTTTGCTGGAGATGTGGTTCCCGGAGTTCTCCATGCTCTTTATGCTCTTTACCTTAGCCTGGCTGCACAACGAGAACGCGGGATATCCCATCGGTGGCTCCCTGCCCCTGTCCCGAACGTTGGAGGCGCGCTACACGGAGCTGGGCGGCGTGATCCACTACAATAGTTGGGTGGAGAAGATCTTGGTCGAAGACGACCGCGCGGTGGGCGTTCGTTTGGTGGACGGAAGCGAGCACCGCGCCGGACGCGTGATCTCCGCGGCCGACGGCCACGCTACCATCTTCGAGATGTTGGAAGGACGGTACGGTGACGAGACGACCCGCGAGCCCTACGAGACGTGGCCTACGTTCCCCGCGCTCCTCTTCATAGGTCTTGGGGGTGGACCGCGCCTTTGACGAGGCTCCTGAGACGGTTGCCGGCGTCAGCTTTCCCCTGGAGCGGCCGACGAGGATCGGGGCGGCGGTGCGAGAGCGCCTGGCGGTGCGTCTCCTCAACTACGATCTTACGCTGGCGCCGCCGGGTAAGACCACCTTGGTGGTGACGTTGGCCGAGAGTTACACCTATTGGAAAGAGCTGGCGCAGGATCGGGCAGCCTACAAAGCCGAAAGAGAGAAGGTGGGACGTACGGTGGTCGCGCTGTTGGATCGACGTTTCCCCGGCCTGGTGCAGCAGGTGGAGGTAGTGGACGTGGCCACCCCGGTGACCTTCGAACGTTACACAGGCAACTGGAAGGGCAGTTTCGAGGGTTGGTTGCTCACGCCGCAGAATGCTTTCACCATGATCCGTCCCATGAGTCAGACGCTGCCTGGCCTGGCGCGCTTCTACATGTGTGGGCAATGGGTCGAACCGGGTGGGGGCCTTCCCACCAGCGTCATGTCCGGGCGGCGGCTGGTGCAGAGGTTGTGTGAGGAAGACGGGAAGCGCTTTGAGACCGAGAAGGCGTGACCTGAGGGGAGAGAGCGGCCTTGACAAATGAAATGGGATAATGTATACTATTTGAGAGTCATTCCTGATAGAAAAAGGTTATCGTTATGATGACAAAAGAGGACAGTCGTTTTGAAGCCATGCTCGTCGCACTTCGCGAGCACGATTACCGTCTCACGCCGCAACGTCTGGCTGTGGTCCGCCTGTTGGCGGAAAGCGAGGCGCACCTGAGCGCGGCGCAGATCCACGAGCGGTTGTGTGAGCAATTTCCCACCATGAGTCTGGCCACCGTCTACCGCACGCTTAACGTGCTCAAAGAGGTGGAGGAAGTGCTGGAGTTGAGGGTTAACGACGACGAGCACCGCTACGACGGCCGCGATCCCCGCCCGCATCCGCACGTGATCTGCGTTCGTTGCCGGAAGATCATCGACTTTGAGATCCCCGGACTTTCCGACCTGGCGCAGAAGGTGGTCGCTGCGACGGGTTTTCAGGTCACCGGTCACCGGCTGGATTTCTTTGGCGTCTGTCCTGACTGTCAGCGTGACGAGAGCCTTTAATCTGCAGCAGGTCTCCCAAAAGGTCAAAGGGGGCCTACGTTTGTGGGGATGCTCAGTATACATTCACCCTTCACATGCAAAGGAGGTTTAACTATGGAACAAAAGGCCATGCCGCTCATTGGTGATAAATTTCCGCAGATGACGGTTCAAACTACTCATGGTACGATGACGTTACCGGATGCCTTCGAGGGGAAATGGTTCATCCTGTTCAGCCACCCGGCCGACTTCACGCCCGTCTGCACGACGGAGTTCTACGCTTTCCAGAAGCGCTATCCGGAGTTCCGCGAGCTCAACACCGAGCTGATCGGTCTGAGCATCGACCAGGTCTTCTCCCACATCAAGTGGACGGAGTGGATTGAGGAGAACCTGGATGCTGAGATCGAGTTTCCCATCATCGCCGATCACGGTGAAGTGGCGAACACGCTGGGGCTCATCCACCCCGGCGCCGGTTCTAGCACCGTGCGCGCCGTCTTCTTCGTCGATCCCGAAAGCACCATTCGGGCGATCCTTTACTATCCGGCCGAGCTGGGGCGCAACTTCGACGAGTTCCTGCGCATGATCAAGGCCTTCCAGGTCGCCGACGCGGAGAACGTCGCTATGCCGGCGAACTGGCCCGAGAACGAGCTGATCGGCGACCGCGTTATCGTCCCGCCTGCCAGCACCGTGGAGGAGGCCAAAGAGCGCCTGGAAACCTACGAATGCTACGATTGGTGGCTCTGCCACAAGCCCGTGGAGTGACGTTTAGGCGCTGGAACGCTCCTTCTCCAAGTGAAGCGCTGAGTTGATAAAAGAGCGGGTCCCAGGTTGCAATGTCTCTTTCGACCTGGGACCCGTTTGTGGTGGGATAGTCGGGAGCATGGGCTCATCTTCTGTGGGGTACGGTGAGGATGCCGACCCGGCCTGCTAATCTGGGCCGTTACATCTGCATGCGTGCGATAAGTTCGACCAGATCCTGCACCACATAGTCCGGTTGATGAGGCGCATCCGCCAAATCCGTGCGTTGCGTCTCCCCCGTCAGCACCAAAACCGTGGTCACGCCCGCTTGCCCCAGGGCGATGTCCGTGTAGAGTCGGTCGCCCACCATGCACATCTCCTCGATGGGCACACCGGTCTTCTCCTCTACGGCCTCGATCAGCGGTGGATTGGGCTTGCCGACGATGACGTCAGGGGACCGACCGGTGGAGGCTTCCACCAACGCCATGATAGCGCCGATGTCGGGCATGAACCCGTCCTCGGTGGGGCAGTTCACGTCGGGATGGGTGGCGATGTAGGGCCGTCCCGCGCGCACGAAGTCGCAGAGCCGCCGGATCTTCGCGTAGGTCAGCGTGGTGTCGAATCCCAGCACGACGAACTCAGGATCTTCTTGTACCAGCGCAAAGCCATGGGCGGCGAACTCCTCTTCCAGTGCCGGCGTGCCCACCAGGTAGATGCGGGCGCCGGGGTGCTGCTTTTTGAGGTAGCGCGCCGTGGCTTCGCCGGAGGTGAAGATCTCTTTCTCGTCCACGTCCAGACCCAGGCGGCGGAGCTTGGCCGCGTAGCGTCCCCGGTGGCTGGAAGAGTTATTGGTCAGGAAGAGATAGCGGGTGCCGCGTCGGCGCAATAGCTGGAGAAAACGGCGCGCGCCGGGCAGCAGCTGCTCCCCCAGGAAGACGGTGCCGTCCATGTCCAACAGGAAGCAGCGAGCGCTCCTGAGCCGGTCGAGGGGCGCGTTGACATCGCTCATCGCTGGAGATAGGGGGTGTAGCGCCGCGCGGCGATAGGTGCAACGTCCAGCCAGGCAGCCAGCTCCAGGCTTGCGGCGGTGAAGTCACCGTAGACCAGAGGGTAGTGGTGCTGGAAGTGCGCGTGCATCAGTGTTTCAACAAGCTCTGGCACCGTGACCGCCTTCCCGTTGAGGCGCAGGTCGGTCAGCCAGCCGCGACTGCCGACGTAGGGCGGCGCTTCGTCCGCAATGCGTCCGTCGAGCACCAGCATGCGGGCGAAATCCGGCGTGAAACCCATGACGGTGACGGGTCCCGGACGTAGCACCAGGTCGTTGCGCAACCCCATGGGCGGCCCCTCGTAGCCGTCGAAGAGCCAGAGTGAGCCCATACGGGATCCGTTCTCGTCGGCCAGAACCGGCGCCGTCGGTCCACAGTGCCAGAAGAGGATGCGCTCCTTCTCCGGATCGACGCCGGAGAGGTCCATCAATGTGACGACGTCGTCGCTCATGTAGTGTAGCGCCAACATGTTCACCGCTGAAGGGACGTCGCCTTCACAGGCTGTGACCTGCGCGTCGGCGTTGAGCTGGCCCACCACGCTGCAAACGGCGAGGTGGTAATCCTCCTGGAAGCGTGGCCAACAGCTGACCGCCAGCGCGTCCAGGTTCAGCTCTTCGGCAAGGGCTTGATAAGCAAGGTAGACGCGCGCCGAGCGCTCCAGCGCCGTCTCCTGGCCGGCTTCAAACTCGGCGGCGCCCGCCCGCAACGTGCTCTGGGCCGCGGCGACGCGGTCGCGTCCCTGTTCCTGCGCGCGCTGCAGCACCGCATCGAACTCTACCGGCACGACCTTGACACCCAGTTGCGCCCGCAGGTCGCGCGGATCCACGATCAGGTTGTCGAAGCCGGGCGCGACGCCGCCGATGAGCCCTACGCGCGCGTCGCATAGGTTGACCAGGGCCGTCAAGGCGCGCACCGTTGCCTGGAGCCGCGCGTCGAAGAGCGGCTGGCCCGGTCGCCCGTAGAACCACTTGACCGGGCGGTCGTAGTTCAGGAGATACGAGCCGACGATGCTGTTGTACATGTTGGCGGCGACGAAGCTGTTGAGCGGCAATCCGCCTTCCTCGGTCGGGGGGCCCTCGGGCACGGCCCAAAGGCCCAGGCGGGCGTCCAGCGCCGTGAACTCGTAGATGAAAGCCCCCGGTCCAAAGGAGCTGCTCTGCAACAGCACGAAGTCGGCGTCCCAGGCGGCCAGCTCCGCTGCCGCAGCCTCTGCCTGGGTTTGAGTGTACATGCCTTGTTTGACGACGTGCAGCTCGAAGTCCAGTTGGGCCGCCAGGGCGTTTAACGCCTCGGCGCTGGCCGCGTATTGGGTTTCTTTGTCGCCGCGAAAGGGAGTACACATCAAACCGGCTACTCCCACTCTAAGTTTACGTTTCGTTCCCATGCTATGTCTCCCCTCGTTCCTTATCAACACGAGGCTGATGAGGTCGCCTCGCATGTTGGTCGTGGCTGCCGCGGGTGACGACACGCCCCGAAGTTGTCTGCCCTACTACGAACGCTCATGCTTGCAAAAGTACGCGCTGTGCGCCGGTGCATCCCACCAGACCGCCGTCTCGTCGTCCAGGGCGCAGAGGGAAAGTGAGAAGCCGCCTGTCTCCTGCGTGGTGAAGTACGAGTTGACGATTCCATCGGCGACGTGCAGCCCTCGGCGTTGCAGCGCATGGACCACACCCCGGTAGACGATGTGCAGCTCCATCATGGAGGTGCCGCCCGCGCCGTTGACGAAAGCCCAAAGCTTCTTGCCCTCGATCAGCGTGTCCAGATCCTCCACCAGGGGGGCGACAATCCGCTCGGCAATCTTGTCGGCGGGGAGGTGGGGGCCGCTGTAGACGCCGCTCTCGCCGTGCACGCCGGTGCCGATCTCGATATTGCCCGGCGAAAGGTTCATGAGCGGCTCGCCGGTGGCGGGGTGGGTGCCCGAGCGAACGGCGACGGAGAGGGTGGCGGTGCGTTCGTTGACGTGCTCGATGAGGGCGGCGACCTCGTCGAGCGAGGCGCCGGCCTCGGCGGCGGCGCCGCCGACCTTGAGGGCGAAGAGCAGGCCGCCCAGCCCACGTCGTTTGTGGTACGAGGCGCGCGGCGCCGTCGCCACGTCGTCGGTCAGCAGTGTCATGCGTGTCTCGATGCCCAGCTGCTGCGCGCGATGCAGGGCCAGCCGCGCGTTGAGCACGTCGCCAGTGTGATTGGAGACCAGCAGCACCACACCCGCGCCGCGATTTGCTGCGGCGATGGCGTGGGCGATGCGCACGCCGGAAGCGCAGGTGAAGAGCGAGCCGTAAGCGTCGGCGTCGAGCAGACCTGCGCCGATGAAGCCGGCCATGGAGGGTGTGTGACCGCCGCCGTGTCCCATGGCCAGCCCGACTTTGCCTCTCGCTTTGGGCTGTGCCCGCGCCAGCACACCGGGGTGCTCGGTCAGGCGGAGGTGGTGCGGGTGTGCCCGCGCCAGGCCTTCCAGCTCCTCGCGGATCATCTCCGTTGGATCGTTGAGCAGCTTGCCCGGCGGCGGTGTGGTCGGATGTGCCACCTTCGCCGCCTCGTCCGGGGGGGCGGCCCGCACGCCGACGATCAGGTCGTGGCAGGCTTCCAGCAGGAGAGAGATGGAATGGGCGCCGGGGTCCTCGTGTCCGCGGCTGCGTTCTCCCAGAAAGCGGGCGCGACCGTGGGCCGCCCTCAGCGCCGCCGTACCCGCCGCGCCACGGCGGGCCGCTGCGAGTGCGGCCTCGAAAGCTGCGCGAGGCCCTCTTTCGACCTGCGCCCGGAGCGTCTGCACGGCGGGCGCCAGCGCGTCCAGCAACGTCTTCTCGCCCACCTCGGCCTGCCCTACGGCCTGTACCGCATCCTGACCCTGTTCGAAGGCACGGGTAACCGCCTGTAGATCGACGTGGGTTGCGTCTGCGAAAGTCGTGCCTGCCTGTGCAAGCAGCGCGGAGAAGAGCGGGCCGATGGCGCCGCCGGCTGTCTCGGCGAATGTGGCCGCTGCCGCGTCGAAAAGCGCCCCCAGATCCGTGAACTCTTCCGCCTGCACGCGCGCTTCGGCGGCCTGGAATGCCCGCGCCATGGTCGTTCCGTGGTCGCCGTCCCCGATGGCGCGATCCAGGGCGTTCAGGCGCGCTGCGGCTTCCGCAAAGCGCTCCCGCCAGAGTGAGAAGAGCGCGCGGGCCTCGTGCAGCTCAAGCATCGGCGACCTCCCGGCGGAGGAAAGCCGCGGCTGCCCGCGCGTCGGCATCCAGCGTGTCCGAGAGGGGCCGCCAGACGAAGACGTCACGTCCGACCTGGCCCTCGGGCCGCACGTAGGCCTCGACGACGAGCCAGCCCTCATAATCGATGGCATCCAACGCTCGACGTACCTCGTCCCAGGGGATGTGTCCGCGGCCGGGACAGCCGCGATGGTTGGCGGAGCAGTGGAGGTGTCCCAGCCGGGGGCCGGCCGCCGCGATGGCAGCGCCGATGTCCGGCTCCTCGATGTTCAGGTGGAAGGTGTCCAGGTGCAATTTGACCGCCGGGCTGTCAATCTCTGCCAGCATCTGCAGGCCCTGGGTGACGGTGTTGAGCAGATAGCCCTCGAAGCGGTTCAATATCTCCAGGCAGAGCGTCACGCCCACGTCTTCGGCGATCCTGGCGACGTCTCGCAGTGCCGTGACGCAGCGATGACGGCGTGCGGTGTGGTCGTCCTCCGGGAAGGCGCCCCAGGGCGCGTAGGTGACGCCGCCGAGCACCGGGCTGCCCAGCGTGGCCGCACCCTCCAGGCAGGCGCGGAGGTGGGCGACGCCGGCGGCCCGCACCGTGGGGTCAGGATGGGTGATGTCGGTTTGGGGGCCTAACCCCGTGCCACAGGTGGCGCGGAGGCCCTGTGCGTCGAGGGTGGCCTTGAGCGCGGTGAAGTCCAGCGCCTCCGGCCGAAGCAGCGGCAACTCCGCGCCGTCGTAACCGGCGGCTGCGGCCCGTTTGAGGAGCGGCGTCAGCTCGTCGTCCCAGGCCGTCTGCCAATACGAAAGATGTATGCCTAGAGCTCGCATGGTATCCTCAATTTCAGACAACAACGCACCCCCGGGCGGTGATGCGCCTCTTGCCCGAGTGGGTGCGTTGTGTGTCGCTTGGCGAAAGCGTTAGAATCCCAGCAGCCGCGCCAGCCCGCCCACCACGATGGCGATGACGGAGAAGTCGTTGCCGCCGAAAGCGTTGATGAAGCCGGCCGCGGTGTTCTGGACGAAGAAGAGGGAGAGCGCCTGGAAGACGATGAGCAGGACGCCGCCGACGATGGAAGCCACGACTGTGCCGCGAATGCCGCCGGTCTTGTTGGCCAGGATCGCCGCCGGGCCTACGTCGAAGAAGGCGGCGACCACCAGGGGCAGGAGCACGTATTGGAAGCCCGCCAGGCCGAAGATGACCAGCGTGACCAGGGAAGCCGCCACGGCGATGGGGAAGCCGATGGCCAGGGCGTTGGGCGCATAGGGGAAGAGCATGGGGCAGTCCAAGGCCGGAATGGCGTCCGGGACGATTTTGTTGGCGATGCCGTGGAAGGCGGGCACGATCTCGCTCAACGTCATGCGCACGCCGGTGAGCAAGATGACCAGCCCCGCGCCGAAGCTGATGGCCTGGTAGATCATCCACAGGATCCAGACGGCGGTGGAGCCGCCGGCGAACTGTCCCGCCGCCCAGAGCGGCCCGGCGAGGAGCCCCATGACGATGTAGACCAGCAGCATGATGAGCGAGGTGGAAATCACCATCTCCTTGATGAACCCCCAGCGTTTGGGGATCTCCAGATCCTCGGTGGAGGTGGAGGGATCGCCGACGAGCTTGCCGACTTCGGCGCCGATGATGGCCAGCACCGTGGTGGTGTGACCGATGGAGAACTCCCGTCCGCCGGTCACCTTTTCCACGTAGGGCATGATGAGGGCCGGCAGCACCGTGGAGATGATGCCCAGGATGATGCTCCCCAGGATGATCAGGGGAACCCCGGTGATTTTGCCGCCGTCGGCCAGCGCGGCGGTGACCATGAAGGCGTTCCAGAAGAGGATGTGCCCGGTGAGGAAGACGTACTTCAGCGGGGTGATGCGGGCCAGAAGCACGTTAACTAAAAAGCCGAAGACCAGCACCAGCACGATTTGCACCCCGTACTCACCAAGGAAGGTGGTGAAATCCACCGTAGCCTGGCCTTCGAGGGCGTAAACTTGGTTGAACATGGTGGAGATGGGGGAGATGGCGCCGCTCAGTAGATCGACGGCGGTGAAGAGGATGATGACGCCGGCCATGGTCTTGATGGTGCCCTCGATGACCTCGTCGAATTCTTTGCGTTGGATCAGCAGACCGATGAGCGCCACGATCCCCAGCATAAAGGTGGGGAGGAGACGCGGAACTATCGCAAAAATAAGATTAATGTCCATGGAAAACCTCCTGCTGTCTGTTGATATTTAAAGGATGGATGACCGTTTCGTTCTATAACATCGCTTACGTGTACCAGACGATCTCAAATACACCTCCTTTTTGCTTGAAGATGAGTTCAAGGTGCAGCTTGGTCTCTTCTACGGCGCCAGCGAGGGACGCTTGCGTGGGCCAGAGCTGCCGGATCTCTGCGCGTTCACCCCGCGCGGTCATCTCCAGCGTCGCTGTGATGCGCCCCGGCAGATAGTTGGCCACGAAGATCATGTCGCGCCGTCCGCGTCGCAGCAGATGGGGGTCGAGGGCGCGCCGTTCACCAGCGTAGAGGAGGCGCAGCTCCGGCCCTATCTCCAGACGACGCAAGACGCTTTCCAGCACGGGACGCAGAAGTGGACGTTCCGTCTCCACGTAGCCCGCGTCGGCCTGCGTGGCGAAGTAGAGGCCGTGTCCGGCCCCGTGATGCGCCAACGTCACCGCCGGCCGACCGTCCGGGAAAGTACCCAGCACCTCAGTCTCCGCCGCAGGTTGTACCACATCCCGCTTCAGGTGACCGGCATACGTCTGTCCTGCGAAGGTCACGGGCTCGTCGGCGCGGTCGTCGGCCGTCACCGCCCTCAGGCCGAAGGTGTCTTGGAGTGGGGGGATGGGGAGGGGATGATGATACCAACCGCGTTGGTCCAGGGTGGCACAGCGGGCGAAGCCGACCAGCAGACCGCCGTCGGCGACGTACTCGCGCAGCGCGCCGGCCGTTTCCATGTCGAGCAGGCCCACCAGCGGCAGGGCGAGGGCTTTGTAACCGGCGGTCGCGCCCGCCAGCACCTGCATCGGCGTGACAAAGTCCACACGGTAGCCCAACTCCCAGAAGGCGCGGTAAGCGCCCCGTTGCGCCTGAAAGAGAACGCGCTCCTGATGGAGGCCCCGCAGGAAGATGGCGTTGGGTTTGGTCTCCAGAATCGCCACCTCGCCCTGGGGCACGTGAGCCTCCAGCAGGAAGTCGGCGTGGGTTTGGAGGAAACGCCCGAACTCGGCGGCGGCTGTATAGCGGGGCGTCGGTTCGCCGTCCAGCTCGACGAGCGCGCCCCAGCGGATGGGCTGGTAGGGCCACTCGCGCCAGGGCATGAAGAGGCCCAGTTTAACGTCGTGGCCCAGCGCTTCCAGGCCGTTGCGCAGGATCTCCTCCGGTCTGGTGTTGTGATCGGGGCCGAGCAACCAGCCGTTGATGGGACCGCTTTCCATCTCGTGCAGCCAGAAATCCGTGCCGGCGGCACGACTGACGCTGCGACCATGATCCAGGAAGATGGAGTTGTGCTCCGGTCGGGTTTTGAGCTTATCGCCGCTGCCGGGGTAGAGATCGTAGCCCACGTGATCCACGCGCTGCGCAATTTTCCATTGATCGAGGCCCATGAAGGTGCCGAAGCGGTCGTGGCCTTTGAAGTTGAAGGTGTTGACCGAGGTGGGGTGGGCGGGGTCGTAGCGCTTGAGCAGCGCGTGCTGCCAGCCGGCGAAGTCGGCGAAGGCCTCCTGCCAGAAGAGGCGCCAGTCGATCCAGCGGGTGACGCCGGACCAGGCATAGGGCAGTGCCTCAGGCGGTTCGACTTCCTCCCAGGCGTTGTAGTGGAAGGCGGTCGTGCTCCACGTCCAGGCGTGGGTCAGCGCCTCCAACGTCTCATATTTGGCCTGCACCCATTGCCGGAAACGTGCCTTGCAGTGCTTACAATAGCAGTAGAGGTCCAGTTCGTCCTGACCGCGCGCGGGCATAAAGGGGAAACCCATCTCGTTGGAGATCTGCCAGCCGAAGTGGTTGGGTTGGGTAGCGGCGAATTTGGCCAGTGCCGTGGTGTACCGGCGTGCCTCGTCTAGGAAGCCCGGGTGGTGGATGCAAGCCCAGTGGTAGGAGGCCGCCAGCGGATAGCGTTCACCGCGACTGGAGAGCAGCCGTACGTCCGGATATTTCCGTGCCAGCCAGAGCGGCGGGCAGGCGGTGCCGTTGCTCAGCAGCACGCGGATGCCGTGATCGGCGGCAGCGCGATAGAAACGCTCCAACAGATCCAGGCGGAGCTCGCCCTCCTGCGGCTCGATGCGGTCCCAGGAGCCGTGTACGTCCCCGATGCGGACCAGGTTCATGCCTGCCGCCTGCATCCTGCAGAGGTCTTGGGCCCAGGTCGCCTCAGGATAGATCAGCGGTGAATAGGAGGCCCCGTAGGGATAGGTGTGCCCCGTTTCGGACATGAGATGTCTCAGCCTTATTCCTCTATCAGCGATTGGATAACGGGAAGGCCCTTTTCTTCGATCTCGCTTTCGTTCATGAAGTTGTCGATGAGGACGATGGGTTGCTCGATGCCTTCGAAGGTGTTGAGCAGCTCCTTGGAGGTGAAGACGACGTCGAAATCCTGGCCTCTGGCTGTGGTCGCATCGGCGCAGAAAGTCTTGGCCGAAAGGCCGTGTTTCCTCAGCAGGCCGTCCAATTTCAGGCGCAGGACCATGCTGGAGCCCAATCCAAATCCACAGACGATCATGATCTTCGGTTTTGCCACGTAATCCTCCTACTGGGGGGCGGTTTTCGCCGCCGCCCTTTGGGTGAGTCATAAGGGTCGGTTGTGTGCTTAGAGTTCGTCCATCAATGCCATCACCTCGTCTACGGAGGTGGCCGTCATCAGTTGTTGACGATGGGTAGGGTGATCCAGGAAAAGTGCGAGTTCCTGGAGCATGTTCAGGTGTTTCTCTTTGTCCACGGCGCCAAAGGCGATGACCAGGGAGACAGGATCGTTGCGCTCGGATCCGAAGGAGACCGGGGGGTCGAGCGTCACCAGGCTCAGGGCGATGTGCTTGACGCCATCCTCGGGGCGGGCGTGGAGGAGGGCCAGGCCCGGTGCCAACACCATGTAGGGTCCGAGCTCGCGAACGGCGTTGATCATGGCCTCGGTGTAGCGTGGCTCGCAGGCTTCGATCTCTTCCAGCAAGCCGCCGGCCAGACGTACGGCTTCTTCCCAGTTCTTCACTGCGACGTGCAAACGGATACATCGGGAACATAAATGATCAGATAGCATAGGATTATTTCTCGTGTAAAATCTGTTGTGCTGTCCAGGCGTCGGTGATCAGGACGTTAAAGAGCCGTCCTCGTAAGGCGGCGAGCAGCACCGGAACCTTTTCGGGGCCGCCGGCCATCACCAGGCTGAGCGGAATGCGGGCGATATCTTCCAGGCTCAGCCCGATGATGCGCTCGCTGATAGGGTTGAGGACCGGCTTTCCTTGGGCGTCGAAGTAGTGGCCCAGCATGTCGCCCACAGCCCCGCGCTCCTGCAGGAAGCGGAGATCCTCGTCGCTCAGGTGACCGTGGAGGTAGAGGAGTGCCGTTTCGTCCACCGGCCCGACGCTTTGAATGAGGATGTCGCTGTGACGGGCGCGCTCCAGGGCCTGGGCCACCGCCGGTTCCTGAACGATGGAATCGTGACTGGCCGGGTTGGAAGCAAGCATCGGGGCGTAGATGTACTCGGCGCGGCCGCCGGCCAGCTCGGCCATCTTCGAGGTCACGTTGTACGCCATCATCTCCCCGGAATGCGCGGCAGCTCCGCCGACCACCTCGGCGAAGGCGCAGTCGATGGGGGTGGGGGGCGCGAAGTAGTCTGGCAGGCGGGAGATCGTGCGTCCTGTCCCCAGCCCTACGCGCATGCCTTCCTTGAGGTGCGCCGTCAACCAGTCGGCCGTGGTGCGGGCCAGCGCGGCGTAACGCGCCTCCGTGGCCTCGGGTTCCACCGCCAGGGTAACCAGGGCGTCGTGCAGTTCGAAGCGTTGACGCAGCGCGCTCTCCAGCTCCAGGTTTTCCACCCCGGAGGTGTCGATGTGAAATTGGACGACGCCGCGCTTTCGCGCCCGCTGGAGCAAACGGTTGATGGTCACTCGAGAGAGGTTCAGCCGATCACCGATCTCCTGCTGTGTCAAGCCTTCCTTGTAGTACATCCAGGCCGCCCGGGCCATGACCTGTTGTTCATCACTGTAATTCATGGACTTCCCGTTGGGAGATGTTACATATGTAATGCACATTTAACTAATGTTCATTATGCGGACAAAAGCCGACGGAGGATAATGTCAAACCTCACCTGTATCCTATGACGTTTGACGTATTATACTGAAGTGACGGCATCAGGGTTCAGGCAGGTGTACTACATCTTCGGATACCTTGAAAATAGCCCGTCTGCACACTCTCGGATGCAATCCGGCATAACAGATAAGCGCAGGTGCGTCGCCCCTTATTCCGTAACTTTAGCGGAAGCCGCGTCCGAGAAGCATGCCGGAGAGCTAGCGGCCGACTGGAGCGTTCTTGTTGAAGGTGACCTCTTCTGCTGCGGGCAGGGAAAACCAGAAGCAGCTGCCCTTTCTCTCTTCGCTCTCGACGCCCACCTGTCCTCCCAACTTTTCCATGATCCGCTGGACAATGGAAAGTCCCAGACCGTGGCCCTCGGCTCGTGTCTGGTTTAGTCGCTCGAACTGGGTGAAAAGTTTCTCCCGCTCTTCGGGTGTGAGTCCTTCCCCGTTATCTCGAACCCAAAAGTGGACCCATTTTTGGCCCTCGCGGGTGAGGGGTGTAACTCCGACCTCTATCTGCGGGGGGGTTCCACCGTATTTGATGGCGTTGCTGAGGTAATTGACCCACACTTCTTCTATCCAGGGGCCGTAACCGATGCAGAGAGGCCACTGCTTCTGAACGCTGATGTGCGCGTGGTGATCGTGGATCATATCTTCCAGGCGGCGAAGAGCGTTGTCGACGACCGGTCCCATCTTCAGCGTGCGGGTCTTCACGTCGTCGACCTTGCGCACGCTGGCAAGCAACAAAAGCTCCTCGATGATGTTGGCCATCTTGCGGGCGTTGCGCCCGATGATCTGCAGGTTGCTGACCAGCGTCTCCTCGGGCAGCTTAGCGTGCCGGCTTTCCAGCAGTTGGGCGTAACCCACCAGCGCCGACAAAGGGTTCTTGAGGTCGTGGGCGACGGTGTGAGCAAAGGCGTCCAATTCCGCGTTGCTTACCTCCAACTCGGTGGCGTAGCGCTGCAGGGCAGCTTCGGCGATGATACGCTGGGTGATGTCGTGGAGGATCAGCAGTCGGGCGTTGACCTGTCCCAGGTGGTTCTTCAGGGTGGAGATTTGCAGGTCGTAATAGCGTTCTTCCTCGGGCAGTTGGATCCGCAGTTCCGTCTTTTGATCCCCGGTCGCTTCTATCTGGTGCAACAGCTGCGGTTGGTCCTGGATCAATTTGTCCACGGGTTGACCGAGGGCCTTGTGTGGGGGGAGACCTAAAATTTTCTGCATGGTAGGATTGAAGTCCAGGATGCGTCCTTGCGCGTCCAGGAGGAGCATCCCGTCATCCATGTTGTCGATGATCTTCTCCCGCGCGACGGGTACCAGGTCCAGCAGCTGGTAGCGGAAAAGCGCCCAGCCGTAGATGAGGCCGGTGATGGTGAAGCCCACGTGGGTGAGGGGCATCTCCACCCACTGGAAGGTGACCAGGATGTTGGGGATCAGGGGGGCGATGGAGCCGACGAGGAGCGCCAGTGCCTGCAGGCGGTAGATTTGAAAAGTGCGTATCGCCTGGCGCAGGAGCAGATACATGCCCACCACGATGAGTACGTAGTTGTAGAAAGCGTGGATGTAGAACCAAGGACCGTTGATCCGGTGGGGGATCAGCAGTACCCCTTCTCGCCGGAACGTCAGGGACTTGAAAAAAAGGTGATGGAAGGGATTGGTCCAGTTGAGGGCCAGGCTGACGGACGGCACCAACAGCAGAAGCAGGAGCGTCCGGCGGGAGATCCAGGCGCGGTTATCTGTGTAGGAGCAGGCGAAGACGAACCACGCGATAGGCAGGAGGATGATGGCGCTGAAGTAGACTTTGTCGATGAACTGTGCGATGTTCAAGTTGGGGCTGACGACCTGAAGGGCGTAGCCTCCGGACCAGAGCGTAGCAAAGGTCATCAGCCAGGCGAAGCTTGCGGCGCTGTGCGTCCTCCGATGTCGCCAGGCGTAGAGCGCAGCAACGGCGGTGATCAAGGTGGAAAGCAGAGGACTGACGAAGTACAAAAAGTACATATGTGACCTTTCTTCGGGCCCGGAGCCCCATAAAAGCTCAAGCGCTCCTTACTTCGGCGAGCTGTTATGCTACGCGCCTGACTTTTCTTTATTTTAACGCAGATTCGGGGATATGCCAGTAGTCTCTGGTCTTCTGCTTCCAGAGGGAAAACTGCGTCGGCCTGGAGCTCAGTTGAAGGAGCGTGGAGATGGGCGGCGAGCACGTCCATGGGTGCCTTCGCACAGTCGAAAGCGGCGATGATCACCTGCGCCCGGGGGTGGATGCTGCAGATGCGGCAACGCCACCTGGGCAATCTCTCGGGGGGATGTGGCGTCCAGGATGGCGCGATCCAGCTGGAGGTATCCGTTCACGTCTCTGTGGAGTGAGCGCTCCTCGCGTTGAAGAGGTCGCCGAGTCCCTCAGGGTGTCTCAAATTGACGAGCCCTGCTCGGCGCTGGATCCTATCGACACGCTGCGCATTGAGGATCTGATGCGCGAGTTGCGCGAGACCTATGCGTTGGTTATTGTCGTCCACAACATGCAACAGGCGGCCCGCGTCTCCGACAGCACTGCTTTCTTCTGGCTCGGTGAGATGGTCGAGTATGGGAGGACCGGCGAAATCTTCATCCGACCACGCGAGCAGAAGACTGAGGATTACATCAGCGGGCGCATGGGGTGATCGAGGTGTTCGCGGCGGGCGTCAAAGGTCTCGTTCCCAATCTGTGTGAAACGTCCCTGGCTTATCCACGCGTTGATAGGTGTGCGCGCCGAAGTAGTCGCGCTGTGCCTGGATGAGGTTGGCGGGCAGGCGCGCGGTCCGGTAGCCGTCGAAGTAGGCCAAGGCCGAGCCGAGCGCGGGCGCCGGCACACCGTGCTCCACCGCAAGCTGCACCACAGAGCGCAGGGAGCGCTGTCGGGCTGCCACGCGCTGACCGATCTCCGCGTCCACCAGTAGATTGGGAATCTCGGGATCGCGGGCGAAGGCAGCACGGATCAGCTCCAGCGCCGCCGCCCGGATGATGCAGCCGCCGCGCCAGATTTTGGCGATGTCCCCGTAATTGAGGTGGTAGCCGTATTCGGCGCTGGCGACGCACAGCAGGGCGAAGCCCTGGGCATAGGCGCAGAGGGTAGCGGCGTAGAGGGCGTCACGCGCGGCTTCGCAGATGACCTCACGGTCGCCGGTGAATGGGGCATCGGGCCCGCGCAACACCTTCGAGGCTGCCTGGCGCTGCTCTTTGTAGGACGAAAGCACACGTGCTTCCACCGCTGCGCTGATGGTGGGGACCGGGGTGCCCACGTCCATGGCGCTCTGCGAGGTCCATTTGCCCGTGCCCTTTTGCTTGGCGGCGTCGAGGATCATGTCCAGCAGCGGCTTGCCTGTCTCCTCGTCGATCCGGTTGAAGATATCCGCCGTAATCTCCACCAGGTACGAGGCCAACTCGCTTTCGTTCCACGCGGCGAAGCGTTCGTGAAGTTCGCTCCTCGTCAGCCCCACGACACGGTGCAAAAGGTCGTAGGTCTCGGCGATGAGCTGCATCACGGCGTACTCGATGCCGTTGTGTACCATTTTGACGTAGTGCCCTGCGCCTCCTGGCCCGATATAGGTCACGCAGGGCTCGCCGTCCACCCGGGCGGCGATGGCTTCCAACAGCGACTGCATCAACGTCCAACCCTCACGCGGCCCCCCGGGCATCAACGAAGGTCCCCAGAGCGCGCCCTGCTCGCCGCCGCTGACGCCCATGCCCAGGTAAAGGATGCCCCGCGTTTCCAGCGCCCTGGCGCGTCGTTCCGTCTCTTTGAAAAAGGAGTTCCCGCCGTCGATGAGCAGATCCCCCGCCTCCAGCTGCACTTTGAAAGCCTCGATGACGGCGTCCACAGGACGGCCTGAGGGGACCATCATCAGGATCCGCCGAGGACGCGCCAGCGCTTCCAGGAACGCTTCCGACGTCCTGCAGCCGATGAGGCGTCCGTGTGGGCGTTGCGCTTCAAAAGCCGCGATTTTCTCTGCGTCGAGGTCGTAACCGGCGACCGTGTAGTCGTTGCGCTCCATGTTCAGCGCCAGCATCCGGCCCATGATGCCCAATCCGACAATGCCGATGTCCGCTTGCTTGGTCATAAGGCTCCCTTTTTGTCTAAACTACTCGCTGGGTTACAAATCAAGTATATGTCGCCTTGGCCATTTGTCTATGCATCCGATCTCGCGCCTCGAGGAGCCGTGCCAAGTCAAATGATAAGGTTGCCGAAGCAGTTGCGGTTCTATCAGTGGAGGTTGGACTTCCGACCCGCCTTGCTGTATACTGGCGGGGTCAGTTGTTTGTTATTGAACACCGGAAAGAAGATGAGCGCCCTGATCAAATTACTGTTGGTCTTCGTCGGTATAGTGATGCTGTTGAGCCGCCACTGGAACTTGGCGGTGGTGTTGGTGATTGCTTCGGCGGCCATCGGGCTGCTCTTTGGATATCCTCTGTCCGAGGTGGCACGAGACGCGCTCCGGGCTTCCATCGACGTGTTGACGCTGCGCCTGACGATGATTGTCGTGCTCATCATGGTGCTCAGCGAGTTGTTGCGTCGGACGGGGGGGCTGCAGGGGATGGTGGAGGCGCTTCAGGCGTTGATCCCCGGTCCCGTCGCCATCGCCGCGCTGCCCGCCTTAGTAGGGTTGCTACCCATGGTCGGCGGGGCTATGTTCTCGGCGCCCATGGTCGAGGAGATAGGGGCGCGACTGGATGCCGATGCGGAGCGCAAGACCTTCATCAACTACTGGTTCCGCCACGTCTGGGAGTACGTCTTCCCGCTCTATCCCTCCATGATGTTGGCGGCGGCGCTGCTGGAGATGACCACGTTGCAGCTGGCCTACGCCACCTGGCCCCTGGCGATAACGGCTGTTGTCGGCGGCGCGGTGTTTGGCCTCTGGGGGATAGGATCAGACGCCGGAGAGAAAATAGAGGGACCGACGGTGCAACATCCGGTCCGTAGCTTGGTGGACAGCATCTGGCCCATCGTTCTGGTCCTCGGTCTTTCTCTGGTGTTGCCCCTGGACGAGCGCTTGCGTCTTATCGTCAGTTTGTTGGTGACCATCGCGTTGCTCATGGTGGTGAAGCGGGTGCCCGCCTCTGAACTGGGGACGATTTTGCGGGAACGGATTCCCTGGAAGACCGTCGCCGTTATCTTCGGCGCGCTGATCTTCCGCCGCGTCCTCGACGAGAGCAGCGCCGTCGTCGCCGTCTCCCGCGATTTGACCGCGCTGAAGGTCCCGCCGGCGCTGATCGCCTTCAGCGTGCCGTTCATTGCCGGGTTGTTGACAGGCCTGGCCTCCGCGGCTTTCAGCATCGGCTTTCCCGTGGTCGCGCCGCTGCTGATCGACGGAGCCGGTAGCATGACGTCTGCCTGGGCAGCATGGCTGATGGCAGGCGGGTTTCTGGGCGTGATGCTCTCTCCGCTTCATCTCTGCCTGTCCCTCACGCGCGTCTATTTTCGTGCCGAGTGGGGGCCTATCTACCGCCGCATGGCGCCCGCTGTCTTGAGTGTTGCCCTTGTGGCCGGGTTACTTTTGTTGGTCCGGGTGTAGCCGAACCTGCGAGGACTCTTTTTTGAGGAAAAGGGGGTGGATCATGAGATGCCGGATGTTGGGCTCCGCCTTGCTGAGTGTGTTGCTGTTGGTCCCGGCGCCGACGCGCTGCGAGTTGGATGTGTTTTACCAGGACGCGCTCCCCCCGGAGACCGCGCCCTGGTCCCCGGACTTTCCTCGCCTGGGGATGTGGTGGCCGGATCCCTGGGAGCAGTCACTCTCCAAGATCGCCCGCTACGATTGGGTCATCCTGGGGCCCTGGGCGGTGGAGTTCATCCCCAATCTACGGACCCTCAACCCCGATATCCTGCTCCTCACCTCGACCAACGCCTGCGAGTTGAGTTACAACGCCGCACCCGACGCCGAGCCGTGGGAGAACGAGGCCGTGTTGAAGATTCCCCCGGAGTGGTTCCTCACCCAGGTCGGCTCTACGCTGACCGAGCCGGTGGATGCCACGACGACCATGTTTCACGTTGCTGCCGTCACCGCGACCGACGGTGTGGAGGTCTACGAGCTCTTCGTGCCCGGCGATACCGCGCTCATCGCGGGTGAGAGTGTGCTGATTGAGGCCGTGGACGCCGATGCCCGGACGCTGACGGTGCGGCGCGGGTATGTACGACCGGCGGCGTCTCATGCGGCGGGCGAGCGCATCGCGGCTCACGTCACCTTCTGGCCTAACTCCTGGATGCTCAACGTCAGCACACTCTGTCCCACAGCGACGGTCAGCACAACGGTGGGCGCGGAGATCTGGGCCGATTACAATGCCCGCGTCGCCGCCGATTTGGTGCAGGCCGCGGACTGGGATGGCATCCTGCTGGATCGCAGCGACGCCGACGAGAGCTGGATTATCGGCAACTCCACCGCCCGCACGCTCGATCCCGATCAGTCCAACACGCTGCTGACAGACTACGCAGCATTTGACGCCGCTTGGAACGCCGGGATCCGCCGTTACGAGCAGGCGCTGCGCGAGGCCGTCGACCCGGAGACGATTATCTTTGTCAACTGGGGCATGGCCAACTACGATCTGCTCAACGGCAATAACTTCGAGGCCTTTCCGCTGGATGATGGACGCTCCTATGGAGCCTCGTGGCTGCAGACCGTCTTCGGTCCCGCGCCGCAGGGCAGCTATATGGAGTGGTTGGCCCAGGCGCGGGACCCCAACCTGACCATGATCGAGACCTACGAGGACGATGGCAGTCCCGATCCCGACGATGACGGCGAGTACGACAACCCCGTCGACGATCCCGACTTCGTGCCGAACTATCGAAAGATGCGTTTTGGTCTGACCACGGCGCTCTTGGGCGATGGTTTTTTCAGCTACGAGATCAACACCAACGGGCATGGCTCTCTGGGCCTGCTCTGGTTCGACGAGTACGACAACGCCGGGGTAGGACGCGGTTATCTGCGTCGGCCACGCGGCGACGCTTACCGCCTGCTGCCTACGTTGACGACGCCGAATCTGCTCGGGGACGGGACCTTTGAGGAAGGAGTGGAGGGGTGGGATCTCTGGGCCGACGACGGCTACGCGGCCACGGCAGCGCAAGACACGACCACGGCGGCGGAAGGCAACGCTTCGGCCCGCGTGGAGGTGACGAAGAGCCAGGGCGTCGACTGGCGGGTGGAGTTCTCGAAAGCGCCGGTCGAGATCCTCTCCGGCACCGAATACACGCTCTCCTTTTGGGCCAGGGCCGACGCGCCGCGCACCATCGGTGCCTGGGTCCAGAAAACGTCGGAGCCGTGGACCGGTTATCTTGAGCTGGAGGAGATCGAGCTGACCCCGAGGTGGACTGAATACCACGTGAGCGACGTGGCCTTGGGGGGTGACGTTGAGGCCGGCCTGTATTTGGGGCTAGGTGCGACGACCGGGACCGTCTGGCTCGATGATGTGCGGTTGCAGGAAGGCTCCCGTGAGGTCTGGCGGCGCGACTACGACGGCGGCGTGGTGCTGGTCAACGCGACCTCGACGACGCAAACCCTTGAGCTGGGGGGACGTTACCGCAAAATCCAGGGCACACAGGTGTCGGAGATCAACGATGGCAGCGTCGTCACCCAGATCACCCTGCCGCCATTGGATGGCCTCATCGTCCTGCGAATCTGGGAATCCCTATATCTCCCGATCGTGTTGCGAAAGGGCTGAGCGATAATCTCAAAGGCCATGAGCTTTTCACAGAAGGGCAATGAGCTCCCTCAGTTTGTCGTCTGCCCGCCCGGCGATGCGTATGTCGGCGCGCACGACCTGGCGGCGCACAACCTCACGGCGTCGGCGGATCTGAAGCGGGCGCGGGCGCAGCACACGGCCCTCCGTCAGACCCTGGCAGCTTGCGGGGTGGAGGTGCTGCGGATCCAGGAGCTGGTCGGTCATCCCAACAGCGTCTTTGTCCAGGACGTGGCGCTGGCGACGCCTAGGGGCTTTATCCGCCTGCGCATGGGCTTGCCGAGTCGCCGGGGGGAGCCGGCCTGGATGGCGCAGTATCTGGCGGCGCGGGGTGTGCCGGAGGTGGGGCGTATCGTCGCGCCGGGCACCGTCGAGGGCGGCGACGTGATTCTGGCGGACGACGTTGCCTTTGTGGGGCGCTCGTCGCGCACCAACGACGCGGGCATTGCCCAGCTCGCCGCGCTGTTGGAGCCCCAGGGCTTCACGCTCCGCGTGGCAGACGTGCCGCCGCCGTCGTTGCACATCGGCGGCATGCTGAGCCTCGTCGGCCCGCGACAGGTGCTGGCCTGCGCCGAGGTCTTCCCGATGGGCTACTTCGAGGGCTTCGAGATCATCCGAGTGTCCAGGACCGATTTCATCAGCGGCAACGTCATCGGCTTGGGCGCGGGCCAGATCATCGCCGAGGCAGGGAACGTGGGCGCCATGGCGGCGTTGGAGCAAGTGGGGTTTACCGTGCATTCCCTGGACCTCTCGGAGTTCGTGAAGGGAACCGGTGGTCCAAGTTGTCTGATCCTTCCGTTGAGGTGGGGGAAAAGGCTCAGGTAAACTCTTGCCCGGACGGTGGATTTCCACTATAATGATAGATGGAGATCATTCCCGTATCACGAGAAACGAAAGGCTATGTCCAAGATCACCAATCCCCACGATCGGTTTTTCCGGGAGACGCTGGCGCGACCGGGTGCAGCGCGGGCGTTTCTGGAGCACTACCTGCCGGACAAAGTGCGGGCGGAGCTGGACGTGAGCGATCCCCAGTTAGAGCAGGATTCTTTTGTAGACACGGAGTTGCAAGCACACCGAGCGGATTTGCTGTATCGAGTAGGGCTGCGCCAGGGAGGAGGAGCGTACGTCTACGTGTTGTTCGAGCACAAGAGTGTGCCGGATCGCTGGGTGGCGTTCCAGCTGTTGAGGTACCTGGTGCGGATCTGGGAGCGAAACCTGCGGGAACGGGGAGAATTGTGGCCGATCGTGCCGCTGGTCGTGTATCACGGGCAGGACGCCTGGTGGGTGGAGTTGAAATTTGGGGCGTTGTTGGAGATGCCGGGGGCGCTGCGGAGGTATACTCCGGACTACGAATATCTGTTGTGTGATCTGACGGAATATACGGACGATGCGCTGAAAGGCGAAGTGCTGTTACAGGTAGCGTTGCTGACGTTGAAGTATGTATTTCGACCGGAGTTGAATGAGCGCCTGCCGATATTGATGGCGTTACTGAGGGAGCTGGAGGCGCAACAGACGGGATTGGAGTACATAGAGACGGTGTTGCGGTATCTGACGCAGAGTGCGACCTACGTGGAGGTTGAGACGTTGAGAGAAGCGGTGGAGACCGCGTTTTCTGAGGAAGGGGAGGCACTGATGTCTACCATAGCCCAGAAGTGGATAGAAGAGGGTTTGGAGCAGGGTCTAAAACAAGGATGGAAACAAGGACTGGAACAAGGACTGGAACAAGGACTGGAGCGGGGGAAGCGCGAGGGATTGCTGGCGGGGATCAGGTTAGGATTGAAATTGCGCTTCGGAAGCGAGGGGGTGCGGTTACTGCCGGAGATCGCCAAGATTGAGGATGTGGACGTGCTGCAGGCCGTTCACGAGGCCTTGGAGACGGTGAACTCGCCGGAAGAACTGCGGACGCTATACTATCTCAATGCGTGATCGCGGTGCCCAGTTCCGTCCCGCAATAGGGACAGTTGTGCCAGTTGGACGCGACTGGTTGCCCGCATTGGGGGCAGGTGGCGGCAGGGGACGCTGATGCGGTCGTCTCTGACTGGCGAAGACCACGTGCCAGCCAGACACCCCCCGTGATCAGCAGCGCCAGAAGTCCCAGGGGGATTAACCAGCCCACCAGCATAAAGAGGGGCGTGAAGAGCCAGCCTAGCCAGCCCATCCCTCGTCCACTACCGAAGCGCGCTATTCCCCCGCACCAGCCACCCCAGCTGCCTGGTCTCTGCCCCATCATGCCCGGCCCCATGCCCTGGTATCTGCCGAAAGCCAGCGTCAGCAGGCCGAGGCCACCTGCCAGGACAAGCAAGGCGATTAATCCCAGGATCAGTATCGGCATCCAGTTGGTATTTTTCATCGTTTCCTACTCCTTTCTTGAGGTGACTTCCGGACTTCGATCCCGATGTTGACGTACCGCCCGCGCTACAATCTCCACTACCTGATTGATCTCTTCGGCGGTGGTGTCGCGGCCCACTGAGAAACGCACTGTCCCTTTGGCCCACGTGAGGGGGACTCGCATCGCTTTCAGCACCGTCGAAATGGTCGTCGCCTCGGCGTGACAAGCCGCCCCGGCGGACGCTGCCACCTCTGCGCCGATCTCCGACAGCAGGGTGCTGGCTTCCACGTCCCGAAAGCCGAGGCTCAGGGTGTTTGGCAACCGTTGCTGCGGGTGACCGTTTAACCTGACCAGTTCCTCGCCCAGTTCCCGTACCAGTCCTTGGTGGAGGTGGTGGCGCAGGGTTTGAAAGTGGCTCATGTTTCTCTCCAGGTCGCGGGCGGCGATCTGACAAGCTTTACCCAGCCCTACGATTTCTAACACATTTTCGGTGCCGGGCCGACGTCCGCCCTCCTGTCCTGCGCCGTGCAATAAGTTGGCCGGTCGAACGCCGTTGCGCAGGTACAGCGCGCCGATGCCCTTGGGCGCGTACAGCTTATGCCCCGCGACGGAAAGCAGATCCACGCCCAGAGCATTTACCTCAATCGGCACTTTGCCGAGCGATTGGGCCGCGTCGGTGTGCATCAGTGCGCCATGGGCGTGGGCGATCTCGGCCAGCGCGGTGATAGGCTGGAGGGTACCCACTTCGTTGTTGGCGTGCATGACGGACACCAGCAGCGTCTCGGCGGTGATGGCTCGCTTCAGGTCGGTGGGGTCCACCAACCCGTGCTCATCCACTGGCAGCGTCGTGATCTGGAAACCCTGGCTCTCCAGCCAGCGACAGACCTCGGTGACAGAGGGATGCTCTATTGCCGAGGTGATGAGGTGGCGCTTTTGCTCTGCGTTTGCCAGAGCGACGCCTTTGATGGCGTAGTTATTGCTTTCGGTGCCGCCGCTGGTGAAGATCACCTCGGCAGGGCGACAGCCCAGTAGCGCCGCTACCTGAGCGCGGGCTTTCTCCACAGCACGTCGCGCTGTGGTCCCATAAGAGTGGTTGCTGGAAGGATTGCCAAAGTGCTCATACAGATAGGGCTTCATCGCTTGGGCTACTTCGGGTGCAATGGGTGTCGTCGCGTTGTAATCAAGATAGATCGGTTTCATCTTTCGGATCTCCTCTTGTGAGAGGCGCGACTTTTCTGCGCAACTTCCGCTCCAGACACGGTAAGCCTCACTCAGCTCGTGGCCAGAGTATAAGTCGAGAGAGGAGAAAATAGGAGGGGAAGGTGGCCTGGGGCCAACCCCGCTGTTTGGCGGAGATGCGGGCGAATGTGAAGTCGGTCAACCGGCGAAGTGCAGTGCGTCGACGGGGCAGCGCGTCAGGCAGAGGCCACAGTGCGCACAGTTCTCCGGCCGCAGGCGGATCCTCTTCTCCTCAAGATAGAGCGCGTCGTAGACGCAGCTGATGACGCAGCGGTTGCAACCGATGCACTGTTCTGGGAGGAGCTCCGGCGGGCGCGTCATCGCCGGGGCGCTCCGTTTCAGCGTCAATCCCTGGATGTCGCCAACCGCAGCGTAGCCGTGCTTGTCCAACCACCGAGCGAGCTGCCTGGCCAGCTTGCCGAAGATGTCGGGCCCTTTGATGATGGCGGCTGTGCAGACTTGAACCGCCGTCGCACCTGCCATGAGGAACTCGACGACGTCGCTGCCGGTGGTGATGCCTCCCACACCGATGACGGGCACGTCCACCACGCGGGTTACTTCGTGGACGATGCGCAGGGCCAGCGGTTTGAGCGCCGGGCCGGAGAGCCAGCCGTAGCCGGTCTCACTTCCCATCCACGGGCGGCCTCCGTGTTCGATGTCGATTCCCAGCGTGGGGCCGAAGGAGTTGACGGCGACGATGGCGTCGGCACCGGCCTCCTGCGCAGCGACGGCGGCACGGGGCGCGTCGCGGAAAGGGCTGAGTTTGACCAGCACCGGCACCTCCAGGGCGGCCTTGGCGGCCCGGATGGTCTCCTGCATGGGGTGCGGGTCGTCGCCGATGTAGTGGGTGCTCAATTCTACAGCGTCGGCGAAAGGGGCGATTTGGGGCGCCAGCGTGGCGATGTCTTCGGTCGAATAGCCCAGTCCCACGATGAGGGGCAGGCCGGTCTCATTCGCTGTCGTGCGGGCTCGGGGATACTCCTCTGCGATCCACTGTTCCGGCGGTAGCTCCGACCAGAGTTCGGTGTTGAGAAAGTAGGTCTTGAAGTCGGCCATATTGGGGTGGGGGACTTGTGCGGCGCGGGTGGAGATGGTCTTGGCGACCAACGCCGACGCCCCACCTTCGGCGCAGGCTCGAAGGGCGTCCGCGTTGCGCACCGGCGGTCCGGCGGCGGGCATGATGGGATGCTTCAACGTGAAAGCTAACAACTGCGTCGTCAACGTGCTCATGGGGTGCTCCTTTTGGGGTGTAAGGGTTTATCATTCTCCAGGTGCTACGTGCTTTCGAACCGGCAAATGAGGACTCTATGAAAAAAGGTCTAAGAAATCGGATTTTTAGCTGACCATACTCTACCTTTGCTGACTTTGGTCATGAGAAACCCACCTGTAGTATCAAGTCGTAAAAAACCCGATTTCTGCCGGTTATTTTTGTAGAACCAATGAGAAACGTCAAAACCGTACTGTTTTCATAGGTGCGTTGCGCCTCTGGATCGAAAGCGACAATGTGCTGCCACAACGGTGTTGCGCCTTAGCGAAGGTCGTGTATGATGAGAACAATTCTATGTACATTTAGGGCCTTGTCAACGGGCAGGCCAAGGAGGTTTGGGATGGCTGATCATGTTCCCATTGCGCTGCAACTGTACACGGTGCGAGAGCAGATGGCTGAGGATTTTGAAGAAACGGTACGTCACGTCGCGGAGATCGGTTACGAGGGCGTGGAGGTGGCGGCGTTGCCGGACAGTGTCACGCCTGCTGCGGCTAAGTCTTTATTCGATGCGTTGGATTTGACCGTCGTGGGAGTTCACAGCCCGTTGCCGTTGGATGAAGATCAGGAAACGGTGCTGAAGACATGGGCAGCGCTGGACTGCCCTTATCTCGTCTGCCCCTGGCTTGACCCGGACACCTACTTCCGCTCGCGCGCCGGTGTTTGGAAGGCCTGCGCGCTGTTGAATGAGGCTAACGTGGTGGTGCGGCAGAAAGCAGGGGGGACGTTACTTTATCATAATCATTGGTTTGAATTCACCGCCGTGGAAGGAGAAACGGCTTTCGAGATCCTGAACGGCTGCCTGGATCCGACTATAGGCTTCGAGGTGGATACTTACTGGGTGCGCACGGCAGGATTGGATCCGGTGGCGTTGTTGCGCGATCTGGGCAATCGATCGCCTCTGCTCCACATTAAAGATGGCCCGGCGACAATGGAGGCAGCGATGACGGCTGTCGGCGCCGGGGTCATGGACGTGCCGAGAATTCTAGAAGCAGCTTCGCCGGAGTGGCTCATCGTCGAGCTGGATCGTTGTGACACGGATATGTTGACGGCGGTCGAGGAGAGCTATGCGTACTTGAGCAAGATAGGCCGGTAAGTATCTGACCGGGGACAGAAGATGGGAGACCGGCTTACGAACCCGGTCTCCCATTTTGTGTTCCTGGAGTTGGCGGGGGGCACCGGCCTGCGCTGCTGGAGGTCGGTGTGCTGTTTGGGCGTTTCTACGCCGGCGCGAAGGTATCGATCATTAACTTGGGATCGCCCAAGGGGTAGAGGATGGGGCACGTGGCACCGCGCTTGACGTACTCCTTCACTTTAGCGACGGCTTCGTCCGGCGTGCCGGTGGCCGTGATGCGCAAGACCAACTCATCGGGCACGTACTGCATGGCCCTCTCGATCTGCTGTTTGGTGGCGGGCCAGCCCAGGATCGACTGGATCTTCTTCACCGTCTCTTTTTTGACGCCGCTGGCCTTGGCGATGTGCGGCTGCTGGGCCAGATACTGCGTCAGCAGCATCTTGGCGCCGCGGATGGCCTCGTCGCGGTCCTCGTGGACGGAGCAGACGACAAGCTGGGGGCGGTCGAGGTCGTCGACGGTGCGTCCGGCGCGCTTGGCGCCTTTCTCCAGCTGCTCCATGGCCATGTCGTTGTACTCCGGCGGCACGCAGTAGTTGAGTACCACGCCGTCGGCGATCTCGCCGGCGAGCGTCAGCATCTTGGGCCCGGTGGCGCCGATCATGATCTCGACGTTGCGCGGTTCCTTGCGCCCGTGCACCACGTCCAGCTCAATGCCCTTGACCTGGTGGAACTCGCCTTCAAAGGTGACGTTTTCCATGTTGAGCAGGCGGCGCAGCACCGTGACGGTCTCCCGCATGGCCTTGAGCGGTTTGCGGCGCTCGATGCCCACATTCTTCGCCAGGGGGTCCCACCAGGCGCCGATGCCGCAGATAATGCGGTCGGGCGCTAAGTCGTCCAGCGTGAGGAACGTGGCCGCCAGCAGGCCGATGTTGCGGGTCCAGTTGTTGATCACGCCGGAGCCGACCTTGATGTTCTTGGTCACGGCGGCGTAAGCGGCCATGGGTACGATGGCGTCGCGCACCAGCCGGCTCTCCGCCTGCCAGACGGCTTCGAAGCCTTTTTCCTCGGCGTACTGCGCGTACTTCATGCCATCGCGGATGGGATGCGCGTCCTGCAAATACAGGGCAACTCTTGGAATCTCATTCTGTGGCATAGGTATCTCCTTTTATTTGAAATGAAAACGTTCCCACGTTCCAACGTTCTAACGTTGGAACGTTCATCTAAACAGGTCCTTTTCTACGGGTCGCTGCATCTCCGTCGCCCTGCCTTCACCGCGCGGGTAGTCCGCCCCACGGATGAGAACGACGGGCAATCCTTCGGCGGCCTGTCCGGTGACCAGGCCGGCGGCGGCCGCCAGTTCGTCGGCGCGGGCCACGGTGGTGACGCGCAGCATGTAGCCGTGCCGGTCGAGGCGCCCACGCAAGTCGTCGATGGGCTGCATGCCGGCGACGCCCAGGGCCAGATTGACGGTGCCCTCGCGCCAGGGCCGTCCGTGGGTATCACTGACGATGACGGCGACGTCGGCGCCGGTGGCTTTCTGCAAGCCCGACCGCAGGCGTCGCGCCGAGGCGTCGGGGTCTTCCGGCAGCAGCAACGCCACCGCCTCGCCCGGGACGTTGGACCGGTCGACGCCGGCGTTGGCGCAGATCCAGCCGTGATGTGTCTCCATGATGAGCACCGGCCCGCGCTGACGGACGACGCCTTTGGATTCGCGCAGGATCACCTCGACGAGACGGGGATCCTTGCCGCTCTTCTCCGCCAGGGTCTGCGCTGCGGGCGAAGGTTCGACGGTAGTCAGATCCACGGCGCGCCCTTCGGCTTTGGAGACGATCTTCTGCGTGACGACGAGCACGTCGCCATCGCGCAGCGAGAGCGCGGCGCGGTTAAGCGCGTCCAGGATCAGGGTGACCAAATCGTCACCGGCTTGAATCTCCGGAAGGCCGGGGAGTCCGTAGAGTTCGACGTCAGCTTTCATAGCGTGAGGCATCTATTGTATCCTGCTTTGGGAGATGAGCAACTGAGCTTTGAGATGAGACGTGTGTCTCTTTCCCAAAGGTGAGGGGGAAGCCCGTCGGGCTTCCCCCTTTGCATGTCTGAGGTTGACCGGCGCTAAGGGGTGCCGTTTTTGAAGATGAGGGGCATGTAGATGGTGTGGAGAGGTTCGATGGTGAAGGAGGCCATGGCACTATCTTGACCGTTGTTGAGGGACGTAACGTGGGCGGTGTTGGTGATGGTCACGCCGTGGAGCTCCCAGGCGCTGCCCACGGTGGCGGTGTAGACGATAGCGATGGGCTGCACGCCGGAGGGAAGGGCGCCGCTCCAGGTGATGGTGCCGGAGGCGTAGACGGGGGAGACGTTGGTGGCTGCTGTGAAGCCGCCGAAGGTGATCTCGGAAGGCAGGGTGTCGGTGAGGTGGACACCCATGGCTTCGGCTTCTCCGTTATTGACGAGGGTGAGGGTGTAGGTGACGACGTCACCCAGGGCGACGTTTGTTTCAGGCGTGACGGATTTGGTCAGATCGAGGGCCGGCGCGCCGACGACGGTGAAGGCGGTCTGCGCCTGTCCGCTGCCGGAGGTGTGACTGTAGGCGGCGGTGTTGGTGATGGTCGCGCCCCAGGTGTCCGCGTCGATGGTGGCAGGTAAGGTGAAGGAGTACAGACCATTGGCGGTGACGGTGATGACCTCGTCCAGGTCCATGCCGGTGACGCCGCTGGGCAGGGTGTCGGTGACGTGCACGTTGAGCGCGGGTGCGTAGCCCGTGTTACTAATCTGGATGGTGTAGGTAAGCGCGTCGCCGGGCTCCGGCGGATCTTGCTCGAGCGCAACCTGCTTGTCGATGGCCAAATTGTGTTCGGCCCCGAAGGACCAGATATAATCCGAGCGCATCTCGGTGTCGTCGTAGTAGCCGGCCTTGAGCAGTGCGATGGTGTAGCCGTGCGCTGGGTCGAGGGTGAGGGTGGGCGTGTAGAGGATCAGGGTGCCGGTGACGTTGACGGTGCCGTAGACGGGGTCGCTGTGCGTCTCCACCGTCTGTGCAAAGCCGAACTCGCCATCAATGTGTGCGTGCCCGCCACCTTCCAGTTTGAAGGTGCTCGTGTTCACCCGGCTCGTGTCCAGTGGGCGGTTGAAGGTGACGGAGATGGGGCGGCTCACGGTCCAGGTGGCAGCATCGACGGCGGGATAGTGATCTATGACGATGGGGTCGCGCCAGTTGTGGACGGTGTCGGTGACGGTCATGACGCCGGTAGCGCCGTACTGCGCCGTCAGCTTGCGGTTGGTCAGCCCGACCAGGGTGCCCCAGTTCTCCACGGTCTCCCAGGAGCCGCGCGTGTACTTGTATTCCAGGTCGGTCCCGTCTGCGACGGTGGTCGTGTACACGTACTCGGTGGCGCTCAGCGGCGTGAGCGCTTGCCCACTGGCGTTCCAGGCGCTACCGAAGGCGTCGGCGTCGTTGCCCGCGATGTAGATGGTGTCGCCGAGGGGTGTGTAGTCCGGCACGGTGACGTGGAAGCGCAGCTCCACCAGACGCGCTTCGGCGGTGGCCGAGGCTTCGTTGGAGGGGGTGGAGGCATTGAAGTTGCGGTCCAGCGCTCTGACGGTGTAGGTGTAGGTCTGACCCGTGGTCACCGTGGTGTCGGTGTAGGCCGTCGTCGATGAGAGGACGCGACCCACTTTGACCGCCTCACCCGAGGTTTCGCCCTCCCCGTAGCGGAAGAGGTCGTAGGCGTAGAGGTCAGTGTCTGTCACGGCGTCCCAGGCCAGGCTGATGCTGCCCACGCTCCAATTGGTGACGCGGAGGTTCTGGGGTGTGGCCGGCGGTGTGGTGTCCGCAGCCGGTTGGACGTGGAGCAGGCCGGGGCTGATGACGTTGTCGGCGGAGATCACCCCGCTTTGGTCCGCGTAGGTCCAACTCCGCCCGTTGGTGGTGGTGTAGCGGTAGACGTAGTAGAACTCGCCGGTCTCTTCGGGCACTAGTTGCCCCTTGAATTCGTCGTTGTTACCAGCATCGGTGTTGAATTCTGCGTCAACCCACATGGTCCAGGAGATGGGCTGCGTGGTCGTCGGACCGAAGCCCACCTGCGCCGTCAACCCCGGCGTCGCCCCGCTATCGGAGGTTACGCCGTCGATCCAGACCTGACCGTAGATGTTTTCTGTAGGGGTGATGCCGATGGTGTGGGTGATTTCCGGGGGCCACTGCAGGTTGGCCCAGCCGATGGTGTCGTGAGGCATGCCGCTGGCCTCGTTGGAGGTGCCGCTTTTCAGCAATGTGGTGTCGTCTCGGCTGACGACGACGTAGTAGTAGGTGGTGGCGTTGGTCAGGCCGGTATCGGTGTAGACGGTGCTCGTGGTGGTGACCACAGGGGTGTAGCCGCCGCCGCTGACCTGGCTGCGGTAGAGGATGTAGCTGTCGGCGCCGGTGGCCGCGCTCCAGCCCAGCGTCAGCTCACCGCTGCCTTCGTTCGTCACGCTGAGGTCGGTAACGGCGTCCGGCGGCGTGTCCATGGTGCCGTTCAGCACCAGCACCGCGCCGCTCATGGCGGGCACGTCAGGGACGGTGATCTCGCCCGAGGTGGTGACGGTGTAGACCGCGCCACCGTCCAGCACGTCGATGAAGACGGTGCCCGCGCCCAGGTAGCCGGCGACGTCCACGGTGACGGTCTGTGATGTGCTACCGCTGTTGGCGATGATCACAGCCGCATCCGAATGATCGGCCTTCTTGCGCCCGTAAGCGTAGACCGCGTTGTCGTCGTCGACCAGCAGCGTCTCGAAGTCGCCGGTGCGCAGGGCCGGGTGATCGTTGCGGGCGTCGGTCAGCAGCTTGTAGTAATCCCGCAGGTCATCCTGAGTGGCCTGTGACTGCAGGTGGGTGTAGAAGGGGGTGCCGCTCTCGTCGAGCCAGGGGTAGGGGAGACGGTTGTAGGGATCGTCCTCCCACTTGCCGCCGGCGTAGGTGGTTGGCCCGACCAGGCCGACCTCGTCGCCGTAGTAGGTGGTCGGCGCGCCGGGCAGCGTCATCTGCAGCAGCCAGACGCCCTTGAGGCGGGTGATGGCGTCGCTCCAGTCGTAGTTGGGATCGTCGAGCAGGGTGTCGTCGGTGCCGGTGGCGGCGTTGTGATCGAGCATGAAGAGGGCGCGGTTGGTGTCGTGGCTGCCCAGCAGGTTCATCATGGCGTAGAAGGCCTCCGGCGGATAGCGCTCCTCAAGGTAGTGCAGGCGCTCGTCGAGTTCGGAAGGCGTCAGCGGTTCGATGACGCCGGCGGAGCTGCTGGCGTTGTGGTCGTTGTCGGTGAAGGTGGAATCACGCCAAAAGCCCATAATGGCCGTGCCGAACTGGTAGTTCATGGAGGCGTCCCACTCCGGCGCGATAAGCCAGGGCGTGGAGTTGCCCCACTCCTCGCCGACGATGTAGGTGTCGCTGTAAACGTCGCGCACCGCGGCGCGGAAGCCCTCCCAGTAATCGTTGGTGGGATCGTTGGTGACGCCGGGGTCGACGTCGCCCGCCACGTCCAGGCGCCAGCCGTCGCCGCCCTGGGAGATCCAGTAGGGGGCGATGGAGGTCGTGCCGCTGGTCCAGACCATGGCGCGGACTTCGGCGTTGTCGGCCTTGAGCTTGGGCAGGCTATCGTAGCCGAACCAGCTCTCGTAGGTGGCGGCGTTGGGGGTGCCGTCGGAGCCGACGCACTCGCCGCTGCCCGGCGTCACGTCGGTGAAGTAGTACCAGTCGCGGTAGGGAGAGTCGGGACTCTCACAGGCGCCGCTCCCGTCGTTGATACCGGGACCGTCGGGGCTGGTCAAGTTGCCGTCGGCGTCGAAGCGCGAATAGCGGTCGAAGTAGATGCTGTCCGACGAGGTGTGGTTGAAGACACCATCGAGGATGACGTGCATGCCCCGGTTCGCCGCCTCGGTGGTCAGCGTGATGTAGGTGCTCAGGTCGCCGAAGTTGTCGTCGATGACGCCGAAGTCCGTCGTGTCGTACTTGTGGTTGGAGGGGGATTCGAAGATGGGATTGAGATAGAGCGCCGTCACGCCGAGATCGTCCAGGTAGTCCAGCTTATCGATGATGCCCTGCAGATCGCCGCCGTAGAAGTTCTCCCCGTACTTGTTGGGGCAGTCGCCGTCGGTGTCGCGGGGGTCGCAGATGGGCGTATTCCAGTCGCTTCCCGTGGAGCGCACGATGGAGCCGTCGGGCAGATTGTAGTGGAAGGAGCCGGCGGGTGTGTTGTTGGTGGGATCGCCATCGCGGAAGCGATCGGTGAAGATCTGGTAGATGACGGCGTTCTTGACCCAATCGGGCGATTGGAAGGCGGGATTGTAGACGGTGATCTGCCAGCTGTTGTCCTGGCTTTCGTCGAAGGTCTGGCCAACGCCCATGGTGCGCTCGGCGTCGTCCTCATAGTAGTCGGTGTCCGTGCCGTCGATGGCGATAAAGCGGTACCAGTGGAGGGTGGGATCGTCGCCGACCGGCACGTCCACCTCCCACCAATCGTAGGTGCCGTCACTGGAGACTACGCTCATGTCCAGGAGTTGCTGCGTGTCTTGGCGGTCGTCCCAGATGCGGACCTTGGCAGCGGTGAGGTCGTTGGCGAAGGCGCGCAGTCGCAGCGTGACGGTGGTGCCGGTGACGACCGCGCCGACGGGCGAGCGGTAGAGGGGGTCGCGGGAGTCGTGGTAGAGGCCGTCCCACCAGACGTCATCATCTTGGGAAGCTGCTCCGGAGGGGATGTCAGGGATCGTGTAGGAGGCGTAGACCTTCTGCGTCGTTGCGTCATCCCAGCCGGTGGACTGATCGTCGCCGGGTACAGTGTCATAGGCGCCTTTTCCCCCGCCTCCTTGTGTGCCGAAGAATTCGAGGTCTACCGTGTCGCCGGCGCTCACCCCGATGTCGGCGAAGGGGATGGTCAGGCGCAGGCCCTCACCGTCGCTCCAGGCGACTTTGGAGTTGGGCTGCGAGGGGGAGCCGGTGTTACCGATGCCGCCCCAATCGATGCCACCGCCTGTGTCCCAGTTGCTGCCGTTCCAGGTGCGCAACTCCGTCCAGCCGTTGTCACTGCTGCTGTAGATATTACCCCGGATGTAGTAATCGGGTAGAAGCGTGTTGGTGGTCACGACGGGCGTGTAACCGAGGTTCTGCCAGGTAGTGGTATACGCCGCGGTGATGGCGTTGCCCCAAGGGTCGCCGGCCCCGCCGCCGCTCTTGGTGTTGATGGTCATACCGATCTGTCCAGTGGAGTTTGAGGTATCGTAATTCGGCATGGGAATGAACAAATGCAGGTTGGCATGGTCGGCCCAGACGTGCAGGCGGTGCACATCGGTCCAGGTGGTGCCGCTCCAGTCGGCTGGTCCCGGACTGGCGAGATCGCCCTCTGGATCGGTCGCCAAAGGCACGGAGACGAGTTGATACTGGGTGGTCGGGTCATCCCAGCCGGTGGATTGGCTGTCGCTGGGCACCGTGTCGTAGGTCCCTTTGCCGGTGCCACCCTGCGTGGCGAAGAATTGCAGGTGCACGTCGGACGGCGCGGGGTGGCCGAGGTCGGCTAAGGGGATGGAGAACTCGACGCCCTGCGTGTCGCTGTAGGCGACGTGGGTGCCGATTTGACCGCCACCGCTAATACCACCCCAGTTGGTGCCGCCGCCGGTCCACGTGCTACCGTCCCAGGCGCGCAGCTCTGTCCATCCCCCATCCTTAGGTACATTCCCGCGGATGACGTAGTCCGGTAGCATGGTCGCCGTGGTCTCTGTGCCGTCTACGTGATCGTAGCTGAAGGTGATGGCGTTGTCCCAGGGATCTGCACTATCCCCGCTGTTGGGCGCGGCGTCTATGTCCATCACCAGCCCGATCTGCCCGGAAGAGACGGTGCTGGTGTACGAGGGCAGACTGGCGTAGACGTAGAGGGTGGTGGCGTCGGCTGCTACGTAGAGATCGGTTAAATCTGTCCAATGGGTGCCCTCCCACCCGGCGGGAGCCCCGAGGTCACCGGCCGGATCACTGGCGATTTTGACGTAATCGGTATCGAGGAGGCCATCTAGGGTGATGTTGGCCTCGTCGGCGAGCACGGGGTCTGGCGCCAGATCAGGGAAAAATTGTGGGTGGAGAAGGAGTCCAGAAAGAAGGGCTGTTAAAACAACGAGCGTCAAGGTTTTCCTTCGCATAGCTCTACTCCTTGGTTAAATTTAAGTGGACTTGACTCAAGCGGATTTGACTCGTTTTGAGTACCGGTTAGAACATCTTTTCTTGATCACCTCCCTTTACAACTATAACCTTGGCGGGGCTACGCACATTTGTGGGGACATGAAGTTTATACGTTCCCAAACGCGACTCCGCCAGCGCTGCGTCGCTTACTACAAACGGAAGGTTTGTCGTCAGCCGGCGTGCTGTCAAACCGGCAGCTCGGTTTTTTCTTCCCTCTATTCTGCGTAGACTTCGGATAACAAAAGCCTCTGTGTCGGTGAGCCCTACGCCAGGGCTCCCTCCACACAGAGGCTTTTGGTTCACTCTGATTGAGTGAGGTAAACATCTGATTCGGCGTACGATACGAAGTCATGGGCTTATGAGAATACTTTTGCCCTGACGCTATCTATTTTTCTTTAGACAACCCCGTAATCCGTATCCCTGATCCGGGCACTTTATATCGCTTGTTGATCCCGATGAGCACCGAGGTCAGGCCCTCGACGACTTTGGCGTTGGCCAGCGGGCCGGCGTCGATGCCGCGCGTGCCGATCTCCTCGGCCAGTTGGATGGCGATGGCTTTGGCCTCTGCGTCGTCCCCGCAGACGAGCACGTCGCAGTCCACAGGATGATCCGGCGGCTCCAGGTTGTGCGCGCCGACGTTCTGGAAGGCGGCCACGACGGCGACTTCGTCGCCTAAAATCTCCTGCGCCTGTTCACAGGCGGAGCCTTCTGGCGGGATGTAGGCTTGGGTCACTTTGGGCGGCTTCATCGCCACGGTGACGTTGATGAGGATTTTGCCCCGGAGCTCGTCCTTGAGCGCCTCCAGCAGGGCGTTCTGGGCGAAGTAGGGGACGGTGAGCACGGCCAATTCACAGGCGCGCGCGGCGTCGACGTTTTCCAGGCCGCTGATGAGGTCGTCGCCCAGTTTCTCGTTGAGCTCACCTGCGATGCGCTGGGCTTTGGACGCCTTGCGTGATCCGATGATGATGTTGTGGCCCGCCTTGGCCCAGCGCAGGGCCAGACCGGGGCCTTCGTTGCCGGTGCCGCCTAAGACGGCGATCGTGTAGGTGGTTTTCTGCATGGGTCTCTCCTTAACGTGGTGGTTGGATCGGTTACGCGGTCCGCATGGGGAACCGCAAAGAGATATCAGGTCGCGTTTACGTCGACGACCTTGCCTTCTTGCGCCATGTGCGTCTTTGGGAAAACGGCCTGCGCTTTCTTCTCCATCTCGTCCAGGTACGCGTCGTCGTGGAGGGGACTATGGTGGGTGAGGATCAGACGTCCGACCTGCGCCGCTTGTGCCACGTCCGTCGCCATGCGCCAGGTGCTATGTCCCCAGCCCTGCTTGACCACCGTCCCATCGGCATATTCGTGTTCGTCGTATTCGGCGTCATGGATGAGTAGGTCGGCGTGGCGTGCGAAGCGGATGAGGCGCCGGTCGCCGCCGATGTAGCCCTCCACGTCGGTGGCAAAGACGAAACTGCGGCCCTGATAAGCGACCCGGAAAACCAAAACGCCGTGTTGGGGGTGGGCGTAGCTGTGGTGTGTGTCGATCACCACATTTTCCGGCGCAATCTCAGCCTTTTTATCTGAGGCTTCGACGTGGCGGGGCGGTTTCTCCGCGTCGCTGAGGATGACCCTGGCCCCATGGGTGATGTGGGTGAAGGTCCGCTTGCTCAGGATGTCTTGCTGGCTGATCGGGGAGAGGGGAGGGCGCATGATGCGCTGTAACGTCTCCTCCAGATTCTCCCCGCTGATGGGCTCAGGTCCGAAAACGTACAGTCGACAGTGAGGACACAGCGCCGGTTGGAAGAGGGGGAGGCCCTGGATGTGGTCGTTGTGGACGTGGGTGAGCAGCAGCGGCAGATTGATAGGTTGTCCCGTAGCGTGCTGGGCTGCCATGATCTCTTGTCCCAGGCCGATGAGGCCGGTACCCCCGTCGATGATAAAGAAGTGTGGGCCGGCGTGCACCTCCAGGCAAGTTGTGTTGCCGCCATATTTGACGGTGGTAGGACCGGGGGTGGCGTAACCACCGCGTACGCCTCGAAATTTGATCCAGAACTCGTCCCCTTGCATGGCGCTCCTTTGTTGTGTGCCGCCCGCTGCTATGGCATTTTCACACCATCTTATGCTTACCCTCTCGTTTGTCAAATGGACGATATCTTTTCGCCGGCCCTGCGGAGGCCCCGAGGGTTTTGGCCTCACGGTCGGTGCGCACGACCCTACCTACCGGGGAGGGGCCCCCTCCCCGGTAGGAGGAGATTACTGTCGGAATACCAGCGGCAAGTACAGCGTCGGCAACTCGATGTTCAGATACTCGCCTTTGGCTGTGGCCAGTGTCACGTTCCCGGCGGCGTCCACCGCCTGGATGAAATAGCCGATGTTGAACCACGATGAGCTGCTGGTCTCGCCGATCCAGCGCTCGCCGGTGACGTCGTTGGGATCACGCTCCAAGGGGAGGCTCCAGATGCGCGTGGGGGAAAGGAAGGTGGCGTAGACGGCTGCCACTTCACCCTCGCCGTCCAGGGCCTCGGCGGCGATGTGCAGCTGCTGACCATCTACCGTGGCGACGGCGTTGCTTACAGAAGGTGGACCGTAGTCGGTCTCGTCAGCGGTGAGGAGGACGCCCACTTTCATCTTGTCGATGAGCCGCAGCTCCGCAGTGGGCGCGTTGAAGAGGGCGAAGGTAGCAACCAGCTGCGGTGTCTCTCCTGCCCGGTTGACGACGAGAGGATGGGTGGGTATCCAGCCCAGGTCGGGATTCAACGCGGGCTCGGGCTGGGCCGTGTCGGTGACGGGACGGGTGATGACGGGATCGAAGTCGGGATAGGCGGTGAGCGTCGCGGTGAGCAGCAGAGAGCCGTGAGGGATCGCGTTCCCGCTCTCGATTGCGAAGGAAGCCGTCGGCAGGAGCGGGCGACCGGTGGCGCCGTGCGCCCCGCCGTTCGCGGTGTAATACACGCCATGGGCGCCGTCATGTCGTTCCAGCGTCGGCTCCAGCACATGCATCGTTATCTGTTGTGGGCTGACCCGCGGTTCGGTGAGGGGGCGCAGAGGCGTTTCTGGGGCTGTCTGAACGGTCACCGGCGTGTCGATTTCGTACATGGGCAGGCCGTAGAGCGTGGCCTCCATGATGGACTTGGCGTCGTAGGGGGTCAGGCCGCCGGCCGGAAGACTGTGCAGGTAGCGTACCTTGGCCCGGCGCAGCGCCTCGCCGACGGCCATGCGGTCCGCTTCGCCCAGCGCCTGGGTGAAGAGCGTCATCAGCTGCTCGGAGCCGGCGATACCGTCGTCGGTTCCGTAGCCGTAGCCCGTGTTGGCGATCCAGACGGCCCCCTGTTGTGCCAGCGCTTGCGGGAAGTCCGGCTTGGTTTGACTTAGGCTGGCGTCGCCGTCGGGCACGCTGTACCCGGCGTGACAGCCCATGGACCACGCAACGGTGCCGCTGAGCGCAGCGGTGGCGTTGACGATGTGCGTGTTGTAGAACGTTGTGCTGGTGTCCGCCGGTTGGAGCCGCCAGTGTTCGAAGTGCGCGTTGATGGATGCCAGATCCGGTGCCTCGGTCGCGCGGTTGGGCCAGGCGTTGATCAGCTGATCGGCGGTCCAACTCTCACTGATGAGGCTGTCGTCGACCTGGGCGGCGCCGTGGGTAGCGCCCAGATCCTCTGCGATCTGTCGTGCTGCGTCACTGAGGAAGTCGTAGCCGGTGACCAGGGCGTCCTGCGATGTTAACGTGGGCTGTGACAAGAACTGCTCGATCATGTCCGCGATCTCCGCCGGCGCCTCCACCAGCCGCCCCGTGGCGAGCAGCGGTCGCCAGAAATAGTGCCCGCGCCAGCCCAGTTCCTGACCCGGCGGCGTGCCGTAGGCGTCGTCGGTGAGGTAGAAGCCGCCTTGGGTGGCGGAGCGCAACGCGCCGGGCAGCGTCGCCGAGCCGTGAGTGTACTCGCGTTCGTTGGCGATGATCGCGTGATCCGGTTGTCGATACATGGGAATCTGAGCGTCGTCGCCGACCACGACAACGTATTGGATAGTATTGAACTGGGACAGTGTGGGAGAAATGATCTGGGTGCGAATGGCTTGGACGACGTTGTTAGCCATCTGAGGATCGCAGTAGTTTTCGTTCCAGATTTGATAGGTGGCCGCCACTTCCGAGTTAAACTCGACGGGATAGAGCAGACCTTGTGTCGCCTCGGCCAGCTCTTCGAGGCGGGAGGAGAGAGCGCCTATCTCGGTGTAAGTTCCGATCATGCGGGCGGGGTTGTAGAGGATCAGGGTCTGGGGGGTTGCACTACCCCAGTAGGGGGTGTGCGAAGTGGAGGTATAAGGTAGGTGTGTACACACCTCACCGGGGATGGGTGTGGCTCGCGTGGAGAGCGTATACGGTGAGGGGGAGTAAGTCTCATCTTCCGTACCTACCACGAGAATGTAGTAAATACCGGCCTTATCGGCGGTCAGCTGCACCTGTTCCCCTTCGGTGTCCGCGTTGGCAGAGGTGGCCCACCAGCCTCGGGTCGCCCACCAGCCGCGCGTGGCCCACCAGCCTCGGGTCGCCCACCAGCCGCGTGTGGCCCACCAGCCGCGCGTAGCCCACCAGCCCCGGATGCTCTCCACGCTGGCATCCTCGGCTGTTTCGGCGCCGTCGTCCAGAGCTCCGAGATCCCGGCCGGGCGCGAGGGCGGGTAGGAGAGAAGGATCCGGCAGCACCAGCAAGTCGTAGTCGGCAGGTAAGTCTTCCAACGTCACGGTGAGCACGGAAGGGGAGATGACCTCGACGGCGTACCAGTCGATGTCGCCCGGCTGCCCGATGGTGGCCGTCAGCTCGACATTGAGGTCAATGGGTGCGGCGGTATCGGGAGAGTCGTTGGGTTCGTAGTCATCCGTTATGGGCTCGCTTGAAGGCGCGAACCCTCGCTCGTGGCCCACCACCAGAATCTCACCCTCGGCGCTGATCTCACCCGTGCCATCGAAGGTTCCAAGCTCCGACATTTGTTTCTGATCCCACTCCAGACTGGCGTGAGGGGCGATATGACGTTGGGTATAGAAGACGGGAACCCCGCCCGCATCGAAAAGCGTCAATGTGACCGTGACGGTCTCCGAGTTGGGATTGTGAACCCAGTAGCTCGTGGCATGCGTGCTGTGTCGATGAACGGCGGGTAAGTAGACAGGGCTCCCCGAGGCATAAGAGGGAGATAAGAGATAGCCGTCCACGTCGCCGCCTGCGGTGGCGTCGGTTGGCCTGTCGAGCACCAGACCTCCATTGAGCCAATCTTCTGGGCTGATTTTAGCGCTTGCCCAACCGATTTCGGAGGGAGGAGGGGCCTTTTCGGGCTTGTTCCGGAAGAGCGTGAAGGAAAGATTGTCAATAGTGCTTCCATCGCCACTGTGATAGTAGTTGAGGGAGACGGATGTCTGTGTGACGACTTTCTGAGTCAACCAGATTTCACTTTGATAATCCGCCGTGTTGACAACGCGCGGCACTTGCAGGTTGGAAAAACTCTCCGAAGCCATCTGGGCGGGCCAGGCTTCAGCCTGCGCACCGTTCTCGTCCACCAGTGCCATGTACCCCATCAGGGAGGCTGTGCCGTTGCGGGTCTGGATCATCCCCTTTTGTCCGGTGACGAGTCCGTCTACTTCGGGATTGTAGACAACGACTCCGTAGGGCGGCACGGTGATAGAGCGGGTCACGGGACCGTCGCCTTCGATGTAGAGCTCCAGATCAAAAGTGGCTGAGATCGAGTCAGGGCTGTGGAAATAGATTTCCGGGTGCAGGTTCGGAGTTCCTCCCACCCAGGGGAAGAACAGGTTGTAAGTGTAGAACTCCGAGGAGGGAGGCGTGTAGGCCATCAGATAGTCGGGGGAACCGTCACCGGGTGTACTCTTGACCAGACAGACGAGGGTGCCCATATTATAACTTTCCAGATAAGCCGTGCCTGTCACCATGTCGACGGGTAGATGGGGGGCGAGCATTTCTGGCCCCAGGATAAGACTTCCCCGCGGGGGAAGAGTGTAGGTGAAAACGGTGGCGTCTGACCACTGGCCTCCGTTGGGGCCCCAGAAGTGAAAGCGGATCTCGTTGTCGAAACTTGCCGTGTTCATCACGTGAAGGGTGGTGGGGACTTTGTCTGTTTCGATAGAGAAGTAAGGAATATGGCAGTCTGTGTACCCGTAGTAGCTACTGGGAGGCACAAATGAGGTGATACCGTCGTTGGGAGGGATGGTGGTTTCGGTAGGAGATTTGGCAAGGGCAGACACGGCGCCCCGGTAGAACAAGAAGAGCAACGCGACGCTTATCACAACGATAACAAGGGTTTTGAAAGCCGTTTTTTGCGTCATGGGATCTCTCCTTATCGAGTTATGTTTTTTGACTGTGAGAACTTCCTGTCCACTGCCGATATAGTCGGTTGACCGTATCCAGATCACCGGACGCCCCCAGTCGCTCGAAGGCAGCGCGCGCCTCTGCAAGACGTTGAAGCCCCCGCGAAGGGCTGTCACACTGGTGGAGATAGCGCGCTTCTATCAACCGCAGGTGGGCTCTCTCATAAGGATCCTGAGCGCTATCGGTGACGCTCCTGGCCTGATGGAGTGCGGTCTCTGCAGCGGGGCAGTTGTCAAGCGCAAGGTGAATCTCCACCCTGAGTCGTTGAAGGGGGCCGTTTTCCTGCGTGGCGCCCTGATCCGCTACGATCTGGAGGGCTTGTTCACATTGTTTCAATGCTTGAGTTGTGTTTCCTGTTTTGTGGGCCAACGCGGCGTGAAGATAATAGATATCGGGCAGAAGCGTTCCCGAGCCTAAAGCGTGGGAAAGGGACTCGGCCTGCGTCAGATGTTCTCTGGCCTCCTCCCAGTTTTTTTCTTGGAGGGCAATAGCGGCCAAGTTGATTTCCATGACGGCCTCCCCGAAGGTGATCCCCCGATCCCGGGCGATTTTCAAGGCGCGTTGATAGGCCTGACGGGCGGCGTCAAATTTCCCTTGATAGCGGTAGACCTCGCCCAGGTTGGCTGCGACCCGCGCTTCGCCTTCCACGTAGTGGATGCGCCGGGCAAGCATCAGCGCTTGCTCGCCGTGCTCAACCGCCTGATCCCACCGTCCCAAATTCAAGTGCACCAGCAGCAGATTTGTGCGGGCGTTGACTTCACCCATCAGATCGTGAAGCTCGCGGTAGATAGCCAGACTCTCCTCACTGAGCGAGCGAGCCACCTCCAGGTGTCCCTGTTGGTATTCCAGGGGGGCCAGAGCGTAAAGGGCTTGCGCCTGCACGCGGCGCGCCTCGATTCCGCCGATCCCTCTGGCGACCTCAATCGCGCGGTTGTTCCAGAGCTTGCCTTGCTCATAATGACCCTGCTTATAAAAGAGCGAGCTGCCACGAAGGTACAGACGGGCACCCTCTAAGGTCTCTTTGACGTGGGGCAGGGCCAACCCCCGTTCCACAGCTTGAAAAGCTTCCTTGATCTCCCCCTGTGTCTCCAAAGTCGAAGCGATGTGGTATTCAAGGTGGGCCAGTTCTTCGATCTCTGCGGTGGTGACGGAAGGGGAGAGCAAGTGGTGCGCCTGTTGAAGGTGCTGGAGAGCTTCAGGATACTGTCCCTGGATGGTCAGGGTCTCGCCCAGGAGGTGATGAGCTTCTGTTCGGAGACGCATGTCTTCGATCTGACCGGCTTTCAACGCTTGGAGGACCCGCCGGAAAGCCTGGGCGGCCTGTTCCATCAAGTAGTTTTCCAAAGCCCGGTGTCCCAGATCCAGGTTGGCTCGAACGGCAATTGGCCATTGCTGTCCTTCAAAAGCGTGATGGGCCAGCAGCGCCAGCCAATTCGACGTGGCGTGCTCTCGTTGCTCGTCGAGGTACGCGGAGAGACGGCGGTGGATCTGTCGGCGGATGCGGTAGGGCAGGCCGCGCCGGGCCACCTCGCGGACCAGCGGCTGCTGGAAGATCAGCGTTTCGTGTCCGGGATCGCCGTAGACCAACCCCATGGGGCTCAGGCTTGCCAGACGCTGCTCCACGATGGAACGAGGCTCTTCCCCGTATCCCTCCACCAGCATGGACATCGTCATCTGCTCACCGACGATGGTGGCGGCGCGCAACAGGTGGCGGCTGGGGGGCTCCAGCTGGTCGATGCGGCTTTGGATCAGACCGTAGGTGGTCTCAGGCAGCGGTGCCTCTTCCAAAGGACGCGTGAGGGCCCAGCCTTGTTCCTCGCGTTTCAGCAGGCCGGCCGCGCGCAGGGCGCGCACGGCCTCGATGGCGAAGAGTGGCTGTCCTTCTCCCCGGCGGAGGATCCAGCGCTTGACCTCCAGGGGCAGGGTGTGGGTACCGGCTGCGTACTGTGCCAGAGCGCTCATGGCCTGATCCGAGAGGGGAGGGAGGTGCAGGTCCACTGCTTTGGCCGGTGGCTGCCACCTCGCAAGAAACGCGTCCTCGTCCCTATAGGTGACGATGAGCAGGAAACGCCCCGTCGGAGGTTCGTGTAGCAGGCTTTCCACGAGGCGCAGAGAAGGGGCCGGCATCCAGTGGGCGTTTTCCAACACCAACATCAGCGGCTGGTGTGCGGCATGGGCCGTAAGCAGGTCGCGCAGCACGGCCTGACGTTGGGCTTCGCGTAGCTCCGGCGAGAGTGCCTCCACCTCCGGTGAAGGTTCGATGTCAAGACCTACCAGCGGGGCCAACAACGCCGCCCACATCTCTTGCTCCTGTTGGGCCAAGACCTCGCGTAGGATGGTGGGGTGCGCCTTGGACGGAAAGTCGTCCAGTCGGAGCAGATCGCGGAGAGGGCGTTCCCAGGCGGCGTAGGGTAAGTGTCCGCCGTAGGAGGGCGCCGTGCCCGCATAGGTGACAAACCCATCGGCGCGGGCCTCCTCGTTAAAGCTGCGCACGAGTCGGCTCTTGCCGCTGCCGGCTGCGCCATGCAACAACACCACGCCCGCCTCCCCCACCAGGGTCCTCTGCAGCGCTTCCCTAAACCTTTTCAGCGTGGCGAGGCGACCGACTAAAGGTAACGACTCCAACTCCTCGCCGGCGAAGAGCCTGCGCACGCCTTGAGCGAGGTAAGGGGTGATGAGCTCCCGTTTGCCTTTGAGGTGTTGAGCGGGGGCCGGTTGGACCTCCACCCGCCGACTGACGCTGCTGTGCTGGGCGGTGTGCGGTCCCAACCAGACCTCCCCGGGTTCGCAGCGGTTCATCAGACGATAGGCCAGGTTGACGGCGTCGCCCATCACCGTGTACTCCCGGCGTGCATCGGTGCCCACATCGCCGGCAAAGACAAAGCCCGTGTTGATGCCCACTTGGAGCGGTACGTCGATGCGCTCTTGCAGTTCCAGCGCGGCCATCACGGCGCGCAGTGGATCGTCCTCATGCGCCTGGGGTGCGCCGAAAAGCGCCATCAGATAGGCGTCCTCGGGGCCGATGCCGATCTTGTTGACCGTCCCGTCGTAGGTACGGATGATGTCGCGGATCTGGACGAAGAGGGCGTTGGATTGTGCCACCGTCCCCTCCAGCTGTTGGGGCGACTCACGGTGCACGGTGAAGTCCGGCAGGGCGGCGAGGGCGATCATCAAAATGGTGACGTGGCGGTGCTCGCTCCACAGCCGAAAACGATCCAGCGCCGTAAGCGCGGTGAGGCGCTTCAGGAGCTCGGGGGCCAGATAGGGGGAGAGTGCGTCCAGCCGCGTCAGCAGCCACTGCGTCTGCTCCGGGGCGGAGAGCCCTTCGGGAAGCTGGGGCAGGGGAGCGGTTTGGGGTTCCACGTCCAGTGGCTGATGCGGGGAGACCAGGAACAGCTCAGGCTCTTCCAGGGGGGTGCAATGAGCGATTTCGGTAGCGCATTGATGGGTGGAGGCGTGCAGTACGACGCCGCCGGGCGGCGCGGCCTGCTGCGCTCGCCCCATCTGCTGCAGTGGTGTCCCGGTCAGCAACCAGTTGCGGTGATCGGGCGTGCCCAACCCCACGCCGATCAGCTCGCCGCTGGAGACGCCGATGGCGATGCGGAAGGGGAAAGGACCCAGCGACGTCTCGACCTCGTCCATGGCCTGCATGGCGCGCTGCGTCTCCAGCGCAGCGGCGATGGCGCGTTGAGCGTGCTGGGTTCCCGTGAAGAGCAGCAGGCCGGCGTCGCCGCCGAACTTATGGAGATCTCCGCCGTAAGGCAGAGCCGCTTCAATCAACAGGTGCAAAAAGCGGTTGACCAGCTCCGTCACCTCTTCGGCGCCGCTCTGTGATTCGTCCTGAGAAAAACGTTCGGTCAGCGCCGTGAACCCGTCGATGTCGGCAAAGACGACTGTCCCCTCCAGCGGGAGGATAATGGGGGTCGTTACCGGACGCTTCAGTAAATGCTGGGTCAGACCCTGGGGGAGATACGTGGTGACGGTATCCAGCAGATGTTTAAGCCGTTGAGGCAGCTGGGGAGTATAGCGCAGAATCCTCTTCAGCCACGCCGGGTGAGTGGAGGTCGGCTCGCTCTCCGTGGTCGGCTCTTTGAAGGTTGACATTTTTCTCCCATTGTGCTTTTATGCCGGCTTCTCGGAGGTGAATGACTGTGTGAGATCATCCCCATGATCAGCGTAAGGGTGAGAAGGGCACGGTGAGAAGTGTGGGGCCCCTTTCCTTACGTCCTATTGTAACGGATGCCGCCGGAAAAGCCAATTCGTGCGGCATTCAGGATTTCGAAACGAATCCGCACCGTAGAAACTGCGTAAACGAAAGCAAGGTAAACGAAGATGGGGTTGATGCGGGAAGGCAACATGATGGGGGAAGCCGCCCAGGGCGGTTGAGCCACCCTGGAACTGCTTCGTTTGCCCCCTTCAGGATGTTGCCGGTGGGGGGAGTGTGGCGTAGATGCGCGCCCGGGCGATCTTGCCCCGCGGTGGGCCGACGCGGGTGAGCTTGCGGCGCACCACCTCCCGCGCGAAGAGGGCGCAGCGCATCGGAGGATTGCCGTCCAGCAGCGCCACCAGAAAACCGGCCCAGAAAGCATCGCCCGCGCCTGTTGCATCCACCACCTTCACCGCCGCGGCGGGGATGTGGGTGATGTTCTCCGCTTGGGAGAGCAGGATGCCGTCTCGTCCCATGGTGAAGACGACCAGCTCCGGCCCCATGGCGTGGTAGCGGGCGATGTAGGCCTCCGGCGTCTCCCCCGGGCCGAAGAGGCGCTCCGCATCGTCCAGTGAGGGCTTGGTCAGGCGGACGTAGCGGAAAAGTCCTCTGAGCACGGCCAGCGCTTCCTCACGGTCGGGCCAGACGGGGGGATTGTAGTTGGGGTCCAACGAAATCAGTTTGCCCTGGGCGTGCGCCAGGCGAAAGGCCTTGGCGATGGCCGAGCGCGCCGGTTCCCGCGAGAGCGCGAAGGTCGAGGCGTGGACGATGCGCGCCCGGCCGATGATCGCCGCGTCGATCTCGTCCGGCGAGAGGCGGTAATCGGCCTGACGCAGCGCCAGAGAGTCGGCGGTGCCCGGCGTGCGCGTGATGAAGATGGTCGTGGTGTACACCGCCGGGTCCATGATCAGCGCCTCGGTGCTGACGCCGGCTTCCGCCAGTTCCGCCTTGAGAAAGTGGCCGAAGTCGTCGGCGCCGGTCTTGGAGACGAGCGCCGCCCGCTTGCCCAGCGCCGCGACGTAGCGGGCCAGGTTGGCGGGCGAGCCGCCCTGGTAGCGTGCAAAGTGCCGCGCGTCGCGTATCCGCTCCACTTCCTCGGTGGAGATCATGTCGACGACGGTCTCGCCGATGGCCAGCAGGTCCAGGTCGCCCTCGGGGATCTCCATGGGCGCCTACCCTGCTGATGGCTTGTTGAGGAGGTCGCGCAGGCGGCGGGCCACCTCCTCAGGCGTGCCCTGACAGATGTAAAGCCCCAGGTGCTCCAGGCCGCCGATCTCCTGGGTGTAGGGCAGGAACTCGAAGTAGAGCCCCGCGCCTGGCCCATTGTGGGTCACGATATTGTAGGCGATCTCCCGCCCGATGGACGGCATGACGGCGCGGATAGCGCGGATGGCGTCGTGCCAGCCCTCTGCCACCGCTGTGATCTCGTCAGCGTCGAGTTCGTGCAGATACCGCTTGCGCACGTCCTTCAGCACCAGCAGCATATCGTAGGGCCGCCGCATGAAGTAGGGGACCAGGAGCGTCGCGGGGCCGTAGTCGTCTACCCGCAGGGAAGCGGGGTTTTCGCGCAGCATGTAGGCCGCGAAGGTCTCCCCGTGGGCCTGAGCGAAGCGCCAGTTATCCAGCAGGCGCCGGGGGATCAGGTTGCTCAGCGCGATCTGCTGGTGCCCGTGGATCAGGGAGCCGCCGACCAGGTGCCCGTAGTTCTTGATGATGGAGACGAAGACCGGCGCGGCAGTGGGATTGTGCGGCGAGGGGGGCAGCCCCTCCGCCCCTTGCTCCAGCAGCGTTTTCTCCAGCGCCGCCAGCCGCTGCATGACGACGACGCGGTCGGCCTGGGGCATGTTGTGCCAATCTCTGTCGTGGTGCGACGAGGTCCACTGGAGCAGGTGCAGACCGGCGGCCGGCCCCGGCGCGGTGGCAGCCGGCGACGGCGGCGTCTCCTGCAGATCGGGGTAGAGCACGGGGTAGAGGTTCTTGTTGATGAAGGTCACGCCCTCGCTCAGCGGCGCGACGTCGAGGATGCCCGTGGTCTTCCCCTGGCAGACCACGCACGCGCGCTCCGGCGGCTCGGGCGGTGCCTTCTCGTCGGGCCGATTGTCGTGGGGGCGCCGCGCACGGGCCGCGTTGAAGACGATGCGCTCGCCGTTGCGCGGATCGATCTGAAAGACGCCGTCGGGCCGGAAATCGGCCAGTCCCGGCTCCTCCCGCACGGACTGCGCGAGTTGCTCGAAGGAGAGCGCGGTGACGTCACCTGCTTCGATGAGAGCGGTAAGCTGTTCAGATTCAAGCCGTTGATCAGATGACACGTTTTATCCTCCCGTGACAGCGAATTGACGGGATTCAATGGATGCCGCCATCAGATGCAAAAAATCCGTTACATCCGTTCAGTATTCTGAGAGGTGCGACGCACTTAAGAATGCAAATCCTACTGCATTCTCATGAGCGTCGTAAGAAGCCTGTGGCTCTCGTGGATTTGAGCTCGAAAGTGCGTTGCACCTGTCGTCTGCTCACAGGACTAAACGATTACAAAATCCGTTACATCTTCATGGCTTCCAGAAACGCCGGCACCTGCTTCGACCACGTGAAGTAGGGCACGGTGATCTCCAAAGCCCGACGGCCCATCCTACGTGATAAAGCCTGATCCGTCAAGAGGCGCGTGAGGGCGGCCGCGAAACCGGCGACGTCGTCGGCCTGCACCACGATGGCACCTTCGCCCCGGCGCAAGGGGTGATCGCTGTCGGGCACCTCCACGCTCTCGACCTCCTCTCCCAGCAGGTACTCCGTGGCGAAGGGCACCCGGTGGCTGGCGATGACGGGCACGCCCGTCGCCGCCGCCTCCTGGGCCGACATGCCGAAGCCCTCCATCACCGAGGGCGTGCAGTAGATGTCGGTGACGGCGTAGACCTTAGGCAGCCGCTGGGGGATGGAGCCCACGACGGCGACGTCGTGCTCCAGGCCGCGCGCGCGGATCAGCGCCCGCAGCTCCTCGGCCAGAGGCTGCCGTGGGTCGATGGCGACGACGAGCAGGCTCTCCGGCACCTCCGCGTGGGCGCGCGCGAAGGCCTCGATGAGCACGTCCTTGCGCTTGGTCGTATCGGTGCGGCTGATCTCGGTGACGATCTTGCGGCGACGCACTTCCTCCGCTGGGAGGCCCGCCCGCTCGCCCAGGAAGGCCCAGATGGGGTCGCCAGCGTCGATCTCGCGGGGATGGTAGCGGTCGGTGTCGACGCAGGGCGGTAAGAAGAGATCGGGGCCGTCGTAGCCGTAATCTTCGCACAGCGATTGGCGGATGGTGGAGGAGGTGGCGACGACGCCGTCCACCGCCGCGACCAGCTCGCGCTCCATGGCGATGCGCGCGTCGATGCGCAGCTCGCTCCATCGTTCGGGCGCCACGTTGCGCTTTTTGACGGCGCCCAGCGAGTGCGGGATCCAGGCGTGGAGCGCAGGCGTCGACCGGCGCCGATTGTAACGCACGCCCAGCGCCGCGCCGTCCCAGTAGTGGGAAAGGATCAGATCCACCGGCGTTTTTTCTAACCCCAGCGTCTCGTCCAGTTCGGTCGTCAGGTGTGGCAGCCGCTCCGCCATCTCCTCCTTGCGGACGAAGGCGGCGAGGCCGTCCTGGAGATAGAGGAGGCGTTGGAAGTCGTCGCGGTAATGAAACCCGCGCCGCAGCTCGTGGGTGAGGGGATGCGCGTAGCCTCCGCGATTCACAATCGTGATCTTGAAGCCCTGCTGCGCCAGTTCCGCCGTGAGCCGGTTGACGAAGACGTTCTGTCCGCCGGTGTCGGGCAGTCCAGGCTTGACCTCCCACTGGTGGATCCCGTGGTTGGTGATCATCAGCACGTGCGGGCGGGAGGACAGCCGGAAACGCGTCGCACTTTTCGCCATGCGTGCTGCTCCTCCCTAGGCGCCCTTGATGCCGCTGGTCGCCACGCTCTGCACGAACCACTTCTGGAATATCAAGAAGACGATGAGCACCGGCACGGTGATCATCGAGGCGAAGGCCATGATGTCGCCCCAGAGCCGGGGATCCTGTCCGAAGAAGGCCTGCATGCCGATGGTGAGCGGGCGCACGTCACTGCCGCGGGTGACCATGAGGGGCCAGAGGAAATCGCCCCAGTGCGTCAGGAACTGCAGGATGGCGACGGTGGCGAAGACGGGTTTGGAGAGGGGCAGCACGATGCTCCAGAAGATGCGCAGCCGGCTGGCCCCGTCGACCAGCGCGGCCTCCTCCAGCTCTTTGGGGATTCCGAGGAAGAACTGGTGGAAGAGGTAAATGGAGAAGGCGTCGGCGATAAAGGGGATGATCTGCACGTGGTAGGTATCGAGCCAGGTTGTGGAGCCGTCGAACCAGGGCAGGTTGTTGACCAGAAGCAGCAGTGGTACGGCGACCGACTGGAAAGGGATGATGATCAGCGCGACGATGATCGATAGAATGGTCTCCCGGCCTTTGTACTCCAGCCGCGCCAGCGCGTAGGCGATGAGACTGTTGACGATCAAGCCCAGCGTCACCATGGTGCCGACGATGAAGACTGAGTTGAACATCAGCTGTCCGAAGTTCGTCTGCTGGAAAACGTCCCGGTAGTTTTGGAAGCCCAGGTCGCCCCGGGGGATGAAGGCGTAGAGCGTGCTCATGTCGGTGGTGACTTGCATCTCGCTGTTCTTGATGGAGGAGACCAGCATGAAGATGATGGGAAAGAGGAAGAAGAACCCTATCACGCTCATCAGCAGATAATTCAGGGCCAGTCGGATGAACTTGCGGAGCCGGTATTCAAAACTATACGGAGATTCCTTCCGTTTTGTCATCTCCATACCTACCTTTCCGTGGGCAAGAAACGGCGCTGGATGATGGAAACGCCCAGCACGATGAGGAAAAAGACAATGCTGATGGCAGCGGCATATCCAACCCGCAAGTTACCCCATCCCTGGTGAACCAGGTGGACGATGGTCGTCATCGAGGCGTTCTGCGGGCCGCCCTGCGTCATCACCTCCACCTGAGTGAAGAGCTTGAAGGCCAGAATGGTGGTTGAAACCACGACGAAGATCGTGGTGTTGCGCAGTTGGGGCAGCGTGATGAAGAAGAACTGTTGGATCTTGTTCGCGCCGTCGACCTCGGCAGCTTCGTAGAGATAGTCAGGGATGTCTTGTAACCCCGCCAGAAAGATCACCATCTGGAATCCCGCGCCCTGCCAGATGGAGAGCACCATGATGGCCGGGAAGACCAGTTTGGTGTTCTGCAACCAGTTAAAAGGGCCCACGGCGCCAAAGGTCACCGTCTGGATCACGGCGTTGATCAACCCGTCTGGGTTATAGAGAAAGGTCCAGATGATGGCCACGACGACCATGGTGGTGACCACCGGGCTGAAGTAGATGGTCCGAAAAACGGTCGTACCCTTGAGCTTCTGGTTGACCAGCAAGGCCAGGAAGAGCGCCAGGCCGGTCTGCAACGGCACGACGACGGCTGCGAAGTAGAAGTTGTTCAGCAATCCTCGCAGAAACGCTTCATCCTCCAGCAGGCGCAGGTAGTTGCGGAGACCGATGAAGCGGGTCGGTAGATTGGGGTTGGGGATCAGGCGTTGGTCGGTAAAGGAAAGCCCGATGGCCATGAAAAAGGGCACGGCGAGGAAGATGATCAACAGCAGGAGCGCCGGGGTGGAGAAGAGCCAGGCGATGATCGCTTCGGTGCGTTTGCGTTTTGAGAGACTCGAACTCTCTGATGTGTTGACAGTCATGTTCGCCTCCCTGATGACTCATTGGGAGCAGGTTGGCCTGCTCCCAATGAGCGATTTGGTAGGTCGCAGCCCAGGGTTAGTTCTCCGGGGCCGGGTATCCCTGATTGTCCTGGATATCCTGATCGATCTTGTCCACTGCTTTATCCAACTCCTCCTGCACGTCGGCGCCGGCCACGATGTTGTTCACAGCCTCGGCGAAGGAAGAGGTGATGACGGGATAGGCCGGGGTCGCCGGGCGGGGAATCGCCACGCCGCCCTGCAGTTGCTGCACGAAGATGTTCAAGGGTCCGCCTTCTGCGTAGAGCTCCGACTGCTTGATGGCGCTCACGCGGGCGGGCACCGCGCCGTTGGCGTTGGTCATGCGTAGAATCTGTTCAGGCTCGATGAGGTACTCCAGGAACGCCCAGGCGCCGTCGGGGTTCGGGCAGTTGGTGGTGATGCCCCAGTTCCAGGAGCCCATACCGGTGGCCGGTCGCTCGGGCCAAATGGGCATGGGGATCAGGACCAGGTCGTCGCCCAGCCCCTCACTGTGCGGCCCCCACATCCAGTGGCCGACGTAGGAGAGGGCGGCGACTTTCTTGCCGTAGAAGTCGTCGTCGCCGCCGGGTTCGGCGATGGCATAGCCGTCTTCGAAGAGACTCTGGAACCACTCCATTGCCTTGACGGCCTCGGGGCCGTTGAGCACGCCGTCGGCGCTCTGGTAGTCGCTGCGATTGATGAGGTCACCGCCGAAGCCCTGCACGATGGGCGAGAAGCCGTAGGTGAACCATTCGCCGGCGCCGTAGTTCATCTTCAGGTCCAGCGCGTACTCCACCTCGTCTAGCGCCTGGAGTTTCTTGAGCGCCTCCTTGAACTCCTCGAAGGTCCAGGCGTCGTCGACACTCTTCGGGATGCGCACCCCGGCCGCTTCCAGGTAGGCTTTGTTGCCCCAGATGGCCAGACCGGAGTCGAAGGTGCCCAGGCTGTAGAGGTTGCCCGCATAGGTGCCCTGTTCGATGATAGAGGGCAAGAAGTCGTTGCGCAGTTCATCGGAGACATACTCGTCGATGGGCCGCAGATAACCGGACCAGGCGTAGTTGTAGAGGAAGGGGCCGTCGAAGTCCAATAGGCAGGGCAAGTCGCCGGCCAGCGCCGCCGAGTTCACCTGATCGTTGTAGGAGCCCTCCGGCAGCTTCACCGCGTTGATCTGGTATTTGTCCTGCATGGCGTTGAAGTCCTCTACCTGGGCGTTGAGCACGTCGCGCTCTTCGCCCTTGCCGGAGTGGAACCAGACCTCGATGGGGATCGGCTCGGCGCTTTCCTCTTCCGTGGGTTTCTCTTCCGGGGGCGCCTTGGTGGCCCCACCACCACAGGCGGTGAGGAAGAGCGAGGTGACGACCAGAAGACTCCACAACATCCAAATAGCGTTTCGCTTACGCATTGCGTTCCTCCTTCTTGGTAAGATTTGGGTTTAAACAACGTTGGATGCAATTCACAAATATATTTGTCTTTCGAGGGCCTGTTGCACCTCCTTTCTTGTCTTGCGGCTCTGCCGATCCTCTGACAGGCTCTCCGTTGGTCTTTTTCAGGCCGACTATCCCAGGGTAGCCGGGTGGTGGGATCACGCCGACGAAGGTGGTGCGGTGGAGTTGCGAATGACCAATTCGACGTCAAGGTATTCGTGAACCGGCTTGATGTCGGGTTGCTTCAGCGTGTGGAGCAGGAGTTCTACGCCGCGTCGTCCAGACTCGAAGAGCATCTGGCGGACGGTGGTCAGTTGCATGATGTCGGCCAGTTCGATGTCGTCGTAACCGATCACCGAAAGGTCCTCTGGCACGGCAAGGCCCAGGTCGCGCGCGGCCTCCAGCACACCCACGGCCTGGGTGTCGCTGGCGGCGAAGATCGCCGTGGGGCGCTCCGGTTGGGCGAGCATCTCCCGCGCCAACTCTCGGGCCTGATGCCGTCCGTGTTCGCCCTCGGCGTAATACGCTACTTGGAAGGGAAGGCCGGCAGCCTCCAGGACGTTGCGGTAACCCCGGTAGCGGTCGCGGCTGGAGCGAAAGTTGAAGGGGTTATCGATGATATCCCCGATGAAGCCGATGCGTCGGTGTCCCAACTCGACCAAGTGTCGGGTGGCCAGCTCGCCCCCGGCGACATCGTCGACGTTGACCTGGTGGAACATCTCCAGGGCAGGGTGCTCGGAGTCGATGAGTACGATGGGGAACTCGACTTCGGTCAACCGTTGAGCTTCTTCGTCGAAGGGGGGAAGTGAGAGGAGCAGCGCGCCATCCACCAGCTCGCGCGGGGGCAGATTCTCAAAGCAGCGTCGTCGCAGTTCCGGCGTATCGACGTTGTAGATCAGCAGATCGTAGGGGCTTTGGGAGAGAAGACTGACCACGCCGTTGAGCCGTTCGCTGAAAGCCGGGCGGGTGAAGAAGGGGACAATGACGGCGACGGTAAGCGTTTTTCCCAGGGAGAGCCGCCGGGCTACAGGGTTGGGCTTGTAATCAAGCTTCTCAATGATCTCAAGGACATGTTGGCGGGTGGTTTCGCTGACCAGTGGGCTGTCGTTCAACACGCGCGAGACCGTTCCCAGGCCGACGCCTGCTTCTCGGGCTACGTCACGGATGGTGGGCACCTGCTTGCACCCCCTCTCAAGGCTATGGAACCGGTTCCAACCCTATCATAGCATAAAAAGAGGGTCTTTGTCAAGGGGGAATTGGTTGCACTGAAATAACTCAGACAAAGCGAAGTCGGGGTACTTCTCCCCTCAAGCTGTGACCGGTGTCCCCACCGCGCCACCGCAGAGGGAGGGGTGAGCGGTTTTCGGCCTTCAGGCAGCGCGGTGTGGGCAGCGCAGAACGGCACTTCACTGCGTTCCGTACCCGACTGCAAACCGGCGTCGCCTTGTCTATTTCCGTGGGTATGTTATAATAAGGGTCGTCGCGGGCGTAGTTCAGTGGTAGAACGTCAGCTTCCCAAGCTGAATGTCGCGGGTTCGAGTCCCGCCGCCCGCTCTGAGGTATCAAAAAAGGCCGGAGCGCAAAGCTCCGGCCTTTTCCATATCTCTGTATCCCCGTGACTAGCGGATGGCTTCTTCGGTATCTCTGTTGAAGAGGTGCATGCGGCTCATGTCGAAGGCGGCACGCTTGGTCATCCCCACGCGGACCTTGGTGCGCGGGTCCAGGCGTCCGAGGAAGTTGGTGTTCTCGGTGGCGAAGTAGGCGATGACCTCGTTCCCCATCAGCTCCGTCACGTCCACTTTGGCCTCGACGTACGCGGGCTTGATGCCCGGCGGCGCGTACTCGGGGTCGTGGATGTGCTCCGGGCGCACGCCCATGATCAATTCCTCGCCCAGATACGGCTTGTAGGTCTCATGGCGGTCCTCGGGGATCTTCACGCGGAAGTCCTTGCAGTCCGCGTACATCTCGCCGTCTTCCTGGATCAACGTGACGTTGAAGAAGTTCATGGAGGGGCTGCCGATGAAGCCGCCGACGAAGACGTTGGCGGGCTCGTCGTAAAGCTTCTGGGGCGTGTCAACCTGCTGCAGGATTCCGTCCTTGAGCACGGCGATGCGGGTACCCATGGTCATGGCCTCCACCTGGTCGTGGGTCACGTAGATGAAGGTGGTGCCCAGGCGCTGGTGCAGCTTGGAGATCTCCGCGCGGGCCTGTACGCGCAGTTTGGCGTCCAGGTTGGAAAGCGGCTCGTCCATCAGGAAGACGTTGGGCTCGCGCACGATAGCGCGACCGACGGCCACGCGCTGGCGCTGCCCGCCGGAGAGCTGTTTGGGCTTGCGATCCAGCAGCTGCTCGATGCCCAGGATCTGCGCGGCCTCTTTTACCCGGCGGTCGATCTCCGTCTTGGGGATTTTGCGCAGCTTCAGGCCGAAGGCCATGTTGTCGTAGACGCTCATGTGAGGGTAGAGGGCGTAGGATTGGAAGACCATGGCGATGTCGCGGTCCTTGGGCGGCACGTCGTTGACCAGGCGGTCGCCGATGTAGATTTCGCCCTCGGTGATCTCCTCCAGGCCGGCCAACATGCGCAGGCTGGTGCTCTTGCCGCAGCCCGACGGGCCGACGAAGACCAGGAATTCCTTGTCCTCGATTTCGATGTTCAGATCTTTGACGGCGACGACGTCGCCAAAGCGTTTTGTGACGTTTTTATAGGTTACGCTTGCCATGTGCGTTCTCCTTTTGCGCTCTGCTGAGTTCACGGATAAGATGCTACTTTCTACGTCAGGACGATCTGCACGCCGGCTTCACTGAGATCCCAGAGAGGGGCGTTGGAGGCCTCTCGGCCGGTGATCAAGACATCTACCTCGCCGGCCGGCGCGATCAAGAGGGCGCCGGCTCGTCCCACCTGTTGCGGGGACAGCAATACCATGATCTGGCTGCCGAGTTCGAAAAGGGCGCGTGCCATGCCCGCGTAGCGGATGTGATCGTGGGTCAGGCCGCTTTCCGCGTCCAGTCCTCCCGCCTCCAGCACCACCCAATCGACCAGGAGGTTGGACTGCGTGGTCAGGTTCCCGAAGATGGCGTAGTGTTCTTCGACTTGTCCGCCGATGAGATGAAGGGGATGCTGGCCGGTCTGGGCGACGCGCCACGCCACGTCCAGGGCGTTGGTGATGATGGTCAACGGTCCCTTATCCTCCAAGAAGGGGACGATCTCCGCTGTAAAGTCGCCTGGGGCGAGGAAAACAACGCTCTTTTCCGGTATGAGGCGGGCGGCCGCTTCGCCGATGCGCCGTGCCAGCTCGCTGGGCGGGGAGCGCGAGGCGTGCTCCCGGGGGACCGCCCCCCCGTACACCCGCCGCAGCTGCCCCGCCTCTTCCAGCCGGTTTAGATCCCGGCGGATGGTCACCGGATTGACACCCAGCTCCTCCGCCAGGGCGGTGACTCGTACGCTGCCACGCTCTCTCAGGGTTTCTAAAATTAAGGTCCGTCGTTCAGTGCCTAACATAAGTCTCAGGTTGCACTATAGCACGGTCTGCACGCTTTGTCAATGTTTTTCGGTGTAGACGTGCAGAATCGTGCAGAACCGTGCAATATCGTGCTCTCGAAGCGCAGTCGTGGGAGCGCTTAGGGCGCAGCGGTGGGGGTGGGCTCTGAAGAGGGGCCAGGCTCCTCCGGCAGCGGTGTGAGGGGCAGGCCATAGTAGGCTTCGACGATCTGGCGGAACAGAGGCGCGGCGATCGCAGATCCCTCGCCTGCGTTTTCCACCAGCACCACCAGCGCGATCTCAGGGGCGTCGGCGGGGAAGTAGCCGGCGAACCAGGCGTGGGGCAGCGCCTCTTCGCCGGGCGCCTGTGCTGTGCCCGTCTTGCCTGCCACGGGAATGGACAGCCCCTGGAAGCGATGGCTGGCCGTGCCCAACGGTTGGGTGGTCACCCCCAGCATGGCCTCTTGGATCGTCGCCAGATGGTCGGCCGAGAGGGGCAGTTGCCCCACGGCCACAGGCGCGATGGTTTCTTCGGGATGGAAGTTGTTGGCGGCGATCTTTGACACCAGGTAGGGCCGATAGAGCGTTCCGCCGTTGGCTATGGCCGCGATCATCCGCGCGACCTGCAGCGGGGTGACCTGGATGAATCCCTGGCCGATGGCGAGGTTGACGCTGTCGCCTGTGGCCCAGCCCTCGAAGTACGTTTCCTCTTTCCACTGCGGATCGGGCATGAGCCCGGCGGCTTCGTAGAGCTCCGGAAGCCCCGTGCGTTGACCCAGGCCGAAGGCCGCCCCGTAGGTCGGCAGGAGCTCTGGATCGGCTTCATGCAGACGCTTTCCCACCTCGTAGAAGACCACGTTGCAGGAGCCGATCAATCCCTCTTTGAGATTGAGGTCGCCGTGTCCGCTTTCTAACCAGCAGGTCTTCCGGTTTGCGCTGCCAAGACCGTCCCAGTAGCCGGGACAGAAGAAGCGCGTTTGCGCCGTGGCGTGCTCACTTTCCAGGGCCGTGGCCATGGTCACGATTTTGAAGACCGAGCCGCAGGGGTACGTCTCCTGGATGGCGCGGTTCAACAGCGGGCGGTCAGGGTGGGTAAGCACGCTCCGACGTTCGACCTCGTCGGTGGGGCGCACGAAGATGTTGTTGTCGAAGCCCGGTCCGCTGGCCATCGCGCGCACCGCACCGGTGTTGACATCCAGGGCGACCACGGCGCCCCGTCGAGTCCCCAGGATCTCCTCGACGTGTTTCTGGAGCGTCCGGTCCAGCGTGGTGGTGAGGGAACGCCCGCGCTCCGGTTCGACGTCGGCTACGCTGTGCACGTAGTGGCCCTCCGGGTCGACGAGGTAGAGTCGTCCGCCGTTCTTGCCTGCCAGCAGTGCTTCGCCCCAGGCCTCCAGACCTGCCACACCGACCCGGGCGTCGGCGCGGTAGCCGCGTTGACGGTAGATGTCGGCGGATTCGGCCGGAATGGGCGCCACCCAGCCGACCACGTGAGCGCCGACACCGTCCAGCGGGTAGAGCCGACCGGCGCGTTCGCGCAGTTCGATCCCGGGCTGGGCCAGCAGGGCCGCGTGTTGCTGGCTTTCCTCGCCGCTGATATCGGCGATGGGAATAAACCAGTTGTCCGGCTGACCGGCGTAGGCGGCGCGGATCTCCTCGGCGCTCATCCCCAGCGCTTCGGAGAGCCCGGCCAGGAGCGTCGTTTCGTCTTGGATCTGCCCGGGGATCACGCCGACCGTCACGATGGTGCTGGGCACGGCCAGGCCGGCGCCCTCTTTGTCGTAGATGTTGGCCCGTGGGGGGACGCGGTACTCGACGACGAAGGTGTTGCCGCCGGCCAGCTCCGGCCAGATTGCGGCCCGCTCCCAGTTAACCCCCCACTGTTGCGCTTCCAACGTCAGCTCGAGGCGGTTTTGAGTCTCCAGCGTGCCGAAGAGTGCCGTTTCCCAGCGCTCCAGGAAGATCATGTGGGCTTGGGACCCGTCCACGAGCAGCTCTTGGGGGATGGTTGTTACGGTGAGGGTGGTTGTGGTCTCCAGCGCAGTCCGATATGCCTGCTCAAAGCGCTCACGGCTCAGCCCGGCCCGCAGAGAAGGGGCGAGATAGTCGTACATCTTCGCGTAGTCATCCCGGCTCCAGGCGTCCAAGAAAGCGCGGCCCACCACCTCCGGCCCGACGAGATCCGGAGTGGGGGTGGGCGGGCGTGGCGTGGCGGTCGCTGTGGGAGTGGGTGTGGTCTGCGGAATGCTGCAACCGAAGAGCAGGGTTAGCAGCGTCAACAGCGCGAGGGGTGCGTGTCTCATAGGGCCACTCCCTCGTCAACGGCGGGACAGGGGTAGGCGAAGTGCTCACGGCAGAGCGCCCGGGGATCCGCTTCTACCTCCCAGCCGGCCTGACGCAGAAGCGCGAGGACGGCGCAGAGGGGCAGTCCGACGACGTTGGCGTAACAGCGGTCGAGGCGGGCTACCGGGTCGAAGTGGGGGTGCTGGATGGCGTAGCCGCCGGCTTTGTCGAAGGGATCGCCCTCGGCGACGTAAGTTTCGATCTCGGCGTCGCTGTAGGGCCGCATCCAAATCTGTGTGGTGACGCGACGGGTGAACGTCACGTCCTCTTCTGCGTGCAGCAGAGTGACGCCGGTGTGAACCGCGTGGGGTATGCCTCGCAGCCGCCGGAGCATGGCGCGGGCGGCTACAGCGTCGCGGGGTTTGCCCAGGGACTCATCGTGCAGCGCCACGACGGTATCCGCGGCCAGAATCCAGCCCCGCCCGTCGGTGTCGGCAGCGTGGGCCTTGGCGCGGGCCAGGCGCACGGCCAGGCGCCGCGGAGACTCACCGGGAAGGGGTGTTTCATCAAGATCGCTGGGCGTCGCCTGGAAGTCAAGCCCCAGCCAGCTCAGAAGCCGGCGTCGTCGTGGGGATCGAGACGCCAGCCACAGTGTGTTGGATGAGCAAGGGATAGTCTTCATCGCTTGAATTATATATCGCTTCGGAAAAAGCGCAGGAGCCCGGATCTGGCTTCGCTTTCCGGCCAGATCTCCACGCCTGGGGGCCTTTCGGAGGCGGAAGGTGCCTTCCCTATTAAGCAATTACCTGGACAGTACTAAATTCCTATTGTCATCAGAGGGCAGAGCGATTAGAATGTAAGCAGGTTGATAAACAGATACTTACTGTACTATTTCCAAAGGAGGAAAGCAAAATGTTGTATCTGCCGCGTGAGGAAGGCCAGGGCTTGGTAGAGTATGCGCTGATTTTGGTGTTGATTGCCATCGTCGTTATCGTGATTCTGACGGTACTGGGTGGACAGATCAGCACGATCTTCTCGCAGATCACCAGCGGCCTGGGTGGCTAGTCCGTTGTTGTAAGGTCCATCGTAGAACAAAGCCCCGCGCTCCGGCGCGGGGCTTTGTCGTTCTCCCCTGCGGACCTGAATCGGCTCGTGCAAAGCCTCGTCTGCGCCTCTACCGCCGTTTGGGGGTCAGAGCGCGGATCTGGGCGGGGACGTCGCCGTGCAGGCGGAAGTGGATGACGCGCCGTCCTGCCTCTCGGAGGGCCTGGTAGTCGCCCTGTGCTTGTGCCTCTACCAGAACGGCGAAGGTGAGGGCGGCTTCGGGGGTGCCGGGCGCGTTGGGGATAGGCACCTGAGCCTCGGAGTGGGCCAGAAATTGGATGAACAGCCCGTTGCCCCCATCACCCTTGTGCAGCTGTCCGGTGGAGTGCAGGTAGCGCGGGCCGTAGCCCAGCGTCGTCACCAGGTGCAGACGGTCGCGGATCCAAAGCCGCAGGGTCTGAAGCGCGGCCCACGTCTCCGGCGTGGGTGGCACGTAAGCCTGAAGCGCCACATAGTCTCTGGGGCGCGCCTGCGCCAGGAAGTTGCACAGGGCTTCGGGGGAAGGCGACGTTGCCTCGACGACGGTCGGCAGCGCTCCCTCTTTCTCGTAGACCTCGATGAGACGGCGGGCCTGGCGCTTCGCGGCCTCCACGTTGGGCTGGTTGAAGGGCTGGATATTCAGCCGCGCCCCGGCGACGGCCGTGGCCAGCTCCCAGAGGAAGAACTGTCCGCCCAGATCGTAGCGGTCTTCGAGGGGAATGCGCACCACCGGATGCCCGGCTTCGACCAGCGCTTGAAGCGCTTTCTCCGTTTCGGTGTCCTCACCCAGCCGCAGGTGGATGAAGAGCCGGTCATCGCTGTAGACTGCCGGATCGCCCAACGGCTCGTGCACGACCGGGAGGATGCCGGTTCCCTCTTTGCCGGTGCTCTCCGCGATGAGCTGCTCCACCCAATCGCCGAAGGGCGCTATTGCCGGTGAGACGATCAGCGTTAGCTTGTCACGCCCGGCCTTCGCCAGTTCGCCTAAGGCCACGCCGAGCCAGGCGGCGGGGTTCTCCTCGGGCGCGACGTTCGGACCGCAGGCGGCCCGCATGTCGTCGGCCTGATCCAGCAGTCGCGCCACGTCCACGCCGACCAGCGCTGCCGGCACCAGACCAAAGTAGGAGAGCGCCGAGTAGCGACCGCCGATGTTGGGGTTGTTGAGGAAGCATTCCCGAAAGTCCAGTTCCTCGCTCAACGTTGCCAGCTTGCTGCCCGGATCGGTGATGGCGAGGAAGTGCTCCCCCGCTTCTTCCTTGCCCGCCAGATTCACCATGCGGTTGTAGAAGTACTTGAAAAAGGAGAGCGTTTCTACGGTGCGGCCGGATTTGGAGGCTACGATGAAAAGTGTGTGTCGCAGATCCAGTTGCTGTTCGTGGGCCTGGACGGCGCGCGGTTCTGTACTATCGAGCACCTGCAGGCGCAGACCAGGCGCCACCTCCGCGAAGACCTTGCCGAAGACCTCCGGCGCCAGGCTGGAGCCGCCCATGCCCAACAGTAAGACATCGGTGTATCCGGCCTCCAGCAGGCTATCGCGCAGCGCCTCCAGGCGCGGAAGCTTTGTCCTGATTTCCTCGGTGATGGTCAGCCAGTCCAACCGGTTGGCGATCTCCTGGGGTTCGGGCCGCCAGACGGTGTGGTCCTTCTCCCAGATGCGCGGCAGCGTCTTCTGTGTCTCCAGTTCAGATAAGGCCGTCGATACGAGGTCCGTCAGGAAGCCGAGATCGGTGAATTTGGCCAAAACGTGCATGTCTACCCCCTTGTGTGATCGTATGTTCATGTTCACAGCCGTCCGTGGTCGTCACGCTTCGAACCCGCGATGGGCCGCGCCCAACAGCGGGGCTTTGGGATTCATGATGACGTGAACAGGGATGGGAGCCAGCAGGTGTGAGAGCCGCCCCTTGCGCAGGAAGGCGTCGAGGAAGAGACCGGACTTCAACGCGGGCAGAATGCGGGGGGGGATGCCGCCGCCCAGGTAGACTCCGCCCGTCGCCAGGACTTTGAGCGCCATGTTGCCCGCCTCCGCTCCCAGTACGGAGACGAAGATCTCTAGAGTGGCCTGGCAGAGGGGACAGTCGAGGTTCTCGTCCAGGGCCGCCTCCACGATGAGCGGCGTGGGATCGTCGGCCTCGGCCAGCCGCTCCGCCAGCCACGAGGGTTCTGCATACCGACCTGTCTCCTTGAAGAAGCGGTAGATATTAGGCAGTCCCATGCCGGAGCAGATGCGCTCGTAGCTCACGTGATCGAAATGGTCGATCAGATAGCCTAGCAGGGCGATTTCCACGTCGTTGGTCGGGGCAAAGTCGGCATGCCCGCCTTCCGAGGGGTGCGCGACGTAGTGCGTATCCGCGACGGTGCAGAAAGCCTCGCCCAGCCCGGTGCCGGGCGCGATGACGGCGATGGCGCCGCCGGGATCCGGGCGCCCCTCGTTGAGGGTGATTAAGTCGTCGGGCGTCAAATGGGGCACCGCGTAGGCGATGGCCGCCAGGTCGTTCATCAGCCGCACCCGTTCGATGCCCAACACCCGCTCCAGGTGGTGTTCTTCCATGACCCAGGGGAGGTTAGTGATGCGGGCTATACCGCCCACCACCGGACCGGCAACGCCAAAAGCGGCGCGCTCAAAGCTCTCCTGGCTCTGATCCAGGAACTCTTGCACCAAGGCTTCCAGACTCTCGTAGGCGGCGCTGCGGAAGGAGGCTTCCTGCAGCGGATCGTGCATGCTCACTTCTGAATCGAAGACGGCTAGATTTGTCTTTGTGCCTCCCACATCCCCTGCGAGCAGTTTCACGTCTACCTCCTTGTCTTTTTCATTTTGAAGGTCTGACACCCTTGAAATAACTCAGACCAGAAATCCGATTTTTCCCACCTTTTTTCATGTGGAGTCGAGACGATGTCCAGCGATGGTTGCCGAGTTCGTGTAAGCTGCGATTACGTTCAGCCATCTCGCGTAATTTGTCCTGAGATGCCAGCACTACGAGGGTATCGCCGATCCCCAGTCGCCTCTCCGGCACTGGTGGAATGTCGAGGGCTTTATCGTGTGCGTGAAGCACCGGGGTCAGATTATCCTCTTGATGCAACTCCGCCACGGTGACGCCGACCAGCGCCGAAAGTGCCTTCACCTCGAGGCGCGCGATAAAGTGTTCCACGCCATCCACCTCGACGCGCTGGGCCACGTGCATCTGAAGGGCGGCGGAAAGAAAAGCCGGATTGGCGATCGCCGAAGTACTGTAGACCGCATGAATGCCGAAGGTTTGATGCAAATGCTCGCCAAGTCCTTCCTCGAAGAGTCGCAGCACCAGGCGGATCTGGGGATTCAGCTCGCGGGCGCGCAACACGGTCTCCAGGTTCGTCATGTCGTCCTCGGTACAGGCGACCAGGGCGGCGGCCTCACCGACCCCTATCTGGGCCAGCGCCGTGCGCTGGCGGAAATCTGCGTAGTGCACCGATACCCCGGTCGCCTCCAGGCGGCCGGAGAGGCGACCAGGCTCAAAATCGACCCCGATGACGGGGCATTCCATGTCCTGCAGGCGCAAAGCCACGCGATAGCCGATATGTCCCAGGCCACAGACGACGACAGGACGTTTTTGGATGCCACACCGGCTCCGGTTATCTAACAAATCTTGGCGCAGCAGTCGATTAAGCTGTTCAGAAGCCACGAAGACGAAGAGATCGTCGCCGGCTTGCAGCACCAGGTCAGGCGGCGGTTCCAGCTGTAGACGCCGACCGCGACGATGGAAGACCACCGTTAGGTCCTCCGCCTTGCTCACGTCGGCCACCGTCCGATCCAGCAGGGGCGAGTTCTCTTCCAGCGGGATGCGCGCCAGGACGTAGCTCTGCCGGCTCAGCTGGAACGTCTCGATCACTTCGATGCCCAGCGCCGCGTGGGCAAAGTAGACCGCAGCCAGAGCCGAGCGGCTGATGACCGCGTCGATGTCGAAACTCTTGCGGATGGCGTCGACGATTTCGTCCTCGAAGAAACGCAGCACCAGATGTGCTTTCGGGTTGACCGTCTGGACGTGGAACGCGGTCCCAATGTTGACCAGGTCCTGGTCGGTGCAGATGACCACGGTTCTGGCCCGTTCTACGCCCGCGGTCTTGAGCACCTCCACGTTTCGCACGTCGCCCAGAATCACCGGCAGGCCCTGATCGATCAGATCGTCGACCAGGGGCGAGGGCACGTTGTTGATCCCCACGACGGGCATCTGGAAGGCGAGGAGCTGGTTCGCCAGGCGGTAGCCTACGCGCCCCAGGCCGCAGATCAGGATATGATCGTCGATGGTGGACGCCAGCGCCGCTTGCCACGCTTGGCCCCGGTCGGCGCGGACGAAGAAGACCCGCAACACGTCGATGACGTTGACGCCCAAGAGTAACACCAGCGGCAGCCCGATCAGCGGGATGAGGACGAAGAAGACGTCCAGCGGCGCCGGCGCCGGCACATCATGGTCCAATTGCAGGATGCGGATCACCAGGAGCATCGCCTGGACGTACGTCAGCGATCCGGGACCATAGAGGCGATGATAGACGATCTGGTAGCCCCACGCTGTGACCACCAGCCCGACCGCCATCACGGCGGCGATCCACCAGGGGAAGAGACGTACGAAGACCCGTACGTCCTGAACGACTTTTTCTATCCAACGGCGCTTTCTTGTCTGCCGGCCTTCGAACATAGCCTTCCTGCGAGGGTCTCGCGATCTCTTGTCCGCCTCAGAGAACGCCGGTCTCTTCTAGGCTTGATTTGAGGGGCAACGCGCTTTCCTCGACGTTCACGAGCCTGGATTTCCTGACGTGGTTTGTTTCGATCCCTAAGCGCCCGCCGGACGCGCCCAAACCCGCACGATGACTGAGGCTCTGAAAAATCTACCTTTTGACGTATACTCCACGTCTGAGACTGTACATCAAAATGCAAATCAGGCAAGAGAAGCGGAGGCGATGGGATGGAGAAGCAAAGCACAGCGTTCAAAACCTTGCTTGTATTGCGACACGGCAAGTCCAGTTGGAAGGATCTCTCGTTAGATGATCACGACCGCCCCTTGAAGAAGCGCGGGCGCCACGACGCCGCGCGCATGGGGGCCTTTCTCGGTGAGCGGGAGCTGATCCCCGACCTGGTGCTCACCTCCTCTGCGGAACGCGCCCGCGTCACGGTGCAGCATTTTCTTGAAGGAGGTGGCTTCGAGGCGCAGATACCGGTGAGAGTCTCCCGCCCTCTCTACCACGCCAAGCCGAAGGAGATCGTGGCGGTGCTCCAAGGGGTGGAGGACACCTACACCTGTGTCATGGTCGTCGGTCACAACCCGGGCCTGGAGGATCTGGTGGAGCTGCTCGTCGGCGCGTGGCATCGCTTGCCCACCGCCGCCCTGGCCGAGATTCGGCTGCCTATTTCCTCCTGGCGTGATTTCGGCCCGAAGACGCGCGGGGAGCTGCGGCATCTCTGGTGTCCGGCCGACCTGGACGGTTGAGCTAGGGCCGATGTAGCCAGATCGCCGCCGATTGGAAGGGGAGCTCGTCGGGGGTCTGGAACGTCACCACTGCCGGGAGCAGCGAGACGCCGGAGTCCTCCAAGTGTACCGGCACGCTGACCAGCGTGACGTCGTCGGGGGCGGCGTGCACGTAGGCCTCGCCTAGCGTCTCCCCGCCGGCATTCACGTGTAGTGTGCCCTGAAGCGTCGCGTGGTAGGGGTTCTCCACTTCCACTAATACGCGCTCCGTCCCCTCGGAGTGCACCACGTGGATGGACCCTACCGGTCGCCAGAGGCCCAGGCGGGTCACCCTCTCGTCGCGGCAGAGGTGCACGTAACGCGGCGCCGAGGTGACATCCAGCTGCATCTCGTCCCCGGGGACGGGGAGGCGCTGCTGCTCACCCAGCATCTCCACCACCGTGACCTCGTCGCAGAACGAAGGCAAGGTGATGGTGTGCGGCTCTCCACTCGTCCAGGCGGCCAGCGCCACGCGCTCGCCCCGGCGGAAGAGCAACACGTAGTCGTCAGGCCGGGCCAAGGGGATCCGACGTTGAAAAGCGTAGCCCTTTAACGTCTCGTTGAGCACCCGCGCTGCCGTGTAAGAAGGCTTGGGCTCCAGATCCAGGCGCACCAGGCCGAAATTGTGCTCGAGGTCGTGGGGGTTGGGGCCGTCGTTGCGCCAGTCGTACCAGATGCTCAGGTCCACGTCCTTCGCCAGGTGCGAGAGCCACTGTCGCACCACGTATTCGGCCTGTTGTTGCTCGGTGAAGCCGCCCTCGACCGTCGAATAGCCCCATTCCCCGGCGATGATGGGAATCTTGCGCTCCGGGCTGACGCGATCCAGGATGCTGCGCAGGCGCACGTAGTCCTCCCAGACGGTCTCCGGCGCTTCGTGACGGTAGGGGTGTACGGTGACGGCGTCGAGCTTGTTGAAAAGCCCCACCTCCGCCAGCGCCTCCAGGTACTCCCAGGGGAAGCCCGCCGTCGCCGGCCCCACGATCCAGGCGGTGGGATCCTCCCGACGGATGGCGGCGATGACTTTAAGGGTCAGGTCGGCGTAGTTGAGCGGATCGGGCGGTGCGTGCCAGAACTTCTCCAGATTCGGCTCGTTCCAGATCTCCCAGATGATGCCCCGGCCGCGATAGTGACGGGCTGCGGCCGCGGCGAAACGTGCGAAGGCCGCTCGTCCTTCCTCCAAGTGGTGGGCGTTGCCGCCACCGTAAAGGTCGTTCCCGTAGTCGAGGATAAAGATGATACGGATGCCGTGCCGCGCCATATCTTCTACCAGCACGTCGTAGGCGGAGAAGTCGTAGCGCCCCTTGACTTCGTGTTCAATCTTGTGCCAGAAGAGGTCCATGCGCACAAAGCGGAAGCCGCCGGCCTCCAGCAACGCCAGCTCCCCGGGTTCGGCTTGAGTGAAGTGAATGTTGACGCCGAAGGGGGCCGGGATGGCCCGGGAGAAGTGCAGCCCGGAGTCCGAGGGGTCGGGGGTGGGGGGCGGCAGGAGCGGCGTCACCGTCGCCGTGACGGTGGACGTCGGTGCCGTCAGGAAGCCCAGCGAGACTGTGGGCACCGGCGTCGGGGTGACGGTGGGGGTGGGGGGCGCCGTAGACGTGGGCGCCGGCGAAGGCGTCGCCGTGACGGTGGGCGAGGGCGTGGGCAGCAGCGCAGCCGCTTCGGGCGTGGCGACTGCACACGCACTCAACAGCAGCAGTCCCAGGCCGATCAGCAGGCATGATCGCGAGCAGCGTGGACCCAACATGGCGGTATTATACCCGATCCGCTGCCGAAAGGGCAAACTGCGTTACGCCGACAGTCTCACCTCCTGGAGCTGGCGGCACGCGCGCAGCCGGGGCAGGTTGGGCAGCGGCGGCGTGTCTCGGGTGATGATGATGAGGTGCCATTGCGGTGGCAGATAGTTCAACATCTGGGCCACCGTTTCGTGGACAGCAGGAGTTGTGATCACCTCGTAGCCCGTCAGCAGGAGCAGGGCCTCGTCGGGAAAGGTGAACAGGGCGTTGAGCAGCTCCACGACGATGTCCTCGGGCGGGAGCGCGAGATCTACGGACTGCACGGCGGGCATGAGACTTTTCAGAGCTGTGATCAACGTGGTGAGGAAGTGCTCCGGTGTGTTGTCCGCGGCCGTCAGCGTGACCCAGGCTGCCGGCGGCTCCAGCGTCGCCCGCCGGTGATGGAGGCGTTGCCGCCCCGCGTCGTCCGGTACGAGGATCAGCGTCAGACGATGGGTGGAGGCGGTCTCAAGGTGCATCTGCCGGTCCGATATCAGGAGACAGGGCGATCCGCGTTAGATCGCCCTGTGTCTTTCCCGGTTCAGCCGAGGAAAACAGCGGCGACGACGTAGGGTGCGAGGGCCAACAGCGCCATGAACGGGTGACCGCGTCTCGTCTCATTGCGGCTGTCCCAGTTGAAGAGGTAGATAGCGAGGGCAAAGGCGATCGCACCGCTGCTCAACAGCGCCGGCACCGCGACGCGGGGCGGGATCAGCGTCTTCTGTCCGTAGGCCAGCGCCAGGAAGGCTTGCATGCTGTGCGTGGAGGGCAGGAGCGCGGAGAGCGGCTGAACCGATGCCGGTAAAATTTCCAGGGGCATCATCACCCCGCCGATGAGCATGGAGGGCAAGAAGACGGCTTGCGAGAGCAGTACCGTGGTGCGGGTGTCCTGCGCCACCACGCCGATGAGTGCGCCCAGCCCAGCGCAGGCGAAGGCCGTTTGCAGCGTCACCAGCGCGAGGTAGCCCCAGTGGGTGGGCGCCAGGCCATCGAAGAGCGGGGTGCCCGTCACGGCGATCACGGCGGCGACAATCAACACATGGAAGACGGTGGTCAGCGCGGGCATCAGGAGGATGGATGCCGCCGGCACCCCGTTGATCTTGAAGCTGCGGAAGATGCCCGCTTCCCGTGATTCCACCAGCGGGCCGGGCAGGCCCAACAGCGCGCTTGCCAGCGTAGCGAAAACGATCATGGCCGGAATCAGCGTCTCGGTGAACATTGGATTGATCTCAGTCATCACCAGGCCCATCATGGCGTAAAAAGCCAGGGGAAAGAGATAGTTCATCAACAACAGGGTTGAGTCGCGCAGGCCGGTCTTAAACTCGAACGTGAAGTGGTGCAGAAACGCGGTCATCGTACACCTCCGGTGTTTGTAATCTCCAGGAAGCGCTCTTCGAGCGTGGGACGCTCGACGCGCAGGTCGATCAGCGTATCGTGTTGGGTGTGCACGTAATTGAGAATAGCGGCCACGGTAGCACCGGGATCGGCGCTGAAGTAAACGGTGTAATCGCCCTTGATTATCCGCTGGTGAACTGCCGGGAAGCCGTGTCCGTTGTTGTGCAGCAGGGAGCGCTCCGTGCGTACGGAGACCTTGGTGAGTCCGGCGCCGGTCGCCGTCAGCTCGCGCGGCGTGCCTGTGGTGACGATCTCGCCCCGAAGCAGAATGGCGACGCGGTCGGCCAGCTTCTCGGCCTCGGCCATGTCGTGAGTTGCCAGGATAATGGTCGTCCCCGCAGCCTGGAGTTCCCGCATCAGCGCGTGAAGCTCAGCGCGCGACCCCACATCTAGGCCCGCCGTGGGTTCATCGAGGAAGAGGACCTGTGGGTGGTGGGCGATGGCCAGCGCCAGCGCCAGGCGGCGCTGTTGACCTGTGGAGAGCTCCGCGTACTTGGCCGTCCGCTTCTCCGCCAACCCCAGCCGATCCAGAAGTTCGTAGGAGGGGGCGATGCCGTGGTAGGCGCAGAAAAAGCGCAGGGCTTCGTTCACGCGCATCTCCGCCGGCAGGCCTGAGGTCTGCAGCTGTACGCCGATGAGATCGCGCAGCTTGCGCGGCTCGCGGGTCGGATCGACCCCCATGACGTTCAGCTTGCCCCTGTCAGGATGACGGAGGCCCTCCAGGCACTCCAGAGTGCTGGTTTTGCCCGCCCCGTTCGGTCCCAGTAGTCCGAAGATCTCTCCCTTTTTCACCGCGAAGGAGATGTCCTTCACGGCCACGACGTCACCGTAGCACTTCCGAAACTCCTGCACTTGAATTGCCGCGCCTTTCATAAGTTCACAACCTCCCTTAGTAGCCGTTAAAACGCGCAGTTTCAGCCGGTCATCCAAAAATGGCATCATTGAAATAACCAGCAGAAATCGGACTTTTCTATGACTTGATACTATATGTGGGTTTCTCATGACCAAAATCACTGGATGTAGGGTATGGTTACCTAAAAATCCGATTTCTTGGACTTTTTTCAGTAGAGTCAATGCCGTAATTTCAGGATCTACGGACAGCATACGGCAACGTGCAGCTGCTGTCATCATCAGGAAGGATGAAGTGCAGGGGTGATTTGAAGAGGGGATGCATCTCACCCGTTTGGGTGAGGGGGAGGGAGGGGAGATCGTGGTCAAAGGGAACGTTCACCACAACACAGCGTTGGCGTCGGCTCCGGCCGCGGCATGGAAGAGGTGTGCGCTACAGCAATCCCAACTCCATCGCCCGCGTGGTCGCCTGGGCGCGGTTGCGGACGTTGAGCTTTTCGTAGATGTGCCGGGCGTGGGTTTTGACGGTATTTGTGGAGATGAAAAGCCGGTTGGCGATTTCCCGGTTGGTCAGGCCCTGGGCGATGAGCCGCAACACCTCCATCTCCCGCTCGGTCAGCGGTTCCACGAGCGGCTGTGAGATCGTCGGGGAGTTTTTCTCCTCCGCCGCAACCTCGAAGGCGGCCTGCAGCCGCGCCACGTAGTCCGGCAGCGTCGGGATGTGCGCCAACAACGCCCGCAGCGGTGCCCCGGCGTCGACGAAGGTGCGCACGTAACCCTCCGGTTCGGCCAATTCCAGCGCCCGCGTCAGCGCCGCCAGCCCCGCTTTTCGCTCCCCCTGCTGTTCCCAGACCAGGGCCTGGAGTGTCAAAATGTGGATCACCCGCCCCCACCGTCTTGCAGCCTCGTTCGCCGCCAGCAGTCGCGTCAGCAGGTGCGCGGCCTCGTGTGGTTTACCCTGGGCGTGTCGCACTTGTGCCAGCACGAGCGCTTCGTTTTCCTGCATGTAAGGGAGGGGGCCTTCCTCTGGCAGCGCACAGGACGTCGCCCAGCGTGCCGCCGAGGCGATATCTCCCCGGCGCAGGTCCAGGAGCGCGCGGTGACCGGCGACCGCCGGCAGTGCCCAGTGAAGCCCGTGTTCTTGCGCATAGTCGGTCAGAGCGTCCAGGTGCGCTGCGGCCTGGGCGAACTCCCCCTGTGCGGCGGCGACCTCTGCCAGTTTGGTGTAGCCGGCGAGGAGGATATCCCACGAGGTCCACCGTTCTCCCATCGCGATGCCTTCTTCCAGATGTGCGACAGCGCGTTGCAGCTCATTCCACTCGTAGAGCACCTCGGCGAGGCCCGTGTGGGCGATGCCGGAGAGGGGCGAGGGAGAGAACTTGCCCGCCAGGGAGGCCAGCGCCGTCTCGTATGTCGCGGCGGCGTCGTGCAAGCGCCCCTGGACCACGCACAGGTGGCCCAGATGGCTGATGGACATGGGCAGCAGGTGCAGATTCTCGTCTTCGCGCGTGAGCGTCACCGCCTCTTCAAAGGTCTCGACGGCCGCCGAGGTCTGGCCCTCGTATTCGTACGCCAGCGCCAGGTTGAAGGCCGCGACGCCACGCAGCGAGAAGTTTGTGTTGTAAATTCCGTCGGCGCGGGCGTCGGCGAGACAGCGGCGCGCAGTGCGGGCGAACGTTTTCACCCGAGGTAGATCGAAGCCCATGGTGAGTGTCAGGGAAGCGCGCAGACATGCCACCTCCGCCAGCGCGCCGCGTGTCTCCGTCGGCAGGGTGTCTGGATCCGTCACTTGCTCTGGCCTCACGCCGATGAGCTGCTCTACGATGTGGAGATGGGGCTCAACGGCCTTGAACTGTCCGGTGGCCAACCGCGCCCAGGCTGCGATCATATTGAGGGGAAGGTCCGTCGCCAAGTACGAGGCCGGCAGTGATTCGATCCACTCGATGAGCGTGCGCAGCTCGCTGTGCGCGAACATCTCATTCGCCGCCTGGGTGATCAAGGTGTCGGCCCACGCTGCGTCGTCTGCCGCCAGCGCGTGGTAGATGGCGTCTGGTGTGAAGCCGTGGGCAGCGTACCACTCCCCGGCCCGGCGGTGCAGGGCTTTGATCTCGGCGGGCGAGAGTATCTCTCGCAGTTGAGCTTGCAGGAAGTCCGCAAAGAGGTGGTGATAGCGGTACCACCGGCGGCGTTGATCCAACGGCACGATGAAGAGATTGGCTGTTTCCAGGTGTTCTAACAGCCTCTGGCTTTCCCGCTCCGCCGTCACCGCATTGCAGAGTGGGGCGCTGAAGCGTTCCAGGAGCGAGGTGTGCAGCAGGAACGCGCGCAGTCTGGGCGGCTGGCGGTTGAGCACTTCGTGGGCCAGGTAGTCGAAGATATAGCGGTGGCTGCCGGAGAAGGAGTGCAGGAGCCGGGAGATGTTGTCGGTTTCCAGGAGGGAGAGCGCCGCCAGCTGCAGGCCGGCGGCCCATCCCTCCGTGCGGGCGGCCAGGGTCGCGACGTCGGCGGCGTCTAACCTCAGCCCCTCCATTTTCCGGAAGAAGGCATCGGTCTCCTCGGCGGTGAAGCGCAGGTCGGCGGTGTGCAGTTCTACAAGCTGACGGCGCGCCCGCAACCGGGAGAGCGGCAGCGGGGGGCGCGTTCGGCTGGCGAGCATGAGGTGCAGCTGTGGGGGAAGGTTTTCCAGCAAGAAGGTCAGCCCCTCATGGATCTCCCCGGTGACGATGACGTGGTAGTCGTCGAGGATCAACACCGTCTCGTCAGGCTGCATGGCCACGTCGTTGAGGAGCTCGGTGAGGATGGAAGGTAGTGGGGGCGCTTGAGGGGCGTGCAGCATGTCCGACGCTGTCCTCCCCACCTCCGACCAGACAGTTTGTAGCGCGGCGATGACGTAGGCCCAAAAGCGCGGGGGATCGTTGTCGCGCTCGTCGAGAGATAGCCAGGCAATCGGTTCCGCCCGATACTCGATCCATGCGCTCAGCAGCGTCGTCTTGCCGAAGCCCGCCGGCGCGGAGATCAACGTCAGTTTGCAACTGCGCCCCTCGTCGAGGCGCATCAACAAGCGTCTCCGGGGCACGATCTTGGCATGCCTGCGCGGCGCGAAGAATTTTGTGCGCAACAGGCGCGGTGCCGAAACAGTTTTATGGCTTTTCTGATCGGACATGGACGGTCCCCCATGGTGTTTAATGCCTTGGCCGTCTTCAGTGTAACATGAGCCTTCAACTTGGCAACCCTCTGACGCCGCCGGAGACGGCGTTGCTAAAAAAACCTTCGTTTTTACGGGGCAGCCACAAGAAACAGTACCCTTTTCTCCATTTGGGTTGAAAAATACGATTTTCCTGAGTTGTTTCAGTGAAGTCGTGGTTACTTCCCTTGTAGTATAATAGAGTCAGACGTATGTGGAGGGGAGAAGAGTTTTGAGGTATCGACGATGAGCTGGCAACATCTGTTTTATCCCATGGCCCTCTTTGTGGCTGCTATGGTCTCGGCGATTGGGGCGGTATTGGCGTGGCGACGTCAGCCGACGCGGGAGGCGCCGTGGCTTGCGCTTATTCAGATCGCCGCGAGCGAGTGGGCACTGTGCGCGGGGTTTCGCGCGTTGGCTTCCGATCTGTCTGGAGCGCTCTTCTGGGCTCGTCTCTCCTACCTGGGCGTCGTCTCCATCTCCGTTTTTCAGCTGTTGTTCGTCATCACCTTCGCCCATTTGAGTGATTGGCTCACGCGTCCCATGCGCCTGTTCCTGTGGTTCATCCCTTTGGTCACCCTGGGGATGGTTTTCACCAACTCACGACATCATCTGATGTGGTCCGGGTTCACTCTCAGTCCCAGTCCCATCAGCCGGATGTATCTCTTCCACCCGGGCCCCTGGTTTTGGGTTGCCGTGATCTACTTTTACATTCTCAACCTGGTCTCCAGCGCCATTCTCGTCTGGGTGACGTTGCGACGGCGAGACATCTACCGCCGTCAAGCGTTGACCCTGCTGCTGAGTTATCCGCTTCCCTGGCTGGCCAACCTCTTCTACGTTTTCACCAACGCTTCTTTGAAGACAGGTTATGACTACACGCCGCTCACTTTCACCTTCGGCGGGGTGATGCTGTTGTGGGGCTTCTACCGCTACCATCTACTGGAGATCATCCCCGTGGCCCGCGACGCGCTCATCGAGACGATGACCGACGGGGTGGTGGTTTTAGACCTGGAAAACCGGATCGTTGATCTGAACGCCGCTTCGGAGCAGTTGCTGGGGTCGGCGTCCCAGGTGCTGGGGCGGACTCTCAAAGCGGTGTCGCCCCGATGTGCGGAGATTCTGGCGATGCACCCGGAGGACGAGGAGGCTTACGGCGAAATCTGCATCGACGAGCGCACGCCCCGTTATCTGGATCTGCGCATCTCGCCGCTGTTCGACGCAGGGGGCGCGCGACTGGGCCGGTTGGTGGTCTGGCGGGACATCACCAAGCGCAAGCTGGCCGACGCGCAGTTGGTGCGCCAGCAGCGGGAACTGGCGACACTGGCGGAGCGGGAGCGGCTGGGCCGGGCGCTGCACGACGATCTGGGCCAGGTAATGGGCTATATCAACGTCCAGTCGCAGGCAGCTCTGACTTTTTTGGAGCAGAAGCAGGGGGCCGAGGTACAGAAGATCCTCCACCGTCTCGTCGAGGTGGCCCAGGAAGCTCATGACAAACTACGCGAGTACATTTTAGGCGTGCGGGCGGACGACGAAGTGGATAGTCTCGACTTTTTCGTCGCCCTGAAAAAGTACCTGATGACCTTTCAGCGGCGTTACGGCGTTCACGTTGAGGTCATCCGTCCACCGGACTTACCTCAGGCTTTCCTGTCTTCCGACGCAGAAGCGCAGTTGTTGCGCATCTTGCAGGAAGCGCTGATGAATGTGTACAAGCACGCGGAAGTGGAGAGCGCGCGCATCCTCTTCAACGTCGAGGGGCACGGCATTAACGTCGTGGTGTCCGACGAAGGGCGGGGCTTGGAGCCCGCCGAAGTGGGGGACGAAGGACGCTTCGGTTTGAACATTATGCGCGAGCGGGCGGAGGCGGTTCAGGGCCGCTTTGAGATTCACTCGCGCCCGGGACGCGGGACGCAGGTCTCCGTCTGGTTACCGCGCAGGATGGATGTCGGAGAGAGAGGGAACGGGAATCACAGTCTCGCCAACCTGCGCGTCGTTCTGGTGGATGACCACCCGCTGTTCTTGGACGGTCTGCGTAACATGTTGACCGCTTACGGGCTCCAGGTGGTGGGCGTCGGGCGGGACGGGTACGAAGCGCAGGCCCTGGTCCGCTCTCGGGCGCCCGACCTGGTGCTGATGGATATCCAGATGCCGCGCTGTGACGGGTTGGAGGCGTTACAGCAGATCAGGCGCCTGGCGCCGGAGACGAAAGTGGTGATGTTGACGGTCGCGGCAGAGGAGGAGCAGCTCTTCGACGCGCTCCTGTCAGGAGCTTCGGGCTACTTGCTGAAGAACCTCGAAAGCGCCGCGTTCTTCGAGCTGCTGATGGACGTTATGCGGGGGGAGGTTGTCCTGTCGCCTGGACTGGCGGCGAAGGCGCTCGTGGAGGCTGGCTTGAAGAAGCGGCCTTCGTCGGAGGCGGAGAGGGGCCCCGGGCGTGACGGCGCAGCCTCTGATCTCCACGGGCTGACACGGCGTCAGTACGAGGTGCTCCGCCTCGTCGCCGAGGGCATGACGTACAAAGAGGTCGCGTTGAAGCTGCACCTCAGCGAATCCACCATCAAATATCACATGGGCCGCATCCTGGAACAACTCCAGTTGGAAAACCGCCGCGCGGCCGTCGTCTACGCACGTCGTCGGGGGCTCGGGGAATTGGATTAGACGCGCTCTTTGTCGGATCGGGAGGCCGGTTTCCGGCGAGAGCCCCGAAAAGCCCCAAAGGTTAGAAAAGTACAGTCACCTGAGAAAGGGTGACTGTACTTTTTTTGTACTTATCTCCCGTCACCTTTTGGGGGCCGCAACGGTTTCACAGAGCAGCGATGGGAGCTGAGATCCACTATGATTATTGGAAAGGGGGTGTTTCACCTTGAGATGACGAGGGAAGCTATTGATTGGGCATTGGGACCGACATCAGATAGTTGGAAGTCTTCAAGTCAGTCAGCTGTGGTCAGGGTAAGAAGCCACAGCCTTTACAAACAAGGAATAGGATTATGAAAAAGCACATAAGAGTCATTCGGCTGTTAACAACGTTCGTTGTCATGTTTTCGTTGGGGCTGCAGAGTCTGGCAGACGTGACCCCCGTCACAGCAGCAGGTGAGCTGGCGGTGGAGATTATCGCCGCGCCCAACCTGGTGGTGGATTCCAATGCCCTTTCCCCTTCCACCTACGCACCCAAAGTCGCCACCGTCATCGGCAAGGTCTGCAACACCGGGGATACGGCGGTGGAGAACGTCATCGCGTACATCGGTGATTATACAAACGGCACGCCGGGCGTGTATCCGACGGAAACCAACCCCACCGTGGCGGCCGGTACGTCCTACGAGCTGACCTATCGGGGTGATTATGCTTTTACTCACTTGGGCGGCACAGCTGACGCTTCCCGTGCGTTGGGGGCTTTGGCCGCGGGAGAGTGTCGATACCAATACTGGTCCTTTGAGTATCCTCACTACGCCGTGGATGACAGCGACGGGAGTACGATTGCCACGTGGGGTAAATCCGTCAAGCCCGTCGACGATCTGGCGTTGGACTTCGACGTATGGGTCACAGGCGACGGGGTGACTCCGGCGGATGCCACGCACACCGCCACCATGCGCAACGAACTCAGCGCCATGGCGAACAAAATCAAGCCCAACGGCAATCCGCCGGGGGAGTGGTTCAACACGGATACCAGCACGATTAACGTCGGCGAGACCATCACGACCAACGGTATTCTCTACCGCCTGGGCAACGTAAATCAGGGCTTTGACAACAACGACGATGGTGTCCCGGACTACAACGCCTGGCTGCAGCCCTTCGGCGATCCGGCTTACGATTCGTCCTGCTTCCGGCTGGTGGGGGTGACCGGGGTGTTGACCGTCTCCCGCAGCGCCGGGAATCCCGATATGATTATCCCCTTTGAGAACACGCTCTACTTTACCGACCTGCCGTCGGATAACACCGACGTGCGCGGTGAAGTCTTCTACAAATTCCTGGCGCTGGATGGCGCTTGCTCCATTCCCATCTCGCCCTATCAAGAGGTTGCTTCGGGATTCGACAACGAGAAGTTCAACGGTGATTACGGCACCGGCGTGCCGGCGATCATGAGCGACGAGCCCGAGGTGACGATCACCAAAGTCGCACCGGGGGTGCAGGCGGAGAATACCACCTTTACCTACCAAATCCCTTTTGAAAACACCTCTACGGAATCGGACCTGGGTTTGGTGCTTTCGTCCGGCGGCAGCAGCGTCACCACCAGTCTGGTGATCAGTGATACGGTACCGTATGGTTTGCAATACGTGGGGGGCAGCGCGAGCTCAAATAACACGATACCCGGCGGCAACAGTGTCAGTATCCGCTTCTCTCAGGATGGGGGCACGACCTGGACAGCGACGGATCCCGGCACTGTCACGAGCTCGTCGACAAATCCACTGGTTATTCAGTGGTGGCTGGATAATCCACTGGAAAAGAGTGGCAGCGGCAACAACAGCGGCACGGTCACCTATCAAGCCACCATTCCCTCGGGGTATATCACCGGGGGCGGCGATCCCTTCATCGAGAACTGCGCCACCGGCGGGTTGGGAGACGCTACGCCCTTTGCCCGTGACTGCGCGACAACGCTGGTGCAGGGGACGGGTGAAATCGGCAACCGCGTCTGGAAAGACGAGGACGGCGATGGTCTCCAGGATACCGGGGAGACCACGCAGATCGACAACGTGAAGCTCTCCTTGTACTGGGACAGGAACGGCGACGGGCAGCTGGACGATGGCGATGTGCTGGTCCAGACTCAGGATTCCGGTACGATTACTGACGGCGATGAGACCAACACCAACTACAACTTCACGCAATTGCCCGCCGGCGATTACCTGATGGTAGTGGATAAGACCGATTCAGATATCGATGCGCTCGCGGAAGGCTACACCTTGACCACCGAAGAGGTGGTGGCGGTGACGCTGGCTTCAGGCGGTAACTACAACGACGCCGACTTCGGCTTCGGGCCGACGCTGACGGTGGACAAAATGGTGCTCTCGCGGGATCCGGCCTTTGTGGACGAAACAGTGAGCTTCAGGATCGATTTGATCAATCAACTGCCCGGCGACGGAACGGCAAATGGTGGCTGTGTCTATTACGTCTGGCCTTCTACGACGGGAACGGGGCAATTCACAAATCCTGCTAATGCTGCGGGTGCACCGGACGGAGCTTACGCGACCACGGATCTCCAAACCGGTCAGGCTGTTTGGCTCTCGGCCTCCTCTTTCAGTTCCGGGAATCGCACCGGCAACATAACCGGTGTCGAAGCCGTGACTCGATTCTATCTGGGGGCGAAGTTCAATGACGACGTGATGAATTTCTCCATGTCCGGCGGGGCTGCAGATTGGGAACCCGCAGATTTCACGCTGGCCGAGTTGAGCACTTATGGTCCTGGTGAAGGCAAGGTAGGGTATCTCTATTCAAGTGCGCCGATCCCGGACGCCAATGCTCCGGGAGGCTCGTGGGATTGGCCCGACTTCGACGCTGCGTTGGAGCTGCGATTCAATCACGTCAAAAATGCCGGACCGGAAAAGACTACTGCTTCTATCAACGTTGATGCTCTGGGCTTCCGGGTGACGACGGATGATACGTCCTGTGCCACCGGCGACACGACCATTGCGACGTTGCCCTTGACCGATACCTACGATGCCGACCTGCTGGAGTTCCAGTATGCCGATCCTGCGGTCATCACATCGACCCTCAGCGGTGTTGCACCCAATACAGTGGGGTTGCTCGAGTGGGACAATCTCGGTCCCCTCTATGCCGGCGGCACAAAACAGGTGACGGTGACGTTCAAAGCTTTGGCCCCTACCTCGGCTACGACGAACACTGCTTACGTCTATGACGCCAAGTTCGCTTCCGGTCGCAACGTCAACGATGACAACGACGAGGTGGATGTTGGTGTCAATGCGAGTTACTCGATCTCGGGTACGACCTGGGTTGACAGTGATGACGATAACTGGGTCAATACCACCGGTTACGATACACCCTTCCCTGGCGCTGATGGTCCCCTACCCAACGTTCAGATGGATCTCTATGTGTGTTCAGATCCCCTGGATGAGCTTCCTATTCCGATGAGCAATGACAACCAGACCTGTACTGCTGCGGGATACACCTGGAGCCTGGTGGCGACGACGTATACGGATGCCAACGGCGACTACATATTCTCCGGTCTCCGTTCTGGCTATTACAATGTACAGGCCAATGGCACCGTGTTGCCCACCGGTATGACGGCACAAAGTGCCGAAGCAACGGGTGACGCAAATGGTGCTGGGGGCGCTGGCGGCAATGGTGAGTGGAACGATCAGGCTACAACGCTCAGGAATCTCTCTTACCTTGGCGCCGACAAGACCGACGTCAGCTTTGGCTACAACAACACGACGGAGGGGACGGTCACCGGCTACGTCTGGCAGGATCAGGATCAGGCCGGCGATTGGAGTGCCGGCGAACCGCCGATTTCCGGCACGACCGTCTCGCTGATTTGTGAGGGGGCAGGATGTTCGCAGGCGAGCTACACCACCCAGACGGACGTCAATGGCTACTACCAGTTTAGCAACTTACCCACCGCGAATGCCACGTACCGGGTTCAGATCACGTCTCCCAATGGTATGGATCAAAGTGGTGATCCTGAGGGCGGTGCGTGCTATGGTGACCCTGGGTGTGACGATCAGACCAACACGTTCACGCTCATTGGCGGCGAGGTTCGAGGTCCGGATCTCTTCGGCTACACCGGCGGTCTCGGTCTTAGCGGCACGGTCTTCACGGACTGGGACGGCGACGGCGGCAACCCCGAAGCGGGTGAAGAGGGCCTCGGCGATGTGCCGGTTTATCTCTACCGCGACGTGGATGGCGACGGTGTGCTCGATCTCGGCTCCGATACTTATCTGACCGAGACCGTCACCGCTTCGGATGGCACATATTCCTTCACCGACCTGCCCGGGAACGGGACCAAGTACCTGGTGGCGGTGAATGGCTCCGCTATCCCCGTGGGCTACCAGCAGACGGCGGATTACGATGTCGCAGGTACGTGCTCCGGCGCGGCCTGTGACGACGATGCCTCCGTGACGATCAACAGCGCCGATGTCACCGATGTGGACTTCGGCTATCAGCCCCAGGGCCTGGGTTCCATCGGGGATACCGTCTGGGCCGATGACGACGGGGACGGTGTGCAGGATAGCGACGAAAGCGGCATTGATGGGGTGACCGTCTATCTGTACCAGGATCAAAACGGCGACGGCGTAGTCGATGCGGAAGACGCGCTGGTAGGTACAGATGCCACCGGCGGTGGGGGTCTCTACCTCTTCGATAATCTACCTGCCGGCGACTACATCGTCTATGTGCCGGATAGCAACTTTGATGAGAGCACCGACCCGCTCTACAGCCTGACGCAGACCAACGGCAGCCGGGATAACCTGCACCAGATCAGTCTGGGCGACGCTGAGGTCTACGAAGATGCCGACTTCGGCTATACCAACAGTTCCGTGGGGGACTTTGTCTGGCAAGATAACAACGGCGATGGGGCCTGGCAGGCCGGCGAGCCGGGTATCTTCGGCGTGGTGGTGGAACTTTACACTGACGTCGATAACGACGGCGGCATCGAGGTAGGGCAGACGGAGTGGCTATCGACAACCACCGACGCCGACGGTAACTATCTTTTCGGTGGCCTGGGCGAGGGTAACTACATCGTCAAGATCGCCGATAGCAACTTCGCTTCTGGTGGCGCGTTGGAGAACTATACCCTGACCGGTGATCCCAATTCCTATAACACCAACGATCCAACCGAGTTGTCCTGCGAAGTTGCGGGTGCGGAGGAATGTGACGGCGTCAACACGTTACAAGGCGTCACTGCACCTGACTCCACCTTTTTCTACGGCCTGCAGCTGGGTCAGAACGATATGAGCAGCGACTTTGGCTATCGGCCGCCCGGCGGGGTGATCGGCGATACGGTGTGGATTGACTCCAATGACAACGGCGTTGTGGATGTTGGTGAAAAGGGCATCGCCGGTATCACCGTCAATCTGTGCAGCGATGCCACGTGTAGTACAGTCGTGATGTCCAATACGACCGATGCGGAAGGATACTACTCCTTCGGTGGCCTGGGCGATGGCACGTATTACGTCCAGGTGGATACCGGTGATCCTGACTGGCCGACTGGTCTGACCCAAACGTACATCCCCGATGGCGGTGGTGCCGACGATCAGGCGGATGGGGTCGTCATCAGCGGAGGCAGCGTGACGGACATCGGTACGGTCACCTGCACCGACTGTGATCTGGACGTGGACTTCGGCTACCGTTTTGAGGGTCTCAATGCCATCCAGGGCACTGCCTGGCACGATGACGATGAGGGCGGCCAGAGTGGGGGCATCGGCGACATCGACGGTGTGGAGACGGTGCGTTACGGCGGTCTGCCGGTCTATCTCTGGCGTTGCGTGGATGGCTGCGGCGGCACGGATGACGTCCTAGTCGGACAGACGACGACGGCTTCCGACGGCACGTATAGTTTCCCCGATCTGGCAGATGGCGACTATCGCGTGGCGGTCAACCCCAACGCCCACAGCATCAAGGGCACCGTTACCACAACGCCTTCTTCTTACACCGGTATTAGCTTGAGTGGCGGCATCACCGCACAACGGGACTTCGGCTTCAAATCCGCCATGGATATGGGCGACTTACCTATCACCTACAACAACAGCACGTTGGGGGATAATGGCGCACGGCATACCATCCCCGATACGGGCGCCGTCTATCTGGGCAGCGCCGTCGACGCCGATCCCGATGGGCAGGAGAGTGATAGCGTGGTCGGGGATGATGGGGATAGCGAGGGCGACGACGACGATGGCGTCGCTCCCACCGGTAGTGTGAACTGGGCCGATGGTGCCGATGGCGCGTCGGTGGATGTCACGGTCGGGGGATGTCCTGATGTCTGTTACCTGAGCGCCTGGATCGACTGGAACGGCGATGGGGATTTCCGGGACGCCGACGAACGCGCTCTCCTTGACTTTGTCGTCACCGACGGCGTACAAACCATCACCTTCGATGTGCCCGCCGGTACCTTTGGCGGCAGTACCAATTTGACCTTTAACACCCGCTACCGGCTTTACGCAAATAGCACCAACGGGCTGGCGCAGCCCACCGGCCTGACCTCCAATGGTGAGGTTGAGGACTACCGGTGGCAGTTCACCCCCAACGTTGTCACTCTGACCACCTTCACCGCCGACAGCGTCGTGTTGCCCATGGCGCTGGCAGCGCTGATCCTGCCCTTTATGGCGGCGCTGCAGCTCCTGCGCTTGCGACGTCGGCGTATGTAGTTCTCCGTTGCACGACGAAGCGACGAGGGTCCGCGCGGATCCTCGTCGCTTTGTTGTCCCCCGCTTGGGATATGCTTTCAGTTGCGCATCGAGCAGCTTTCCTCGCCGTACTCGATCTCCAGGGTGACATGGGCCAACTCCAGATCGGCGAGCGCTGCTTTCGCCGCACACTTGACGTCCAAGGCAGTCTCCTGCGAGGCTCCCTCTGCCAACACCACGTGCGCTGTGAGGACGTGGTGTTCGCCGTCCAGCGACCAGACGTGGAGATGATGCACGTCGCGGACCTTTTCGATGGCCTGCAGCGTCTTTTCGATCTCCGTCACGTCAAAGCCGTCGGGCACGGCTTGCAGGAAGAGCGCCGTTGTCTTCTTCAGATTACCCACCACGTGGTACAGGATGTAGAGCGTGATGGCGGTGGAGAGCAACGGATCGAGGACGGGTACCTCCCAGAAGAGGAGCACGAGGCTGACCAGCAGGACGGCGATCCAGCCTAATACGTCTTCCAGCAGGTGCCAGCTCACCATCTGCGTGTTCAACGAAGTGTGATCGCGCAGTTGGAGCGCCGCGACCCCGTTGATCAGGATGCCGAACACGGCGAAAATCGCCATACCCGGCGCGTGAGGCGAGACCGGGTTGAACAGACGAGGCAGGGCTTCGGAGAGCACCAGCACCCCGCCGCCGACCAGGATCAGCGCGTTGAGCAGCGCCCCCAGGAGTGAGTAACGTCGATAGCCGTAGGAGTAGCGCCCGTCTCCCTCACGCTGGGCGTAACGGCCCAGATACCATGAGAGCCCCAGGGAGACGCTGTCGCCCAGGTCGTGCAACGCGTCGGAGACAATCGCCAGACTGTTGATCCACAGCCCGCCGATCAGCTCCGCCAGCGCGAAGCCGGCGTTTAGAAAGAAGGCGACTTTCAACCCCCCGCTTTCCGTGGCGGACGAGGAGTGGTGATGGGACATGAAAGCCACGCGCTTTCAGGGAAGATCCGGGCAGTAATCCACGAGGGCCGCCTGGGTTTGGGAACTGGCGATGGTCGCCAGCCGCCCTTTGAGCGTCTGGAGGTTCAGCTCACTGCCGGCGATCTGCGCCAGCTGGGTGCGCAACTCCTCCAGCGGGAAGGTGAAGGCCACAGCGTTCCGCGTCTCGCTAACCGTGATATCGACGATGTCCGGCGTGTTGCCGTCCCAATCGCCCAGTGTGGGGCTCCAGATATAGACATAAGGCTCCAGCGTGCCATCAGGGTAGAGGAAAAGACCCGCGCCGACTTCCTGGCCCAGGTCGGGGTTGATGTAGCCATCTCCGGGTGGACGTCCCGTGGTGGTGTTCCCGTCGGTGTCCAGCGCGACGAGCCAGTGGTAGAGGAGCGCGCGCTCGGCAGGTGTCGCTGTCTGCAGCGAGAGCCAGACTGTCAACGTCTCCGTTGTCACCTCCACGTTACTCAAGGTGGCCGGCGGCGCTAACGTCGTCAGGACGGTGGCGTCCGTGATTACGTTGCAGGTTGCGATGTCTATCCCCTCGGGGGGCGCGTTGAGGACGGCACCACCAGCCAACGGCGCGACGTCGGCGACCACGTCCACCAAGGGCGTTTCCTCGGGAGCCGGGGTGGGTGTGGGGGTCGGCGTCGCTGGCGGGGGGGTGGAGGTAGGCGAAGCGGTAGGCGGCGACTCGTCTGTTGCGACCGTTCCCTCGGGTGTCGTCGCGCCCATCTCCGGTGCCTCCGTCGCTGCGACGTCCGTTGCCGTGGGAGGGGGCGCGGCAGGGCGGTCGATGCCCTGGGCCAGAATGTAAGCGATCCCCACGGCGACGACGATGATAAGCAAGACCCCGCCGCCTATCACGGCCCACAACGGCATGTGTTGGTGTGTGGGACGCAGCTGGGAGCGCCAGTAGCGCTCGATCTCTTCCAGGGTCTTGCGTTGTTCTGGATCGGAGATCTCCTTGCGAGCCTGACCGACCTGGTCGACCAGCTCCTGGATCTCCTCCTGTTTGACCGCCAGGGGTTGACCTCCGTATCGCCAGCGCAACATGCGGTGTTGTTGGATCAATGTTTTGTAATCGGCCATAAGCTCCCTTTAACCTCTCTTGTCATTTGATTTTACGCCTTGGCTGCATAAGCAGCCAGCCTGTGGAACCTCGAAGCCCTTTTCAGCGAACGTGCGTGCACCTCTCCGTTGTGCTCTTCTGAAGATCCCGTCTTTCATTCCTCGACCCCCAGCTGACGCAAGATGGTCTCCAGACGCAGCGGCTCGCGGGCCAGGAACCGCGCCAGATAGCGAGAAGCTGCGAGGAGATAGCGCTCGTGCGCCTCGGACCCGCGCTCCCCGTAGAGGCGCGCTGACCGCTCCAGCGTCCGGGCGATCAGTGCGTCAACGGGCACGTCGGGATTTTCCAGCAGGGGATGCAGCCAGTCGGGCCGGACCGTCATCTCCTTGACCTCCTGGGGGCGGCAGACGATAATCTGCTTGAGGATCATCGGCGGTTGCGGCGGCAGCCCGTAGCGGTAGACGTTCTCTGCGCTGCGGTAGCCCACGGCGGTGACGCCGATCTCGACAGGGATCACGCGCTCTCGCTGATCGGCGATAATCTCCTGATGGTGGGGGTTGTCCTCGTTTAACGTCGCCGCCAGGTGACGCAGGAAGGGATCGTCCTGCAGGCGGATATCGTAGACCAGCCCGATGAGCTGTGCACGTCCTTCCTGGATGGGTGCCCGCACGAAGGTGCCAAAAGTGGGTACGTCCGGCTCCGGGATGCGCGAGGCCACCACGAATCCCCGGATGTCGGCCCGCAGTACGTTGCCGATGGGAATCGCCTGATCCACAGGGTCCACGTTTTCCTCCTCACTTCCACTCTGACTTCTCAGCGCCGACGTCCCAGGTAGGCTTTTTGTCTGGCCTTCTCCGAGGGACGGGCCGGCGGCAATCCTGCCTCCATCAAACGCCGTTGGAGCAGGTGATCCAGGGCTGCCTTGTCCTCCTGGGTCACCAATGCCACCTCGTGAGCGCGCGCCAGTGCGTAAGGATAGCCGTGGAGCACGCGCGCCTGATGCAGAAGCACGGTGTGCAAGGCGGCGCTCTTCTCTTCTCGGGAGATGGCCCACGCTGGGACTTCCACCCGGGCGATGACGGGATAGCCCTCCAGTCCGAGGTTCATGTAGCAAAAGACGATCTCATGCCCGCGTTGGGCGTGATAGCGGTTCATGCGTGAGGGGCGCTTTAGCCAGGCGGTGCGTGCCCCGGGCGCCAGATGCGTTTCCATCAGGACGCGGTCGCTCATGTGGACGAGAAGACGTGGGGGGAGAGGCTCGTCGCCGGTCTCTGCGGGCAGGAGCGCGAGGGTGTTGAGCAGGGGACGTCCGCCGGGGCGCTCGACGAACCCTGCAGGCAGAGCTTCGTTCTCCCGCAGCCGATCCAACGCTGCCATGTACGCAGGCAGCAACACCTGTTGTTCTTCCTCGCTGTGCCCCTTGTAGGGCCAGAGCAATGGCCCGTCGATCAGCGCGAATTGGAGGGCAGACGCGCCCTCGGCCCGCGCCTGCCCTGTCAGCCGGGCCAGATAGGTCATCTCCGCTACGGTGCGTCGCATCCCCAGCTGTCGCCCGATGATCTGGCCCCGGTCGTCGTAGAGTTCCGCCTCCGTGTAGTGCAAGGTAGCCTCTCGACAGGGTGTGGGCGCCGTGCCGTTGTAGCGGAAGATAAGCCCGCCTACCTGGATCAGATAATAGAGCACTGGGCTGTGCCGGTCGGGCATGATCTGCGAACCGTCGACAGCCGTCACCGTGGTTTCAGGGGGCGGTGGCCCCTGGGCCGTAAAGCAACGGCCGAGGGGCGCCTCGGTCGCCGGCAGGGCGCATTCTTCTTGAGCATCGGGCCAACGGTCGAGCAACTCGGCGCCCGGCGGCGCCGAGGCCAGGCGCTCGAGGGCTGCTTCACAGGCGGCGCGCTGCTGGCGCTGCTGTTCGACGGCGTGCTCGCCGAGGGCTCCGATATCCGATCTCAGCTGTTCAAAGTGTAACATGGATCTCCGTTCTCTCAGAACCTCATTATAGCCGAGGTGAGCTCAGGAACAAGGGCGATCTCTGAGTATCTCTCCCCAGGCGCCTACGTCTCTGTTATTCCGAACGCGAAGCGTCCGCGCGCCGGAACGTAGAACGTTGACGGCGGTGAGTCAAGGTTGACATTCTCCGGCAAATCTCTATACTCTTGAGGAAGAAGTCGGTCACTTCACCCACGTTTTCACAGCACTTGGGAGGCGCAGCATGGTCAAGCGATTGTCCGTCCTGGATGTCGACCGCTGTGTCGGCTGTCAATCGTGTATGTTCGCCTGCGCGCGTCGGCTGGGACGCGGCGGCTTCGAGGGCGCGTGTATCCATGTGCGCTCCGACGGAGGCATCAGTAAGGGTTTCGTCGTCATCGTCTGTCGCGCCTGTGCCGATCCGCCCTGCGCCCGCGTCTGCCCCACCGCTGCTCTGAGGCCGCGCGAGGGTGGCGGGGTGCGGCTCGACACCAAGCTCTGCATCGGCTGCGGTAACTGCGTCACCGCCTGTCCCTTCGGCGCCGTCCGGTGGGACGATGCTCAGAACAAGCCCCTGATCTGCGTCTACTGCGGCTACTGCGCCAACTACTGTCCTTATAACGTCATCGCTCTGGAGGAGATCAAGGAGGTGCGCGATGTTGCCCTATGATCCTTTGAAGCGCGTGTTGATCATCGACCTGGCGCGGCGCAGTTTCTCCGTGGAGGAGCGTCCCGAGCTCTTCGAGGAGACCCTCGGCGGCACGGGGGCCGCCATCCGGTTGCTGGAGGAGTTCTGTCCTCAGGGCGTGGATCCCTTGGGCGAGGAGAACCCCGTGATCTTCAGCGTCGGCCCGCTGGTAGGCCACTATCCCCTGGCTTCCAAGACCGTGGCGATGTTCAAATCGCCTCACACCGGCGAGCTGGGAGAAAGTCACGCCGGGGGACGCAGCGCTGTCTCGCTGCGCATGGCCGGCTACGGGGCGGTCGTCATCCGTAACGCCAGCGCCATGCCCGTCTACCTGGTCATCGATGAGGATCGGGTCTACTTCCGCGACGCGACGGCGCTTTGGGGCACGCGCAGCAGCTACACGACCGGCTCCGTGTTGCGTGAGCGCGAGTCGGGGAGCGGCATGCGCACCATCATGCGCATCGGGCGCGCGGGCGAGCGGCAGATCAGCTACGCCTGCGTCAACACGGAGACCTATCGGCATTTCGGGCGGTTGGGGTTGGGTGCCGTCTTCGGCAGTAAGCGGCTCAAGGCCGTGGTCATTCGGGGGAAACGGGCTCTACCCGTCGCCGACCGCCGCGCCTATCGCAAGGTCTACGACACCATCTACCGCAGTGCCACGGAATCTGATCTGATGCGGAAGTATCACGAGCTGGGCACGGCGATGAACGTGCGCCCGCTGAACGCGCTGGAGGCACTACCCACGCGCAATCTGCAGGCGAGTCGCTTTGAGGGCGCCGACGCCATCTCCGGTGAGCAGCTGGCGAGCGACTATCTGGGGCGGCGCGTGGCGTGCGCACACTGTCCCGTGGCCTGCATCCACCTGGCGGCGCTGCGCATTCCGTATCCCGGCGATCCTTACTTTTACAAGACGCTGATGCTGGGCTACGACCATGAGCCGGTCTACGCCACCGGCAGTATGCTGGGTGTTGAGGATGTCTCGGGCATGCTGCAACTTATGGACGAGATCGAAATCCAGGGGCTGGACGTGATGAGCGCGGGCGTGGTGCTGGCCTGGGCTACCGAGGCGCTGGAGCGCGGCCTGATCTCCACGGAGGAGACGGACGGGTTGGAACTCCGCTGGGGTGACGCCGACACCTATATTGAGGCGACGCGGCGCATTGTGGAGCAACCCAACGACTTCTACCGCGCATTGGGTCAAGGCGCGGAGTACGCCGCCTCGATCTACGGCGGTGAGACCTTTGCCTTGACCTTCGGTGGCAACGAGATGCCCGGCTATCACACCGGGCCGGGCTGTCACCTGGGCTATCTGACCGGCGCCCGACACAGTCACCTGGACAGTGCCGGGTACAGCGTCGATCAGGAGTTCGTAGCGCAGGAACGGGCCTTTGAGCCGCAGGTGCTGGCAGAGACGTTGTTGGAGGAGGAGCGTTGGCGGCAGGTGCTGACCAGTCTCGTCCTCTGTCTCTTCGCGCGGCGCGTCTACGAGCCCCAGGTTATCGTGGATGCCTTGGGCGCCATCGGCTACGAGACGACAGAGACAGCACTGGAGGCGCTGGGCGCGCATATTCTGCGGGAGAAATACGCCTTCAAGCGCCGTGAGGGCTTCCGCCTGGAGGACGTGCGGATCCCGGGGCGTATCTTCGAGACCACCTCGCCTGCCGGCCCCTTCGACGAGTCTTTGATCCGCGAGACCATCCGGCACTACGCCGAGAATCTCTGAGGGAGTGCGTCGCAGCAAAGCAGAGGGTGTGTTTCAAATGCCTTGAGGACAACCCTGGTAGTCTGCCTTGTCGCCATCCCTCTCGTGCTGCTCGTTGTCTTCGCAATCCCCCTCCGGCTCCTCGAAGGGGGCGCGGCTTTCGATTTTTTCCACCTTTTTTCAGTGGGGTTATGTTTGGGTCCACTGAAATAACTAGCAGAAATCGGATTTTTCTACGACTTGATACTATATGTGGGTTTCTCATGACCAAGATCACTAGATGTAGTGCATGGCCACCTAAAAATCCGATTTCTTGAACCTTTTTTCAGGGCAGCCATGCTTTCTTTGTGTGCTTTCGCTTTCCATCGCCGTGGGTATAATCAAGCTCATCGTTCCGAAGCCTCATGATCGTACGGACCGAGGGAGTGTTTAGGAGGATCGCCATGAAACGGGAATCTTTTTTGCATCTGATCGCTGTGGCACGCGGGGAGGAATCGGCGGACGTGCTGTTGCAGAACGGGCGTGTGGTCAACGTCTTCAGCGGGGAGGTCGTGGAGGCCGATGTGGCGCTGGCGGGTGAGTTCATCGCCGCTGTGGGGAGGGGATACGAGGGCCGCGAGGTCATCGACCTGGCGGGTAAGTTTGTGACGCCTGGACTGATCGATGGGCATGTGCACATCGAGTCGTCCATGGTGACGCCGCCGCAGTTTGCGCGCGCCGTGGTGCCACGCGGTACGACGACGGTGGTCACCGATCCCCACGAGATCGCCAACGTGGCCGGCGCCGACGGCATCCGTTACATGACCGCTGCTTCGGAGGGACTGCCGCTTACCGTCTTCGTCAATCTGCCCTCCTGTGTGCCTGCTACGGATATGGGCACGGCGGGGGCGGTGTTGGAGGCCGAAGATCTGGAGGCGCTGCGTGATCTGCCGCGCGTGCTGGGGCTGGCCGAGTTCATGAACGTGCCCGGTGCGGTGTTGGGTTTGCCGGGCGCCGTTGACAAGCTGATGGCTTTCCGGGACGGGCACATCGACGGGCACGCGCCCGGCGTCACCGGGAAGCAGCTGCAGGCCTACGCAGCCGCCGGCCCTTCGACCGACCACGAGAGCATGACGCAGGAGGAGGCGCTGGAGAAAGTGCGCGCCGGCATGCACATCTTCATCCGCGAGGCGACGGCGGCTAAGAATCTGCGCGATCTGGCGCCGGCCGTCACGCCTCAGAACGGGCGGCGCTTCGCCTTTGCCACCGACGACCGCCACCCGGCGGAACTGCTGGAGGAGGGCCACGTCGATTACCTGATGCGGCTGGCGGTCGAAACGGGCCTGGATCCGATCCAGGTGGTGTGTATGGCTACGCTCAACGCCGCCGAGGCTTTCGGATTGAGGGACCGGGGCGCCATTGCGCCCGGACGGCGCGCCGACCTGGTGATCACGGCCTCGCTGGAGGAGTTCCGCGCCGAGATGGTCTTCAGCGGCGGACGGCTGGTGGCCTGCGACGGGGAGCCCGTCAGCGCATGGGGGCAGCCGGAGGTGGACGAAAGCGCGGTACGCGGCAGCGTCCACGTCGATCTGGAGGCACTCTCCTTCCGCGTGCCCGCGGAGGGCAAGTATCTGCGCGTCATCGGTATCGTGCCGGGTCAGCTGGTCACCAAAGAGCTGCTCTTGCTGCCCAAGGTGGTGGAGGGCGAGGTGGTCGCCGACGTGGAGCGAGATGTGTTGAAGCTGGCGGTGGTGGAACGGCATCGCGGCACCGGCAACGTGGGCCTGGGCTTTGTCAAGGGGTTAGGGTTGAAGCGCGGTGCTATCGCCGGCAGCGTGGGGCATGACTGTCACAATCTCACTGTGGCGGGCACCGACGACGTTTCGATGCACACCGCCGTGCGGGCTGTCAAAGAGATGGGCGGCGGGCTGGTGGCAGTCCTCGACGGGGATGTCCTGGGGCGTGTCGCCTTGCCTATCGGCGGATTGATGTCCAAACACACGGTCGAGGCGGTGTATGAGGAGATGGAAGCGTTATTGGACGCCGCTGCTGATCTGGGCTCCTCGCTTCGCGATCCTTTTATGTACCTGGGTTTCCTGGCGTTGGAGGTCATCCCCAAGCTGAAGCTCACTGACAAGGGCCTGGTGGACGTGGAGAAGTTCACCTTCGTGCCGCTGTGGTATGCTGGTGAGTGAGCCGCGATATGGTGGATGGGTCTCATCTCAATAAAGCAGAAGCGCAGCGCTCTAGGGACGACCTTGATCCTGGCGCTTTTTGGGGCCCTCTGGCATTTACCCATGTTCTTCTACAGATTCGAGTTGGACGTGGGATAGATCCTGGGCTTCTTCCTGGGGCCCTTCGCCGGCGCGATCTGGTTGACCTTTCTGTACAATCGGTGAAAACGCCCTCCGTACCGTAGAACGTAGACCCTGCGTAGACGAAAGCAAGGCAAACGAAGCTGGGGTTGATGCGGGAGGGAAACATGATGGGAAGCTGCCTATGGCGTTTGAGCCACCCTGGAACTGCTTCGTTTGCCCGCGGTTTGTTTTACTTGACAAACCTACACCTCAGATATAAAATGGAAGTTGTCAGACATGTTGTCACTAAAAGGCCTTTGTCGTCGGTAAGCTTTCACCTGAAAGGGCCGAAGCCCTCTTCCGCCACATGGTGAAGTGATTGTCGATATTGCCACAGTTGACTGCTCAGGGGAAGTGCTTTTCGCCGTTGAAGACGGACGGCGGACGTATGAATCTCGGCTACGAGTTTTCAAGCAGGCGGGCCTGTATCACCTCGGTTGCATCGCGCCCATGAGTGCCCCGGCATAGGGAGGACCTTTGGGGCCGCAGGTACCTTGTTTCCATAGCTGGTAAGATCAGGCAGGTGCTGCAGTTCCTCCATAGCGTTTTCGTTGATCAGGAGTCCATGTTCTCTTTGCCCGGACCGTCGGTCATCGGATACCCTTCACCGCGACCTACTTCACCGGTCGTTATGCTTCCCGTGTCTTCCCTGAGCCGTCGCGCTCAGAGGGCGTTGTCCACGGGTGTAAGGCGTGGGCGGGTGCTGGGGCGTTTCCGCCGCGCTGTGGACCTCTTGATCGAGGACGAGGTCGTGGCCCTGGTCACGCCGGAGGTCGGCGACGGTCCCTTCAACGTCGTCGTGCCTTTCATCCCGGCGCGTGCGTTGCCCCGGCAGTTTACCGTACGCTGTGACGCAACTCGATGTGATCTGGGCCCCTGGCAGGTCTGTTTTCGACCTTCCCCGCGCCTCTGGGACGCGCACCCGCCGTGGGAAACGTGGCGCCCGGACGCGGAGGCGTTGGATACGCTGCGACGGATCATAGCTCGTGAGGCCATGGCGCGGGCCTCGGTTTCTCCGCTGGCCTCTTTGAGCGGGTCAGGTTTACCCTCGCGAGTGGCGACGTTGAACAAAGCGTTGCGTTCAAGAGATCCTGCTGCAATTCGGGAGGCTGCTGCCGGGGTGGCGGGCTGGGGGCCAGGCCTCACCCCTTCGGGCGACGATTACCTGGCCGGCGTCATGTTGGGCCTGTGGAGCATTGCCCACGGGCATGCCGAAGAACTGGACACAGAGCACGCGCTCGTGTCCAGTTTTGCATTTTGTAGAGATCTCTGCGACGGCATGTATCAGGCCGCTGCTCCTCGCACCAACCGCATCAGTCAGGCATTTTTGCGGGCGGCGCGAGATGGTCTCGCCGACGCCCACTGGCACGCGCTGCTGCGGGCGCTCGCGGACGGGGACTCTTTGGATGTGACGCAGGCGGCGCAGACTGTCCTGGCCTTTGGCGCCACCTCGGGCTTCGACATGCTCCTGGGCTTTTTGCGCGCCCATGAGTGCTCTTGCACAGTTGTGTAACTCGTAACTTGCAACACGTAACTCGCAACTTACTTTGTAAGGAGGTTATTTTGATCACCAGAACACGTATTAAAAGTGGAGAGTACTATGACTCTGTGACCCTGCTGCAAGTGGCGCAGGGGCTTCTCGATCTCGATGGCGTCGCGGATGCTGCTGTGGTGATGGGTACCCCGGCCAACAAGGGCATTCTGGCGGACGCGGAGCTTCTGACGCCGGAGGCCGAGACGGCGTCGTCCGACGACCTGGTCATCGCCGTGTGCGCCGAAAGCGAGGCCACGGCCGAGGAGGCCTTGGAGAAAGCAGATGTGCTGCTGGAAGCCTCGCGCACGCCCACGGAAGAAGGCGGGCTGCAGCAGTCGCCCAAGACGTTGGCAGCTGCCGTCAAGCGCATGGAGGACGCTAACATGGTGCTGATCTCCGTCGCCGGTCGCTATGCGGCGGGCGTGGCGCGGGAGGCGCTGGCGAAGGGCAAGCACGTCTTCCTTTTTAGCGACAATGTCACGGTGGAAGACGAAAAGGCGCTCAAGGAGCTCGGACGTGAGAAGGGCCTGCTGGTCATGGGGCCGGACGCCGGGACCGCCATCATCAACGGCGTCGCCCTGGGCTTTGCCAACGCAGTCATTTCCGGGCCGGTGGGTGTCGTCGCCGCTGCCGGGACGGGGTTGCAGTCCGTCACCAGCCATCTGACGCGCATGGGCGTGGGGATCACGCAGGGCATCGGCACCGGCGGACGCGATCTATCCACCGAGGTGGGCGGCATGATGATGTTGGAGGGAATCAAGGCGCTGCAGGCGCATCCGAAGACCGAAGTGCTGCTCCTCGTCTCCAAACCGCCGGCGCCGGAAGTCGCGGAGAAGGTGCTGAAACAGGTGCAGGCTTCTGACAAACCCGCCGTGGTCTGCTTCCTGGGCGGCGATCCGCAGATGATTAAGGATGCGGGCGGCGTCGCGGCGGCGACGCTGGAGGAGGCTGCTCATCTGGCGGCGGCCCTGGCGCGGGGCGAGGGTGTGGACGAGGCTATAAAGCATCTGAGTCAGCAGAACGTCGAGCTGCAGGCTCAGGCGGAGGCTCTCAAGAAGAAACTGAGCCCGGCGCAGAAATACTTCCGTGGGCTGTTCAGCGGCGGGACCTTATGTTATGAGACGCAGGTGATCCTGGGCAAGATGGGCTTTGAGGTCCACTCCAACGCGCCGGTGGATAAGGCGTTGAAGATGAAGGATTCCAACCTCAGCAGGGGCCACGTGGCCGTCGATCTGGGTGAAGACGAATTCACCGTCGGGCGGCTGCATCCCATGTTAGATCCGACGCTGCGCAATCGGCGCATCGTGCGCGAGGCCGAGGATCCGGAGACCGCCATCATCTTCTTAGACGTGGTGTTGGGCTACGGCGCACACCCCGATCCGGCGGGCGCGGCAGCCGAGGCCATCAAAGAAGCGCAGAAAGTCGCCGGGGCCGAGGGGCGCGAGATACTTTTCCTCGCCTCGGTCTGCGGCACGTCGGGTGATCCGCAGGATCTGGATGAGCAGGAAGCGAAACTGAGAGAGGCTGGCGTGGTGGTGTTGCCGACGAACGCGGCGGCGACGAGATTAGCAGGGTATATTTTGGATTAGTGATTTCGGATTTTGGATTGGGTTTGCATGGATGAACGCGCGTTTAAAGCTCGTACTAAACAGTTGGCGTTACGGGTGATTCGTCTGGTCGAATCCTTACCCAAAAGCACAACGGGGCGCGTAATCGGACGTCAGGTGCTCCGTTCGGCGACGTCGGTCGGCGCAAACTAGCGGGCCGTGTGCCGAGCCAAATCTGTGGCTGATATGATCGCCAAACTGAGCATTGTCGAAGAGGAAGCGGACGAGACACTCTATGGGCTTGAACTTCTGGTTGAGGCTGATTTGGTACCCGAAGCACAGCTGCGCGATCTGATGCAGGAAACCGACGAGATCACTGCTATGATCGTCTCTTCTATCAAGACACTTCGAGAGCGGCGAAGACGTGAGAAGTCAAGACGCTGAACGTAAATCCAAAATCCAAAATCGAACAAGGAGTGTGAATATGACGATTCGAGAGCTATTTGATCAAAAGTTGAAGGCCATCAACATCGGGCTGGAGGACTTTGCCGAGAGTCTCAAAGATCAGGGCGCGGAGGTTCTCCATGTGGTGTGGCGTCCGCCCATGGAAGGCTACGTGGAGTTGACGCACACCAAGAGCGGCAGATCCATCGATGAGGCCAACGCCGAGGCGCTGGAGAAGATCCGCACCGGACGCCCGCGCCTCATCGGCATGGGCATCGCGCGCGACGTGATCCCCGGCATGGGCGAGCGGATGATTCTGCACGCGGGGCCGCCCATCGAGTGGGTGCGCATGTGCGGGCCGACGCGCGGCGCCATTATGGGCGCAGCGGTTTACGAGGGCTGGGCCGAGACCTACGAAGAGGCGGCGGAGATGGCGGCAGCGGGCGAGTTCGAGTTTGATCCCTGCCACCACCATCACACCGTTGGGCCGATGGCGGGCATTGTGTCACCGTCCATGCCCGTTTTCATCGTCAAGAATGAGACCTTTGGTAACGTGACCTACGCCACGCAGAACGAGGGGCTGGGCCGCGTCCTGCGCTACGGCGCCTACGGCGACGATGTACTGGAGCGGCTCAAGTGGATGGAGACGACGCTCTACCCGACGCTCAAACGGGCGCTGGAGGAGACCGGGCCCATCGACCTGCGGAACATCATCGCGCAGGCGCTGCACATGGGCGACGAGGTGCACAACCGCAACCGCGCGGCGACTTCGCTCCTCATCCGCCAGCTGGCGCCGGCGATTGTGAAGACCGCCGACACGGAGACGGCTATCGAGGTGCTCAAGTTCATCGACGGCAACGACCACTTCTTCCTCAACCTCTCCATGCCCGCGCTCAAAGCCATGGTCGAGGTGGCCGAGGGCATCGAGGGCAGCACCGTTGTCACGGTGATGGCCCGCAACGGCACCGACTTCGGCATTCGCGTCGCCGCGCTGCCCGACCGGTGGTTCACCGCGCCCGCGCCCATCGTCGACGGACTGTGGCTGCCGGGCTACACCGAGGAAGACGCCAACCCCGACATCGGCGATTCCTCCATTACGGAGACGGTGGGCTGCGGCGGCTTTGCCATGGCGGCGGCGCCGGCTATCGTGCGCTTTGTCGGTGGGACCGCGTCGCTGGCGCTGAGCGTGACACAGGAGATGTACGAGATCACCGTGGGCGAGCACGAGTTCTTCACCGTGCCGGTGCTCAACTTCCGGGGTACGCCCCTGGGCATCGACGTGCGCAAGGTGATGGCGACGGGCATCCCGCCCTTCATCAACACTGGCATCGCCCACAAGGAGCCGGGCGTCGGCATGGTCGGCGCCGGACTGGTCCGCGCGCCCAAGAAGTGCTTCGAGGATGCCTTCGCGGCGCTCAGAGAGGCGTTTGAAGAAGCCTGATGCTGGAAACTGGATGCTGGATGCTCGTGTGTCTCCCGTAACCCGCAATACGCATCACGCATCGTGTAATCACGTGTAGTTGAGTACTTTCTAAGGAGGATACTGATGAAGCTGATAGACCTTACGATTCCTTTGGGGGTTGGGACCCCGCCGTGGCCGACGTATGAACCGCTGCAGCTCAAGTATTTCAAGCGCCTGGCACCCAACGGCGCTAACGGCCAGCTGTTGACGCACTCGAACCACCTGGGCACGCACCTCGATGGTGAGATTCACTTCTACACGCCGGGCAAGGATATGGCGTCTCTGGAGATGGATTTCCTGGTTCACGACGCGGCGGTGGTGGATCTATCGGACGTCGTCGCCGATTACGATATCTACACCGCCGAGATGGTCGAGGAACGGGTGGACGTCCAGGAGGGCGATATTCTGATCATCCACACGGGCTTCCATCACTTCGGCTGGGACATGCCCACGGCCAACGAGATCCGCTACATGGTGCAGCACCCCGGGCCGGACCGCGCCTTCTCGGTCTGGGCCAAGGAGAAGCAGCTGCGCTGGATCGGCGTGGACTGCGGCAGCGCCGACCATCCTATGAACACCATCATCCGCGACTGGATGCCGCGCCAGGCGGAAGAGGCGCGAGCGCACTTCAAGAAAAAGTACGGGAAGACGTTGGAGGAGGTCTTCACGCCGGATAAATACCAGCTGATGCACATCGAGATGTTCCCTGAGGGCATTATCCATGCGGAGTGCCTCGGCGGCGACCTGGACCTGATCCTCAACCGTCGCGTGCAGATTGGCTTCTTCCCCTGGCGTTTTGTCGACGGTGAGGCCAGCATCGGGCGCTGCGTCGCCTTTGTGGACGACGACGAGTACGAGGCGCTGATGGCGAAGAAAGCCGAGATGCCCAAGACCAGGTTCGGAGACGCTTACAACCCTGAGCACGTGGAGCGGCTCAACGCGCAGGTCAAGGCGCGGTTTGCGTAGGAGTCAGGGGGCAAGGGCACAAGGCAGGATACGATGATTATCGGAAGGAGAGAAATATGGCAGTGAATATGGAACTGGAAGCGGTGCTGCGGCCGCCGGAGTTTCCGCAGCCGCCTTATCCACCTAAGGTCATCACGCTGGCCAACGGCAAGCGCCTGGTGGTGCGTGAGGTGACGCGGGACGATGTGCCGAGGCTGTTGGAGGCCATTCATCCGACTCTGTTCATCGACAAGGACTACTACAACGTCGTCGGGGCGCGCATCTACGCTGAGCTGCTTGCCTGGCAGTACTATCGTGTGCAGAACGAATTCTGCCTGGTGGGACAGATCGAAGGCGTGCTGGCGGGACTGGTGAACAGCCGCATGTACAGCGAGAAGACGGGCATGAGCCTGCACACGCTGGCCATCGATCGCGGCCTGCGCATCGGCGCGCATCTCTTCGCGGCGAAGATGGAGCATCACATCGAGTATCTGAACCAGGACGAAGTGTTGATCGTGGCCGAAAGCCCCATCGGGTTCCGCCGTTGGATGATCGAGTACGGTCTGGAGCCGACGGATATCCCCCACGAGCTGGGGGGCGCGCCCGCTTACCGGCTGACGCGGGAGATGTACTTTGAGAGCAAGCCGCGTCTGGTCGTCGGCGATCGGCCGGTCCCGGAAGAGCTGTTGGCCGAGGCCGAGAAGGAGATTGTGGTGGCGGACGAGGAGCTGATTCGTGAGAAGATCGCCGGAGTCAAAGGGAGGTAGGCCATGAGAGACGTTGCTATTATCGGCGTCGGGATGATTCCCTTTGGGCGCCGGGACAGAGATACGTTGGTGGATATGTTAGCCTACGCCTCGCTCAACGCGCTGGACGACGCGGGGCTGGGTGATAAGGGTGTGGATGCCGTCTATGTGGCCAACATGGGCGGCGGGATTCTGCAGCATCAGACGGCGGTTGCCAGCGCGTTGGTGGATCGGCTCAGCCTGCTGCCAGCTGCGGCGGACACGGTGGAGAACGGGCCGGCCTCCGGCGCTTCGGCGGTGAAGAACGGCGTGTTGGCCGTGGCCTCCGGCTACTACGATGTGGTGCTGGTGGCGGGCGGGGAGAAGATGCGTGAGGTGACGGGTTGGGAGGCGACGGATTTCGTCTCCACGCTGACCCATCCTCAGGTCGAGTATCCCTATGGTATCACGTTGCCGGGCATGGCGGGGATGTTCACGCGGCTCTACATGGAGAAATACGGCGTCACCCGCGAGATGTTGGTCGCCATTTCGATGAAGAATCAGGAGATGGGCATTCTCAACCCCTACGCCCACGTGCAGATGCCGTTGAGCCGCGAGGGTATCCTGGACAGCCCGCACGCCGTGGTCAACAATCCTACGGTGGCGGATCCGTTGCACCTCTACGACTGCTGCCCGGTCAGTGACGGCGCGGCAGCGGTGATCCTCTGCCCGTTGGAAAGGGCCAAGGAACTGACCAAGAACGTACCCGTGGTCGTCGCAGGCTTCGGTCAAGCGACGGATACCCACACGCTCCAGGAGCGCGACGATCCCACCGATCTCAAGGCGGTGACGCTGGCAGCCAAACAGGCGCTTGAGATGGCCAAGCTCAAGCCGGGCGACATCGACGTGGCCGAGCTGCATGACGCTTTCACCATCCTGGAGGTGGCGGAGAGTGAACACGTAGGCTTCTTCAAGAAGGGCGAGGGCGGTCGGGCAGCGCTGGAGGGCAAGACACGGTTGGGGGGCAAGATCCCCATCAACGTCTCCGGTGGCCTCAAAGCGCGCGGCCATCCTGTAGGCGCGACGGGCGTCGCCCAGGTGGTGGAGATCACCTGGCAGCTGCGCCACGATCTACCCAAGGGCCGCCAGGTGAAGAACGCCAAGACGGGTCTGACGGTGAACTTCGGCGGTTTCGGGAATAACGTGCTTTCCCTGGTCATGAGGAGGGCGGAGCAATGAGTGAGATTGAGATCACGGCGTACAAGTGCAAGAAATGCGGGCGCGTTCACTATCCCAAGCATGAGCGCTGTCTCAGTTGCAAGCATCGGGAGTTTGAACCGATTAAGCCGGCAGGGCATGCGAAGTTGTTGGCGTATACACAGATTTTCAATCTGCCGTGGGGCTTTGACGAACGTTTTCTGATCATCGGCGTAGCGAAGTTCGAGAACGGCGTGAAGGCCATGGGCCAGATCAAAGCCGATTCGCTGGAGGGCCTCAAGACGGGGATGACGCTGAAGCCGAGTTGGGAGCCGGTGCGCTACCGTTACGGTGAGCCGGTTTACGGTTTGAAGTTCGAGCCGACGTAACGTTTTGGGGAGACGGGCGCCGGGTTCTTTTGGGAGGCCGGCCCAGCGTTTTCGTGTGCGGGTCGGCCTCCCCACCGCGCCCGCTGTGGGAAGGATTCGGTGCCTATGAAGAGTGTAAAGGAGGTGCAAAAACGTATAAAATCCTTGAAAATGTCCGGTCCTTCATACTTTCCATCATTTATTTAAGGAGGTTTTGCCATGACTGCACAAGCAGAAGAGCGCAAGATTTTCGGTTACCTGCCCAACGATACTCCGCCCATTGGACAGATGATCTTGCTGGGGTTTCAACATGTGCTGACCATGTTTCCTGCGACGGTGCTGGTGGCGTTGCTGGTGGGCTTCGACGTGGGCACTGTCCTGGCGGTTTCCGGCCTGGCCACCATTACAGCCCTGATTCTCTCGAAGGTCTGGATTGGTGATTTCATTCCTCTCTACTATGGCTCATCTTTCAGCTACATCACTGCAACATTGACGTTAACAGGGGCAGAATATGGACAGTACGCGGGCGCGGAGCTGGTCAGCCTGGCACAGGTGGGCATCGTCGCCACAGGCATTCTGAACATCCTCGTCGGCTTTTTCATCTCGCGGGTGGGTAAGGATGCCCTCGATAACATCCTGCCGCCGGTGCTGACGGGCTCTGTAGCCCTGGTCATCGGCGTGACGCTGGGCGGGGCGGCGCTCGATCAAGCCAGCACCAACTGGACTGTGGCGATTGTGACCCTGGTGGCGACCGTCGTCTTCTCCGTCTATCTTCAGGGCAAGGGGTTTATCGGCTTACTGCCCATCCTCTTGGGTGCCATCTTCGGTTATTTCTTCAGCGCTATCTTCTACCCCAATTCCATCGATTTCTCCATTATCGCCGAATCCAGGTTCCTTCGAGTTCCCCGTTTCACCTTCCCGGCCTTTGGCAATCCCCGCGCCTTTGAATCCATCGCGGCGATTGCTGTCATCGCCATTGCTACCATTCCGGAGTCCACAGCCCACCTCTATCAGATCAGTCTCTACGTGGACAAGCTGGCCGAGGATCTGGGGCAGAAACCTTACCGTTTGAGTCAGTACATCGGCAAAAACCTGGTCATCGACGGTCTGGGCGATTTCATCAACGGCATGTTGGGCGGTGTGGCCGGGACCAACTACGGCGAGAATAACTCCCTGATGGCTATCACCCGGAACTACTCCGGTCCAGTGTTGATCACTGCCGGCGTCATAGCGATTCTGCTGGGTTTCGTCGGCACGCTGGCGGCCGTGATCGATACCATTCCCCTGGCCGTGACCGGAGGTCTCTCCATCTACCTCTTCGGCGTCATTGGCATGCAGGGTATCGCCTTGATCCAGTCGGAGAAGGTCAATCTCTTTGATCCGCGCCAGCTGGCTATTGGCGCCACGGTCACGATCGTCGCCATTGGTGCCCAGATTATCGGCGGCGGCAATATCCCGTTGGCCGAGACGTCACCGCTGGTCGGTATCTTCCCCGGTGGGTTACCAGGCATCGCCACGGGAGCCGTAGCGGGCATTCTGCTCAACCTGATTTTCAAGGTTTTCCCTCCGAAAAATCTCGATATTGAAGCTGCACCTGAAAAGATGGAGGAGATACCGGAACCCTGAGCTCTCTGCCGGAGGGTGCTTTATAAGGCGGATAGCGGGTGATGCGAGACGTGGCCCGCTATCCGCAGCGCCCTTCGCTCTCGGAGGGCGCGCTGAAGAGGTTGAGATGACCGCATAGGTCGCAGGGGAGAGCGCTGCCGGTTTTCGCTGCGATCTCTGCGGCGATTTCGTCCTTTGGAGTGAATGGACGGTGTCCGATCTTTCGTGTGTGGGAGGTCAATCCTATGATGCAAGCATTTGATTACTATCGACCGCAAAGTTTTGAGGAGGCGTTTGAACTCCTGACGTTGCCGGACAAGACGGTCTTCCCCATGGCGGGCGCCACGGACCTGATCCCCATGACGCGGGACGAGAACTGGCGGCCCGACGTGGTGGTGGATGTCAAGGCGCTGCCCGGCCTCCGGCGTCTGGAGGAGGTGGAAGCCGGGCCCTGTGATGCGCTGGGCGTCGGCAAGTGCCTCTACGTGGGCGCTGCTGTGCGCATGAATGAGCTTGTCCGCTCTGACCTGGTGCGGCGCTCGTGGGGCTTGCTGGCGCAGGGCGCCGCCACCGTGGGCAATGAGCAGGTGCGCAACCGTGCTACCCTCGGCGGTAACCTCTGCACTGCGTCTCCGGCTGCTGATACCGCCCCGGCGTTGTTGGCCTTGGAGGCGCTGGCTTTGATTCGCGGGCCTGAGGGCGAACGCAGTGTGCCTCTCGCGGACTTCTTCCGGGGACCGCGCAAGACCGTGTTGAAGAAGGGAGAGCTGCTGGTGGGGTTGCTGGTGCCCCCTCATCCACCGCAGGCTGCCGCCACCTACATTAAACTCAGCCGTCGCAAGGCCGCCGATCTCTCCATCGTCGGTGTTGCTTGCCTGGCTTATCCCCGAAACGGTGGATACCGCTGGCGCCTGGCCCTGGGCGCCGTCGCGCCGACGCCGGTGCGCGCGTCAAAAGCCGAGACGATTCTCGACGCAGGCCATGGCGCCGGGGATGTGGAGAAAGCCGCAGCTTGTGCCCTTGAGGCGTGTGCGCCCATCGCCGATATCCGCTCCGGCCTCCAATATCGGCGCGCGATGATTGTGCGCGTGACCCGCCGGGCTATCGAAGAGGTACTGACGTTGTTGGGCAAGGAGGTCTAGATGTTGCACGAGATCACGTTGAAGGTTAACGGTGACGAGTACGTCCTGGGCGTGAAGTCTCATCACACCCTGTTGCAGGTATTGCGCAACCAGCTGGGCATCACGGGTCCCAAACCGGGTTGCGAGAACGGCGAGTGCGGCGCCTGTACCGTGCTTTTGGACGGCGAGCCGGTCAATTCGTGCCTGGTGTTAGCCGTGGAGGCCGACGGGCGCGAAGTGGAGACGGTGGAAGGGCTGAGCGCCGACGGAGATCTGCACCCGCTGCAGAAAGCCTTTATCGAGCACAACGCCGTCCAGTGTGGATTCTGCACGCCGGGCATGTTGATGTCGGCCAAAGGCTTGTTGGAACGCAACCCCCATCCCACGGAGGAAGACGTCCGCGAGGCGTTGGCCGGCAATCTCTGTCGTTGCACAGGCTATGTGCGTATCATCGACGCAGTCCTGGACGTTGCAAGAAAGGAGTCATAATGACGGAGCAGACATCTAATCCTGTGGGAAAGAACGTGCCGCGCGTCGACGCTTACGAGAAGGTCACGGGCACGGCCGAGTTCGTCGACGATATGCAGTTTGGCCCAGGGCTCTACTACGGGAAAATAGTCCGCAGTCCGCACGCCCACGCCCGCATCAAGAAGGTGGATGTCAGCAAGGCGATGGAGGTGCGCGGCGTCAAGGCCGTGGTCACCGGGCAGGATACCCCCAAGCCCATCGGGCTCTATCTCAAGGATCGGCACATCTTCGCGCGCGACCGCGTGCGTTTCGTGGGTGAGCCGGTGGCGGGCGTCGTCGCCATCAGCGAGGAGATCGCCGAGCAGGCGGCCCGTCTCGTCGAGGTGGAGTATGAGGTGCTGGAGCCGGTCTTCGATCCCTATGAGGCGGCGCAGCCCGACGCGCCGCTGATCCACCCTGACTTGGGAGAGTACGAGGTGGTCAACTTCATCTTCCCCGAGCCGGGGACCAACATCTCGGAGCATTTCAAACTGCGCAAGGGTAACGTCAGTGAAGACGGCGTGGCCGAGGAGGTCTGGGAGCAGTGCGCGGCCATCGTCGAGAAGGAGTTCCGTCTGCCCCAGATTCAACACGCCCCCATCGAGACCCATGTGGCTATCGCGCGCTGGGATCCCTCCGGCGAGGTGACGCTCTGGTCGCCGTCGCAGTCACCTTTCGCCCAGCGCGATCTCATCGCCCAGAGCCTCGACATCTCCCATGGCAACCTGCGCGTGATCTCGCCCTATGTGGGCGGCGGCTTCGGCGGCAAGGCTGGCGTCTCCATGGAAGCCAACGTCGTCGCCATGGCCCGCGCCGTCAAAGGGCATCCGGTCAAGGTGCGCTTCACCCGCGAGGAAGAGTTCGTGGGCACCAACGTGCGTCAGAGCCTGGTGGCCCGCACGCGCATCGGCTGCGATGAGAACGGCAAGCTGCTGGCTATGGAGACCGCGTACTACTTCGGCGGCGGATCGTCCAATGAGTACGGTGTCAACATTGCCCGTGCCGCCGGCTACTCCTGCACCGGGCCCTATCTGATCCCGAACATCAAAGGCGACTCCCACTGCGTCTACACCAACACGCCCATCGGCAGCGCCATGCGCGGCTTTGGCATGCCGGAGATCCACTGGGGCATCGAGCAGATCATGGACCGGTTGGCCGAGAAGATAGGGATGGACCCGGCCGACTTCCGGCGTCTCAACTGTGTGAAAACCGGCGAGGAGATCCTTACCGGGATGAAAATGCCGCAGATCGACCTGGTGAAGTGCATCGACAAGGTCACCGAGGCTATCGGTTGGGGCCGTGAGAAGCCGTCGTCGGCGCCGCACAAGAAGCGCGGACAGGGTATCGCCATCATGTGGAAAGCGCCGGCCATGCCGCCCAACCCCGGCAGCTCCGCTATCGTGCGCTTCAACGAGGATGCCACGGTCAACGTCTACGTCGGCGGGCAGGAGATCGGACAGGGCGCGTTTACGGTTGCGGCGCAGATGGCGGCGGAAGCCCTGGGCGTGCCCTACGAGTGGGTGCGCGTCTCCGCCAATCCCGTGGACACGAAGTACAGCCCTTACGAGTGGCAGACCGTCGCCAGCCGCATCACCTGGTCTATGGGGAACGCTGTCAAGGCCGCAGCCGAGGAAGCTCGCCAGAAGATTCTGGAAGTGGTGGCCCAACACTGGGATGAAGATATCGACGATCTGGACATCCGCGATGGTGTCGTCATCTCCTACAAGTCAGAGCGCGAGCAGCCGCTGGAGAAGATGGTCGTCTACGGCCTACCCAACGAGAACTACGAGGGTTGGGAAGGTGGTCCCATCGTCGGCACCGGCAAGTTCATGCCCACCTACGTCACCAACCTGGATCCCGAGACGGGTCAGGGCACCCGCGCCGTGGTACATTACACCGTCGGCGCTCAGGCCGTCGATCTGGAGGTCGATACCGAAACGGGGCAGATCGAGATTCTCAAGATCGCCAGCGCTTATGACGTGGGCAAAGCCATCAACCCCGATCTGGTACTGACGCAGATCGAGGGTGGGGCGGTGCACGGCATGAGCTCCGCCTTTGAGGGGTTGCGCTTCGACGAGAACGGGCGTGTGATCAACAACAGTTTCGTCGATTACAAGCTGGTTACCGCCGTGGATGCTCCCAAGGAGATCCACGGGGACATCGTGGAGACACCGCTGGAGGACGGCCCCTGGGGCGCGCGCGGCGTCGGTGAGCATGTCATGGTGCAGACCGCGCCGGCCATCGCCAACGCCCTCTACGCCGCCACCGGTGTGCGTTTCGACAACCTGCCGCTCTCGGCGGAGAAAGTCTACCTGGCCCTGCACCCGGACGAGGTGTTTGTGTGCGACGTTGACATCGAGTAGCTCGTGAAGCCCGATTGTTGACTCCGGTGTGTAGAGGCTTGTAGTGAGTGACAAAGTCCTGGGATAGCCTTCGGAGGTCGAGGGCAAACCAGATGAAGGCTGATCGAACGAGATAAAACGCACGCCCCCGGCAGGACGTTCGCGTCGGGGGCGTGTTTCGGTGTTCTTATCGTGATGTGAACAATGACCCTCAGTTTGTCCCCGATTGCCCCTTGACGAGTTGGGGTGTCCTTCTACAATAAAGGACGGAAAGACGTTGCCCTTTTTACGGGGTCTTAACCAAACGGTTATGTAGGCCCACCTGGGTAGAATTCCGAACTGTGGTATAATATTGGTCAGAAATCACAGACCGAGGTCTTACGTTTTCTTGGATGTGATGGTTCTACGACGCAAGGAAGTGCACAGATATGAGCGCAAAAATCCTCTACATAGAAGACAACGCCGACAACCGTCTCCTGGTGAGACGTATCTTAATGGTAGAGGGCTATGAGGTTCTCGAAGCGGAGGACGGCCTGACGGGTATCGATATAGCCGTGCGTGAGCAACCGGACCTGGTGTTGATGGACATGAACCTTCCCGAAATTGACGGGTATGAGCTGACGCGCCGTATGCGTGAGAACCCGGATCTGAGGGGGGTCCCCATCATTGCTATGACTGCCAACGTCATGCACGGGGATCGGGAGAAGACCTTGGAGGCCGGCTGTGATGGTTACATTCCTAAACCCATTGACGTGGACGCGCTGCCGCTCCAGATTGCAGAATTCCTGGCGGCTAAGCGATCATAATGAGAAGAGAAGGCGGAGATTGTTATGAAAAAGCCGGGTGTGACCCCTGAAGAGGCGACGATTTTGATTGTAGAGGACAATTTCAACAATTTTCTCCTGATGACCCGCCTTCTCGCTTTTCTCGGGGTTAACAAGTGTGAGTGGAAGGCCTCGGGCTGGAAGGTATTGGAGTTCGCCGAGACCTTGGGCGACATCGATCTGATCCTGATGGATCTTATGTTACCCGACGCCGATGGCTATCAGTCTCTGGACAAGCTGCGCTCGCATCCCAACTTCCAGGGCGTCCCTATTGTAGCGGTGACGGCCAACTCGAGCGTGGATTCGATGGAGCAGGCGCGGAAGGCCGGGTTCGATGGCTTCATTGGGAAGCCGCTGGACCCGGACCGTTTCCCTGACCAGGTGCGGCGGGTGCTGATGGGCGAGGAGGTATGGGAGCCCCAGTAGAACGCCCGGGTGCCCCTTCTGACTCCCGCACGGTGCCCACGACCGGCATGCGCGGAGGGTTGGGGCGGACATTGCTGACGGCGTTTTTGATCCTGACAATTCTGCCCCTGGCGCTCATCGGGTGGTACGCTTCCCGTCAGAATCGGCGACACTTGGAGGCGGCTATCGCCCAGAAGCTGCAGGCCATCGCTATCTTAAAAGCGGATGTGCTGCGCTACGGCTGGCTGGAGGATCAGGATACGATTCTCGAGGAGATTGCAGATCGGAGCACGCCCGCAACGGGGCTCTCGGAGACGGCGTGGGCAGCGCTTCAGCAGCGTTTTCCCGACTTGATCGGAATTACGGCTCTGGAGAAGGGCGCGCGTGCAGCCTGGTCTCTGGGCCTTTGTAGAACTGAAGTACCGACCTTAACAGAGATTTCGATGCTTCCCTCGGCTTCCTTTGCGGCGTCTCCCCTGGGGATCCGCGCTTCCTGGAACGCGACCGACTTCATCCTATGCTATCGCCCGGAAGCGCTGGGACGTTCGGCTGAGGCCTTGGACCTGGGGGAGACAGGACATATCTACCTGGCGCAGCTCCCGGTGCACGAGGACGACGAAGCGGGCAGCGTGGCGCTCAACGCACTGGCCGCCGGTGAGCGCGGCAACGGCTTATATCTCAATCATGAGGAGGTGCCCGTGGTGGGCGCCTACGCCCCGGTGGCCTCGGGTGTGGGCGTGTTGGTGGAGCAGGCCCAGACGGAGGCCTTGGTCTCCAATGACCGGATTGCGGCGACGCTTATTGCCTTCATCCTCTCGGTGGCGCTGGCGACGACGGCCATTGCCGCCGTGGTGGTCCGTCAGATCACGCAGCCGGTGGTGCGGCTCACCGAGTCGGCGCTGGCCATGGCGGATGGGGATTTGGAGCAGCACGTTACGGTCACCTCCCGCGATGAGATTGGGATCCTTACCTACGTCTTCAATCAGATGGCGGCGGATCTCAAATCACTTTACGACGACCTGGAGGCCAAGGTCGTGGAGCGCACTAAACGTCTTCAGCAGGCCAACTATCAAATCCAGTGGCGCGCACTTCAGCTGAAGGCCAGCCTGGAGGTGAGTCAGGCCGTCACCTCCATCCGCGACCCGGCGTTGCTGTTGAACCGCGTCGCGGAGCTCATCTGTGAGCGCTTTATGTACGATTCCGTGGCCGTCTATCTGGTGGAGCCGGGCGGTGGGACGGCGCGACGCCAGGCCGTGCAGCCAGCCGACGCGGATTGGCCGCAGGCCCTGCATCCGGGCGACGGCACGTTGATGGAGCGGGCCTGGCGCAAGGCTGAGCCACAGGTCGAACGCGAGCCGCTGCTGGCAGAGGAGACCTGGTATCGGCGCACCCTTTCGCACATTTCCGTTCCGTTGCGTATGGAGGAGCAGGTGTTGGGCGTCATGGCGATTCTCAGCACCGGACACGAGGACGCGCCTGAGGACAACCTGGAGACGCTCTTGCACCTGGCGAACCAGATCGCCATCGCTCTGGAGAACGCGCGGGCCTACGAGCGTGAGCGCCGCGCCGCTCAACAGCTGGAAGAAGCGGAGGCTTTCAAGTCCCGTTTCATGGCCAATATGTCCCACGCTTTGCGGGAACCGTTGAACTCTATCATAGGCTTCTCGCGCCTGATGTTGAAGGGCTTGGACGGTGAGCTCTCCGAACAGCAGGCGGAGGACGTGGCCCGTATCTATCAAAACAGTCAACATCTGCTGGCGCTGATTAACGATATTCTAACCATCACCCAGATTCAGGCGGGCCTGATGGCTTTGCAGCGCCAGTCGGTGGATCTGATGGAGGTCGTTGACAGTGTCTTGCCCACGGCGGACGCGCTGGTGCGGGGCAAGGATATCGCTCTTGTGAAGGAGATCGAGGCGGAGTTGCCCTGCGTCTACGCTGATCCGGTGCGCCTGCGCCAGGTGCTGGTGCGCCTGTTGAGCAATGCTGCCCAGTTTACCGAAAAGGGAGAGATCACGCTGCGAGCCTGGTCCGACGATGAGATGGCCTACGTGAGTGTGCAGGATACCGGTATTGGCATCCCCGAGCAGGAGCGGGCGCGCATCTTCGCCCGTTTCGAGAAGGGCAGCGGCGGCGACCGCCATTCTTCTGGGGTGGGGTTGGGGTTGGCGTTGAGCAAGGAGTTCGTGGAAATGCACGGCGGACAGATCTGGGTCGAGAGCGAGGTAGGTGTGGGAAGTCAGTTTATCTTTTCCATCCCCTTATACGATGTCGCCCATGAAAAGGAGGCTTCCGTCGCCGGGGAGAGGGATCGGGTGATGCGCAGGAGGGACGTGTGAACGAAGAAGCGCAGGCTACGCTGTCATCCTATGAATACGCGGAAGTCCGGTCTGCTTTGCGACGCCAGGTGATCCGGCGCGTGATGAAGGCCAGCGCCATTGTCGGCGCCTTGGCCCTGCTCTTTGGCATCTACACAGCCTTGGTGGAGGATCGAAGCTTTGTCATTCCCATCTACAGCGCGGCTTTTATCGTTCTCCTTCTCGCAGCCTTCCATCCGCGCTTTTCCTTTACGCACAAAGCCTTCACCCTCGTCGTGCTCCTGTATCTGTTGGGGCTTTTGGATCTCTTCGTCTTTGGCTGGGGGGCGGACGGGCGGGTGTTCTTCATTGGATTCTTGATGATGACCATCATCTTGTTCGGTCGCCGAGAGGGTTTGATCGCGCTGGGGTTGGGCTTTACAACGTTGGTGTTGGTGGCGTTAGCGATGCATTGGGGGTGGGTTTCCGCTCCTGGTGCCCGCGTCTGGACGCCGCCCACGCTGGTAGGGTTGCTGAGCAATGCCGCCATGTTCCTGCTCATCGGCAGCCTGGTCCTGGTCTCCCAGGATGAGATTCTCTCTCTGCTGGCGCGGGAGTTGCGTGAGGTCTTCGAGAAGTCAGAGGCGCTCGCCGAAGAGCGCCGCGCCCTCGACGAACAGGCCACGGCGCTGCAGGAGGCTAACTACGCCATGCAACGGCGCGCCTGGCACCTGCGGGCGGGCGCCGAGGTGGCGCACGAGATTACTTCTATCTTTGACGTGGAACAGCTTTTGTACCGTGCGGTGCGCCTCATCTCCGAGAAGTTCGGCTTCTATCACGCGGGTCTCTTTCTCGTCGAGGAAAATGGACAAGTCGCGGTGCTGAAAGCGGCTTCCTCGGAGGGCGGGCAACAGATGTTGGCTGCGGGCCATCGTCTGCGCCGAGGTGAGGGGATGGTGGGTTGGGTGCTGGAGCACGCCGAGCCACGTATCGCCCTGGACGTGGGGGAAGACGCTGTTTACTTCGATAACCCCCGGCTGCCCGCCACTCGTTCTGAGGCCGCGTTGCCCTTGATCCTGGACGACCGCGTTTTAGGTGTGTTGGACGTACAGAGCATCGAGGAGAACGCCTTCGACGCCGACGACATCCGCTCTCTGGAGTATCTTGCCAACCAGCTGGCCGTGGCTTTGGAAAACGCCCGACGCCTGGAGCTGGAGACCGGAGTGTTGGAAGCCACCAATCCTTTCTACCGTATGGCCCGACAGGTGGCTGCGGCGCGGGAGATGCATGACGTCTATGCCGTGCTTCTGGAGATGATCGGCGAGTATCACCCCACGCAGGCCTTCATCTTTGAGCCTCGACCGGAACGCGATGAGATGCAGGTGGTGGCGCAGCTTCTGGGTGACCGGGTGCGTTTCCCGGAGAGCGAGGACGGTGCGTTGGCCGAGACGCTTCATCTGCGGCCGCTGCTTGCAGAGTTGGAAGGGCCTCTCTTCGTCGAGGACGTGCGTGATGAGGAGGCGCTGCCGGAAGCTTATCACTCCGCGCTGACGCGCTTGCGGGAGCATTCGGCGGTCCGCAGCCTGGCGGTGCTCCCGGTTCGTCTGGGTTCCCGGCTGTTGGTCCACATCGTCGTCTTCTTCACCGCAATTCACGTCTTCAGCGTGACCGAGAAACAGTTCTACGCGGCGCTGGCCGACACAGGTGCCGTGGTCATGGAAAACATCCGACTGTTGGAAAGCACGCAGCGGCGCGTCGCCCGCGAGCAGGCCATCCGCGACATCACCGACCGCATGCGTCAGGCGCCGGACATAGAGTGGCTGATGCGGATCACGGCGGAGTCTCTGGTGCAGACGCTGGGCGGTGAGGGCGCGTACGTACACCTCGGCCTGCCAACCGCGGCGCCGGAAACATTCCTGCAGCACGAGGAAACGGAGTGAAATGATGGACACCTCCGCTACACGAACCTCACGTTCTACCCTGGGCCTGTTGATCTACGGCGCCGAAGACCCCACCTGTCGCGCACTCTGGAAGGGCGTCGACGACGTCGCCCGTGAGCACGACTTCAATTTGGTCAGCTTCCGCGCGGAACCGTTGCATATCCCCCTGGAGTACCTGGCCCAGTGCAACGTGCTCTACCAGATGGTCAGTGATGTGCGATTGGACGGTCTCATCGTGTGGGGGGGGATTCTGGCTCACTACGTGAGTCAAGATGAGGTGTTGACGCTCCTGGAAAACTACCGGCATCTGCCCCTCGTCAACCTCTCCTCGGAGTTACCCCGGCTGCCTAACGTCCTGATCGACAATTATCGCGGCACGTATGAGATCGTGAGTCATCTGATTGAGGAGCATGGCCTGCGGGACATCGCCTTTATACGGGGGCCGGCGGGTCACGTCGAGGCCGAGGCGCGCTATCGAGGCTATCAGGAAGCGCTGCGCGATCACGGTCTGGAGATGGAGCCGAACCGTGTCGTCCCCGGTGACTTTGCGCGGGGCACGGGGCTGGAAGCGATGCGCGTGTTGATGGACGAGCGGAAGGCCACTTTCGACGCGGTGGTGGCCGCCAACGATCAGTTGGCTATCGACGTGATCGAGGCCCTTCAGGCGCGAGGCTACCATGTCCCCCGCGACGCGGCCGTCGTCGGTTTTGATAACCGCCCCGAAACCCGCTTCGTCACGCCTCCCCTCACGACGATCGCCCAGCCCTGGCGCGAGATGGGTCGCCGCGCTGCGGAGATGCTGGTGGAACACCTGGAACAGGGCACGCCTCTGCGTTCGGAGATCGTCAAGGTCCCGCCGCGACTTGTACTCCGTGAGTCCTGCGGGTGCCTCGAGCGCAGCGTGCGCCTGGTCGCCTCGCCGGCTGCACCGCGTTTCTTGACTGCGGAGGGGGCTGTCTCTTCAGAGACTGCCATCGCACGGGTGGCGTCGGAGCTGCGAGAAGCCATGGCTTCTGATCTGCACGTCCCCCAGGCCGATGGAGGCCTGGAAGCGCTGTTACAGGCGTTCCTTGAAGACCTCGCGGATCCCTCGAGGGCCGAATTCTTGAGCCGGTTGGAGATGCTCCTGCGGTTTAGCGCGGAGCGCGGTGATCATCTGCGTCGCTGGCACGACCTGATCTCTCTCATGCGGCGGGCGCTGTTGCCGACCCTGACTTCTGTGGAGCAGGTGGTGCGGGCCGAGGATCTCTGGCAGCAGGCGCGGGTGATGATCGGCGAGTGGACTACACGACTCCAGGCCCTAGCGCGGCTCGACCTGGCTCAACGACAGACCGAGTTGAGCGAGATTGAGCAGACGTTGAGCGCTGCGCTGGGCGTGGAAGGTCTGATGGAGCGCGTCAGCCAGGCGGTGGAGCGCTTGCATATCCCGCGCTGTTATCTCTCCCTCTACCAGGACCCTGAGAACCCCGCCGCCCGGGCACGGCTGGCCCTGGCGTATACCTACGATGAGGAGAGAGGGTTCGTCAGAAGGCGTGAGAAAGAGGGGGAGCTCTTCTCCTCCCCGCAGCTGTTGCCGATGTCCTTGTGGCCTTCACGGCGCGTCAGTCTGCACGTCGAGCCTCTTTACTTCCGTACGGATCAACTGGGCTTGCTGCTCTTCGAAGCCCAACCCGAGCGCGGAGAGGTCTACGACATCCTGCAACGGGACATCAGTCGGGCGCTCTACGGTTCTCTGCTCCTGGAACGGGCCGAACGTCGCGCCGCGCAGATCCAGACGGCCGCCGAGGTGGCCCAGGTCACCGGCCAGATTTTGGACACCGATGTGCTTATCCAGCGGGTCGTCGATCTGGTGCGTGAGCGCTTTGACCTCTACTACGTGGGCCTCTTTCTGGTGGACGAGGCGGGGACGTGGGCTAAGCTCCGCGCCGGCACGGGGCCGGCCGGCGAAGCCATGGTGGCCGAAGGTCACCGGCTGCGCATCGGCGGCGATTCCATGATCGGCCAGTGTGTGGCCCGGCAAGAAGCACGCATCGCCCTGGATGTAGGCGCGGAAGCCGTGCGTTTCGACAATCCTCTGCTGCCGGAGACCCGCTCTGAGATGGCGCTGCCTCTCGTCACGCGGGGCGAAGTCCTGGGCGCTTTGACGATTCAGAGTGCCGAACCCGGCGCCTTCAGTGAGGTGGACATCATCAGCTTTCAGGTGATGGCCAATCAACTGGCCAACGCTATCGCCAATGCCCACCTCTACGAACAGGCCCAACGTGAGATCGCCGAGCGTCGGCGGACGGAAGAGGCATTGGCCTATCAGGAGTACCTGCTGCGCGTTCTGTTGGATAACACACCCGATCACATCTTCTTCAAGGACCGCCAGAGCCGCTTCATCGAGGTGAGTCGGGCGCTGGTGGAGTGGTTCGGTGCCGAAAGCCGCGAGGAGATCATCGGCAAAACGGACTTCGATTTCTTCGCCGAGGCTCATGCCCGTCCGGCCTACGAGGACGAGCAACAGGTGATCCGCACCGGTGAACCGATCCTGGCAAAAGAGGAGAAAGAGGTCTGGCCCGACGGTCGGGTGACCTGGGTTTCGACCTCCAAGTTGCCCATGCGGGATCAGGACGGCCACATCGTGGGCATCTTCGGCGTCTCGCGGAACATCACCCCGCTCAAGGAGGCGATGGATGAACAGGAACGTCTTCTGAAGGTGCTGGGGAAGCGCAGCGAACAGCTGCAGCTTGCCGCCGACGTGGCTCAGGAAGTGGTTAGCATCCTGGAGCCCGAGACCCTGCTTTCTCAGGTTGTCGATTTGGTGCGCCGTCGCTTTGGCTTTTATCACGTCGGATTGTTCCTCGTCGTGGAGGTCGACAAGCGGGTGGCTGCGGAGGAGACCTGGGCCGTGTTGCGCGGGGCCTCCGGCGAAGCGGGCCGTCGTATGCTGGAAGCGGAGTACCGGCTGGCGGTGGATGACACCTCGACGGTGGGGCGTTGCATCCTTGAGGGTGAGGTGCAACGGGTTTTGGACCTGGAAGAGGGTGCGCATCCCTACCTGCCCGAGGCGCGTTCGGAGATGGCGCTGCCGCTCGTCAGCCGTGGTCGCCCCCTCGGTGCCCTCGTTCTCTACGCCACGGCGCCCGACGCCTTTACCCCCGAGGATGCCACTGTCTTCCAGCCCCTGGCCGGGCAGATTGCGGTGGCTATCGAAAACGCTCGGCTTCTGGAAGAGGTGCAGTCGGCCCTGGACAGGATGGCGGCGGCCCAGCGTCATTACATGCAACAGGCCTGGGACAAGTACCTGGAGCCGCGGCGCGACGCGATTAGCTACCATCGTTCCGAATCCACCGCGGAGATCGTGGACGAGCAGTTGAAGCGGGCGGTTGAGCGGGCCATGCGCACCCAGGAGGTGGTGGTGTTAACCGCCGATGGTCACGCGGATGGAGGGGGGAAAGCGACGCTGGTGGTGCCGGCCGTCCTGCGGGGCCAGGCCATCGGGGCATTGGCCGTTCGCAGCCTGCGACGCAGTTGGTCCAGCGAAGAGATCGCCCTGGCGCGGCTGCTGGCCGAACGCATGGTGTTGATAGCCGAGAACCTGCGTCTCTTTGAAGCGGCGCAGCGGACCGCCGCCCGGGAGCGGCTGCTGGGGGAGGTCGCCTCGCGGGTGCGGGAGCGCCTGGATGTGGAGACAGTGCTGCGTACCGCCGCCGACGAAATCTACCGCGCTTTGGATCTGGAGAGCGTCACGGTCCGGCTGACCGAGGACGAGAGCGCTCAGTCATAGCCGAGAGGGAGATGCTGTAGTGAAAACCCATCCCTTGCCTTCACAGGATATTCAAAGCGGACGACGGCAGCTGGTGCAGGGGGCGTTGCGCTTGCTGGCCGTATTGGGGACGCTGGCGACGGCCGTCAGCAGCTACAACGCCTACGCACGGGGGGATTTTGCGTTGATTCCCTTCTACGTGGGGGCCTACGGCGTGTTACTCCTGTTGACCTTTTGGAAAAAGGTACCCTATTCGGCTCAAGCCGGCACGTTGATCTGCCTGATCTACGGTTTGGGCGTGCTAGGCCTCTACGAATCCGGTCTCAGCGGGGACGGACGGGTGCTGCTGCTGGTTGTGCCTTTCATGGCGAGCGTTCTCTTCGGGCCCCGTTTGGGGGTTGTCATGGCGATTCTCGTCCTCTCGACCCTGGGTGGCTTCGGGTGGGCCTTTTCAACAGGACGCCTCACGGTGCCGTTGGAGGTGCAGGCCAACACCGCCGATCCTGGCAGCTGGGTGAGTGGTGGGCTCGTCTTCGCGCTCCTCACGTCGATCATCGTCGTCTTCTCCAACTACCTGGTCCCCCGCTTGGCCGACGCGCTGCAGCAGAGCCAGGAGCTGGCGCAGCGCCTGACGTTGCGCGGCGAGCAGCTGCAGGCACTGCTCGAAGAGCGCACCGCTGACCTGGAACGCCGCGTTGTGCAGATGCGCACGGCGGCCCAGGTGGCCCGCGAGGCAGCTTCCCTTCAGGATCGCGAGCGTCTGCTCGAGGAGGTAGTGCGTCTCATCTCGGAACGGTTTGGTTTTTACCACGCCGCTCTCTTCCTCCTCGATCCTTCTCGCGAGCACGTGGAACTGCGGGCTGCTTCTTCTCCTGGTGGACAGCGCATGCTGGAGCGCGGGCACCGATTGCGGGTAGGTGCGGGTGTCGTCGGCTTCGCTGCCGAACGCGGTGAGGTCCGTATCGTCCGTAACGTCGGAGAGGACGCGATTTACTTTGACAACCCCGATCTGCCGAAGACACGCTCGGAGATTGCGCTGCCGCTGCAGACGCAAACGGAGATCATCGGTGTTTTGGACGTGCAGTCTCAACGGGAGGACGCTTTCAGTGAGGAGGATGTCCTCGTGTTGCAGACGCTGGCCGATCAGATCGCGTTGGTGATCAGCAACGTGCGTTTGTTGGAGGAAATCCAGGAGCGTCTGGAGGCGGAGCGTCGTGCCTATGGCGAGTTGAGCCGTGCAGGCTGGCAGGCGTTCCTGCGCGGCGAGCGGGAGCTGGGATTCGTGCGAGATCGACGCGGGTTGCGGCCTCTGGCGGAAGTGGGCGAGGCGTCTGGGGATGGACGGGGAGAGGGTGAGACGTTGGCGGTGCCGGTGCGGGTGCGTGGACAGGTCATCGGTTACATCCACGCCCGCAAGCAGCCTGAGCGGGGCGGGTGGCACGAGGACGAGCGTACGTTGTTACGCCAGTTGGGTGAGGAGATGGAGCTGGCGTTGGAGAACGCCCGCCTCTATCAGGAGACGCGGCGGCGGGCCATGCAAGAGCAGCTGGTCGGCGAGGTGACGTCCCAGATGCGGGCGTCCCTCGACCTCGACGAGGTGCTGGCGACGGCAGTGCAGGAGTTGGGGCGGCGCCTGGCCCTGGAGGAGGTCGTGTTGCAACTGGTCGAGGAAGAGACGTTGGCGCAGGGAGGCTGAGATATGGAAGAACAAGGGAGACCCCATCGTCGTGGGCTTTCACTGGGCGCCCGCCTGATCCTGGGCTTTGGAGCGCTGTTTCTGCTCCTTGTGGGCCTCTCCGGCTTCGTCATCTATCAACTGCAGCGGATTACCGCGGCCAACGAGGCGCTTGCTCTGGAAGCGGAGCGCGCCTGGGCGGCGGAAGCCCTCTCGCGGACACGAATGGATCTTATCTTGACCATCGATGAGGGGATTCTACAGCGAGATCGGGAGACGTTCCGCAGCCTGGTCGGAGCGAATCTGGCTGCGATGAACGCTCGCTACGCGGAATTGGAACGCTTGTATGAAGAGGTCGATCCGGCCCTTGACGCGGCCGTCTACAACCTGCAGAATATCACAGAACACCTGGTCGCAAGCTCGGCGGAGGAGGACTGGGAGGCGATTCGTCGGACCCGTGTCTTTGCCCTGGGCGGCGAGATCAACCGTATCTCCCGCGCTTTGGACGACATGGTCGCCGACGTCAACGCCGCGCAAGCCGAGGCGCTGATGCAGGCGGAGCTGGCTCAGCGGGCGGTTTTCCGTTCCGTGCTGCTGGGGAGCGGTGTGATCGGGCTCCTGGCATTTGGCGTCGCTTTCTCGACGATCCGGCTGTTCAACCGCGTCATCGGCGAGCTGGTGACCGGGGCGGAGGAGCTGGCGGCGGGGAATCTGAACCGTCGGGTGGCGGTGTGGGTGCGGGGTGGCATGGGGCGGCTGGCCGACGCCTTCAATCAGATGGCGGCTCGACTGCAAGACCTTTACGGCACGCTGGAAGACCGCATTGCGGCGCGCACGGCTGAGTTGGAGGAGTTGGCGGAGCAGATGCGCGTCTCGGCGGAAGTGGGACGCATGGCGACCACAGTGTTAGATCCCGAGGAGCTCCAGAGGTATATCGTGCGCCTCATCAGTGAGCGCTTTGGTTTCTACCACGCGGGTCTCTTTTTGGTCGATGAGGAGAAGCGGTGGGCCGTGCTACGCGCTGCTTCCAGCGAGGGTGGGGCGCGGATGTTGGAGCGGGGGCATCGTCTGCAGGCCGGCACCGGGGTTGTGGGGCGCGTCGTGGAGACCGGCGAGCCCTATCTGGCGTTGGATACCGGCGAGGACGCCGTCTACTTCGACAACCCGGACCTGCCGGAGACCCACTCGGAGGTGGCCTTGCCGCTGCGGGCCCGCGGGCGGATCATCGGGGTGTTGGACGTCCAGAGTCGGGACCCCGAGGCCTTTACGCCGGAGAATGTGACGGTTTTCCAGGGGTTGGCCGACCAGCTGGCCCTGGCTCTGTCCAACGCGCGGCTCTACCGGGAAGCTCAGGATCGCCTGGACGCGATGCAGCAGATTTACGGCGAATTCAGCCGTCGTTCCTGGCAGCGCCTGCTGCGCACACAACGCGGGGGCTACCGCTACTCCTCTCAAGAGGGGCTTTCGCGGGAGACGGAGTGGTCCGAGGCGATGCGGTCGGCGGCGCGCAATGGAGAACTCGCGTTTGATGTGTCGGGCGACGATGGGGAGGGCGCCGAGCTGGCCGTTCCCGTCAGCGTGCGAGGACGTACCATCGGGGTGCTGGACCTGCGCAAGCCTGCGGACGCCGGCGCGTGGACCCCCGCCGAGTTGGAGGTGGTGCAGGCGCTGGTGGAACAGATGGGGCCGACGTTGGAAAGCACCCGCTTGTTTAGCGAGACTCAACAGCGCGCGGCCCAAGAGCGCCTGACGGCCGAGGTTACGGCCCGCTTGTGGGAGACGCTGGATGTGGATACGGTCATGCGGACAGCGTTGCGGGAGATCGGTGAGGCTTTGGAGATCGGCGAAATCAAGTTGCGTTTGCGCGACGCCGAAGATCTCGCTTCGGGTAACGGGGACTGAATATCTGGTGGTTTTGACCGCGAATTTTTCAAGAGGAGGCAGGTATGTTTGTCACATGGTGGAAATACGCAGTGGTGCTCGGACTTGTGCTGAGCGTGTTGGTCGTGGGAGGATGTGCCGGGCCCAAGGAGCCGGATCAGGTCTCCATCCGCCTGAAGTGGTTGCATCAGGCGCAGTTTGCCGGCGTCTACGTGGCGGAACAGGAGGGCTATTATGCCGAGGAGAACCTGGAGGTCACCATCGAGCCCATCGACCTGGAGCGGCAGGTGACCACGGAGTACGTGTTGAACGGTGAGAACGACTTCGCGTTGGGGGCGCCGGAGGAGTTGATCCTTGCCCGTCGTGAGGGCGAACCGGTGAAGGCTGTGGCCGTGATCTTCAAGATCGTGCCCCTGGTCTACATGGCGCCGGCAGATTTGGGTATTGAAAGTCCGTATGATTTTCCGGGTCACACCGTGGCGCTTTCGCCGGGCCAGGGCACCTACCTCTACGAAGCCATCATGGGCGAGCTGGACATCGACCGCAGTCAGGTCAACGAGACCGAACAACGTGACTGGGACGTGCTGCTCTGTTGGGAGACCGCCGATGTCTGCCCCGGTTACGCCATCAGCGACGTCCCCTCTGTGGCACAGCGGGGCAGGCCGGCGCAGGTAATTTGGCCCAGCGAGTACGGGGTTCCTTTCTACGGTGACGTGCTTTTCACCACCGACACCTTCATCGAAGAGCATCCTGACGTGACCCGCCGCTTCGTAAGGGCGACCCTCAGAGGCTGGAAGAAGGCCATTGAGGATCCGGAGCTGGCCGCCGAGGCCGTCCTCGCCTTTGCGCCCGACGCTGATCGAGATCTGGAAACCACCGGCGTCGAAGCGAGCACCCCCCTCATCGATACCGGCGAAGGTCCCATCGGCTACATGCGCGAAAGCGTCTGGCAGGAGATGCATGACATTCTTCTTGAACAGGGCTTGCTCGACGAATCTCTCGATGTGACCACCGTTTACACCAACGAATTTGTGGAAGACGTCCAACCCTGAGGTTAGGACGGGATTTTGATCCAAGTCAATACCTGCGTTTTTGGTGATTGCCCCATCATCGCCAAGTCGTGCCGGCAGCCTGGCAGTTGCTATGGCCGGAGGGCCGTTGGTCCAAGAGAGACGACGGGCCGCGTGCTGTGCCAATTGGTTAAGCCAGACTTGGCGGGGGGGGGGACCCACTGTGTTTGTAACTGCTTGGTTTTGTGAGCAGCCAAGTGCAACGCGCTTGCGAAGATAAGGTCGCGGCACTGTGACGTCCGTGGGCGTCCATGATGTCTTGGACTCCTTTCCGACGGAAGGGCGTTGCACCTCTTACAGATTTTATTGGAGCCAACTATGGCTGAACAGCTCGAACAGCGTGCGTGGCTTATCCGGCGGTTGATCCTCATCGGCTTCATTTTTGTGGTCATCAGAAGCGCCGCCGAGATAGGTGGATACTATAGGATGTCGTCCTGGTACTCTCTGGCGGGCTTGGGCGGTTCGCTTCTCGCCGCTCTTGGCCTGGCCGTGGCCTATGGGCTTGCAAGGCGGGATCGGACGGATCTGGCGGCCTGGTGCATCATGCTGGCGCTGCTGCTGGAGTTGGGGAGCCGGGAGCTGCTCTGGTTCCAAAGCCCCCTCTTCGCGCTGGGGCGGGCTTTGCTGGTGCTGCTGATGGCGAGCATACTCTTCCGCCGCCGTTGGGGGATTTGGGTGGCGTCTGTCGTCCTTTATGGCGCTTTGACCTTCTGGAGTCTCCGCTTTGCCCCCCTTCCTCCTCGAGATATGACGTCTCATGGAGAGCTCCTGGTCATCTCGTTGCTCACCGTGTCTGTGTTAGTAGTGGGTGGAGTCTGGCGTTACCTGGCCTTTCGGGGTGGTATCCGTACCCTGCGGGCGCGCATGCTGATGACCTTTGTGCCGCTTTCACTGTTGCTGGCGCTGATTATCGGCGCGAGCGCCTTGTTGTTGGCCCGTAACCAGGTGCGCAACCAGCTGGAGAACCAGCTGGAGTCGGTCGCCACGCTCAAACACGCCGAGATCCGAAGTTGGTTGGACGATCTGTTGATTAGCTTGAACGTCGTCGCGTCCGATCCTCGCGTCGTGATGTGGTTGGATGAAATCACGACGTCATCCCCCACCTCCGACACGCCGGCGCACGAGCGCTTGCAGGAGCATCTGGAGTGGGCCATTGAGCAGATGGGGTTTTTCGAAGAGCTCTTCGTCTTGGATACGGAAGGGCGCGTGATGCTCTCGACGGATCCCAATCAGCAGGGAAAGGTCTACGAGCGTGAACCCTTTTTCCGCGAGGGGCGGGAAGAGCCTTACGTCCATCCGCCCACCTATTCCCCTTCCTTTGAGAAGACGGTGGTCTGGGTGGCTCGCCCGGTGGTTGACGAAGCGGGGAACCTCAGCGCCGTTTTGGCCGGACGGGCCGACATGGGTACATTGAGCGAGATCATGTTGGAGCGGGCAGGCCTGGGCGAGACGGGTGAGACCTATCTGGTGGGCTCCAACTACGCGCTGCTGACGGCTTCGCGGTTCGAGGACGTGGTCAATTACGTGCGCACCGAGGGGACCTTGGCGGCGGTCGAACGGCGTGAGAACGGCGTTGGACAGTACGAGAGCTACCGGGGCACGACGGTGTTGGGGGTCTACCATTGGCTGCCGGAGTTCCAGGTGGCCTTGATCGCCGAACAGGAGACCAGCGAGGCGTTTCAGGGCATCCGCACCATGCTGGTGGTGGACGCCGGCATTGCCGTGGGGGCGGTTCTGTTCGTCTCGTTTTTCATCGTCGTCATCACCAACAACATCACCGGGCCCCTGGCGCGCCTGGCCCACGTGGCCGAGCGCATCGCAGCCGGGGATCGGGATCTCGTGGCGACGGACGTAGAGCGGACGGACGAAATCGGGGCGTTGGCGCGGGCCTTCAACAGCATGACGCAGCAGTTACGAGAGCTGATCGATAGCCTGGAGCAGCGCGTCGCCGACCGTACACGGCAGCTGGAGCAACGTTCGGCGTATCTGGAGGCCTCGGCCGAGGTGAGCCGGGCGGTCATCTCGATTCTGGAGCGCGACCGCTTGCTGCAGGAAGTGGTCACGCTGGTCCGCGAGCGCTTTGACCTTTACTACGTGGGCCTCTTTCTGGTAGAGGGGCCGTGGGCCGTGTTGCGGGCCGGTACGGGGGAAGCCGGGCGGGCCATGTTGGCGGAGGGGCATCGGCTGCGGGTGGGCGGCGATTCCATGATTGGGCAGTGTGTGGAGCACGGCGAGGCGCGGATCGCCCTCGATGTAGGCGAAGAGGCTGTGCGCTTCGAGAACCCGCACCTGCCTCTGACGCGCTCCGAAGGCGCCTTGCCCTTGCGCTCTCGCGGTCGGGTGCTTGGCGCTATCACCATCCAAAGCCAGGAGCCCGAAGCCTTTGACCAGGACGTGATTACGCTGTTTCAGACCATGGCCGATCAGGTCGCCACTGCTTTGGATAACGCCCGTCTCTTTGCTGAAGTTCAACAATCCTTGGAAGCGGAGCGCCGCGCCTACGGAGAGCTGAGCCGACAGGCGTGGGCCGAGCTTTTGCGTGCCCGTCCCAGTCGGGGCTACGATTACTTGGCGTCGGATCTTGTGCCGGCCAGGGACGATGATTGGACCCCGGAGATGCAAGAAGCCGTCCGGCGGCGGCGAAGCATGCGCAAGGAGGACGGAAGCACGTTGATTGTCCCGCTGCGCGTGCGCGAATCCGTCATCGGCGTCTTGAGCTTCGATAAGGGGGATGCTGATGGCGCGTGGACGGCTGAGGAGCAGGGTCTGTTAGAGAGGCTGGCCGAGGAGCTGGGACAGGCGTTGGAGAGCGCGCGCCTTTACGAAGACGCTCAGCGCCGCGCGGCCCGCGAGCAGCTCCTGGGCGAACTCACCGCGCAGATTCGAGAGACGTTGGATATGGAGAGGATTTTGCAAACGGTGGTGACCGAGGTACGTGACTCGTTGAAGGTGAAAGAGGCGGAGGTTTACTTGGGGCGTCCCTCTGAAATCGTTACGCTCACATCAGAGGAAGAGGAGGCCTGATGCGGCGCATATGGGGAAGTTTGTTGTTGATACTGGGCGTTTTGTTAAGCGGGATTGGCTGCGGTGCCCGTGAGGCGACGCCTATCAAAATCGGCGTGCAAGGTCCTATGACGGGGCAGTGGGCGACCGAAGGCGAGGGCTTTCAACGCGCGGTCCAGGTGGTCGCGGATCAGATTAACGCAGCCGGAGGCCTGTTGCAAGGGCGACCGGTGGAGGTCCTGGTTATGGACGATCGCGGCGATCCTGATGAGGCGCGTCGCGCCGCCGAACGACTGGTGGAACAAGGCGTGGTCGCCGTCATCGGTCCTTACAACTCCGACGCTGTGGCGACGGCCATGGAGGTTTATGCCGCCCATGACGTCTTGCATCTGACGCCCTCCGCCACCGCTGTTCACCTGACTCAGAAGGGAGCCCCTCTCTTTTTCCGCCTTTCTTTTCCCGACGATCGCCAGGGCGCTTTTGCCGCTGAGTTCATGGTGGAGACCCTGGATGTGCAGCGTGTGGCCCTCGTGCACGACGGCTCCGCGTATGCGAAGGGATTGGCGGAGGCCGCCCGCGACGCGCTGGAAGCGCAGGGGGGGACGGTGGCGTTGTTCACCCAGATCGCGCCCGGGCAGCGGGATTTCAGCGACCTCCTGAGCGGATTGGAGAGCGGCAGGGCGGAGTTGCTCTACTTCAGCGGTTACTATCCCGACGCGGCCCTTCTCGTCAGGGCGCTGCGGGACGAGGCGGCGTTCAAGAAGGTGCGCTTCATGGGGGGAGACGCCGTCTACAGCCCGGAGTTTATCTCCATGGCCGGCGGTGAGTCCGCCGTCGGCACGCTGGTGACGACGATGCCGCTGCCTGAGGACGTCAACACCGACGAAGCCAACACGTTCAAAGCAGCTTACGTGGAAACCTACGGCGTGCCGCCTCGGACGGTCTGGTCCCTGACGGCCGCCGACGCCTGTCGCCTTATCGCTCTGGCCATTGAAGAGACGGGCTCCACCGACGGGGAGGCTCTGGCCGACTATCTGCGCACCCTGGAAAACTACCGGGGTGTCAGCGGTACCTTTCGGGGCTTTGACGATCAGGGCGAGCGTTTAGGATCTTCCCTTGCGGTCTACGTGGTCAATCGAGACTGGGAATTTGTTCCCTATCAGCCTTGAGGGGGATGAGGGAGGAGCTTGAAGGAGTGAGGGTCCTATGAGTGAACGCAGTGTGAGCGCTCAGGCTAAGCTTGGGGGCATTCGTCGCGACATTCTGGGGTTCAGCCTGATGCTGGTGCTGTTGTTGGCTTTTCTCTTTGCCGGGTTGGGAGGCTTGCTGGTGTCGCGCGCTCTCTCGCAGAGAATTCAGAGCCAGATGGAGGCCGTGGCGGCGGTTAGAGAGAGCGAGATCCAGCGCTGGGCCGACGAGCGCCGGAGGGATCTCGCCATCTTGTCCACGGAGAGCGCCTTGCAGCAGCAGTGGATGACCTTCCTCACCACCGCTGATGACGATCCGGCCCACCAAGCGGCGTATTCGGATATCGCAGTGCGGCTGACCGATTTCCTGCGCAAAAAAGTGGCCTTCGTCGATCTCTCGCTTTTGCATAGTGAGACAGGTCAGATTCTGATCTCCACCGACGTGTTGCGAGAAGGTGAGTACCATGCTTCCGAGGCTTTTTTCCTGGAGGGGCGGGAGGGCGTTTACGTAGAGACGATGGCTCTGGATCCCCTGCTCAACACGCCTACCTTGATCGTCGCCAGGCCGGTGAGGTCCTCGGAGGGGCGGGTGGTTGCCGTGCTGGTGGGGCGGGCTAATCTCGCCGATCTCGGCGGGGTGTTGGCGGGGGAGATAGGCTTCGAGGGGCGGAGCAAAACGTATCTTCTCAGCCGCGAGGGGCGCTATCTGGCGGGCAGCGTGGAGCCCGGCAGCGTGGGGGAGATGAGCACTATTTACTGGCTCCGGCGTGATGCCTCGCCGGAGGGCGGCGGCACAGCCTTTTACATCAACCATGAGGGACAGGAGGTCATCGGGACGTATCGCTGGCTTCCCTCTCTTCAGGCGGGCTTGTTGATCGAAGTGCCGCGAGCCGTAGAACGGCGTGTGGTCATGACGCAATTCGTCTCCATGGGAGCGGTGATGCTGTTGGGCTCGGGCATCGCCATAGCGCTGGCCGTGGTGCTGATCCGGCGCATTGTGGGCCCCATTGAGATGGTCACGGCAGCGGTGACCGAGATCACCGCCGGGAACCTGGAACGGCGGGTGCCCGTAGAGCGAGAGGACGAGGTGGGGGTCCTGGCGCAGGCCTTTAACGCCATGACAGATCGCCTGCAAAACCTGATCGGCACCCTGGAGCAGCGTATCGCCGAGCGCACGCGCGACGCGGAACGTCGTGCCCATCGAATCCAGACGGCCAGCGAGCTGAGCGCTACCATCGCAGCCCTTCGGGACCTGGATACCCTGCTCGTCGAGGTGACCCGACGGGTCAGCGAGCGCTTCGGCTTCTACCATGTGGGCGTCTTTTTGATGGGCGAGAGCGATGAAGTGGCTGTGCTGCGAGCTGCCAACAGTCCGGGCGGACGGCGCATGTTGCGCCGGGGCCACAAACTCCGCGCGGGAGAGGGTATTGTGGGCTACGTGATCACCCATCTGGAACCGCGCATCGCGTTGGACGTGGGCGAGGATGCCGTGTTTTTTGACAATCCAGACCTGCCGGAAACCCGCTCCGAGATGGCGCTGCCTCTCCTGGTGGGCGATAATCTGGTGGGGGTGCTAGATGTGCAGAGCAAAGAAGGTGGGGCTTTTAGCGAAGAGGACGTGGTGGTGTTGCAAGGCCTCGCCGGTCAGCTGGCCGTCTCCATTGAAAACGCCCGACTCTTTGCTGAAAGCGAGCGCGCGTTGGCGGCCATGCGCCGGGCCTACGGTGAGGTCAGCCGCGCGGCGTGGGAGCATGTACTCCGTTCAAGGCGTGGTTTGCGTTATCGCAGCACCTCGGAGGGCCTGGAGGCGGTGCGCGGGGAACTCCTGGAGGAAGGTCTTTCCCCGGAGACCCGTGTGGACGGTGCCGAGCTGGTGGTGCCGCTTAAGGTGCGCGATCAGGTGATCGGCGGCTTCCGTGTCGTCAGGTCCGACGAAGATGGGGGGTGGACCGAAGCGGAGGTCGATCTGATTGAGACGTTGACGGAGCAGCTGAGCGTAGCTTTGGAAAGCGCACGACTCTACGAGGATACCCAGCGTCGTGCGGCTCAGGAGCGCATGCTTGGCGAGATGGCCGCTCGCTTCACCGAGTCTTTGGACCTGGACGCCCTGCTGCGGGTCGCCGTCCAAGAGCTGGGCGAGCTTCCTAACGTGGTGGAGGCTTCGGTGCAGGTGGGGGGGTGGACTGATCGCGCCGCTCCCGACCGCCCCGCTGCCTCGTCTTCGGCTGAAGAGAACGTGTGAGTGAGGGGAGAAGCAGACGATGTTGACCTGGTTGAGAGAACAACTCACCCCCCCGACTTTTGAGGACGACGAGCGGATGCGTGTCGCCCGGCTGCTGTCCAGAGTCATCTGGACTGCGTTGATCATTCTGGTGGCGGTGGGTCCGGTTGTGATCCTGGTTAACCAAACGTCCCAGGACATGTGGCTCAGTGCGCTGCTGGTAGGCGGTTTCTTAGCTTGGCATCTGGCGCTCCTGGCCCTGGTGCGCCGGGGGCAGGTGCGCGTCGCCAGCGTTCTCTTCTGCTCCCTGCTTTGGTTTTTCGTGTTGGTGTCGTCGTTGATCTTCGGGGGCATTCGGGGGAGCATTGTCCCCGCTTACCTGCCGATCATCTTCATGGCCGGCTTCCTGCTGGGAGAACGGGGCGCGGTGACCTTCGGCCTGCTCAGCCTGTTGGCGATCGTCGGCGTCTTCGTCGCCGAGTACTATTTTGACGCGGTGTTGCGTCCGGCGCGTCCCGACGTAGCGTGGGACAACGTGTTTATCATCGCCAGCATTGTCATCTGGATGATGGTCGTCGTGAGCCTGGGCTGGCGCAACTTCGCCGCGGCTCTGGAGAGGGTGCGGGAGCATCGGGAAGCCTTGCACGCGCGGCTTGAGGAGTTGCGGGAGAGTCGTGCTACCATCCAGCGGCGCACTCAGGAGCTGGAGCAGCGGACGCGCAAACTGCAAGCAGCCGTCCAAGTGGGGCGTGAGACCATAGCGTTGCGCACGCTTGATTTGCTGCTTGAACGCTCCGTGGCGTTGCTTCAGGAGCACTTTGGACTCTATCACGTGGCCCTTTTCCTCGTGGACAACGCCAGGGAGTACGCCGTTTTGCGCAAAGCTGCCGGTCACGCCGCCGCCGAGGTGATGGCGCAGGGTCTGCGTCTGCGCATCGGTGGGGGGAGCCTGGTGAGCAGCGTGATCATGACGCGGGAGGCGATGGTGACCTCGAACGTCGAGGAGAGCCCCCTTTATCGGGAAAACCCACTGCTGGACGAGACACGTTCAGAGGCCGTGATGCCGTTGCGCGTGAGACACAACGTCATCGGCGTGCTCGATCTGCAAAGCCGCGAGGCGGAAGCCTTTACCGAAGACACTGTCGCCGTGTTGCAGCTCGTCGCCGACCAGCTGGCCGTGGCCATTGAGAACGCGCGGCTGCTGGAGGAGATGCAGGCTACAGTCCAGGAGCTGACGGCGGCCTCCGGGCAGTTTACACGCGAAGCGTGGCGTCGGGCGGTCGAGGGCGAAGGAAGGGCCCGAGGCTATCGCTACGACCGCGTCGCCGTCGCGCCGCTCCCCCAGGACGGCGACGAACTGCTGCCGACGGAGCAAACCGACGATACCCTATCGGTTCCTTTGAAGTTGCGCGAACAGGTTATTGGAAAAGTGAATTTGCGTTTCGCAGATGAGCAGGTGTCCCCGGAGGTCGCCGAGTTTGTGGAAGGTGTGGCGGAGCGCCTGGTGCTCTCCATGGAGAACGCCCGCTTGTTGGAAGCCTCACGGCAGCGGGCGGCCCGCGAGCGGCTGGTGCGTGAGATTACGGCGGAGTTGCGTGCTTCTGCCGACGTCGAGGGGGTCCTGCGGCGCACCGTCCGCGAGTTGGGACGGGCCCTCGACGCCCGAGGCACGGTGCGGGTGGTGCCCGATCGTGAGGTCAAGGAGGATGCAGGAAAGGGGGCCGGTGATGTGGAATCTGCCTGAACATTTGGGCGTGAAGCCCTCTGGCCTTTTGAAGGCGAGCCGAATGGCGTTGTGCCTGACGCTCCTTGCGTTTCTCGTTGGAGGCGTTGTTGCTCCGACTGTGAGCGCTCAAGTTGAAACGCCGCACGTGCTTTTGCTGCACTCTTACCACCAGGGATTGAGCTGGACGGACGGCGTCACACGCGGCATCAAGGACGTCTTTGCCGCAAGCGAGTTGACGCCGGAGCTCTACGTCGAGTACATGGACACCAAGCGCTTTGCCCCAACCGAGGCGCTTTACGAGCAGTTGTATGCTCTCTACGCGGAGAAGTATCGCGATGTTCCTCTGGATCTGATCCTGGTCAGCGACAACAACGCCTTCAACTTCATCCTGGCGTATCACGAGACCCTCTTCCCCGAAGTCCCTGTCGTCTTCTGTGGCGTCAACTTCTTCGAGGACGCCATGCTCGCGGGCGTGGAGTCGTACTTCACCGGCGTCGTTGAAGACGTGGACATCCGAGCTACGCTGGACGTGATGCTGGATTTGCACCCCGACACCCGCGAAATCGTCGTCGTGAATGACGCCACCACCACGGGGCAAGTCTACCAGCGCCTGCTGCGTGAAATCACGCCTCAATACGAGGCGCGCGTCGACTTCCGCTACTACGAGAACCCCGACTTGGCGGAGATGCTGCCGGCGCTGCAGACCCTGCCGGAGGATACGTTGATCCTCCTGGTGCTGCTCAACCGCGACCGGGACGGTCGTTTCTTTACCTACGAAGAGAGCATGGAGATCATTTACGAAAACGCATCTGTTCCCGTCTACGGTCTTTGGGACTTTTACATGGGGCATGGGCTCGTCGGAGGCATGCTGACCAATGCCCATGCTCAGGGTGAGGCGGCGGCCGGGCAGGCGCTCAAAATTCTGCGGGGTGCTGCGGTTGCAGAGGTGCCCGTGCTCAAAGAAAGCCCCAACCGTTACATTTTTGACTATCGCGAGTTGAAAAGATGGGGGATTGACCTGCAGAAACTACCGCCCGACAGTCAGATTCGAAACCGTCCCCCGGCGCTCTACGAACAATATCGGAACGTCATCTGGCCGGCGGTAGCCGTGATCTTGACCTTGACGGCTGTGGTCGTCGTGCAGCTGGTCAATCTGCGGAAGCGACATGAAATCGAAGCGGATCTGCGGGCCTCGAACCGGGCTCTGGAAGAGGTCCGGGCTGCGCTGGAGGAGCGCGTGGCCCTTCGCACCGCTGACTTGGAAAAGCGCTCCGGGCAGCTGGCAACGGCGGCCGCCGTGGCGCGAGACGTCACCGGTTTCCGTGACTTTGACGCTCTGCTCACCACGACGGTGCAGCGGATCACACAGCGTTTTGGCTATTATCACGCCGGCATCTTTTTGATCGACGAGAGCGGTGAGTACGCGGTGCTGCGGGCCGCCTCGTCCGAGGGTGGACAACGGATGTTGCAGCGAGGACATCGGCTACAGCGGGGAAAAGGTCTCGTCGGCACCGTTTTGGATACCGGGCAATCCCGGGTGGCGCTCGACGTCGGAGAAGATGTGCGCTGGTTCGACAATCCCGATTTGCCCGAGACCCGCTCAGAGATCGTGTTACCGCTGCGGGTGCGGGGGGAGTTGTTGGGTGTGTTCGACGTGCAGTCCAAGGAAGAGCGCGCCTTTGACGAAGAGGACGTCGCCGTCTTGGAGACCCTGGCGGACCAGCTGGCCCTGGCGATTGACAACGTGCGTCTCTACGAGGAGAGTCAACGCGCTCTGCAGGAGATGGAGCGAGTTTATGGTGAACATCGCCGCGAAGTCTGGCGGCAGCGCATCGCCACCCGGCCCATGGCCTTTCAATACACGGGGGTGGATGTTAAGCCCGTCTCAGTGGAGGCTGCTGGGGACGCGCCCGAGGGGGAGGACGGGCGCTCGCTGCGGGCAGAGATTACCTGGGGCGAGCAGCTGTTGGCCGTCCTGGAGTTGACGCGGGACCGTGCGACGTGGGCTACTGAGGAACGCCGGTTGGTGGAGGCGGTCGCCACTCAGGCCAGCCTGGCGCTGGAGAACGCCCGCCTGCTGGAAGAGACCCGCGCCCGCGCCGCCCGCGAGCAACAGGTGGGCGAAATCACCGCCAACATCCGCGCCCAGCTGGATATTGAGGCTATTCTGGAGGAGGCGGTGCGGGAGCTGGGGAAGGCACTGGATGCCGACCGCGCCGTTGCCCACCTGGCGCTGGGCGACGGCGGGGACGAGAGACGCGGCGAGGGGCGCGAAACGGCAGAGATCGGAGGTGACGGCTGATGTTCGATAAGATACGCAACGCCTTTCAATCCAGCATCCGCTTGCGGATGAACGCGCTCTTTGCGGCCCTGATCCTGGCGGGCGTGATGAGCGTGATAACAGGGCGTTATGCTTTGAACCGTGTGCTTAGCGAGGCACCGGCCATCAACATCGCCGGTTCGGAGCGCATGCGAACCTACAAGTTGGCTTTCTTGGCCCACCTGTACTACGATCTCGAAGACCCCGACGCGCGCGCGGCGGCGCTGACGGAGATGTACGAGGAAATCGCTCGGTTCGAGCGCTATCTGGAAGCTCTGCAGGAGGGTTCGGAGGAGCTCAATCTTCTGCCGGCGGCCAACGAGGGCATCGCCACGGAGCTGGGGCTGGCTGAGGAGCGCTGGCAGGTCTATCGAGGCTACCTGGAAGCATTTATGGCCGCCGAAGGCGAGGAAGAGCTCTTCGCGGCGCTGCAGCGCATCAACGCTGCGGCTCCCGATCTTGTGCAACAGGTGGATACGGCGGTTAACGAAATCGAGGTTCAGGCGAAAGCCAGCGCTCGTCAGAGCCAGTACCTGTTGACGGGCTTCCTGCTCTTCGGCCTGCTTCTCGTCGTCATGGCTTTCTTGGGTGTGCGGCGTGTGACCCTTCGCCTTTCCCGCCTGGCGGCCACTGCCGAGCAGGTGGCCAAAGGGGATCTGGGGCTCCGCCATGCGGTCGCGCAGCGCGACGAGGTGGGCACAGTGGGCGATACGCTCAACCGCGTTACGGAGCGCTTGCAAGGGATGCTGGCGGAGTTGGAGCAGCGGGTGGAAATGCGCACCCGCGATTTGCGCCAGCGCGCTGTGCAGCTGGAGGCCGCTTCCGAGGTGGCCCGGCAGGCCACGGCCATTCGCGAGCTTGAGCAGCTGCTCACCGAGACCGTCCACCTTATCTCCGAACGCTTCGGCTTTTATCACGCAGGCATCTTTTTGTTGGATGACGCCGGAGAGTACGCTGTGTTGGAGGCCGCGTCCTCGGAGGGTGGTCAGCGGATGTTGGAACGAGGACACAGGTTGCGGGTGGGAGAGGTGGGGATCGTAGGATATGCGGCTGGGACGGGTCGCCCGCGCATCGCCCTGGATGTGGGCCAGGACGCGGTCTATTTCGATAACCCGGATTTGCCCCAGACTCGCTCGGAGATGGCCGTCCCCTTGATGCTCAAAGGGGAGATCGTTGGTGTGCTGGACGTGCAGTCCACAGAGCCGGCGGCTTTCACCGAAGAGGACGTGGAGATTCTGCGGCTGATGGCCGATCAGATCGCGGTAGCTATTGAGAACGCCCGGCTGCTTGCGCAGAGCCGGCGCACGGTGGAGCGCCTGCAACGCTATCAAGAGGAAGAGGTCATCAGCGGCTGGCGACGGGCTCTGGCGCGGCGCAACCAGCAGCTGACGTATCTCTACGACCGCGTGGAGGTGCGGGAGGAGGGGCCGGAAGCCGTTCCCCTGCCCGTCGATCCTGGCGCTCTGCGTGAGGTGCAGGTTGTGCGGCAGGACGGACGCTACCACTTATTGGCGCCCGTTCGCCTTCAGGAGCGTACGCTGGGTGTGTTGACCTTTGAATCCGAAGAGCCATGGGGTGAGGACGCCCGGCGTCTGGTCGAAGCGGTCGTCGCGCAGCTCTCCCTGGCGCTGGAGAACGTTCGCTTGTTGGAGGACAGCCGTTTGAGCGCGGCGCAGGAGCGCGCCCGCAGTGAGATCGTAAGTCGCGTACGGGCCTCGGTGCAGATCGACGCTATCTTGCGCAGCGCAGCCGAGGAGCTGGGGCGCGCCCTCGAAGTGGAACGCGCTCGCTTGCAGCTGGTGGGGGCAGGATTGCCGGGCCGTGAAGGTTCTGGAGGAGAGAACAGGAGGCGTTGATGATCCGGCACGGATGGCGTTTCGCGCTGCTGACGTTCGTCTTCCTTCTTTTGGGGACGGCCTGTGATGCGTCGGCGCCCCTCACCCCCACGCCGACCCTCACAGCAGACGCGCCCGGTGAGGAGCGCCCTTTACGGCTTTTCATCGTGCGCAGCTACGGCGCGGGAGATGCCTGGTCCGACCGCGTGCGGGTGGGGATATTGGAGGCCCTGGCGCAGAACGGCTATGATCTGGTCTCAGGGAATCTGCTGCTGGAGGAGTGCGCCCTTTATGCTGAACTGACGTCGCGTGATCCCGAGGCCCTGGAGAAGCGAAAAGAGACGCTCATCCGCAAGATTCAGGACTTTGGCGCGGACATCGTCATTTTGGTGGACGACGAGGCTGCACGGTGGATCCTGGAGAGCTATCCTGATCCTGCACAGCGTTTTGTCCTCTGTGGTCTCAGTGATGTAGCCTGGGGACAGGGCCTGGAGCGGGCCAACGCGGTCGGCGTGCTAGACTTCGTTCATCCCGTGGAGACGGTGCGTCTGGCTGCGTCGATGATGAGATCGCCTCCGAAGGAGGTGCTCTTTCTCAGTGACGCCTCGTTGAGTGGGGTTGCTGAGGCTGCACAGGTGCGGACGGCGTTATCCGACGCTGAAGAGCCGGCGCTGCGAGAGGTGTTGACTCGGTCGGTGGACGGTTGGGAGACGTGGCAGGAGGTCATATTGGAAGAAGTGCCCCATGTTGATCTTGTTCTGTTGGGTCGTTACAGCGCGCTGGTCGATGCGGGGGGTGTGCCTGTGCCGCAGTCTACTGTGTTACGGTGGACGCTGCAGAATTCGCCCGAGCCGATCTTCGGACTGCATCTGCACGCCATCGAAAGCGGCGTAGCGGGCGGGCTGGTGGCCTCTGGATACGAACAAGGGCGAAAGGCCGCCGAGTTAACGCTCGACCTGCTGCGCGGGGTGGATGCGGAGACCCGCTCCCCCCAACCTGCCCAACGTAACGTGTTGGCGATCAACATCGCCGCTGCTCAATACTGGGATTTGGACGCCTCGGTGGAGGTTTTGCTTGCGGCGCGCGTCGTGCGATATTTTCCGATTGCTTTGGGAGGCCCATGATGGTTCAGAGCTCTTTGAGTCTGCGTTGGCGATTGGCGCTTGTGGTAGGTCTGTTGCCCCTGTTGATCATCCTGCCGCTTTCGGCCTATTTCGGCGGGCGCTTCCAGGCTCAATACCGTGACGTCAGCTTGAGCAAGGGGGAGATCATCACGCGCCAGTTGGCCAAGACTGTGCAGGCCGTTTCCCCTTACATCACCACCATCCACGATCTCCCCGATCTGGGAGGGTATTTGCGCGATAGCATTCAGGACCAGCCGGAGATGGCCTTTGCGGCGGTGGTGCTGGAAAACGGACTGGCGATCTATCACTCCGTGCCCGGCAAGGGCAACACCCGCGTTCCAGATCTGGCCGATCTCGGCGCGGAGTCCTCGCCGACGATTCGCCGCGTCGTGCCCTACGATCGGGTCTACGTGGTCTTTGAAGAGGTGTACCTGCCGCAGAGCGACGAGACGATTTACGTGGTCGTGGGGGAACCCGCTCATCTGGTGGAACCGCCCCTCTTGTCCCTTGTGCCCTCGTTGACCATCACGGGACTGGGCATTCTCCTGGTAGCTTTGCTGTTTTTCTTCGTGCAGCGGATGGTGGTTTCGCCGCTTCAAGAACTCGCGGAAGGGGCGGCTATCATCGGCGCCGGCGACCTGCAGTACAAAATCCCCATCAAGAGTGGCGATGAGATCGGCTTCCTGGCCCGCGCTTTCAACGAGATGAGTGATCGTCTGCGCGACCTCATTATCTCCCTGGAGCAGCAGGTCAAGGAGCGGACGATGGCGTTGGAACGGCGTGGACGGCAGCTTGAGGGAGTAGCCCGGGTGAGCCGCGAGGCGAGCCAGGTGCGCGAAGTCTCCTTGCTGTTGGAGACCACGGTGGAGGCGATCTCTGAACATTTTGGGTTCTATCACGCCGGCATCTTCTTGCTCGACGACGAGCGCGAGTGGGCCGTCTTGCGGGCGGCCTCTTCACCGGGCGGACGGCAGATGCTGGCACGGCGTCACCGCCTGCGCGTCGGACAACAGGGCATTGTGGGGAACGTGGCCTTATACGGAGAGCCGCGCGTCGCGCTGGACGTCGGCGAGGATGCTGTGTGGTTCGATACGCCGGAGCTTTCCGAGACGCATTCAGAGATGGCGCTGCCGCTGGTGGATCAGGATCAGCAGGTAGTGGGGGTGTTGGATGTGCAGAGCACCGAGCGCAACGCTTTCAGTGACGAGGACGTCGAGGTGCTGGAGATGTTGGCTGCACAGGTCTCGGTCGCCCTGCAGAACGCACGTCTGTTGGAGCAGACGCACTCCGCTCTCACGGAGCTGGAGGCGCTGCAGCGTGAGCAGCGGCGCCAGGGATGGGCACGGGTGATCAACCGCATCCGCCCTCAAGCCTACGAGTACGACCGCGTGGACATCCATCCGGTGCTCCCTATGCCGGTGCCAGAGGACCTGGTAGCGGGGGAGATGGATTACCGGGTCGTGGTGGACGGCGGCGCGCCTTATCTGATGGCGCCCATGCGCTACCGCGATGAGACCCTGGCGGTTCTCTCCCTTTCGGCTCCCGATCGGGAATGGACCGAGGAGGAGATGGATCTGGTGCGGAGTGTCAGTGACCAGGTCGCCATTGCCCTGGAGAACGCCCGGCTCTTCGAGGAGACGCAGCGCACAGCGCGCCGGCAGGAGCTGCTGAACCGGGTGCTGCGTACGGCCTCCACGACGACGGACGCCGAGGAGGCGTTGCACGAAATCGCTACGGTCCTGGCCGAGGGCCTGGACATGGCCGTGGCCGTTTTTACCTACCAGGACGTGGAGAGCGGAGAGGTTCAGCCGCAAGCGATGGTGTTACCCGAAGGGCAGGACGTCTTGGAAGAGTCGCGGCCCTTTGTCCTTCCGCCGGATATGCGTATCTTTTTCGAGGGACTGACGCGACCGGAGTTGGGTAAGCCGTTGCGGCTCTTTAAAGCCCTGAATCTCTCCTCCGATTACGCTCTGGATCGTGTGCTCTACACGGCGATCCGCACAGCCGTGGCTCAGATTGGGTTTATCGCCATGATCCGCCGTCGCGAAGATCGGCTGTTGGATCCTGACACCCGCGAGCTGGCCGGCGCGCTGGCTAACCAGGTGGCCGTGGTCGTGGAGAATATCAACCTGCTGGAGGAGACCCGGCGACGCTCGGAGGAATTGCAGCTGCTCTTCAGCGCCAGCGCCGAGATCAACCTGGCTCAATCCTATGCTGACGTGCTGGATGCTCTGCGCGAGCACACCCTGCTGGGAGAGGCCGACCGCAATGTCAGCCTGAACCTCTTCGACCGCCCCTGGGAGGCAGAGATGCCGGAGTGGAGCATTCCTATGGCGCGGTGGACCACCTTAGAATCGCAGGCGCTCAGCGGTCGTTATCGCCTGCGCGACTTCCCTTCCGCCTCCGAGCTCCTGCGGCCCGACAAACCGACGCTCATTGAGAACGTGGACGAGGATCCTCGCCTGGATGCCCAGGCTCGTGCTCTGTACGCGCAGCGCTTCAAGGCCAAGAGCACCCTCTTTGTCCCCCTGGTGGTCGGTGGGCGCTGGATTGGCTATATCAACGCTATCTACGGGGAGCGGGTGGATTTCGACGAGGCGGACATGCGGCGTCTGCGCAGTCTGACGGCCCAGGCAGCCGTGGCGGTTCAGAACCAGTATCAGCTGCAGGCCACGGCGGCGCGGGCGCGGCGCGAGCAGCTGATCCGTGAGATTGCGGGACAACTGCAGGCGGCGGCCGACGTCCACGATGTGTTGCGCACCGCCGCGCGACAGGTGGGCCGGGCGTTGGAGGCGCGTCGCACCACCGTCCATCTGGGTGGGCCGGAATGGCAGCGGCAGCGCAAGCCGGATACGGGCCCCCTGTCCGTTCCAGGCACCGGTCCTCTGGTTGCTCCCGAGGACGAGGAGGACGAAGGCAGCCCCTCGGGCGACGGGCACGAGGGGGAGACGTAAAGCTGTGGAAATTATCCATAAACCTATTCACAACAGAGGAGTGAACAATGTCTGAAAATCTCACCATGAACACCGATGTCCCGAACGCCGGGCGGGTCTATGACTACGTACTCGGAGGAAACCACAACTTTGAGGTGGATCGCCAGGCTGCGGAGTTTATGCTCAGCCTGGTGCCCTCAACTCGAAAGTGGGTGCGCATGCTGCGTATGTTTATGAACTTCTCCGTCAGGCGTCTGGCGGAAGAGGGCTTTGATCAGTTCCTCGACTTCGCTTCCGGCCTGCCGACCGTGGATCACATTCACCAGACGGTCTCCGGGGCCAAAGTCGTTTACACAGACAACGATCCGGTGACGGTAAACTTCGCCCGGGAGCTGATCGGTGACAACGAGAACGTCCGCTATCTGGAAACCGACATCCGTGACGTCGAAGCGATCCTCAACTCCTCTGCGGTGCGGGAGATCTTCGACCTGGATCGCAAGATCGCCGTGGGCTTTAATGCCGTCTCCTGCTTTTTGTCGGAAGAAGAGATGGCGGCGTTGCTGGCGGATCTCTATGCATGGGTGCCTTCAGGGAGCAAGCTCTACGCGACCTTCGAGACCAAGCACCCTGATAAAATAACGCCCAAGATGCAACAGTTTGTCGATATGTTCGCTCAGATGGGCAGTCCTTATCATTTCCTTACGTTAGAAGAGAGCAGAAAACTGATCGGCCCGTGGCAGGTCTGTGAGCCGGGTTTCCGGCCCCTCGCGGAGTGGTTGGGAGTTGAAGATCAGATCACGGAAGAGGATCGCGAGGGTGTAGATTTGGAGTTCTACGGAGTCTATCTGGAGAAGTGAGCCCTTGGGACCGAGGTTTTTTACTGCTGATCCTGCTTGACATCACTGAAAAGAGGTTGCTAAAAACCGGAGTTTTCAGTATTAGTATCTCGGCTGATTTCTGCTGCGGTGACCGTCTGGATAGTGCCACGTCGCCGGGAACTTTCGATATTAAGGGCTATTTCAATGCAGTGGCATTTGGACGTAGAAGAAGGTGGTTATGGAGAGATCGGATAGTCTCAGAAAGCACGAGATGCAACGTCTGCTAGAGCATCGAGGTGTGTTGCGGGATCGTCTGTTGGAGGCGCTGCGGGCGACCTTGTTCTCGAATCGCTCTTCGGTGTTGCCGGCGCAACTGCCGTCGGTCGCCGAGGAGCTCACTGAAGCCTACTTTGCATTTCTGCGGGAGGAGAACGGTCGTGCGGAGGTTCAGGATATGGGCGCGCAGCGCGCGGCCCAGGGTTTTGCCGAAGATGCCATCCTGCGTCTGAACATGACGTTACGGCGTTTCTGCCGCGAACATCAGGACGGCGACCGTGTTTTGGCTGCGGATCTGTTGGATAAGACCGAGGCTTACACCGAGAACTTCTTGAGGGGCTTTTTGCAGGAGCGTGAGCAGATTGTCCTTCGTGAACAAGAAGATATCCGCCGCGCCTTGCAACGGACTGTCAGCCATTACACCACGCAGATGTACACCGCCTCCCAGATCGCCAAGGCAGCCTCTTCAATTTTGCGCACGGATCAGCTGCTGGAGACGGCGGTGGAGCTGATTCGTGAGCGCTTCGATCTCTACTATGTGGGTATCTTTCTGTTGGATGCGAGCGGCACCTGGGCCGAGCTGCGGGCCGGCACCGGCGAAGCCGGACGGCGGATGCTGGAGGAAGGCCACCGTCTGCGGGTAGGCGGTGATTCCATGATCGGTCAATGTATTGCCGGCCGGGAAGCCCGCATCGCCTTAGACGTGGGCGCCGAGGCTGTCCGCTTCGACAATCCTCTGCTTCCCGATACCCACTCCGAGATGGCGTTGCCTTTGATCAGCCGTGATGAAGTGCTCGGTGCTATGACCATTCAATCGGAGGCGCGGGGTGCCTTCAGCGAGGAAGACACGGCCTTCATGCAGATGCTGGCCGATCAGCTGGCGAACGCTCTCCAAAACGCCGCGCTCTTTGAGGAAACTCAGTATGCTCTGGAACAGACAGCCGCGCTTTACGACGTGGAACGCTCCATGCTCTCCTTTGGCAACGTCACCGAGCTGCTCAACGAGATGAGCAGGGGCATCCGGCGTATCCTGAATGCGGAGCGCGTGGTGATCATCCTCGTGGATGTGGACGCGCGGGAAGTTGAGGATATTGTGATTGCCGGCCTGGAGCCCGGCGTTGAGGTCGTTCAGGTTGATTTTGATGAGCTCTGGGAGGGATTGGCCGGTTGGTGCATTCGAGAGCGCAAGCCGGCGCTTTCTCCGAAGGATAAACCTGATCCCCGTGAAAGCCCGAGGGTGCAACGACGGCGTCAGGAGATGAACTACGGCGCCATCCTCGCTCTCCCGCTTCTGATTCGCGGTGAGGCGTTGGGCGTGATCACGGTGTCCAACGGGCCGGAGGATCGCAATTTCAACGAACAAGACCTGATGCTCCTCACCCCGCTGGCGAATCAGGCGGCCGTCGCCATTCAAAACGCGCAGCTCCTGGAACGGCAGGAGCGTTCGCTACAGCGGACCAATGCGCTTTACGAAGTAGCCAGCATGGTGATCTCCTTCGAGGATCTGTCGGTCGTCCTTGAAGAGATCGCCGATAAAGTGGCGGAGGTGCTTCCGGCCGACCGCGTCGCTATCATCTTCTTTGACCTGGATAAGAAAAAGATTACACATTTTGCCAGGGGCGGGCCGGGCGCAGAGATGATTGCGGAAGAGGTCTCCTTCGAAGAGCTCTGGGATGGGCTGAGCGGGTGGGTGTTGCGAGAAGGTCAACCCGCCCTCTCCCCTTCCGGGCGCCCTGATCCCCGAGAAAGCCCTGAGGTCCGCGCCCGCCGGGAGGCCACCCAGTGCGGTGCTATCCTCGTCGTCCCCGTGCAATATCGGGATCAGAAGCTGGGCACCGTGACGGCGATCAACAAGCCGGGGGAGCCGGACTTCGGCGAGGGCGACGTGGAGCTGATGACGGCAATCGCCGGCCAGATGGCCGCGGCAATGATCAACGACCAGCGCCTGCGAGTGCTGGAATCCCGCGCTCTGCAGCTGCAGACGGCGGCCGAGGTCACCCAACAGGTCTCCTCGGTGCTGGATCTCGAGGAGCTCTTGCCGCAGACGGTGGAGCTCGTCAAAGAGCGTTTTGACCTCTACTACGCGGGTGTCTTTTTGCTGGATGATACGGGACGCTGGGCCGTGCTGCAGGCCGGCACCGGAGAGGAAGGCCGGCAGCTCCTGAAGATCGGTCACCGTTTGCGGGTGGGCGGCGATTCGATGGTCGGTCAGTGTGTGGTGCAACAGCAGTCGCGCATCTCCCTGGATGTCGCGGATGAGACCCGGCGCTACGTCAACCCTTACCTGCCGGAGACCCGTTCGGAGATGGCCCTGCCCTTGATCTCGCGCGGTGAGACCCTGGGCGCCATGACCATTCAGTCTCGGGAGTTTGGCGCTTTTGACGAGGAGGACATTACCGTTTTGGAGACGGTCGCCGGGCAGCTGGCCAACGCGATTGCCAACGCGCGCCTTTTCACGGAGGCTCAAGAGCGGTACGAAGAGCTGCAAGAGTTACAGCGCCGACTGACGGGCGAGACCTGGGCTACCTACGCCGCCCGACAGGAGATCCTCGGTTACACCTATGACCTCAGTCGCGTCGAACCTATCTACGATCAACTGTTGCCCGAGGACCTGCCTGACTTTCCCTCCAACGAGCCCCTGGTGCAGCAGCAGGGGGAGACGGCGACCCTTACGGCGCCCATCGCCTTGCGCGAGACGCCGGTGGGCGTATTGGAAGTCGAAAGGGCAGAGGACGAGGCGGTAGAGGTATTGTGGTCCGAGGACGATTTGGCCCTGATTCGGGAGATCCAGGAACAGATTGCGTTGGCCCTGGAAAACCGCCTGCTCTTCCAGCAGACCACTGAGGCACTGACGGAGACACGGGCGCTGTACGAGATCACGCGCGATATCCGGCGTGCCTCCTCCACGGAGGAGATCCTGCGAGAGGCAGTGTTGGGCCTCAGCCGGCGTCCTGAGGCCGAACGTGTGGTGGCTGCCCTTCTGGTTCCCCAGGAAGCGCCCGAAGCTCTGGAGGTGGTCGCCGGGTGGGCCCGCGAGGGGACGGGCGCGAAGCCGGGGCAACGTTATCCTCTGATCTACTGGCAGGACTTCTACGATGTGTTCTTGGAGAAAGGCCTTTTCTTCACCGCCGACGTCGAGGCGGACCCACTTTTCGACCAGCGCAACCTGGAACTCTACCGCGATCTGGGCGTGCGGGGCATGGTGGCTTTGCAGATTTCCGTGCAAAACAAGCCCTATGGGATCATGATCTTATACACAGGAGAGCCCTATGAGTTCTCGTCGGAGGATCTGCGCTTCTACGATACCGTCACCCGTGCGGCCTCGGTGGCGTTGGAAAACCTGATGCTGCTCCAGACGACCCGCGAAGAGGCGGAGCGTCGCGCTTTCCTGAACGAGATTATGCAAGTGGCTTCGTCGAGTCTGAACCCCCGTGACCTGATGCGTGACGTAGGCCAGGTGCTCACCGCGCACTTTAACATGCCCACGATGCTCTGGCGCTGGGATGGCTTGAAGGCTTACCCTGTGGTCGTCTATCGTCACGACGGCAGTTTGCTGGAGATCGAAGAGACGGAGGGCTGCGACCTCGTCGGTATGCCCGGAGTGGGGGCAGCTGTTCGTTGGAAGCGTCCCATTCACTGGGATTTCGAACAGCATACCTATCCGGCTGCTCCGTTGTTCTCCGAGATCCTTGATGAGTTGGGCCTGGTCGCGGCCTTCACCGCCCCCCTGATGCTGCGTGACGAGGTCTTGGGCCTGATTTCTCTCGGTCGCCAGGCGGGCCACCCTATGATCGATGACCACGAGCGGGCGGTTCTGGAGAGCGCGGCGGTGAGCATCAGCATCGCACTGGAGAACGCCAACCTCTACCAGGACGCCCAGGAGACGGCCGAGCGCCTGCGAGAGGTCGACCGCCTGAAGAGCGAGTTCCTGGCCAACATGTCCCACGAGCTGCGCACTCCCTTGAACTCCATCATCGGCTTCTCCCGCGTGATGCTCAAGGAGATCGACGGGCCGTTGACGGAGATGCAGCAGACCGACCTGCAGGCAATTTACGACAGCGGTCGTCACCTCCTCAACCTCATCAACGATATCCTCGACCTCTCGAAGATCGAGGCCGGCAAGATGGAGTTCGTCTTCCAGCCCACGGATCTCAGAGAGGTGATCAAAGGGGTGCTCTCCACGGCCATCGCGTTGGTCAAGGAAAAACCCATCGAGCTTCAGCAGGAGATCGAAGAGCCCCTTCCCTCCATCGTGGCCGACGAGCGCCGTATCCGTCAGGTGATTCTCAACCTGGTGGGCAACGCGGCCAAGTTCACCGACGAGGGGTACATCCGCGTCTCGGCCTATCAGGAAGGGGACGAGGTTGTGGTGGCCGTCAAGGACAGCGGCATCGGCATTCCGCCGGAAAAAGCGGACTACGTCTTTCAGGAGTTTCAGCAGGTTGATTCCTCGTCCACGCGCCGCTACGGTGGGACGGGCCTGGGTTTGCCTGTCAGTAAACGCTTTGTCGAAGCGCACGGTGGGCGGATCTGGTTTGAGAGCACCGTGGACGTAGGGACGACCTTCTACGTCGCCCTGCCCATCGAGGGCCCACCACCGGAGCAACCTGAGGAAGAGGTCGCCCGGCCACGACCCGGGGGCAAGGAGCGCCTCGTGCTCACCGTGGACGACGACGAGGGCGTGATCACCCTCTTCCGCCGTTATCTGGAGAAGCAGGGGTATCGCGTGGTGGGATTGACGCGAGGGGATCGCGTCGTAGCGGAGGCCAAGCGGTTGCAACCCTTCGCCATCACCCTGGACATTCTGATGCCCGATCAGGACGGCTGGGACGTGATCCAGGCGCTCAAGACTGATCCCGAGACCCGGGACATCCCTATCATCGTTTGTTCCATTGTCAGCGATCGGGACAAAGGGCTCAGTTTGGGCGTCACCGATTACCTGGTCAAGCCCATCCTGGAGCAGGAGCTGCTGGATGCCCTGGAGCGTCTCTCGAAGGAAGAGCGTCCGCATTACGTTCTGGTCGTCGACGACGGCGCGGAGGACCGCGAGCTGCTGCGGCGGATTCTGGAGGGCGCAGGCTACGAAGTAGCTGTGGCCTCGGGGGGTATGGAGGCCATTGCCAAGATCGAAGAGAGCCGACCGGATCTGTTGGTGTTAGATCTCATGATGCCGGAGATGGATGGTTTCGCCGTGCTGGAGACGCTGCGCTCCAACGCGGCGACACGGCAGCTGCCGGTGATCGTCGTGACGGCCAAAGAGCTGACCATAGAGGAGCGGGAGCGTCTCAACATGCAGGTGGCCGCCTTACTGGAAAAGGGGATCTTCAACCAGGATCTGTTGCTGGAAGACGTTGCTGCGGCTTTGAATCATCTCTGAGTCTGTGGAGACTGGGGGCGTCCGCCGCCGCGCCGCAGTCTCCCCTTTGCTCGTCTGGGGAAGTCCATCTTCTCTTCTCCCCGCATTTCTCCAGACCTCGCCCCCATATCTAGGGTTCCGTCAGGGGTGATCTGATAGACAGAGGGGTGTTCACCCGCTTGTAGTCAGGCATGGAACGCAGTGGAGTGCCGTGTGAGTGAGCGGCGTCGTGTGCCGGGGGCGAATCGAGGCATCTCGTCTCTGTGACATAAGTTGTCAGCGGGCGGAGAAGAAGCCTCGCCTGGCGACGTTCATCCACCGGTTAAGACTTGACAGGGCGGCAAGCGTATCGTCGTCAAAACCGCTGGGTATAGGGGATGACCGACTAGAAATCCGATTCCCCCCTTTTCGGTGAGGTCCTGGTTGGCTCCTCCTGGAGTGAAAAACGCCTCTTGCCTGACTCATGGCTCTATCTTCTCGTTGCCCTCTAGCTGAACTCGGTTATAATGTGAGTATCCTGTTCGCACTCTACTGTGGGGGGATGAAGATGAACAACCATTTGAATGTGCTTTTCCTGGCCTCTGAGTCTGTGCCTTTTGCGAAGGTAGGAGGCCTCGCCGACGTGGCCAACGCGCTCCCTAAGGCCCTGCGCCATCTCGGCCTGGACGCGCGTCTGTTGATTCCCTGGTACGGCGGGATCCGCAGTCAGGACTACGAATTTCGGCGGGTGGGGCCTTCCATCGGTGTTCCCCTGGGTCCCGGCGAAGCGCCCATCCAGCTGCTGGAGACGGAGATCGATGATCTGCCCGTCTACCTCATCTGGAACGATCAGTACCTCTCCTCGCGCAAGCAGGTCTACGGCTTTAACAACGATCCCCAACGCTTTACCTTTTTCTCCCGCGCCGTGATCGCTGCGCTGCCCCAGCTTTCCTGGAAGCCGGACGTGATCCATGCCAACGACTGGCATACCGCCCCCGTGGTCTCCTGGTTGAAATACTACGGTCGGGACGAGGCGTTCTACAAGGATATAGCGACGTTGTACACGATTCACAACCTGGCCTATCAGGGCATCTGTGGGCGGCTGATTTTGCGCTTCGCCCGCATGGAGGCGATCTGTCATTTGCCTGTCGAGCCTCCAGGTCAGGTGAACTGGATGGCTCAGGGCATCGCCAACGCCGATCTCGTGAACACCGTGAGCCCCACTTACGCGGGGGAGATCCTCTCCTCCGACGCCGGCATGGGCCTGGAAGCCCTTCTGCAGCAGCGTAAGGACCGCTTCTTTGGCGTGCTCAACGGCATTGACGTGAAGGCGTGGAATCCGGCGACGGATCCGGCGCTGCCTCAGGTCTTTGATGTGACATCGTTGCGCATGCGCAGTGTCAACAAGGCGGCCCTGCAGCGTGAAGCGGGCCTGCGAGCCCGTGACGACATTCCGCTCCTCGGCGTCGTCTCCCGATTGGACCGTCTTAAGGGGCTCGATATCATGATCCCGGCGCTGGAGACGATGTTGGCGGAGGAGAACGTCCAGGCCGTGGTGCTGGGAACCGGTGATCCCGACTATGAGACTCAGTTGCGTGATTTGCAGGCTCGCTTCCCTGAGCAGCTGCGGGCCTACATCAGATTCGACGAGCGTCTTGCCCGCCAGATTTACGGCGGCGTCGATATCTTCCTTATGCCCAGTCTTGTTGAGGCCGGTGGATTGGGTCAGATGCTCGCCATGCGCTACGGTGCTGTACCTGTCGTACGTGCGACGGGGGGGCTGGCCGATACCGTCACCGACCTGGATGATAAGCCCAACCTGGGCACCGGTTTCGTCTTCCGCCCCTACACGGCGGAGGCGTTGGTGGGGGCGTTGCGGCGGGCGCTCTTCGTCTATCGCCGTCAGGAGCGCTGGCAGGACGTGCAGCGTCGAGCCATGCAGAAAGATTTCTCCTGGGGCGCTTCGGCCCGCACGTACATCGACCTCTATCGCCGCGCCATCGCCGTTCACCCCTCCTTGTAAGGATGACTCACCTGAAAAAAGATCCCAAAACTCGGATTTTTAGTAGACCTCCCCCCCTACCTGTAGTGGTTTTGGTCCCTGAGTGGCTTGTTCCCACTTGAAGCAATGGGGCAATCGTCTCATCTCAATAAACCGGGGCGACTCGCTCAGGCTCCTGCGTGGGCTAGGAAGCCCAAAGCCGGGGACCGTGCCCGCTGGAGCTCGGTCGGGAGCATGTCCTGAGCGCAAGCGCAGGGGCCGGCCACAGCTCCCCAACTTATTGAGAAGACAGGGTCAATCGTTAGCTCAATAGTATCAAGTTTCGAAAAACTCCGAGTTTTACCGGTTATTTCCGTGGAGTCAAAGGATGAGTACTAAACCGCTTCTCTGTGTGCACGGGCATTTCTACCAGCCGCCCCGCGAAGATCCCTTTCTCGATGGCATCTATCGTGTTGAACCGGAGGCGGCCCCCTATAAGAACTGGAACGCCCGCATCACGGACGAATGTTACGCTCCCAACGTCAAGGCCGGGAACTTTGATCGGATCAGCTTCAACCTCGGCGACACGCTGGCGCGCTGGATGGATCTGGAGGCGCCCGACACCTATCGGGGCATCGTCCGCTCGGCGCAGCAGTACTACCGATACCACGGGGTGACCAATGGGTTGGTGCAGGCCGTCCATCACACCATCTTGCCCCTGGCGCGCACGCGGGATAAGCGCTGTCAGATCCATTGGGGGCTTACCAGCTTCCGTCACCGCTTCGGCCTCTGGCCAGATGGCATCTGGTTGCCTGAGATGGCCGTGGATTACGCCACTTTGGAGGTCGTCGTTCAGGCTCCTCTCTGGTTCGTGATCCTCTCCGACGAGCAGGTGAAAGGCGACCTCTCCCGAGGAGCCGGCCCTTACAAAATCCCGCTGGGGGGAGATCGCTTTATCACCGCTTTTGTTCGGGATCGGCATCTTTCCAACGCCTTTTCCTTCAACATGCCGCCCGTGAAATACGCCCGCGCCTGGATCAACGGCGCGTTGAACGATGCGGATCCGGATTCCTTGACGTTGCTGGCGACGGACGGTGAGACTTTCGGACACCATCACCGGCACGGGGTGGAGGTGCTGCGGGCCATCACCACACCCCAGCGCCACGATGTCTACGAGGTGACGACACTTGGAGAGTACTTGCGTCATCACCCGCCTGAGATTGAGCTCGAGATCAAGGAGGATACGGCGTGGAGCTGCCCACACAACCTGGGGCGATGGGTCACGGGCTGTGAGTGCACCGAGGGCCTTAACTACTGGAAAGGTGCCCTTCGACGGGCTTTGGACAATCTCTCCTGTGCCCTCGACGAGATCTACGTCGATATGGTGGAACCCCTGGGTGTTCCCCCCTGGGAACTGCGCGACGACTATATCCGCGTTTTCCTGGGGCAGTTGGACGGGGTGGCTTTCCTGCGGGAACACAACCTGAATTTCCCCTTCTGTCGTCAGAGACGCGTTTTGCAGCTTCTGCAAGCGCAGGTCCATCGGCAGCGCATGTTCACCAGCTGCACCTTTTTCTTCGAGGATCTGGAGCGCATCGAACCGCGTTATGCCATCGCTAATGCCGTGAAGGCTATTGCTCTGGTCCGCCTGGCGACAGGGGAGGATCTCACGTCCGCCTTCAAGCGCGATCTACGGGTCGCCATCAGCGAGAGCACGGGGCGCACCGGGGCCGACATCCTGGAGGAGATTCTGGAGCAGGCCGAGCTGGGAGAAAGCCCCTACGGCGGGGTGTTGCAGGGCACGCGCCCGCTGTTGAAGGTCTGAGCGTAAGGCCTCTTCTGTCAGGCTATGCTTCCTTTGTCACCTCAGCGTGGGCGTTCAGCAGCCGATCGGCTGTTATGTGATCGGTGATGAGGACGTCTGTCAATTTACCCTTCAACGCCCCGTGGATGGCTTCCAGCTTGCCCTTCCCTCCGGCGACGCAGACGGTGAGGGGAAGGCGGCGGATCTCGTCGAGGGTCAGGCCGACGAGTCGTTGATCCAGCTCCGAGGAGACGAGTCGCCCCTCTGCGTCGTAGTAGTGCAGGTTGATCTCGCCCACGGCCCCGTGGCGACGCAGGTCAGGGAGCCAGTGCTCGGAGACGATGTCCCCCCACGGCGGCGCAGGCTCCGGCGCGACTGCACCGATCCCCATGAAGGCGATGTCGGCAGAGCGGGCCTCATCGAGTATGTGCGCCACGATGGGATCTGCGCAGAAGACGTCGTGGGCCATGGAGTTGGCCGCGACGCCGGGCGCGGGGATCAGCAGCGCCCGACCGCCCAGCACCTTCGCCAGCTCCCGCGTCAGATCGGAGGGGCCTGAAGCCGCCATGGTGTAGGTTAGTTCGCTCAGTCCCTGGATGACGGTGACCTCTTCGGTGAAGTTGACCGTGGAGAAGCGCAGAGCGTCGACCATGCCGGCGATGGTGCGGCTCCAGTTGCTGATGACGAGCTTGTCGCCGGGCTCCAGGATGCGCAGCAGGTACTCCGCTGCGCCGCCGCCCAGCTCCCGCGAGACCATGCCCTGGTCCTCGTAGGCGACCGTCTCCACCACCAGGGCCTCGCGCAGCTCAAAATGCTCCGCGAGCTCCTGCTCCAAATCGGCGTGGACGCCCGTGATGGGTTGGATCCAGGTCCGTACGATGCCCTCCTCCTGCGCTCGTTGGAGCATGCGCTGGACTTTTTGGCGGGAGATACGCAGTTGGCTCCCAATCTCGCTTTGAGTCATATCCTGTTCGTAGTAGAGACGGGATATTTTCACCAAAAGCCTGCGTTCGTCTAAGAAGTTCATCGCTTCTCCTTCGTTTGAAAATAGCTATTTCGTGCATGCTGGGATGGGTTTTTAGCCCCCATGATCGGGTAATCGCAGGTGCGTTGCACCTTATACCGTAATTTCAAATAACCAGGTGTGTCTCACCGGGGTCGGGCTTTGCTTTGGTCACGCCCGGTCGCTTTCCAGTATGGACAGGGCTTCGTCGACGGTGGCGGAGTTATGCAAAATTGCGGCTACGGCGGCCGTCATCGCCCGGGGAGCGGCGCATTGAAAGATGTTGCGTCCAATGGCCACCCCGGCGCCGCCCGCGTCCACGGCAGCCTTGATGTCTGTAAGCATGGCCCGTTCGTTGCCCCGCTTGGCGCCTCCCAAGATCACCACCGGCGTGTAGGTGGTCTCGACGACGCGCTCGAAACCGGGCGCGTAGGGTGTCTTGATCAGATCGGCGCCCATCTCGGCGCCGATGCGCGTCGAGAGCGCGATGTTCTCCAGGGTGCGCCAACTTGGGTCGCTGTCGAAGCCGCCGGGGACCATCTCCCCGAGCACGGCCAGCCCCCAGGGGTGGGCGGCCTCGACGGCGGCAGCCAGGTTTTGCAGACTGCGGAGCTCCTCCGCTGCGCCGGGAAAGGCATTGACGGCCACAGCGTCGGCGCCCAGGCGCAGTGCGCTCTCGATGTTGAGGAGCAGGGCGCTGCCCGCTTCGCCTGAACCGAGGCGGGTGCCGTTCCCATCGATGCGCAAGATAAGGCCTACGCGGGCCAGCTCTTTGGCGAAGCGCCTGGCTATACCGTACGACGTGAGCACCGCGTCGGCGCCTCCGGCGACGATCTGGGTGATGGTCTCGCCCGGGCGCTCCAGTCCCTTGCACGGGCCGTCGAGCAGACCGTGATCCAGGGCGACGATGAGCGCCTTTCCGTCCGCGCGTAAAATGCGGTTGAGCCTGCGTGTGGTTGACATGTTGAGATGTGCTCCTTTCTTGAGCGTGATGAGATGACTCTACTTTGAACTTCCGAAACCTTACCCTGGGGGCATCCCCAGCCTGCGCCCCTGATTGTAGTGAGCCACGCCGTACGGCGTGGCGTCAAAACAACGTTTTACCCGAGTTATCCGCTTCATGTGATGATCAACCGACCGTCGCGCCGGGCGCCGCTTGCCTCGGTCACACCGCCGTGTTCTTCGATGTAGGCGGCCAGCTCGTCGCGCAGGACCAGGCCTGTGGGGCGACGGGGCAGAGCCTCGACGCGGAAAAGGTGCAGGTGAGACCCGGCGGTGTGCTGCTCCCAGACCCGCGCCTGCCGGCGGGTGCACCCGGTGCAGGCGACGCGGAAGGCCCGCTCCGGTGCAGCGTCCAACGGAACACCGCCGACGGTGATGTGGGTAGCGCGGGCGGCTGCGCGTTCGCTGCCCAGGGCGATCTTGTAGCGCACGTGGCGACTGAAGTGTAGAAAGCCGCGTGCGAGGTAGGGTTCGTCGGGCCGATCGACGCGATGTGCGTTGTCTTGCAACAATGCCTGGAGTTGACCCGCGCTTATTTCCAAAATTTCAACACTATCGACGAAGGGCATGACGTTCCGCCAATCCTCCAGCGTCAGCGGATTGCCCACCGGCAGACCGGCGTGGACGCAATGGCCGTCCAGCATGGCAAAATCAACCGTGCGTCCGGCGGCCTGACACCGGGCGACCAGACCGTCGGTCAAAAAGTTCATCAACGCCGATTCCCCGGCTGCGAGGTGGTTGTGCACGGCGTCGGCGCCCAGGTCGGATTGCTCCGCCACGTGCCCCAGGATGCGCGACGCCTGTCGGCGCAGTTGGGCCAGAAGCGGGCGGACGTGCGCCTCTTCAAAATGCTTCTCCGTCGGAAGATCGGATGTCCACGCGAGGCGTGCGCTGGTCACCGCGACGCTCCGGCCGCGCACCGTGACGTTTACCTCCCCCACGTGCCGTCCCTCCGCGCCAGCCTGGACGATGGGGACGCCATTGACGACGTTGTTCACGTCAAGCCGGTTCTCGTTCAGAGGTTGGTGGGTGTGTCCGCCTACGATCAGGTGGACGCTGCCGGGAAGGAGAGTCTGCGCCAGCTCCACGTCTCCGACATCGCGCACGGTGGCCGTGGGCGTCGCCAGGTTGTAACCCAGATGGCTCAGCACGATGAGCACGTCGCACAAGGGGCGCAGGGCCGGGAGAAGATTGTGGAGCGCCTCCAGCGGGTGCCCAAGGCGCACGTCGACGTGCGCCTTGAGCTCGCCCCGCGTCGTCAGACCGACGAGGCCGATCCGCACTCCTTTGAGGACGATCACCGCGGCCGGGTAGCACAGACCGTTCAGCGCGGGGTGTGGCAGCAGATTGGCCATGAGCAGGGGGAAACGCGCGCCCCGACGGAGACCCTCGGCCAGGGCCTCCACCCCCCGGTCGAAGTCGTGGTTGCCCGGCACGCCGGCGTCAAAGCCGGCCGCCGAGTAGAGGCGATAACCTTCGTCGGGCCTCTCCTCCAGAAGGTGGCCCCCAAAGTTGTCGCCTCCTAAGAAGGCCAGAACGCCCGTATCGGCGTCGGGATGGGAACGGGCTCGCAACGTCTGTAGTCGCCAGACGACGCGCGAGAGGACCGGTAGCTCTCCCTGCTCCGTGTGGCGCGTCACACAGCCGTGCAGATCGTTGACGTGCAGGATACGGAAGCGGAAAGGTCGCTCCACCGGACGCTCGACGGCGTCCGGCAGATGGACGCCGTCGCACGGGACCACAGCCCGCACGGGCGCGGCCAGCGGATCGCCGTGTAACAGGAAGAGGCGCGCTTCCCGCGCACCGTAGGGGTTAGGCGCGCCGCGTACGAGATAGAGGGTGCCCGGTGGGGGCAGGGTCTCGGGGAGCATCTCAAGCGATCCGTTCGAACATCTCCGGCTTCACCTGGTACAACGGCGGTTCGCCGCTAAAGAAACGTCGCAGTTCCTCCACAGCCATCTCCCCCATGTGCCCGCAGTCTTCAATGCACCCCGCCAGGTGGGGGGTGACGACGACGTTTTCTAACGTGCGCAGAAGGCTGTCTTGAGCGGGGGGCTCAGGATCGGTCACATCAAGGAAAGCGAAGAAGCGCCCGGCGCTCAGCGCTTCGATGAGCGCCTCTTCGTCGATCAGGGAGCCCCGCGCGGTGTTGATGAGCAGCGCGTCGTCCTTCATCAGAGCGAGCCGTTCGGCGTTGAGCATGTGGTACGTGTCGGCTTTGGCCGGCGCGTGAAGCGAGACGATATCACTGCGTCGCAACAACGTTTCCAGATCCACCTTGGTCGTTCCCAGCTCCATCGCCTCCTGGGCGGAGACATAGGGATCGTAGAGGAGCACGGTGGCGTTGAAAGGGCGCAGCAGCTCGATGACGTAGCGACCCACGTGGCTGGCGCCGATGATGCCCACCGTCTCCCCGTGGATCTCGCGCGAGGGCCAGTAGGGGCTTTCACGCCAGCCGCCCTCGCGGACGTGTCGTCCCAGGGGCCAGATGCGTTTGGCGCCCACGATCATCAGGCCGAGGGTGGTGGTGGCCACGTCGCGGGCCAGCGCCGGCCCGGCGGAGGTGACGTGGATGCCGCGTTCCCACAACGCCTTGGAAACGAAGCGCTTGACGCTGCCGCCCATATGGGCCATAGCCTTGAGTTTGGGTGCGGCGGCGATAACGTCGGCGTCGAGACAGGCGACGCCCCAGCTGGTGATGCAAGCGTCGACGTCCGCGAGTAGCTCGAGCAGCTCCTCTTTTGTGGCGGGCTCAGGGCCGTCGTGATGGACGACCTCGGCGAAGTCTTTCAGCGCAGCCCAGGCTGCAGCGTTCATCATCCGTTGGTAGTGGTGCTTACCGATGGTCACGGCAATTTTAGGTCGTTTCATAGAGCATTCCTTTCCATGAGGACGAAATCGAAATGTGAAAGCCGTCTCTAGACCGTGGCGGTCTCTCTGTAGATGTTGTGCGCCCAGTGGCGGTAGCGGAGGAAAGCGTCGTCGTAGCGTTCCGTGTGCACTGTGTTCGGCGTAAGGTTGTGCATCGGCGCCTGGAAGCGACGTTGTCCCCGCGTCAGCGTCTCGAAGACGCCCACGCCCCTTCCGGCGAGGAGCGCCGCGCCTACCGCGGCCCAATTCCGGGCCGCGGGCAACATAAGCGGGAGCCGAGTGACGTCGGCGACGATCTGAGGCCAGAGCGGGCTGCGCGTTGCCCCGCCGATCATCCACAGCGCTTCGATAGGGATGCGGGCCTCGCGGACCTCGTCCAGGGCCTGGCGCACCTCGAAGGCAGCGCTTTCCAGGACGGCGCGCGCCATATCGGCCCGGGTGTGATCCAGCCGCAGATGCAGGAACGCCCCTGCCTGGGGAGCGTTCGTCGGGCGGCGTCCTCCGGTGAGCGGCAGGAAGAAGAGCCCCCTGCTGCCCGGTTGCGTCGCTTCCAGAGCCTCGTTCAGGGCGGCGAACCGAGCGCCGCGCTCGACCCCGGTGCACGACCAGCAGCGGTCCAGCAGCCACTCCAGGCCGGCCCCCAACCCACCCAGAGACTGCGAGACCGTCCAGCGTTGGGGCGGTGGAAAAGCGTCCAGGCTGAAGTGCGCGGGCAGCTCCACTGACCGAGGCTCGTCGACGACGCCTGTGACCACCCAGGAGGTGCCGCCCGCCAGCAACAACGCGCCTGGTTCCATCACGCCCAGGCCCAGCGCGGTGCAGGCCTGATCGTGGGCGCCGTTGACGACCTGCGTCGTTTCGGGGAGCCCCGTCGCCTCGCGGATCTCGGGGACGAGACGGCCCACGACGACGCCGGAAGCCTTCACGGACGAGAGCTGCGTCGGCTCGACACCGGCCAGCGCGCATAAGGTCGGGTCCCATTGTCCCGTGGCGATGTTCAACAGCTGCGTGCGCCCGGCGTTGGAAGGCGTGGTGCAGCAGCGCCCGGTCATACGTCGGACGAGAAAATCGTTGACGGAGAAGTAGCGCTCGGCGGCGGCGAAGACGTCGGGGCGAAACCGCCGCAACCAGGCGATGATCGCCAGCGCCGCGCCCGGCTGCGGCGGTCCCCCGCTCCGCGCGCGGATCGTCGCCGCGTGGCCTTCCGCACGCCACCGCCGGACGATGTCTACGGCGCGGTTGTCCATCCAGGTGATCATGGGATAGACCGGCGTCCCGTCCTTCTTCGCCGGGATGACGGATCCGCTTTGGGCCGACAGGGCCAGGGCCAGGATGCGCCTCCCCTCGTCGGCTTGCTGCGTCAACTCGCGGAGCGTCTCAAGCAGCGCCGCCCACACCTCGTCCGGACGCTGCTCAACCCAGCCGGGGTGGGGGGCCTGCAATGCGTACGTCCGCTCCGTCGAAGCCAGCGTTTCTCCGGAGAGGTCGAAGAGCACACCTTTGAGCGCAGTGGTGCCCACATCCAGGCCCAGGAGCGCGCTCCGCGCCGTCGCCTTCATCCTTTCAGTGCCCCCTCTACCATCGCCTGCAGGAAAATGTTCCTCGTGAAGAGGAAAAGCACGACGATGGGTAGGGCGATCAAGATACAGGCTGCGGCGAGCACCTGCAGGTTGATGATGTTCTGTCCCAGGAAATCATAGAGGCCGAACATCGCCGGTTTGAGGTCGTTTTTGGCGATGAGCAGATAGCCGGCCAGGAACTCGTTCCAGACGTTGACGAAGGTGAGCAGGAAGACGGCGAGCATCCCCGGGACCGCCAGCGGCAGGGTGACGCGCGCGAGCGCTCCCATGGGCGTACAGCCGTCGATGAGCGCCGCTTCTTCCAACTCCTGGGGGATGGCGTCGAAGAATCCCTTGGCGATCCAGACGCTGAGGGGCAGGTACAGGCCGACGTAGACGATGATGATGTAGACGCGATCGTCAAAGGGAAGAAGCGGTGACTTACGCAACGTCACCCCAATCTGGTAGAGCCCCAACAGGTTGGTGAGCAGGGGCACGCCTGTGATGGCGAGAATGGCCGTCATGAGCGCTTTGTGTCCGCGAAAGCGGTAGCGGGAGAAAGTGTAGCCGGCCAGGCCGGCCAGGGCCACTACCAGCAGCGACGAAGCGCTCGCGTACAGTAAGGTGTTGGGGATGTAGATGCGGAACATCCGCCCCACCAGCCTGAACCCCAGGAGGGTCTCCGGCGCCGGTTCCGGTCTCAACACCCGCCGGTAGCCTTCCACGGCCCACCGGCAGGCGGTGAGGTCGAAAGCTTTCGTCGGGGTGTCGCAGGGAAAGACGATGGGGGGACTTCGGGTGTTGTCCTCCTGGCGTTTGAAGGACGTCAGCAGCGTCGTGGCGATAGGCAGGAGGATGACGATACAGATCAGCGTCAACGCGGCGTGCGTGAAAATCCGACTCCGATGGATGCTGTTCCGCATACTAGATTTCCCTTTCCTGTAAACCTGAGATGCGCAGCGTCGCCAGAATCAACAGCCAGTTGATGGCCGCCAGCAGGAGTGCCAGGGCGGCCGCGCGACCGAATCTGAGATGTCCCCAGCCAAGGGTGTAAAGCAGATAGCTCAACACCTGAGTCGAGGTGCCCGGCCCGCCGTCCGTTAGACTGAAGATCATACCCACGCCGTTCACCCCGCTCAGCGTGAGATTGAAAATGGCCACGACCAGAGTGGGCAGGATCAGAGGGAGGGTGATGTGACGGATAATCTGCCAGCGGTTGGCGCCGTCGATGCGGCTGCACTCGATGACCTCACGGGGAATGGTTTGGATGGCAGCCAGCAGCAGCAACGTGATAAAGGGCAGGGCGCGCCACGTCGAGGCCAGGATGAGGTAAAGCATCGCCGGGGAGGGGGGGAAGGGAAAGTCGCCGATCCAGGGACGAGGTGCCGAGTCGGTCAACACGGAGATGCCCTCCGGGGGGAAGAGGTTGGGATTTTGCAGAAGGCCGCTCAGGAGCCCGTAGTCGGGAATCACCAGCAGGCGGAAGATCAACCCCACGATGATGTTAGCCAACACCCAGGGCAAGAAGAGTAGTGTGAGGTAGAGGCCGGTGAGACGGATTTTCTGGCTTAGCAAGTAGGCGGTGAGAAAGGCGATGATGAGCGTCAGGCTTACGTAACCGACTAGAAAGACGAAGGTGTGTCCGATGCTTTCACTGAAGAGGCTCATGTCGAAGAGACGCTTGAAGTTGTACAGACCCACAGGCTTCCAACCCGTCGGCTCGCGCTCGTGCACGCTGAGCCAGACGGTGTAGACGGCGGGATAAACTTGGATGACGAGCAGGACCAGGATTGTCGGGAGGATCAGCCAGAAGGGCAGGCTGGTGCGCAGCCGACGGGCGATCCTTTCGGTAAAGGGTACTTGTTCCATAAAATGACACTTCCTCATAAAAACCGTGTCGCGTGTCCTATCTGTCGGGATTTAAGCCGAGATGACAGACACACCATGTACCGTGACATCGGTATGCAGGCGGGACCTACGCTGGCAAAGAGAGCAGGGATAAGATGCAGGGTGAAAAGATGACACGCGCCTTCTCACCCTGCGGTCTCGGCTAAAAGTGAGCGTTGTTGCGGTTGTCTGGCTAGTTCCCGGCGTTGTACTCCTCTTGTACGCGTTGCAACGTCTCGGCGATATCCGCCGTCGGGTCTTCCTTGATCAGCTGATAGACGGCGTTCATGAGAAGCCGTTGGGCCTCTTCAGGATTCTCCAGGGATCCGAACCACGGTCGGCAGGAGCTGGCGCTGACGGCCGCCGCCGCCTGCTGGAAGAAGGGGGCCTGGAAGAGCTCGTGGTTCTGGGTCGCACCGAGCACGGGGAAGCCGCCACCCGGTCCCAGCACCCACTCGGCGTTCCGCTCGGGCTCCATGATCCAGTTGATGTAGTCGTAGGCCGCCTCCGGGTTTTCCGCTCCCACGGGGATGGCCAAGCCCGCCACCTGCGTATCGCATCCGGGCTCTTCGCCCTCGACGGAGATGAAGGGCGAGAGCATCATATCGCCATTCGCCACGGCGTCCAGCACGTCTTCTTCGTTGTTCTTGTCGTAGGCAGTGCCGTCGGGGGCGGTCAGAGGGTTCAAGTAGCGGTAGCCGTTGAGGCCAGAGGGGAAGGACGCGGCGGAGGCGTCTTTAAACGCTTGCTCCTCCTGGAAGCCGCCGGCGAAGGTGACCTCCGGCACGTACTCCTGGGCCACCAGCTCGCGCAAGAACTCGATGGCGGCGATGACCTCGGGTCTGTTGACCAGCATGTTGCCCTCGCCGTCGTCGATGCGTCCGCCGAAGGAGTCAATGGTGGTGTTCACCGCGCGCTTGTAGCCTGATCCGCCCTTGTCGGTCGAGCCGTAGAAGGTCATGATGTAGACGCCGTCTTCCTTCAACTCCGCCGCCTTCTCTAAAAACGCTTCCGGCGTCTTGGGATAGCCCTCAGGGAAGTAGTCAGCCCAGACGTAGGTGATCTGGGGACGCTGGGAAATGGGGATGCAGTAGAGGCCGCCGTCCGCGCCTTTGCAGGCTTCTACGGCGCTGGCGTCGAGGTCGTCGAACCACGCTTGGGCCGTGGCCCACTCCGTCAGGTCTTGCAGTGCGCCGTTTCGATAGAGGGTGTTGAGCTTGTCGCTGTTCAATTCATAGAGGTCGGGCACCTCACCGCCGGCCTGCACGGCGGCGACCAGCTCGGCCGCCATCTTGTCGAAGGCCTTGGGCTGGTTGATCCACTGCCACTTGCCGGCGAACGCCTCGTTGAACTGCGGCATGGTTTCATGGAGATACATATTGCCCACGTGCTCGTCGGCCGCGGGGTCGGTGTTGTTCTGGTCATACTGATACCAGGTGACGAACTCCTCGGCCTCCGCCGCTTCTTCGGTGGGTTCCTCCGTGGCTTCTTCCGTCGGTGCTTCGGTGGTTGCTTCGACGGTTTCTTCAGTCGGTGCTTCCGTTGGCTGCGCGCAGGCGGCCAAAAGGCTCATCGCCAACGACAGCAGGATGATCGCGCTCAGCACGCGCATGGTTTTCATCGATATCTCCTCTCTTGTTTTTGTTTAAATTCGGAGCTCTAATCTCATCGCTTACAATAATATGACCACCTGACGAGCAGCTTTGTTTATATCGTCACCTCCTGTTTGACTTGCCGGCCTGCGCAGAGGACTCAATCTGTATACCAGCGCGGCGGAACAGGCGGGTGCAGGCGGCCCGTGCCTCTCTCAGCAGCGCCGCTTCATCGACGCAAAGGACCTGTTTATCGTGCATCAGGATCCGCCCATCGACGATGACGGTGTCCACGTCCCCGCCGGCGGCGTTGTAGACCAGGGCCGACGTCGCGCGGTGCACGGGTGTGGCCCGCACCGTGTTCAGATCCACCACCACGATGTCGGCCTGCTTGCCCACCTCCAGTGAACCGATCAACGTCGGCTGTCCGAAGGCCGCCGCCCCGCCACGGCAGGCCATCCAGAGTACGTCCTCGGGTAGCAGGGCCATGGCGTTCAGCGTTGTGACCTTGTGCAGAAGCGCCGTCGTCTTCAACACCTCCAGCATATCCTGGCTGTTGTTGCTGCCCGGGCCGTCGGTCGCCAGGGCAATGGGAATCTTTCGAGCGCGCATCTTTGGGATGGGTGCCACGCCGGAGGCCAGGTACATGTTGCTGACGGGACAGTGAACCACGGTCGCGCCCGATTGGGCGATCAAGTCGATCTCGTTCTCCTCCAGCCAGACGCTGTGCACCAGCTGCACCGAGGGATCCAGAGCGTCCAATCCGGCCAACCACTCGATGTGTCGGACGCCGCGCTTCGCCAGGTTGGTTTCCACTTCGGCTCTGGTCTCCGCCACGTGGATGTGGGTGCCAAGGTTCCAGGCCTTTGCCAGGGCATAGGTGCGGCGCAGGGTCTCGTCGGAGCAGCCCCAGGGAATCAGCGGCCCGAAGGCGAGGCGAATGCGTCCTTCTGCAGCGCCATGCCAGGCGTCGTAAAGGCGGTGCATTTCACCGATGATGCGCTCCGGTGTCTCCATGAAGGCTTCGTGGTAGTCCATGTCGGCCCAGCCTCGAGCCAGTACCAGACGCACACCGGTCTCTGCTGCCGCGCGACAGACACCGTCGTCGTTGCCCGGCTCCGTGTGGACGTACTGGTGATCGATCACGGATGTCGCACCGCCCCGGATGTTTTCCACCAGGCCAACCATCGCCGCCAGGTAGGCGTCCTCCTCGGTGAGTGCCTGGGCTACCGGCCAGATGGCGGCTTTCAACCACGCCAGCAGTGGTTTATCGTCGGCCAGACCTCGGATCATCGTCTGGAAAAGGTGCGTGTGGGCGTTAACCATGCCGGGCATGACGGCAGCGTGCGTGGCGTCCACCACGGTGTCGGCCTGGGCGCGGAGCGCGTCGGAGGGATGACCGGCCTCCACGCGCGTGATGTGTTTGCCCTCCACCAGGACGTGCCCGGGGTCCAGCACGCGCCCGGCGTCATCCACCGTGACGACGCTGCCTCCCTCGATGAGAATCGTGCTCACGGGTTATTCCCTTCGCTGACTTGCAGGAGGCCAGCGGGACCTGAGGACGGCCTCAAAGGTGATCACCGGACTTTCCTTCGGGCATTGTGGTTGGGGCCGCGATGTCTCTGTGATCGACCTGCCAGAGGTTTTCAGGGTATCGGCCTCTTCCTGCTGTAGATGGGCATTTGCTCACGAATGTTCAATTGCCTACCAGTATACCCCAGAACGCGGGGTGTGTCAAGGGTTTCATGTTGGATTGCTGAAATGATGTTGATAAGCAAGGGGAACAACAGGACCTCCGAGGTTTCCAAAACCTCGGAGGTCCGAGTGGGGAGCAGGGAGGGAGCGCTACGCTGTCAGCGCTGAGTAGAGGGTGAAGACGGCGATGGAGGCGACGGTGTGCACCGTCAGTACGTTATTGACGTAGCGACGCTCCTCCGGCAGATCCGGCATATAGAGCGGCAGGATAAAGGGCGGCGGCAGCACCAGCAGCGTGAAGAGGGCACTCTGGAACGGCTGCGCCAGTCCCAGGCGTCTATCCAGCACAAAAGTGTTCAAAAGCAGGGCCAGGGGGATGAGCAGCCCCAGACGAACGGCGACGATGGGCCACGCCTCACGGATGCCCCGGCGATCTAAGGCGATGCCGTAGCCGATGATCAGCAGGATGAGCGGCCCGGTAACGCTGCCCAGGCGCTCCAGGGTCGCGAGCAATGCGGCGGAGAGGAAGAAATCGGAAAGCCAGCTTCGGAGGCCCAGGGCGTTAAAGGCGAGCCCGGAGAGGATGCCCAGGATGACGGGGGCGGTGGCGAAGGCGCGCAGCAGCCGACGCGGCTCGCGGATGCCGTCGCGTTGGACGAGCAGAAAGCCCAGGAAGACGAACCAGATGAAGAGCTCGTGGCCCAAGTCTATCACGGCGATGTAGCCTAGCTGCTCCAGGCCGTAGGCGGTGCCGAAGAGCCCCACGCCCAGCATGCCGTACTCGAAACCGGTGAGCAGGAAGGGGAAGTAGGGATGTCCTTTCCCCAGCTGGGGTTGGAGAAGCCGGCCCAGGGCCAGCAGGGCCACGCAGAGCAGGAAGACCAGCGCGAAGATGGCGAGGTAGGCCGGCTGCAGCTCCATCTCCAGGAAGGTGTGGAAGAGCACCGCCGGCAGCGTCAGGTTTACGACGATCTTTTTCAGCTGTTCCACACTCGTCTCGGTGACGAAGCGGCGGCGCTGCATCCACTGTCCCAGGGCGAGCAGGAGCAGCACCGGGGCCAGGCGGGCGAAGACGTCGCTGAGCATCGTCGGTTTCAGTCCCCTGCGCCGATGGCGTCGAAGGTGGGTTTCAGTGCCGGGTAGAGGGCGCGGTAGAGGGGGTAGAGCTTCGCGTAGACCGCCACCTCCTCGGCCTGGGGCGCGGTGCGCTGGACGACGCGCACCGTGGCCCGGTATGCCTCGGTGACCGAGGACCAGGCAGCGGCACCAACGCCGGCCAACAGCGCTGCGCCATAAGCCGCCCCCTCGGTGGTGTTGACGGTGACCAGCTCGCTGTCGAGCACGTCGGCCAGAATCTGCCGCCAGAGCGGGCTGCGGGCACCGCCTCCGGAGACCCGCACCTGGGTGATCTCCCCCAGGCCCGCTGCCTTGATCAGCCGGAAGCTGTCGCGCAGGCCGAAGGCCACACCCTCTAAGACGGCGCGGGTCATGTGGGCCTGAGTGTGGCGCACGGTGAGGCCGACGAACGCGCCTCGGGCCAGCGGGTCGGGGTAGGGTGTGCGCTCCCCGGTCAGGTAGGGCAGGTAGAAAAGGCCTTCCGCGCCGGGTGAGATCTCCGTCGCCGGGGCCAGCAACGTGTCGTAGCTCTCGCCCGGCGCCAGGGTGTCACGATACCAGCGCAGCGAGCCTCCTGCCGAAAGCATCACGCCCATCAGGTGCCAGGTCTGCGGCACGGCGTGACAGAAAGCGTGCAGGCGGCCTTCTGGCTCGATGAAGGGGCCGGGGGTGGAAGCGAAGACGACGCCGGAGGTGCCCAGGGTGAGTGCCACGATGCCCGGTTCGACGGCGCCCACGCCCACGGCCTGCGCCGCCTGGTCGCCTCCCCCGCCCACCACGGGGATGCCTTCCGCCAGCCCTGTGGCCTCGGCGCCCGCAGCATCGACCCGAGCTGTGATCTCAGGGCCTTCGTGGGTTGGGGGGAGCCAGGTGGCGGGGATCTCCAGCGCCTCCAACACTTCTTCGGACCAGTCGCGGGCTTCGATGTTGAAGAGCTGCGTGCCGGCCGCTCCGGCCTTGTCCGTGGCGTAGGCACCCGTCAGTCGGAAGCGTATGTAGTCCTTGGGCAGGAGGATGTGGGCCGCGCGGGCGTAGATTTCCGGTTCCTCCTCCTGGACCCAGAGGATCTTGGGCGCCGTGAAGCCGGTGAGGGCATCGTTACCCGTGATCTGGATCAGGCGTTGCTTGCCCAGACGAGCGCGGATGGCGTCACACTGCGCGGCGGTGCGTTGGTCGTTCCACAGGATGGCGGGACGTAGCACCTCGCCTTTCGCGTCCAGGAGCACCAGGCCGTGCATCTGCCCGGTGAGACCTATCGCCCGGACCTGCTCTCCGGCGATGTCCGCCATCTGCAGCGCCTGCCGGATGCTTTTGACCATCCCGGTCCACCAGTCGCGGGGGTTTTGTTCCGACCAGAGCGGTTTGGGCGTGGAGAGGTCCAGGGGGGTGGTTGCGCTGCTTACCACCTCGCCCCGGTCGTCGATCACCAGTGCCTTGGCCCCGGTGGTGGAGATGTCCAGTCCCAAGAAAAGCGCTTGTGTCATGTGAACCTCAGTAAAGTAGGGTGGTTAAATTCCGGTTACTTGACACCCAGGAGCAACTCGTTGACCATCTGATCCAGACGTTCGTACTGCAGGCCGCGTTTGGCGAGAGTGTCGACGTCGAAGGCATGGCGCTTGAGCGCTTCCGCTTTCTCCGCGCTGTAGGCGCCCAAGAAGCGTTCTATCTCCTCGCTCTCCGCGTTGATGTCCGCCAGCAGCGCCTGGATCTCCTCGTCGGCGTTGAACTGCGCGGCCTTCTCCTTGAGGATCAGGTAGGTGCGCATGCAGCCCCGCGCGAATGCCTTGACGCCTTCGTAGTCCTCGGTGCGCATAGCGTGCGCGTCGAAGTGCCGGCTGCCCTGATAGCCCACGTCCTCCAGGAACTTGACCAAGAAGAAAGTCTGCTTCAGGTTCTGCATGCCAAAGCGCCAGTCCTGGTCGAAGCGGGCGTAGTTCTGGTCGTTCAGGTCGATGTGGAAGAGCTTGCCGGCGTCCCAGGCCTGCGCTACCGCGTGCAGGAAGTTCAGCCCGGCCATGTGTTCGTGGGCCATCTCTGGGTTGACGCCCACCATCTCCGGGTGATCCAGCGTCTCGATGAAGCCCAGCATGGCGCCCGTTGTGGGTAGGAAGATGTCGCCACGGGGTTCGTTGGGTTTGGCCTCCAGGGCGAACTTGAGCCCCTCACCATCGGCTGTGGCGTAGCCCTGGTCGAGCACGTACTCGGTGAGGTAGTTGAGGGCCTCGCGGAAGCGTTTGAGGGCCTCCAGCGGATTCTTGGTGGCGTCGGACTCTATGCCTTCCCGCCCGCCCCAGAAGACATAGACTTCGGCGCCGAAGGAAACACCGAGGTCGATGGCGCGCATCGTCTTCTGCAAGGCGAAAGCGCGTACCTGCGGGTCGTTGGCGGTGAAGGCGCCGTCCTTGAAGATGGGATGGGCGAAGAGATTGGTGGTCGCCATGGGCACCTTCAGCCCGGTGTCGTCCAGCGCCTTGCGGAAGGAGGTGAGGATCGCCTCCCGCTCGGTCGGCGTGGCCTCGAAGGGTACCAGGTCGTTGTCGTGGAAGTTGACGCCGTAAGCGCCCACGTCGGCCAACAGATAGACCAGATCGGCCGGAGAGAGCGGCTCGCGCACGTCCTCCCCAAAGGGGTCGCCGCCGGTGTTCCCTACTGTCCACAGGCCAAAGGTAAACTTATGTTCGGGTTTCGGTTCATATTTGTCGGACATGGTCTAGTATCTCCTTGTTCAATTGACTGATGTTGGATGTCAGATGGTTGCCGTTGTGCATGAGGGGGGCTCTGATCACTGGCTGCGTTTGCGCAGCTGATCGATCATGATCGCGCTGACGATGACCAGGCCCTGGACGGCCTGCAGCCAATACGCCGAGACTCCGGTGAGTACCAGCCCGTTGCGCAGCACCTGCATGATGGCCGCGCCGATGAGGGTGCCCAAGATGGTGCCGGAGCCGCCGGAGAGGCTGGTGCCGCCGACGACAACCGCGGCGATGACGTCCAGCTCATAGCCCTGGGCTGCCGTAGGTGCCGCCACCCCCAGCCGCGCCGTCATCAGCACTCCGCCGACGGCTGTCAGGAGGCCACATAGCGTGTAAACCAGGATTTTGATGCGGCTTGTGTTGATGCCGGAAAGGGCGGTGGCCTCCTCGTTGCCGCCCAGGGCGTAGATGCGATAGCCCCAGACGCTCTGTTCCAGGAAAATGGCCGTTAAGACGCCGAATAATAGCATAAAGAGCAGCGGCATGGGAACGCCCCAATCACCGATGGGCACGTCGTACTGGCCCAGAAAGCGAAAGCCGTCCGGCAGGCCGCGCACTGGCCAACCGCCTGTCAGACCATTGCACAGCCCGCGCCCCATGAGCAGGCTGCCCAGCGTGGCGATAAAAGGGGGCAGTTTGCCTTTAGTGATCATCAGACCGTTCACGAACCCCACCAGCCCGCCCGTCAGTAGTCCCCCCAGGATGGAGAGGGGGATGCTGACATCGCGCACCAGCAGCATGGCGCTGGCCAAGCCGGAAAGCGCCATCACCGAACCGACGGAGAGATCGATGCCGGCGGTGATGATCACCATGGTCTGCCCGAAGGCGCTGATGGCGATCCAGGAGAAAGCCCGCAGGATGTTGAAGATGTTGGTGCTGGTCAAAAAGGTGTCCGTGTACAGCGAAAGAAAGACCACCATCAACAGCAGGATGACAAAGACGCCGAACTCCTGGCGGGCGATGAAGTCTTTCCAAAGTTGAAGACCACGTTGAGCGCTTTTGGAGTCTCTGAATTTAGTCATCGGGTTCCCGCTCCTTCCTTTACCGACCTGGAATGTGGATGGTAATGTTGGTTGGGCTCCTCACCGCTGGCGTAGGCCATGATAATCTCCTGGGTGGCTTCTTCGCGGTCCAAGAGCGCGGTGACGTGCCCCTCACACATCACCAGGATCCGGTCGCTCATCCCCAAAATCTCAGGCAGCTCCGAGGAGATCATGATAATGCCCATACCCGTCTGGGCCAGATCGCTCATCAGCGCGTGCACCTCGGCCTTGGCGCCGACGTCGATGCCGCGCGTCGGCTCGTCCATGATCAGCACCCGCGGTTGGGAGGCCAGCCACTTGGCGACGACAACCTTCTGCTGGTTGCCGCCGGAGAGAAACTTGGCTTTCTGCTGCAGATGGGGAGTGCGAATGCTCAGCTTGTCCACGTAGGTGGCCGCCGTCTCGCGGATCGCCTGACGGTCGACCAATCCGTTTCTCGTGTGGCGTTGCAGGGTGGGGAGCACGATGTTTCTGAGCACGGAGAGATCGAGGACCAACCCCTGCTGGCTGCGGTCCTCGGGTACCAATCCTATGCCGGCGTTGACGGCGTCTACGGGCGAATGGATGAGCACGCGCTGACCGTCGAGGTAGATTTCACCTTGGTCCTTGTGATCGGCGCCGAAGAGCAGCCGCGCCATCGCCGTGCGCCCCGCGCCCACCAGACCGGCCACGCCCAAGATCTCTCCCTGCTGAAGGGTGAAACTGATGTCTTCCACAACTCCTTTTTTGGATAGCCCTTTCACTTCCAGCAGAGGGGCGCCGATCTTGGTTTCTTGCTTGTAGAACATCTCCGTCAGTTCTCGTCCCACCATCAGGTGGATGATCTTATCCGGCGTCGCTTCTTCAATGGGGAGAGTGCCTACCCGTTTCCCATCGCGCAGTACAATGACGCGGTCGGCGATTCTCATGACCTCTTCCAGCCGATGGGTGATGAAGATGACCGTGATCCCCTCCTGCTTAAGGGTGGTGATGATTTGGAAGAGCGTTTCCACCTCGTCTTCACCCAAAGCGGACGTCGGTTCGTCCATGATGATGATACGAGACTTGACGGCCAGGGCTTTGGCGATCTCTACCATTTGCTGTTCCGCTACGGAGAGCGCCTGAATTTTTTGAGAGGCGGGCACATTTGCCCCCACACGGGCCAGGTGCTGTTGGGTTTCCTGTTCCATGCGCTGTCGATCCACCAACCGCAGGACCTGACCGAGCCCGCTGCGCAACGGCTCCCGTCCCAGAAAGATGTTGGCCGCCGCGCTCTGGTTAGGCGTGAGGTTGAATTCCTGATAGATAATAGCGATCCCCAGCTCCTGAGCGTGATGTGGGCTTCTGATCTCGACCTCTTTATCTTCCAGGAAGATGCGCCCTTCGTCTTTGGTGTACGCGCCACAGAGAATCTTCATCAGCGTGGATTTGCCGGCGCCGTTCTCGCCGACTAAGGCAAGGACTTCTCCTTTTCGCGCCTCCAGATCGACGTTGTCCAGCGCCTGCACGCCGGGGAAGGCTTTGGAAATCCCTTCCATGCGCAAAATCAATCCTTGCTCGCTCAAATTGTCCCCCTTTCCGCCCATGTTGTAAAGACAACGACCGCCTTGCCGGCGGACGGCCCGAAAGTGCATCTACAAGTATACTGCAAATTCGTTTTCTCGCACCGGCGAGAGGCGTTTCGCCCCTCGCCGGTGCCGTCAGTTTCGCCTCCTTAATCCAGGCAGGCGTAGGGATCAGGCAGTTCCTTGGTGAAGTCGCCCGTGTCCCACATCTTGGCCATGACGTCGACGTTGCACTCGGTGACGATGTCCATGCCGGAGTTGGTGAAGTCGTCGTAGCGG
>JBNGCW010000002.1:0-182275 GCA_049975525.1 Anaerolineae bacterium
TTGCCCTACCGCGCTAAAGCGCGTGACTACCAACCATTGCCCTACCGCGCTAAAGCGCGTGACTACCAGCCATTGCCCTACCGCGCTAAAGCGCGTGACTACCAACCATTGCCCTACCGCGCTAAAGTGCATGACTCAGCCATTGAAGTGGATCCAATGGGTCCAAGGTGGAGAAGCGTTTACGTCAAGTGCAGGATCTCTTCTTGCGCAAAGAGGGGACCGACATCGAGACCGAGATGAGCGTAGAGGTCGGGTGGCACGCTGATGTCGGCAAGGTAGAGCTCACCGACGTAATCCCGTGCCCCCGGCGCGAACAGGCCCTCCTTGGGCAGCGCCAGCGTCAACGTCGCCTCGGCGCGGATGGCGGGGTCGTGCACCTCACCCGTGCTCGCGTCGAGGCCCGAGGGCACGTCCAGCGCCAGAATGGGCGCGGTCTGCGCGTTCGCCCAGCGTATCAACGCGGCGGCTGCGCCATGAGGCGCACCGGAGAGGCTGTAGCCGATGACACCGTCCAGGATAAGATCCACAGGTTTTCGTTCAGGCAGCGCGTCCGCCTGGATCAGCGCCAGCTTCAATTGCTGCAAGATAGCGGCCTGCTTCGCCGGCACCCCTTGCAAGACCTCAGGAGGTCGGGTCAAGATCACCTGCACGTGAGCGCCCCAGGTGTGCAAGCGACGCGCGGCGACCATGGCGCCGCCGCCGTTGCCGCCGCTACCCGCTAACACGGTGACAGATCTGCCCACAGGACCGCCGTCCAAAAAGCGTTCTCGTGCCAGGTGCGCCAGGTTGCGCCCGGCGTTTTCCATCATCTGCAGCAGCGCAATGCCATATTCCTCTATCATGAGACGATCTACCTCGCGCATCTGCGCGGTGGTAAGATAGGGAATGTTGCTCTGTTCGGCCATCTCACGCCTCCTTTCTCGATCACTCAAATCATTATAAACGCATTAGGAAGAGTAAACAACTTTGATCGCCACAGGCCAAACAAAGCAGGTAGCTCAAACACAATAGACGACTTCTTGTTTGTCGGATCTGCCACGTACATCAACCCCAGCCTTGTTATCCCGATATCAGATGGAGGAAAAGACAGCATCTGCAGGATTGACAATCTACGATAGCAGCGTATAATAGCCTCCGTTAATTCAAGAGCCAAAGGAGACCGACAGGATGACGGACATTGCACCGAACCGCACGTATGGGCAATGGGCATCCTGTATGATCTGAGATCTAACGAATCTGTACACCAAGCCGTGGGTGCGCGAGCCCCACGGCTTTTTTGTTTTCCTGGGGGCAACATGCTACATCTATCGGATATAGGCAAATCGTATGGCGACAACGTTATTCTGGATAAGGTCTCCTTCATCGTCAATCCCGGCGAGCGCGTCGGGTTGATCGGACCGAACGGCTGCGGCAAGAGCACGCTGCTGCGCATCATCGCGGGGCTGGAGGTGCCGGACAGGGGGAGCGTGCAGTTAAATCCACCGGAGACGCGGCTAGGCTTTCTGGAGCAGGGGCTAACCTACGAGGAGGGCGATACCGTGGGCGACCTGCTGCGGGTGAGCAACGCGGCACTGGCCGCCGCCGAAGCCCGCGTGGCGGAGCTGGCGACCGCACTGGCGACCGCCGACGCGAGAACACAAGCAGCGGTCGGCGAAGCCTACAACGAAGCGCTGGCGGAGTTGGAGCGGCTGGTCATTGCCCAACCCAAGCCCCACGAGGCAGAAGCAGTGCTGGCGGGCCTTGGGTTGACGGACGTGCCGCTGGAGACGCCCGTGGCAATCCTCAGCGGGGGACAAAAAACGCGGTTGGGCCTAGCGCGCCTGCTTCTAAAGCGCCCCCACATCCTGCTGCTGGACGAGCCGACCAATCACCTGGATATCGAAGCGCTGGAGTGGCTGGAGGATTGGCTGGCGTCGTACGCCGGCGCCGCCCTCATCGTCTCGCACGACCGGACGTTCCTGGATAACACCGTGCAGCGCATCCTGGATCTGGAGATGGAAACGCACACCGTCACCGAGTACGTCGGCAACTACTCCGATTACATTGAGGCCTGGGAACGGCAGCGGGCGAAGCAGCGCGCCCGCTGGAAGGATCAGCAGGAAGAGATCAAACGGATGAAAGCAGACATCGCGCGGACCAAGTCGCAGGCCATGAGCGTGGAGCTGACCACCACCTCAGGCCAGCCGACGGTGCGGCGGCTCGCCAAGAAGGTCGCACGCAAGGCCACGTCCCGCGAGAAGAAGCTGGAGCGCTACCTGGAGAGCGACCAACGGGTGGACAAGCCCAGGCAGCGCTGGCAGATGAAGCTGGAGTTCGTGGAGACGCCGGAAAGCGGGCAGGAGGTGCTGCGGCTGGAGCATCTGAGCGCCGGATACGACGGCGTGCCGCTCTTCGAGGACGTCAACGCGGTGCTCAAGGCCGGGGAGCGCGTGGCATTGGTCGGGCCTAACGGCGCCGGCAAGACGACGTTGCTGCGCGTGATCCTGGGGCAGATAGCGCCGCTGGCAGGCCGCGTCCGGCTGGGCGCTAACGTCAAGATCGGCTACTACGCCCAGGAGCAGGAGACGTTGGACCCCGCGAGCACGCCCTTCGAGGTCGTCCGGCGCGTCGCCGCCATGTCCGAGACGGAGACTCGCGCCTTCCTGCACTACTTCCTCTTCTCCGGAGAGGAGGCCTTCGTACCGGTGGGCTCGCTGAGCTACGGCGAGCGTGCCCGGATAGTCCTGGCGCGACTGGTGGCGACGGGTTGCAACTTCCTGGTGCTGGACGAGCCTATCAACCACCTGGACATCCCCAGCCGCGCGCGCTTCGAACAAGCGATGACAGCCTTCGAGGGCACGGTGTTAGCCGTGGTGCACGACCGTTACTTCATCAGGCGATTCGCCTCGCGGATCTGGGCGTTGCATAAGGGGAGGCTGCATACATACCTCGATCTGCGGGAGATGCAGCGATTACGAGCGGAGGCGGTGTAAACAGCGGAAGGTTTTCACACGGCACCGTTGGCGACGGGCAGGGTGAAGGTCACCGTCGTCCCCTGCCCTTTTTGACTGCGCACCCAAATTTCGCCCCCGTGCAACTCGACCAGGCTCTTGGTGATGGCCAACCCCAAGCCGGTGCCCGTTTGCTCCTGGACGATGGGGTCTTCGGAGCGGAAGAACTTGGTGAAAAGCCGGCGCTGATCCTCTTCACTGATCCCTACGCCCGTGTCGACAACGGAGCAGCGGACCAGGCGGGGCTCCTCTTCCGTCGTCCGGGCCTGCACCCGCACCTCGCCGCCCTCAGGCGTGTATTTCACCGCGTTGCTCATCAGGTTGATGAGAATCTGGGCCAGGCGATTGGGGTCCGCCCAGACGCGCGGGAGATCCTGCGGCATCTCCGCCACGAAGCGCTGTTCTTTAGCCTCCATCTGCTTTTCCAGCGTCTCGTAGGCTTCGTCCACCGCCGCTTCCAGCTGCACCGCCTGGGGCTCCAACCGCAGGCGCCCCGTCTCAATGCGGGAGAGATCGAGTAGGTCGCTGACCAGAATCCGCATACGGGTGACGTTGCGCTGGATGGCCTCAAGAAACTGCTGCTGACGGGGGTTGAGCTCCCCGGCCATGCCCTTGGCCAGCATCTCGCTGTAGCCACGAATGGAGGTCATGGGCGTCCGCAGCTCGTGGGAGACCAAAGAGACGAACTCGGACTTGGCCTGGTTCGTCTGCAGGAGCGCCTTGTAAAGGCGGACGTTTTCCACCGCAATGGCCGTGTTGTCGGCCAAGCGCCCCACGAGCTGGAAAGTCGCTTCGGTAAAGGGGTGGGCCTCGGAGGCACAGAGGTAGAAAATGCCCACGGGGCGCTGCTCGCGCAGGAGCGGAATGACCATCGTCCTCGCAGAGTGGTAGGGACGTCGTTGCCGAAGCACTCGTCGCACCAGGCGCTCATCAGGGGTGACCGCTCCCTGCCGGGCGGGCCAGCGTACGCCCTCCCCGGTGAGGATGCCCACGGCGCCGGCTGCTGCGCCGGCAGCGGTCACCGCCCAGCTCACACTCCGTTGCATCACATCGTCGAAGTTCAGGGAACTGTTAAGATCGCGGGCCATCTCTTGCAACAGCGAGAGCTCTTCCACCCGTTCCTGCAGCGCATGATTGACCTCGGTATGATGAAAAGCGTTGGCAAGGGCTACCGCCGCCTGACCGGTGAAGGCCGCCAGCACCGCCAGATCGTCCGGGGTAAAGACGCCCGCCTGGGCACGATTCTCGACATAGATCACCCCCAACGGCTCCCCCCGGTGGATCAAAGGCGCGCAGAGGATGGAACGCAAGCCGTAAGCGATGATGCTCTCACTGCCGTGAAAGCGCGGGTCAAGCTGAGCGTTGCTGGTGAGCAGCGGACGTCCCCGCTCCAGCGCCCGGCGCACCACGCTTTGACTGAAGCGCAGGTCCTCTTCGCTGAAGGGTTCACCACTGGCGCTGCGGGTCACCTTGATGCGCAGCTCGCCGTCCTCCAGAAGCACCAGCAAGCCTCGCTCGGCGTCTGTCACGTCGATCACCGCGTCGATGACCGTCTCGACCGTCTCCTCCCAGTCGAGCGAGGCGTTGAGCGCCTGGCTCGTCTCGTAGAGCATCTGAAAGCGGCCCCGATTCTGCAACGCTTCCTCGTTGCGCAGCGCCGCGACCTCCCTTTCCAGCTCCAGCAGCCAATGCGTCAGGCGCTCAGGGGAGAACTCGCCCCGCTCGACGGCCTCCCGCCGCCGGCGAATCTCGGTCTCCAGCTGAGCCAGCGTCCGCCGGGTCTCCTCGACGTCAACCTGCAGGCTGTTCATAAAAGTTGATCTCTTCAAAGATGTCAGGGGGCAAACAGGCATCCCAGTCCCAAAGCCAGTACACCAATCCAGCCCAAGGTTGCCAGTTGGCAAAAAACGCGCGCAGGTGAGGCTGGGCGGCGGCGGCGCATTCCGGTCGCTGCGCGGACCTCCCTCCCGTCTCCGCTTTCAGATCATCAAAGGGAAGATAGTCGTAGCGTCCCAGGGCCAACATCACCAGCGCCACAGCAGCGGCGTTCATACCCGGAAAGATCTGCAGGGCCTGTCGGGTCGTCTCCAACGGAACGTCACGGCGCAGTAACTCTTTAAAGGTCACGGGGGCTTCCAGGAAGCTTTCCCCTATGGTGACCACATCCTTCCCCAACGCCGTCCCCAGAAGCGCCCGCACTTTGTCCGCGCCCTCGGAAAGTTGGGTAGGCGTGGGAAAAGCGTGACGGGTGGGATTCGCCGCCAGCGCGCTGCCCAGATGATCCACCAGAGCGAGCAGATACCGTTCCCCCTGCGGCCAACCCTCACGCTCCTTAGAAAACCCGCAATCGTCGCCCGCCCCCACCCTCTCCATCCCGTGCGTCATGACCCGCGCTTTCACCACATCCTCGAAAAGCGTCGAGCCCCGTAAGAAGCGGAATCCGCGCCCCAGACAGCGCTCCAGGATGGGGACTTCGGAGAGGAGACGGGAAAATTCGGAGAAGTTCTCACCCAGGCGTAACATACGCCAGGCCTTACGGCTGACCTCCTCGGCCTCCGCAGCGGTTAACCGCTGATCCGAGCGCAGGTGTAACCCGGCCGAGGTCTGGGTCAGCGAGAGAAGCAACGTCTTACCGGAGCTCAACCGCTCCACCCGCTCCAATCGCCGTCCCGCGTAAACAGAAAAGGGGGGCAACAACCAGCACTCCGAGCGCTTGAGAAAGACTTCCAACGAAAAATCCGACGGTCTCGTCAGCAACCAATGCATATCCTTGCTCCCTGTTACGGGGCTAAAGGTCCCCGTGTTTACGAGGGCCACACAAAAACACACCCCATGAGTGTGTCCTCCAATTCTGTACTGAAGATACCACAGATAACACCGGCACGGGATTTCAAGCAAGTTACAGATGGGTTAATCTGCATACTGGGCGCAGCCGGATAGCGTTGGAGCAAGCCACCGTCCCGCACAAAGCGCAAGGGTGCGGTCAGAGCAGAGATTCGATGAAGCGGGGCGCCGGAACCAAAGAGGTCCGGAGGATACCCCCGGACCTCCACACGAGGTGAAAAAAGGGCGAGGCCGTGATCACGCCAGCCCGGCGAGCTCCAGACCCGCCTGAAGGACCGGCTGCACCATCTCCCGTTCGGTGACCTCGCAGTAAACGCGGATGATGGGCTCGGTGCCGGAGAAGCGGATAAGCAACCAGCCCTTATCACCCAGATCGTACTTGTAACCGTCCAGAGTCACAATCTCCTTGACCGGATAGCCGGCGATCTCCTCGGGTTCAGCAGCGTCGAGACGCGCTTTGGCCTCCGGCCGCTTCTCGTTGGGGAAGCGGGTATCGATACGGTCGTAGTAGTACGCCTGTCCCAACGTCTCAAAGAGCGTTTCCACCAGCTCCGAAGGCTTCTTCCCCGTGCGGACCATCAGATCTAAAAAGTAGAGGTTGCCGAGGATGCCGTCGCGCTCCGGCACGTTGCCCCAGAAAGCGTACCCCCCGCTCTCCTCACCACCGATCATGGCGTTGGTCTCCAGGAACTTCGGCGCGATGTACTTGAAACCAACACCTGTCTCGTGCACAGGCACGCCGTACATCTCACCCAGCCTGTTGAGCATGGAGGTGGTGGAGATCGTCTTGATGATAGGTCCGCGCTCGCCGCGCACCTCCAGGAGATAGTAGGCCAGGAGCGCGTAGACGCGCAGCTGGTCGATAAAAACGCCGTTCTCGTCGCCGATGCCGATGCGGTCGGCGTCACCGTCGTTGATCAGCACCACGTCGGCGCCGATGTCCACGGCCCGCTGCAACGCCACATCGATGTTGGGCGGGATGGGCTCCGGGCGCTCCATCTCCGGAAAGATAGGGTTGCGCACAGCGTGAATCTCGACGACCTCGTTAGTCGCGCCGCCCAGCAGCCGTGGATACCAGCCGATGGCGTTGCCCCACATAGGCTCGCAAAGGATCTTGAGGCCGGCATTGCGCAAGCGCTCCAGATCCACCAGCTCGCCCAGGTGCTCGATGTAGGCCGGATCGGGGTCCCAACGACGGAGGAGGCCTCGGGCCTCGGCTTCCCCAATCTCCAGCCGTTGGACCTCTGCCACATCCTCCGGGATGTAAGACTCGATCTCCCGCAAGCCGTCAGGCGCGATGGCCCCACCATAGGGATCGCGGACCTTGAAACCGTCGTCGGTCGGGGGATTGTGGCTGGCGGTGATGTTGATGGCGCCGCCGGCCCCTCGCTCCACCACGCTGTAGCTGATGACGGGGGTTGGCGCGTTGTGATCCGTCAACCAGACAGAGATGCCGTTGCCCGCCATGACCTCGGCGGCGGCTTCGGCGAAGAGATCACTGCTGAAACGCTGATCGTAGCCGATAACCACGCCTTTTCTCGCCAGCTCGTGCGCCTCAAGATAGGCAGCAAAGCCCTGCGCGGCCCGGCGAACGTTGTCAAAGGTGTAGTCTTCGGCGATACGGGCACGCCAACCGTCCGTGCCAAATTTAATGTCACTCATAGTCTCTACCTTCCTCTCAATGTAAAGTAATAACCTTGCCGATGTCATTCATTAAAATCGTATTCCCCCAAAACTCGCCACTACAGGTAGTAAAATTGGCTCACCTGAAAAAAGGTTTTTCAGGTGAGAAAAGGATACTATATATTGTGGTTGGGCTGCGCCCAACCACAATATATACCCCATATTTTTCATTGGCTGCCCCTTTTTTCAGGGCAGCCAAAATTGACTCTACTGAAAAACCTTTTTTCAGTAGAGTCATCTCGTTGTGTGCAGGAAAAGGGAGTCATCTCCCTCAAACCCTGATGGCTTTCAAAAAGCTCATCCCGATCTCCGGCGGCTCCAGCCCGAAGTTCTCTGCGATCGTCGCGGCGAGATCCGCGAAGGTCTCGCGCACGCCCAGATCGACGGAGGGCCTCACCGGTGCGCCGAAAACGAGCAGCGGCACGTACTCGCGCGAGTGGTCGGTGCTCTCCGTCGTCGGATCGACGCCGTGATCGGCCACGATGACGGCCACGTCGGTAGGCTGCAGACCACGTTTAATCGCCGGGATGTGCTCGTCGAAGTACTTGAGCGCGCCGGCGTAGCCTTGGGGGTCGTTACGGTGTCCATAGATCATGTCGTATTCGATGAGGTTCGCCAGCAGCAGGCCCTGGAAATCCCGGGGCAAGAAGTCAAGCAGCGCCGTGATGCTGTCGGCGTTGTTGGTGGTGTGCTTGTTGAGGCTGATGCCGCTGTTGCCGAAGAGATCGTCGATCTTGCCCACGGCCGCCACGTCATAGCCGGCGTCGAGCAACTTGTTCATCACCGTGGGACGCGGCGGCAGGAGGGGGAAGTCGTGGCGGCGCTCCGTGCGCCAGAAGTTACCCGGTTCCCCACGGAAGGGTCGCGCGATAACCCGCCCGACGGCGTGCTCGCCCGTGAGGAGCTCGCGGGCAATTTTGCAGATGCGGTAGAGCTCCTCGACAGGCACGATCTCCTCATGCGCAGCGATCTGGAAGACGCTATCCGCCGAGGTGTAGACGATGAGCTTACCCGTGCGCAGATGCTCCTCCCCCAACTCCTTGATGATCTCCGTGCCCGACGCCGGACGATTCGCCAGCACACCGTAGCCGGTCCGCTCCTTAAAAGGCTCAATAACCTCCGGCGGGAACCCCTCGGGATAGGTAGGCATAGGCGTGCGAGAATAGATACCCATCAGCTCCCAATGCCCGGTGACGGAGTCCTTGCCCGCCGACACTTCGGCCATTTTACCATAGGCGCCCCAGGTCTCCTTTGTAGGCAACACGCCCGGAATGGCGGTCAGGTTGCCCAGGCCCAACTGCTGAAGGTTGGGCAGATCCAGTCCACCGAGGACGCGGGCCGTGTTCCCCACCGAGTTGCTGCCCACATCGTGATAAGCCTCGGCGTCGGGTAGCTCCCCCACCCCCACGCCGTCCAGCACAATAACAACGAAGCGTTCTATATCCATGTAACTCCTTCTGTCCCGGTCCTCCATATCTTACAGATCGTTCTCCTCTTTCAAGAGCGCGAGGTCCGCGTCCACCATCATCCCGATGAGTTCTTCAAAGCTGACCTGGGGCTCCCAGCCCAGCACGTCGCGGGCCTTTTTGGGATTGGAGACCAGCAGATCGACCTCGGCAGGGCGCATAAAGCGGGGATCCTGCCGGACGTAGTCCTCCCAGTTCAGCCCGACGTGGGAGAAGGCGACCTCACAGAGCTCCCGCACGGAGTGAGTTTTCCCCGTGCCGACGACGTAGTCGTCGGGTTTCTCCTGCTGCAGCATCAACCACATGGCACGCACGTAGTCTCCGGCGAACCCCCAGTCCCGGCGGGCCTCCAGATTGCCCAACGCCACATGATCGGCCAGACCCAGCTTGATCTTGGCGACGTGATAGGTCACCTTACGCGTGACGAACTCAAGACCACGCCGGGGGCTCTCGTGGTTGAAGAGGATGCCGGAACAGGCGAAGAGGTCATAGGACTCGCGGTAATTCACCGTGATCCAGTGACCGTAGACCTTCGCGACGCCGTAGGGCGAACGGGGATAGAAAGGGGTCTCCTCCGTCTGCGGCACCTCACGCACCTTACCAAACATCTCCGAGGAGCTGGCCTGATAGAAACGCGCCTCGGGCGCTTCGGTGCGCACAGCCTCCAGCATGCGCGTGACCCCCAACGCCGTCACGCCGCCGGTGAAAACCGGCTGTCGCCAGGACGTGGGCACGAAGGACTGCGCCGCCAGATTGTAGACCTCGTCGGGTCGGTGCTCGCGCATGATGCTGGAAAGGGAGCTCTGATCCAGCAGATCGCCAGAGACCAGCTGGATACGATCTTGAATGTGTTCAATGCGGTTGAAGTTGACGGTGCTGCTGCGCCGTACCATGCCCAGCACTTCGTAACCCTGCTCCAACAGAAACTCGGCGAGGTACGAGCCGTCCTGACCGGTAATGCCGGTGATCAACGCTTTAGGTTTACGCATTCATAACCTCCTTGGAATATCAGGGTGAGCGGCGGCATTGCGCGCGCCGCGCCACGGGGGAGTATGTAGACGGGACTCACACAGTGACCGAGAGCAAAGATTCGAAAACCACTGAAATAACCCACAAAAATCGGACTTCTCCAAAACTCGCCACTGCGTGTGAATCCCGTCAAAAACCGCCTTCGGCTGAGAAGCGACTGTCTTCTATCCCTGGGTCTTTCTGACGTCCTTGCGTTCGCCCGAATTGCGCGAGGTCCTCCTCAATAGCCTCGATCATGGTTTCACAAAGCGCAATCTCCTCCTCGAAACTCTCCAGATCACGTTCCAGCATGGCGATGTGATCATAGAGGTCGGCGAGCTCGGCCTCCCAGAGCTCGCGCTCCTCAGGGCTTTCGACTTTGGCCAAGATCCGCTGCATGATCTTGATCTCGTAGTGACGCTGGCGCAGCTCCGGTAGGATCTGCTGCTCGATAATGTACTGTCGATCCTCAAGGCGCTCCTCCCAGGCCCACAAGACGTTTTCCCGCAACAAGCGGCCCCGGCGCTGCGACACAAAGGGCTCGGGAAGCAGAGAAAGCGCTTCATCCCAGGCGAATTCCGCGTAGATTTGCATCTTAGGATGGGCATCGGCGAGATAAGCTTCCAGCGCCAGCGCCGCCTCCGGAGTCCCCAGATGCGCCAACAGCATCAGCGCCGCCTCGAGATCCCAACGCTGACTGCGCTCGGCGTTTTGGAGTATCGTCACGGCGTCCTCCTCCGTCTCCGGCAGATCGCGCAGCTCCAGGGGCGGGCAACAACGCCCATAGCCGGGACACGAGGTGCCGCAGAGCACAGGCCGATAGAACGCCCCGTTCTCCATGGGCACCAGATCCTCCTCCCACGCCCACAAATTCATGGGAAACTCCTGTGTGCCTTCTCTCCCACTCTTGTCTCGATAAGCGTAACAGCAAAGGCCACAGCCAGGACAGCGGCGACCGCAATCCGCGCTCTCGATCAAATATCCATGCTCGTCCTCCAGGGTGATGACACCATCCAAGAAGCGCGGATCCTCCGGTGGCATCCAGGGCGTCCAGACATCGTCTCCCATGCTACCTCTCCTTGCTGTGCTTAAAAAGGCTTCCTCTCACGCCGCCACGTTCCTCTCAAAAAGGGTAGCCGGCTCTAGCCCTCCAAGTATAGCCTGAATTCCGACTTCGTACACCCGCCGCTCTCAATCCCCGGACCACAACGCCTCCAGGGCCGACCGCATACGCTCCAGGCCCTCTTCCAGGAGAGAGCGCGGTGTGCCGAAGTTGAGGCGCACGAAACCCTCGCCACCCGGCCCGAAGGCCGCACCATCGTTGAGCATGACGCGGGCTTCGGCGCGGAAGAACTCGTAGGGATTGCCGGGGATCTCCGTCCCACGACAGTCCAGCCATGCCAGATACGTCCCCTCCGGCTTCGCCATGCGCACGCCGGGCAGGTGTGCGCGCACGTACTCCGTGGTGAAGTCGCGGTTCGCCTCCAGATAGGCGAGCAGCGCCTCGAGCCACGGTCCGCCGTCGCGGTAGGCTGCCAGCGCCGCCGTGTACCCCAAGACATTGGGATGCCCTACCAGCCCTCGCTTACCCGCTTTGAACGCCTTACGCAGCTCGGGGTTGGGGATGACGGCGAAGGCACATCCCAGCCCGGCGAGGTTAAAGGTCTTACTGGGCGCCATCAGCGTGACCGTACGCGCCTCAATCTCCGGCGCCAGCGAGGCGATGGGCACATGCTCGGCCTCGCTGAAGATCAGATCCCCGTGAATCTCGTCGGAACAGATGAGCACGTCCTTCGCCTGGCAGTGCTCTGCCATGCACGCGAGCTCCGCTTCCGTGAAGACGCGCCCCACGGGGTTATGGGGATTGCACAAGAGAAACATGGCGGTACGGTCATCCACCGTCGCCTTAAACCGATCAAAGTCGACCTCGTAGCGCCCGTCAGATCGCTGCGTCAGTTCCATATGCTGGAAGATCAGGTCGGCGTTCTTGGCCGCGCCCAGCATGGGAAAGTATACGGGCGTCTGCACGACCAGCCCCCCACCCGGCTCTGTCAGCGCCTGGGCTGCCAGGTTGAAACCGGGCACGACGCCCGGCAGAAAGACCAGGGCTTCAGGAGCGACGTGCCAGTCGTAGAGACGCGCCAGCCGCGCCACGATCACCTCGCGGAGTTCGTCGGGTGGCATGCCGTAGCCGAAGACGCCGTGGTCTACCCTATCCTGTAACGCCTCGAGGACAGGCGGGGGTGAGCGAAAGTCCATGTCCGCCACCCACATGGGCAGTTCGTCCTCGTCGCACACCGTCCACTTGACGCTCTCCGTTTGTCGGCGAGGGATAAGCTCATCAAACCGAAAGCTCATGACTCCCCCTCCGACGCCCCGGATGCCCAAAGTGGGCGGGCGAAAGGCGCGCTTTGGGACGCAGTACGATGGGTCATGCCGCGCTGTTCCTCCTCCAGGTAGTACAACAACGTCCCCCGGTAAAGCGCCGCCTCGAAGGGATCGGTGCTCTCCGGCGAGAACGTCTCCAGGGGCTTGCGCAGGAGAAGCCGCAGGAGAGGGTAAAGCTGGCGCCCATAGCGTCGCATACACGCCACCGGCTTCAAACCCGGCCAGGAGTAGCAACTGACGGTGGTGCGGCGGTGTGTGGTGTCTACGCCTTCGGGCAAGGCATCGAAAGCGGGATCGTCCGGGGCAAACTCGTACTTATCGAGATTGCCGGTAGGAATACCCTCGATGGCCTTCACCTGAATGGGATCGGTGTCGGTGATGTAAGGATCGGCGGTGGCGTCCACGATCACGGCATGCGCCGGCAGATCCCCGAGCAGCGCGTTGGGAAAGATATACTGCGTAGGGTCGGAGCGGAAAGTGGCATCTACAAAGATGTCGGCGCGACGCAACAGTGCCCGCAGGTGGGCCTCATGACGGGTGACGTTTCGGCCGATGAGATGCGCCACCACACCGGGGATGTCACGGGCCAACAGATCTCGGTGCAACGCCACATCACCGTACTTGGTCGCCGCCTCACCGGCGAAACGCCCCACGGGCCCGGTGCCCACGACGACCGCCTCGAGGGGCTCTCGATCCGGCGCTTCAAAGGCTTCATAGGTCTTGCGTAAAGCGCGGAAACCGGACCACATGGCGTTCCAGCTGGTGCCACGAAGGTTCTCGATGAGCCGCGTGCCCTCTTCATCCACCACACTGTCCATGGAGATGGGCACCAGGCCCAGATCCTGCATCAGGCGCACGCGGCCTGGGTGCGTGGGATAGTGGAGCATGGCAAAGAGGATCGTGCCCGGTTTCATGCGAGCCATCTCCTCGTCCTCGGGCGAGCGCACCTGTACGACGATGTCCTGATCGTAGCAGTCCTGATTGCTGCCCACGATCACGTTGTCCAGACCGTGAGTATAACGTGTTTCCTCGAGCCCCATGCCTGAACCGTACCCCTCTTCGATCACGATCTTATGGGCCAGCGGCGCCAGCCGGCGTATCAGGCGCGGCAGAAAGTCGCGCACCTCACCGGGCTCCTTGTGCATGCGGGGAAAACCGATTGAACGTTTCATGCAGACCTCCTTACTCTGAACGCCAGCTGCCAGACGTCAAGTGCTGATTGTATCACAGGCTGAGGTGAGGGCAGAGGTGGTCGTCCATCCCTTCACAGCTCAAGCCGTTCTCCCGTTCCAGGCGGAGCAGATCTCCCGACCGCGCTCCCGTAGGACACGTGGACTGCGCAGCACGTGAGCACGCGCTGCGCAGTCTTCCATACCTCGGATTGACAGCCTACAGCAATCCCGCCGCCCGTTTAGCACCGATCACCGTGTTCCGAAGCAACATGGCGATCGTCATGGGGCCAACACCCCCGGGCACCGGCGTGATGTGGCCCGCCACCTCTTTAACCTCGTCGAAGGCCACATCGCCCACCAGCCGGTAGCCGCGCTTACGGCTGGGATCATCCACGCGGTTGATGCCCACGTCGATGACCACGGCACCGGGCTTCACCCAGTCTGCCTTGACCATCTCCGCACGCCCTACCGCGGCGACCAGGATGTCGGCGCGCTTCGTCACCTCGGAGAGATGCCGGGTGCGGGAGTGACAGATGGTGATGGTAGCGTTGCGGTGCAGCAGCAGCATGGAGACCGGCAGGCCCACGATATTGCTGCGCCCCAGGATCACCGCTTCTTTGCCCTCGATCTCCACTCCCGTGCGATCGATGAGCTCGATGATGCCCGTGGGCGTACAGGGCGCGAAGAGCGGCTCACGGCCCTTCATCGAAAGACGTCCAATGTTGATGGGATGAAAGCCGTCCACGTCCTTTTCGATGCTGATAGCGCTCAAGACGGCTTCCTCGTCCAGGTGAGAGGGCAACGGCAGCTGCACCAGGATGCCGTGGATCTTCGAGTCGGCGTTCAGCTCGCGCACCAGGCCCTCAACCTCCTCCTGAGTCGCCTCTTTGGAAAGCGTGTGCCCCACGGAGTGAATCCCCACTTCCGCGCAGCGCTTCTGCTTCATGCGCACGTAGGTCTTCGAGGCCGGATTGTCGCCGACCAACACCGTCGCCAACCCGGGCACGAGGCCGTGCTTCTCCTTCAATCGTGCGACCTCTTCCGTCAATTCCTCCTGAATGCTCCTGGCAATGCCTTTACCGTCGATAAGTTTTGCGGTCATGTAGCCTCCTCGATGAATGATGATTTGTCTTCAGTAGAGACCTCGGAGATCTATCGGATCTCCGAGGTCTGGGTCTCGCTACGAAAGCCCGACAATCTTCCCGTCCACCAGGTCAACGTCCATAAACGCCGGGCTGCTGGGCAGACCGGGCATGGTACGCACCTCACCGGCCAGCGGGTAGATGAAGCCAGCGCCGACGCTGGCGCGCAGATCGCGGATGGGGAAGGTGTAACCGCTGGGCACGCCCTTCCAGCCGGGGTCATGGCTGATGGAGAGATGGGTCTTCGCCATGCAGATGGGCATCTTGTCATAGCCCAGATCGTTGTACAGGCGGATCTTGCCCTCCGCTTCGGGGCTGTAATCCACGCCATCGGCGTTGTAGACCTCGCGGGCCAGAATCTCGATCTTCTCTTTGATGGGCTGCTCGACGTCGTACAGATAGCGGAAGTCGGAAGGCTCCTCCGTAGCCTTGATAACAGCTTCTGCCAGCGCCGCGCCGCCCTCGCCGCCCTCGGCCCAGTGCTTGGTGATCACCGCATCGAAGGCACCTGCCTCCAGCGAAGCCTCACGGATCAGGTCCCATTCGGCCTGCGTGTCGGTATTGAAAGCATTGATGGCGACGACCACGGGGACGCCAAACTTGCGCGCCACCTTGATATGGTGTTTGAGATTTTCCACGCCCTTGCCCAGCAGCTCCAGGTTCTCCTCGGTATAGGCTTTGTCGAGGTCCCGTCCGGGGATGACGCGCGGGCCGCCGCCGTGCATCTTCAGCGCGCGCACCGTGGCGACCATGACGACAGCATCGGGGGTCAGACCGGAAGCGCGGCACTTGATGTGGAAGAACTTCTCCATGCCGATGTCGGCGCCGAAGCCCGACTCCGTGATCACATAGTCCGCCAACTTGGACCCTACGAGGTCCGCCAACACCGAGGAGTTGCCGTGGGCGATGTTGGCAAAGGGACCGGCGTGCACGAAGGCCGGTTGCTCCTCCAACGTCTGCACCAGGTTGGGCATCACGGTATCCTTCATCAGCACCGTCATGGCCCCGGCGACCTGCAGATCCTCAGTGGTGATGGGATCAGGGTTGCGGACCTTGTCGTTGGTGCCGATGACGATACGCCCGATGCGCCGGCGCATATCCTCCAGGCCGGTGGTCAGCGCCAGAATCGCCATCAGCTCGCTGGCGACGGTGATGTCAAAGCCTGTCTGGCGCAGGGGGCCGTCGGCGATACTGCCCAGGCCGACGATGATGTTGCGCAGCGCACGGTCGTTGACGTCCACCACGCGGTTCCAGGTCACAGAGTATGGATTGATGTGAAGTTTCTTCATCCCCTTCTTCTCGAAGAAGGCGTCGCTCCAGCGGTTCTCGTGGTAGATACGCGCATCGATGGCAGCGGCGGCCAGGTTGTGGGCAACACTGATGGCGTGGATATCGCCGGTGAAGTGCAGGTTGAAGTCGTCCATGGGCACCACCTGACTGTAGCCACCGCCCGCCGCGCCCCCCTTGATACCGAAGGTCGGCCCCATGGAAGGCTGACGGATGGCGCAGACGACCTTCTTACCCAGGTAGCCCAGCGCCTCCGTCAGACCGACGGTCGTGGTGGTCTTACCCTCGCCCAAAGGTGTGGGGGTGATGGCGGTGACGTCGATGTACTTGGCGTTGGGCTTGTCGGCGAAGCGCTCCAGCACGTCTAGATGCACCTTGGCCTTGTACTTGCCGTAGAACTCTAGATCGTCCTCGGTCAGCCCCACAGAGGCCGCAATCTCCTTGATGGGACGCAACTCTGCCGCCTGGGCGATCTCCAGATCAGAGGGAACAGGTTTGACTTTCTTGACGGACATCTAAACAACCTCCTTGCTTATATGGTTTTGAAGGTACAATATAAGGTGCAAAGTGCAGGGTGGTTCATTTGCCTGGTCGACCGGGTTTACACTTTCCCAAACGCGACTCCGCTCCTGCTTCGTCATTGACTACAAACGAAAGACTTGTAGTCAAACGGCGGACCCCAAAATCTGAACCATCCCCTAAGCACCCGGTTAAACTCCAATGCCGTAATCCAGATAGGTGATGAGGTTTAAAAAGCCCCCAACTGACAGGGTGAAATGCGGATCCCCAACTGATCCGTGAACCAGCCGATGTACAAGCGTGGGATCTCAAAGCGTCGGCTTATCTCCCACAGTGCAGCGCATCCCACGTTATTTTCCTCGTCTGCCGCGTTGCGGACGGCCTCTTCCAGGCCCTCAGGCACAGTAAACACCGCGAAATTCGGGGTATCCCACCCTTTGGCGTGACCAGGATAGCCGAACAGACCCAGCTGACAGCGCGTCAGGTGAATTTCCAGGGCATCCGCGGTCCTCCCTACCTCAAGAGGTGTGACCTGCTGTTCGTCGGCGATGTGAAAGGCTGCCGCGCAAGGTAGCTTCCCATCCTGCAGACGGGCACGAATCGCGTTGGCTATCGTCTCATTGATGGTAAAATCAGACGGGCGTTGCTTATCCTGCAGAGCCATAGATTGCCTCCTGTGTGACTGTAAAGGCGGGCACGACCAAACAGCGGCGGTGAAACAAGCCGCCGCCCCTAAGATTTCCGGGACGTACGCACCGCGCGCTCCGGCGAAAGCGTTCTGTCGCCACAGCTGTAGAATAAGGATATAACGATTTGTGAGAGTGGCAAATCAAACAAGGAGAGGTCTGACAAATGGGAGTATTACCGAAAGCGGTGTTCTTTGACTTCGGCGGCGTATTGCTTCGCAGCGAGGACGAAAGCAGTCGTCGCGCCTGGGCTGAACGTCTGGGGATGGACCCGGCGGAGATGACGGCGTTGCTCTACAACTCAGAGCTGATGCAACAGGGCATGCTCGGACACATCGGCGTGGACGAGATGTGGCAGGGATTGGGCGCGGAACTGGGGCTGGACGCGAAGGAAGCGCTGGCCCTGCAGGCAGATTTCTTCCGCGGCGACCGCCTCAACGAGGAGCTGCTGGACTTCGCCCGCCGCCTGCGTCCTCACTACAGGCTGGCGATCCTCAGCAACGCCTGGAACAACGCCCGCGAGATCTTCACGGAGACGCTGGGGCTGGATGAAATCTTCGAGACCATGATCATCTCGGCGGAGGTGGGTCTGATGAAACCCGACCCGCGCATCTATCACCTGGCCCTGAAGCGCATGGGCGTGGCGCCACCCGAAGCTGTCTTTTTGGACGACCTGCCGGAAAACGTCGAGGCGGCCCGTGATGTCGGCCTGCGCGCCGTCCTCTATCGAAACAACCCCCAGGCTATCGCCGAGGTGCAGGCGCAGCTGGGCCTGGCGTCCGATCTTTGATCCTTTCACACTCTAGAACAGGAGAAAATACCTCACATGAAATATCACGACGCGCTACGCTACCTTTACAGTCTGGTGGATTTTGAAAAACGTCGCATCGAACGCTACACGCCGGAGGAGTTCCGGCTGGAGCGGGTGGAGGCATTCCTGGAGGTGCTGGGCCGCCCTCACCACCGCTATCCCAAGCTGCACATCGCCGGCACCAAGGGCAAAGGCTCCGTCTCGGCGATGCTGGCCTCGGCCCTGCAGGCCGGGGGATACAAAACGGGGCTGTACACTTCCCCGCACTTGCATACCTATCGGGAACGCATGCAAATCAATGCCCAACCCATCTCACGCCAAGAGATGGCCACACTCGTCGAAGAGGCACAACCGCTGATCGCCGAGTTCCCCGAGATCACGATCTTCGAGGTCACGACGGCCCTGGCATTCCGTTACTTCGCCCGCCACAACGTCGATGTGGCGGTGGTGGAAGTTGGGCTGGGCGGACGGCTGGACGCGACGAACGTCATCACGCCCCTGGTCAGTATCATCACCTCTTTGAGCCTCGACCACACCTACCTGCTGGGAGACACACTGGCCGAGATCGCAGGGGAAAAGGCCGGCATCATCAAAAGAGGCGTGCCCGTCGTCTCGGCACCTCAGAAACCGGAGGCGCGGGCCGTCCTGGAACAGGTGGCGGCGGAGCGCGAAGCCCCTTTCACCCTGGTGGGCGAGGATTGGACGTGGGAGCAGCTGGCGCGGACACTGGAAGGCCAGCGGCTGAGGGTACGGCGCACCCAAGGCGCTTCGGAACTCGAAGGCGAGTATCACATCCCCCTGCTGGGCGATTTCCAACTGGAGAACGCGACGACAGCCCTCGCCGCGCTGGACATCCTGCACCGTCGAGGCGAGCTGCAGCTCCCCCGCGAGGCCGTGGCGCGGGGGCTGGCTCAGACTTCCTGGCCGGGGCGGATGGAGGTTTTGAACCGTGACCCGCTCCTCATCGTCGACAGCGCCCACAACCCCTACTCGGCGCAGACGTTGATGGCGTCCCTCCAACGCTGGTTCCCCGACACCCACTGGGTTCTGATCTACGGGGCCTCCAACGACAAAGACATCAAGGGGATGTTAAAAGCGCTGCTCCCCCACTGCGAGCACACCCTGGTCACACGCTCTTACCACCCCCGCGCCGCAGCCCCTTACGTGCTGGCCGATCACTGCGCAGACCTGGGTTACGGCGCCGAGATCGCTGTCAACCCGACGCGGGCGCTGGAACAGGCGTCTCGCCACCTAAAGCCGGGCCTGGGGCTCCTGGCCACCGGCTCTATCTTCCTGGTGGCGGAGATCCGGGAGGCATGGGCCGAAAACAACAAGCCGCTGACCTTGCCGCGCCGGGACTGGGATGAGGAGGAGTGGGGACCTCCCGCAGGCAGCTGAAGAGACGCAGAAGATCAAAAGAAAAGCGGCGCACAAAAAGTGCGCCGCTCATCTACATCGGGAGAGCCCGTTCAGTAGATGGGCTTGATCACCCCGTAATTGCCATCGTGACGTTTGTAGACCACGCTCAACCGTCCATCGGTCCCGTCCAAAAAGACGAAGAAGTAATGCCCCAGGAGCTCCATCTGTTCCACCGCCTCCTCGGGCAGAAGAGATCCCACCTCAAACTCCTTGACGCGCACAATCTCACCCGCTTGGGACCTCTCCTCCTCTGCACCGCCTTCCAGGGCCTCAATTTCCGCCTGACTCGGCGCGCGGCGGTGGCGCAAGCGCCCCTTATAACGCTCGATCTGCCGATAGACCTTATCTAACACCACGTCGAAGGCGGTGAAAATATCCCCGGCTCGTTCCTCGGCCCGCAGCAGACGCTGGGGAACGCTTATCGTTATCTGGGCGACCATCCGCTCGGAAACATCGCTCACGTTCGTAGCCTTCAAATCCACCCTCACGTTCTGGACATTGGGGAGATAGCGTCCCAATTTCTCGGCCTTGGCGGTGACGTACTCCTTAAGATGGTCGGTCAGTTCCAGGTTCTGATGATAGATTTGCACGTCCATAGGTTCCTCCTAAAGGATAAAATGCTCTACAACCACTCAATCTAAGGCGCCCGTGCCAGAGTGAAGGCCTCGACCGCCCGGGCCTTAGCCTGCAACAATGCCTGAGCACAGGCGTTCAACGTTGCACCGGTGGTCGCCACGTCGTCCACCAGCGTGACACGATAAGCCTCCAGCTGCAATCCGGCGGCAACGGCAAAAGCGTCGGCCACGTTGCGCCGACGCCCTTCCAGGTCGAGGTGGGTCTGCGAAACCGTATTGCGCACGCGACGCAACACGTGGGGCGCGACTGGCACGCCCACGTGCCGCGAGAGGGCCTGCGCCAGCAGCAGCGCCTGATTGTAACCGCGCTTCCTCTCCCGCCGGGGATGGAGAGGCACCGGGATCAACAGCTCCCCCCGCATCCCGTAGGCTTCCCAGGCGCGAGCCATGGGCCCTCCCAGCGCGGCGGCGACGGCCCGTCCACCTCGATACTTCAGAGCGTGGATCAGCTCTCGAATCTCGTCCTCAAACAAGAACGCCGATCGAATTGGGTTGACCAACAGGGGGTCTTTGCGACAGATCGCACAGAGACCCGGCGTGGTAACCGGGCGTCCGCAACGCGGACACAGCTGAGCCGCGATCAGAGGCAGGGCCTCGGCGCAGGGCTCACAGAGCCACACTTCCGGTCGCCCACAGCGGACGCAGCAAGGTGGCAGGAGCAGATCCGATAAGCCGTAGTAAAAGCGCCAGGCCGCCTGATAGAGGTTAGCCAACGCCAGATTCCGCATTAGAATGTGGCCGGGTGCGACGCGCCTTCGAACGTTTGAAAATAGCTATCTCATGCATGCTGGGATGGGTTTTTAGCCCACATGATCGGGCAATCGCAGGTGCGTTGCACCTTATACCGTAATTTCAACGACATAGATGGCATAAGCAACCAGAAATCCGATTTTTCCCATCCTTTTTCAGGTGAGTCAAATCAGAACCCCCCGAGGACGCCGGACTCCTTGATCGTCAAAATGGCCGGCCCCAGCAACACAATCAAAATCGTGGGGAAGATGAAAAAGACCAGGGGGATCATAATCTTGACGGGCGCCTGCCGGGCTTTCTCCTCGGCGCGCTGGCGGCGCTTCATGCGCATCTGCTCGGATTGAATGCGCATCACCTTAGCCATACTCACACCCAATTGATCCGCCTGCACGATAGCGGCCACAAAGGAGGTCACGTCCGCCACGTCCAGGCTGTTGGCCATATCCCGCAACGCTTCCCGGCGCAACTTCCCCAGCTGCATCTCCTGAACGGTGCGCGCAAAAGCGAGACTGAGCTCATTATCCCACTTTTCGGCGACCTTAGCCATGGCTGCATCAAAGCCCAGGCCGGCTTCCACGCAGATCGTCAACAGGTCCAACGCGTCAGGCAGCGCCTTGATCACCTCTTCCTGCCGCCGTCGAATTTTGGACATCAGGAGAAGCACGGGCAGGTAGTAGCCCAGCGCCAACCCACCCACGGGCATAAGTACGCGCTGGAAAGTGGGGGTTCCAGTGGAAGAAAGAGCCAAAAAAACACCCAGCACGCCCAACCCCACGGCTGCCCCCAATCGCGCCACAACGAACTGTCCCGGCTTGACCTTGTGTGCCATGCCCGCCAGCTCCAGATGGTGACGGGCCTGCTCCAGATTGCTTTGCGGCGTGAGCTTCTGGGCGAAGTCCGCCAGACTTTGCAGGAAAGGGACAATCACCCGCTGCGTAAAGGGCTGCGAAAGCTCCAACTCCTCCAGGGAGATGGGCTCACCCAACGCCGCCAGCTCGTTAAGCCGATCCTCCAGAGTCTGTGAAGAACGCTGTCGGAAAAGCAGCATGAACAGCAGCACTCCAGCGAGCAAAACCGCCCCCAGAATCAACAAGGTCTGCATAGCACCCTCCGCACTCAAACCTCGATATTCGTGATCTTATTGATGATAAAGTAACCGATGGCGATCAATAAGAGACTGATACCGATCATAATCCAGCCACAAGCGTCCTCAAAAAGGGGCGCGATAAAATCCGGGTTGATGGCGGAGATCACCCCCACCAGCGCAAAGGGCAGCAGGGTGATGATGACGCCCGTCGCCCGTCCCTGGGCGGTGAGCGTTTTAATCTCTCCCTTGATACGCACCCGCTCGCGGATGGTGAAACTGATGGCGTCCAGCACCTCCGCCAGGTTACCACCGACCTCACGCTGCACGCTCATCGCCGTGATCACCAGATCGAGGTCGGGGCTGGGCATGCGGCGCAGCAGATTCGCCATGGCCGTATCAAAATCAACGCCTAATTGCATCTCAAGCACCACACGACCGAATTCGTTGGCGATGGGGTCCGGCATCTCGCGGGAAATCACCTCCATAGCCTGCAACGTACTGTAGCCGGCGCGCAAGGAGTTGACCATCAGGTTCAAGGCGTCCCCCAGCTGGCTGTCGAAGGTCTTCAGACGCCGGTTTTTCCGAAAGCCGATATAGAGACGCGGGCCGAAAATCCCCAACAGCACGCCTACGGGGATGAGCAGAGGATTGCCAAGAAGATAGAAGATCAAGCTGGCACCCAGGGCGATGGTCAATGAAAGCACCAGGAACTCACCGACGGTGAGCTTCCAATCCGCCCGCGCTAATTGTGTAGCCAGGTTTTCCGCAAACCCCCGACCGGCTACGGCACGATCCACGGCCGCGCCGATGACCGAGCCCCGATCCTCGGCCTCGGCCTTCCGTTTCGCAGGCTCAATCCGCCCCCCAATGCGCTCTTCAACCAGCTCTTGCCCCGCGGGCCGCCCGAGCAGCGCTACGACCAGCAGAAGGACGGCCAGCCCGAAGATGCCTGCAAATAGCCAAATCATAGGCTCAACATCCTCTCCTTACCTAATACCCCTGCCGCAAGCGCCCCGCTGCGCCGAAGATCGAAGGCGGCAGATGAATCCCGGCCTCCTCAATGCGCTTCATGAACTTGGGCCGGAGCCCGGTGGGCGCCATGCGCCCAACGACCCGGTCTTTCTCGAAGCCGGTCTGCTCATATTTGAAGATGTCGGCGGTGGTGATCACATCACCCTCCATGCCCTGGACCTCGGTGACGGCCACCACCTTGCGGGAGCCGTCGCGGAAGCGTTTCAGCTGTACGATCACGTCCAACGCCGAGGTGATCTGTTCGCGGATCGCGCGGTGAGGTAGTTCCATACCCGCCATCAAGACCAGCGTCTCCAGACGGGAAAGTGCCTCACGTGTGTTGTTCGCGTGCAACGTGGTCAGACTGCCGTCGTGTCCGGTGTTCATGGCCTGCAACATATCCAGCGCCTCACCACCACGGCACTCGCCGACGATGATGCGATCAGGGCGCATGCGCAAAGAGTTGATCACCAAATCGCGGATGGAAATCTCACCTTTCCCCTCAATGTTGGGCGGACGTGACTCCAAGGTCACGACGTGTTCCTGTCGCAGCTGCAACTCCGCCGCATTCTCGATGGTGACGATACGTTCGTCGCCGGGGATGAAACTCGAGAGCACGTTGAGGAATGTCGTCTTGCCCGTACCCGTGCCGCCAGAGACGATGATGTTCAGCCGCGCAACGACACAGGCCCGCATGAACTCCATCAGCTCTTCGGTAACCGAACCGTAGCGGATCAGGTCCTCGATAGTCAGCGGATCCGTGAAGAACTTACGAATGGTAAGCACCGGTCCCACCAGAGAGATAGGCGGGATCACAGCGTTGACGCGCGAACCGTCCTTCAGACGGGCGTCCACCATAGGGCTGCTTTCGTCAATGCGCCGGCCCAGAGGCGCGACAATGCGCTCGATAATACGCATAAGGTGCTCGTTCGATTCAAAGGTGATGTTGGTATGCCTGATCTTCCCCCCGCGCTCCACGTAGACGTTCCTTGCCCCATTAACCATAATCTCCGAAATCTTGTCATCGGCCAACAGGGGTTCCAGAGGCCCCAAACCCAAGATTTCGGCGACGATCTGCTCAAAGAGGCGCTCGCGCTCCACGCGGCTGAGCACGATGCGCTCCTCCTCTAAGATGGACATATACATCTGGCGAATCGTATCGCGCACCTCTTCCGTCTGAGAGACATCCATGCTCGGATCAAGCTCGGCCACCAGCCGATTCTGGATCCGCGTCTTAAGGTCCATATAAGCGTCGCGGGTCGCCGAAACGGCCCGCCGTTTTGGTGATGGTGTGGACTCCCTGGGTTTTTGTTTGCCGGCAGATGGTGTGCCCGAGGTTCCCTTCTTTTCCATCCTGCGCAACAGAGACACTGTCTTAGCCTCCTAACTATCCTGCTTTATCAGGATAAGAGCCATCTCATGCCCGAGAATTCGGTTTTCGCCTCCCAAAACACCCTTCCCTGGGCAGACCATGTACCTTACCTGAATCTCCTACAATAAGCGTCCGAGTCCAACCCGTCGCTGCGACGACTCCTGGGCTGCATTCTCCTCTTCTCTCTCCTCCTGCTTGAGCTCCGCCAGGAGGGTCTGGGCCAGATCCATCACCGCCTGACTGATGGGGGCTCGGCCATCCTTAAGCACAAAGGGAACACCGTAGTTCGCGGCGCGCAACGCCATGCGTTCATCCAGAGGGATATGGGCGACCGCCGGCATCATGGCACGCTCGATGGCCTCCGGCTGGATACCCATGCGTTTGTTGTCCACAGCGTTGATAATCAGCTGCACCTTTTCCATGGGATAGCTCATCTTCTGAAGCAGCTCGACGAACATCCGCGCGCCGCGAATCTCGGGGATGACGGGTCGGGTAAGCAATAAAACCAGATCACTCAAATCCAGCAAAGCCAACATGACGTCGTCAACGACGTGGGCCGTGTCCACGATCAGATAGTCAAACCGCTCCTGCATAAAGGAAAGAATGGCTCGCAAGCGGCGATTGCCGCCCGTTTCATCTACCCCCCCTTCCCGCACAAGTTCGGCCTCTTCGGGCGCAGCGGGCGCAGCCAACACCTTGAGCCCCGAAGGATGGGGCACCATCACCGCGTCCAGGAGATCCGCGTCCATCTCCTCGGCATGCGGGACGAGATCGGAGAAGGTGCGCGTCGGTTGCAGCTTCATGAAGATGGAGACGTCCCCAAACTGCAGATTTGTGTCCACCACCCCGACCTTCGCCGACTCGCCGAGGGCTCTTTTCACCGCCAGGGCCGTGTTCACCGCCAACGTCGTACAGCCGGTGCCCCCTTTGGGACTGAAGAACGTGATAATCCGCCCCCGCGTTTGAGGCTCCGGCATCGAAGGCATGGCCCGTGACGCCTCATGGGTCGGAGGGGTGAGCATACCGGTTTGAGGACGCGGCTTGAGCCGGGCCACACGGTGGATAGCGTCCAGCAGCTCGTCGGCGCTGGGAGGCTTGGTCAGATAGTCGCGCGCGCCGGCCAACATCGCCCGTCGCATATAGTCGGACTCGCTCTGCACCGAAAGCATCAACACCTGAGCCGTGGGGCACACCTCCAGCAGTTGGCCGGTAGCGGTGATCCCATCGATGCCGGGCAGGTTGATGTCCATCAAGACCACGTCCGGTCGCGCCTCCGGCCCCACCTCGAGGGCGTCCTCGCCGCTGCGCACCGTGGCGATCACCTCAATCTCAGGATCGAAGGAGAGTAGCTTCCGCAGCTGCTCTCGCGCCTCCGCGATGTCATCAACGATCATGACGCGGATTTTTCTGTCGTTTTCAGCCATGGTTCCCCTCTTACTCTTCTACTGGCGTGGGAGGAGCAGGCGGCGTCGGGGTGGGAAGCAATTCACCTTTCTCCAGCCTGACGGGGAGGGCTGGGGGCGTCTCCGGGAGCTGGTATCTATCCAGCACGTATCGCAGCCAGACCGGCTCGGTGATCACCGGCGCCTCATCTCCTGTGGAGCGCAAGGCCAGATCAAGGTCAGCCCCCATTTCGGCCAGATATTTCAGGATCAACGCATCTTGCGGTGTCACCAACAATGTCACGTACTCGTTTTCCGGGGGCTGCTCGGTGGCCGGAGGCACCGGTCGCTGAGGCGTCTGCTGACCCTGCCCCAGCACGCCGCCTCCTCCCTCTTCCGCCGCCGGGGCCTGGGCAGCCGCGCCCGCCGGCGCCCCTTCCTCCCCCTCCTGCTCCCAGATGCCCACATTCCACACGATAGCGTCTTGCACCGTCATCTGAACGACGAGATAAGTGGGCAACTTTCCCGCAGAGGGCACGATGAACGCATCCTGACCACCGGGCAGGCTCTCAAAACGCCCGTAGGGGTAGCGTGTGCCCGGCTGCAGGCCCCCTTGAATCTGTCCGTCCTCACCTACCACGCCGCCGACGGGCTCCAGTGGGGTGAACTCATTCGGGAGTTGGGTCTGGAACTCCTCGTCGACCGGCATGAGATTGAAAGAAGCCAGGACGTCTACGTGATCGCCCGGCCGGATAGCCCAGGCCACGCTGCCCTGCGCATCGAAGAGAACCGCATACGCCCGGCGCCCGGCATCCCCAAAGAGCGCCGCCGGGGAACCGCTCACCGAGAGTTTACCGCCGGGCTCGCCCACCATTTTGGGCAAAATGGGCATGCCCCGGGGGATATCAATACGGGCGAACTTGCCGTCGACCTGATCCAGGTCTTCATAGTAGTCCAGGGGAAGCGCGTCCTCCGGCCAAGGTTGCATGACGGCGGCGTTGTCTTCCACCTTGATAGGCTGCCCCATCCCGATGTTCTGAGCCGCGACGACAATCTCGACCTGGGCGACTTCCGGCGTCGGCGTCGCTTCTTCAGCCACTTCTCCTCCTCCCATCAAACCACCCAATCCGCCCTGGGTCCAGAGGAAAACTCCGGCCAGGGCAATCAACAGCAAGATCACCGCCACGAAAATGAGCGTCCTGTTGCCACGCATGTAAGGCCTCCTTATGTAAAACCCTCGGCACAGGTTACCATGAGCGAACCCCCAGATAAGGAAATGGAAGCGCTCTTTATCTTACCATATTATAACATGAAACGGTTGCTCCTTTCCAGTGTAGCATGAGTCGGAGTGATGTCAACGAATCGTCTCGTCACACGACGGTGAGCGGAGAATGTCCCCCTCCCCTCACGCCTCGCCTGAAGCGTCTCGCTCCTCGGAGACCGGCAGGGCGAAAGACACCCGCATCCCTCGGCCCGGCGTGCTGTCGAAGTTGATCTCGCCCCCCAACATCTGAATGCGCTCTCGCAACGTCGGCAAGCCCAGACGTTTTGCTTCCGCACTGTTAAGTGCGCTTCCCAGATCAAAACCGTTTCCGTCATCCTCTACAATCACGCGGGCGTTCTTGTCGTCGATGTCCAGGGAGATTTTGACGTTCGAGGCGTCGCCGTACTCGGAGGCGATGTGGTAAAGCTCCTGGATAACGCGGAAGATGGTGACTTCTTTGTAGGAAGCCAGGCGTCGATCTTTCCCTGTGACGTTAAGCGTCACGCCGGAAAAGCCACTGTCCTTCAAGCCATCCACGTAGCGTTTGAGCGTCGGCACAAGCCCCAGGTCGTCTAACATCATGGGGCGCAGGCTGAAGATAAACCCCTTGACCTTTTGGAAGGTATTGATGACGTTCTCTTTCAGACTGCCAAGCTCCTCCCGCGCCTGCTCAACATCCCGATCAAAGAGGCGTTCACAGATTTCCGCCTGAAGCACCAGGTTGGTCAGCGATTGCGCCGGACCGTCGTGCATCTGGCGAGAGAGCCGCTGTCGCTCGCGTTCCTGCGCTTCGATGATACTGATCACCAACGCCTCCTGCGACGCCGCACCCTGCTGCTGCGCCGCAACTTTGCCGCTGCGCTGCTCGTCTCCGGACTGTTCCAGAAGCTCGCGGTAGAGATCCGCCAGGCGCATCTTGTTCTGTTGGTCACTCTGTAACTTCTCCAGCTGACCGCGCATAGTAAACAGGCGCTGCTGGCTTTCCACCAGAGCGGTATAAGCCGCCTTGATATCCTCGCGCGGCACCGTGTCAAACTGCGTTTCTACCTGCCGCACAGCCGCGACCGCCCGCGCGTTGCGTTGCACCAAGCGATCCACCTCGGAGGAAGTCTGCTGAATCAGCATATCTACCTCCTTCAACTCCTGCTGCAGCCGTTCTTGCTGTTGACGACACGACTCGATAAATTGAGCCCAGGTATCTTCGGTCATAAATCTGTCCTTCGCAATAAGTTACGATTGTTCATCCGCCACGTCCATCTCCCCCACCCGCTCTTCGGGGAACCGCACCCACCCGCGGCGCAGGGCGTAGATGGCCGCCTGTGTCCGATCAGAGAGATTAAGCTTCGCCAAAATGGAGGTCACATGATTCTTCACCGTCTGCTTGCTGATGCCCAGGCGATACGCGATGCCTTTGTTGCTCAAACCCTCGGTAATCAACTCCAGGACATCCATCTCACGCGGCGTCAGCGGGGAGAACGTTGTGTCCTCCAGGCCTGCTCCAAAACGACGATAACAATCCAACAGCCATTGCTCCGCCATCTCCGGTGTCATGCGTTTTCCATCAATGACGTAATAGCCCTCCGCCACGGCGCGAATGGTGGAAAGCAATTGATCGGGCGCCACATCTTTGGCAAAGTAGGCTGAAGCGCCGATACGGATGGCATGATAGATTTGTTCTTCGTCGTCGTAAGCGGTGAGAATAATGAACTTGAGTTCGGGATACTGGTCCTTCAACGCCCGCGTGACCTGAAGGCCGTTCATGCCGGGAAGATTCACGTCCATCAACGTCACATCCGGCTTCGCGTCGGGGATCAATCTCAGCGCCTCGTCACCCGTGCCCGTCTCCGCTATGACCTCGATATCCTCTTCGGCGTTCAGCACCTTCCGCACCCCTTCGCGAAAAAAAGGGTGATCGTCGACAATGACCATCTTGATGTGTGCTTTTGCCCCATCGCCCACCTTCATGATGGCACCTCTCCACAACGTCTACAGTATACGTCCACGCAGTCCCTGCAAAACTGAAAACCAGGGGGTTCCTGCGACTCGATCCTGTATAGACTCCTCGTCATAGAAATCACCAGCTGTGGTTGAGATCACGGTATAAAGTGTAACGCATCTGATGATCCAGTCGTAATGGATTAAAAATCCCTGGCCGCGTGCACGAAGGGGGGCATGTTCAAGATTTCAAAGGTGCATCACCCTGATTAAATGCTCATCAGAGCTGTAAGGAATAAACGACGAGACCCCTGAATAACTCATAAGTTCTCCAAAACTTGCCCCCATGTGGGAAAATTCCCGGCCAAAACCACGAGATCCCCCCTTCGCCATGCTCTGGATTCGGGATGACCGACCAGAGCTCCGATTTTTCCCACCTTTTTCAGATGAATCAACGACGACTCTGAGGAGCTGTAGCCGGTCCCGTCGCTTGCGCTAAGGACATGCTCCCGACCTGGCCACAGCGGGCATGGTCCCCGGACCGGCACGAGGTTACCCCGGTTTATTAAGATGATACAAAACGATTAAGCTGTAAAATCTCCGGGGTCTCCTCCCCCTCGAGGAAAGCGCAGAGGCTCTCGGCGCCGACGAAGACCCAGCTTGCGCCCCAAGCGCCCAGGCCGCCGACGAGGTAAACCGAAGAGAACGTCGGCGCCTGCCCTACCACCGGTAGCCCGTCCAGGCTGCGACCGATCCAGCCCATATGCCGCTTCACCACCCGAGCGTCCGGCAGGAAGCGCTCATTCATCCGCAACAGCGTCTCCCAGGGGTCCTCGCCGGGCTTACGAGAGCACACACCCATGCGCCATTGTCCGCCGTATCGGCAAAGCAGGGTATGGCCTTCATCCAACACCCAGGGCTCCACAAGCTCGCCGGCGGCCTCGCAATGCACGAGATTCAACGCCGCCGAAACGATCACCTCGCGCATCGCAGGCTCCAGGTGAACCAGGTGGGGGCCGGCAGCCAGCACGACTTTCTCGGCCCGCAGATAGTACTGCCGGGTCCAAACGTCCACGTGATGTCCATCGTCCTTCAGCGCCTGGACCTCCATCCCGGTGCGCAACGTCACCCGAGGATGCCCCAACAGCGCGGCGATCAGCGAAGCAGGCTCAAAGAGGACGTCCTCTTGGGTGCGCAAGCCGATCAACATCCCTATCTCGGTAGCGTCGTCCAGCTCCACATCGAAGCCCGCTTCTTTCAACAACGCGTGAGAGCGTTCCAGTACCTCCGCGTCGGCGCCGGTCCCGACAGGTCGGAAGCTCCCTACCCTCTGCACCGCTACACCCAAATCGGCGGCAGTAGCCTTGAGGAGCTCCAGGTTGCGCCGGGTGAGCGCCCAGATTCGTTGGGCAGCCTCGGCGCCCCGCGCCTCTTGCAGCGCTGCGTACGGCCCCGGTAAGCCCAGCAGGGCCAGACCACAACCGTGCACACTCAAGCCACCGATCTCATCTCGAGCTTCGACCACCAACACCTCGCGGCCCGCTTCTGCCAGCTGGTAAGCAAGCACCGCTCCCGTGAGACCGGCACCGACCACCACGAGATCGTACATCACCGGCATGGATTGCATAATTTCTCCTTCACGGTCTCGGCGGCGCCACGATCAGCTCCGCCTGATCGAAAAACGCCGCGTTGTTGACGTCGGGATAACGGGGCTCGGCAAAAAGGCATACCGTCACCCGTCCGGTCTCCCCCACGATCACGCGGGGTGAGGTGATCGTCACAATGCCATCATCCTGGTCGATGATCGCCTCTCCCCACCGTGCACCTTCGCAACCGTCACCTCCGTTGGGATCAATCCCCGCCCGCAAGATCAACTGATCAATGGAGGAAAAAGCGTTGGCCTTTACCCGGAAGTAGGCCGTGCTGCCTGTGGTGACGGTGACTTGCTGATAGACAAAGGCGCGGAATTTCAACCAGCGGATCGTCTCGATCTTGAGGGTGGAGCCGTTGATGCGCCGGAGGGGGTCGTCGGCCAGAGTAAACGTGGGATCGGCGTAGGAGTTTTGGGGGTCGTACTCAGCGCCCGCGCGATAGTTAACGAAAGCATCCCATTTCCAGCCGGGGATGTTGTTGAAGGAGAGCCCATCAAACTCGGGGTTCTCCAGTTCGACCGGACCAGGTGTGGGCAGAGGCGTCGGCGTGTGCGTCGGTCGGGGCGTGCGGGTCGGTGGCGGCGTGCGCGTAGGCTCCGAAGGCAGGGTAGGTGGAGGCGTCGAAGTGACAGTCGGCGTCCACGTGGGGATACTGCGCCGCGTGAGCGTCGGAGTGGGCGTCGGCGCCAACGTCACCAGGACCGATGGCTGTTGCACGCTGCGGATAATCACAGTCACCAGAGCACCGACAACCAGCACATCCAAGATTGCCATCACTGCTAAGATCAGCTTCTGATTTCGGCTCAAGATGACCTCCATTGCTCCGTGTCGTCAGAATAAGGGGGGAACCGATGTGATCAGGCACCCGAACAAAGATCGCCCGCGAAGAAAAGCGGCCTGGACGGTCAGATCTAGGGACACTTTCCTTCCCATCAATAGCCACCCTCTTAATCATACCCCAAGCGCCGACCGTGGCAAGCAGCTGGTCACGGGGGTCTCGGAGGGCTTCAACGCAGGAGAAAGCCTGCTCTCGTTTGGATCATGTACCAAGCCGGGCTGCGTCTGTCCACCACACGATCCCTTGCCGCATCCTTAAAGATGACTATAATACCATTGTGCAATAAGCGCAATAGAGACTTCACCGAAAAAGGCGGGGAAACATTGGGAAAGAGCACTATAACCACAGCAAGGAGGTACGATGTCCAAAGTTAACACCCGCACCAGAATCGTGGCCGGCACGCCTCTCGAAGTCGGCGAACGACGTTTCCTACCCTCTATTCTGATGACCACCGTCCAAGTTGACATCGGCGAGGGAGGACACTATCGGGCCGTCCGGCTGCGCCCTATCTCCGTTGTCGAACAAGGACCGGAAGGTAACCGCTGGCATCCCATCCCCAACACGACACGGGACACGTTGAGCGTGATGAGCGCTACCGGACTGAGTGTGGCCCTCTTCAGCATCTTCGCGCTCCTGTTGATCAAACTGGCGCGCCGGTAACGCACGACCAGGCGGGTAAAAGCCCTGCAAAAGCTTTTCAACAGTACCATGTAGCCCTGCTCCGACGAGATTTTCAGCGGAGCCAAATTCCAGGAGGTAAAAAATGAACGAAATACAGAAGGTATTGGAAGACATCACCGAGCTCCTCCACAGCGCCGATGTCAACAAGGTGTTCGGCGAGCCGCGGGAGCTGGGCGAGCAGACGCTGATTCCCGTAGCAGAGGTCAGCTATGGTTTCGGTGCCGGTTACGGTTCCGCCAAGGATAAGCAAGCCCAACCGACCGAGCACTCCGACGATACAGAGGAAGAGGACGTGGACACAGCCAAAGGCGGCGGGGGAGGAGGCGGCGCCCGGGTCCGACCGCTGGCTTACATCGAGGTAGGACCGAAAGGCACTCGGGTCACTCCCATCGAGGACGAACAGAAAACTGCGCTGGCCGGGATTCTCCTGGTAGCCTGGATCTTCGGCTGGATCGGCCTGGTGATTAAAGAGATCTTCGACTAGCCATGCGACGTCAGCAGCACGAGGGCCTGGCCTGGTACACTTTCGAAGGACCTGACGATACTTTTCAGCACGCGGTTGTGACCCGCCTGGGGGGCGTCAGCAAGGGCCCCTTCGCTTCCCTCAACCTGGGCAGCACCGTGGGCGACCATCCGGAGGCCGTGCGCGAGAATCATCGACGGCTTTTCGCCGCTTTTCGTCTTCACGCTGCCCAGGTGGTAAGCCCTCACCAGGTGCACGGGCGGAAGGTGACGCGGGTGGGCCGAGATCAAGGCGGCACCATCATCCCCGCGACCGACGCCCTCATCACCGACGAACCCGGCGTGGCCCTGCTGCTGCGTTTCGCAGATTGCACCCCGGTGCTCTTCTACGACCCGGACCACCGCGCCGTCGGTCTGGCCCACGCCGGATGGCGCGGCGCGGCGGCCGGCATCGTGCAGGCGACGGTCGAGGCCATGCAAAAGGCCTTTGGGACAACTCCCCAGACGCTCTGGGCCGGCATCGGGCCTGCCATCGATCCCGAGCACTATGTCGTAGGCGCCGAGGTGGTGGAGGCCATCCAGGCAAGGCTGCCGGGAGAGAGCACCATCGCCTGGTCCCATAACGGAGACCTGCACCTGGATTTACCCGGGGCAGTGCTGGCACAACTCAAAAGCGCCGGCGTCGAGCACGTGGAACCCTCGCAGCTCTACACGGCCCGGCGCACCGACGAATGGTACTCTCATCGCGCCGAGGGAGGCCGCACAGGACGCTTTGGGGTGTTGGCGTACTTATCCCCTGTTGTCAGCTAGGGCAGGCCCTCAATCTGGAAGGTGAAGCCCAACACGTCCAAAAGCACCGAATCGACGCCCGAGGGGCGCGCAAACTGCAGCTCAACGATCTGCTCCCCCCCGGCCGCGATCCGCCAGGGTAAGGGAGGCGACGCCACCAACAGATCCATCTCACCGGCGCTCGACGAGAGTTTGACCTCCGTTTCGGCCACGTCAAGTGGCGACGAACCCACGTTACGCACCACTCCGTTGATCACGATCGCATCCTGCCGATCATCGACAAAGGCGTCCGTCAGCTCGACCTGGGGTTGGGGCGGCCCAGGCAAAGGCGGCTCATAAGGCAGCGGGAAACGCACAGCGTCGGATGAGGTCGCGTCGGCGCGGAAAATCCACGTCAAGGGCGGCTGCACGTCTCTGGGAACCCGATACCCGGCACTCCCCTGGACCACCTCGCCGGGCGCGATCTGGGAGGGCAGAGGGCCGTGCTTTCCCTGCTGAGAGATGGAGGGATTGGTCGCGTAGCGCCGCCCCTCGCCGTCCTCCAGCACAAAGTCAAACCACTCGGTCTCGACGGCGGCAGCGCCCTCCTCTCGGGCGACCTGGAACTCCACGATGAAATCCCGACCGTCATCAACTTCCCCGGCCAGGCCGGCCTCCAGCACCTGCACCTCCAGGCCGTCGATCTGCTGAGCACCCCCCTCGACCGAACCGGCGTCCGGAAGATAACGAGCCTGCACGACGAGGCGCCCCGTCCCCCCCTCCGACGCCCCCAACACGACCAGCGTCAGGCCCGGTTGCGTCTGAGAGAGCGGCGTGGTATCTGTCGCGGCGTATCTCTGCGCCTGCGGAGAGCCAAAGACCAGCTGGGTGCCGTTTTCCAGCGTCAGCGTGATCCGCTCGCCGGGCGTCAGCGCCGCCAGCCGCGACTCCGTGGTGGTGGTATAAGGGAGACCGATCACGTAGTTGATGACGGTCCCGTAGACCCAAACGGCGACGTCCTCGTCCTGCGCCGCCGGCACGGGCCAACGCCCGTCTTCCAGCGGAACCGGAATCACCGCATAGCGCAGATCCCGAATGGCGAGCGTGGAAGGCAGCGCCGGAGAGAGCGGCATTCCATTCTCCTGAAGAATCTGCAGGTTCTGAGGTAGCGTAGGAGGCGAGTCAAAGGTAGCCAGTTTCTCGACGGTGAGAGGTTCGGCGTCGCCGCCGGGCCGGGGCGTCAGCCAGGTCTGACGCAGGAAGCCCAGGGCGACCCCCACCACCATCAGCACCCCGAGGAGCAACACTAACAGCGCCCAGGTGGGAGGAAAGAAACGCCCGGCCGACCGCGCGCGCTCGTCGGCAGCCGGCGGCTGCGGCGGTTTCGGAGGCAGAGCGTCGTCAGGAGGCGCAGGAAGTTCGGAGGAGGCCTCCGACGCCACGGCGACTTTCTCAGAGGGCGCGCTGGAGGTAGCTTCGTCAGACCGCTCAGCAGCCTCCTCATCGGGCTCGGCGGTGACTTCCGGCTCCCCGGCGGTCGGCGGGGACGACGCTGCATCAGATGCCGCCTCGAGGGGGAGGCCGGCCTCGCTCTCAACCCGCCCCTCGTCAGCAGCGGGTGCAGAGGGTGAGGCGTGCGCCTCTTCTCCGGGGACGACCTCTTCCTGGGAAGGATCTTCAAGCGTCCGGGGTTCTTCACTCATAGACCATGGCCTCCATCAAACTGTATCAGGTACCCCCAAGAGAGCCCCCACCAACCACACCGGGCGCTGCCGAAGAGGCATGTCGTCACAAACCGGGATCCCGTCGGTTCCTTTTGGGCAAGCCTGCAACTTCACGGCATCGTTTCGGGCAACGGCAGAGGGGCGATCCGCACCTTCATCTCCGGCGTCGTCGGATCGATTAAGCGATCCAGCCCCAGAAAAGGCACCACGACGCGCACGGCGCGCACCGTGGGCACTGAAAAGGAGAGCTGTCCCTGCTCATCGGTGTACCCATGGGCCAGCTCCTCGCCGCCCGAAATCGAAAGCACGCGCACGAAGAAACCGGGGACACCCTCGCCGGCCCCGAACTGTCCATCGTCGTTGACATCATAGTAGATCACCAGGCGGAAGGTGCGGAAGCCCGAGGGGGTCGGCGTCGCGGTCATAGGAAGCGGCGTGGACAACAGCCGGATGTTTAACGTGACAGCTTCTCCATTCTCACCGCCGTTACCTTCAGGAGTGGGAGTTGGAGAGAGTGGTGTGGGGGTCGCCACCGGTGAGGAAGGCGAGGTGGGGGTAGAGGTGGGCAACGGTGCTTTGGAGTTGCCTTCCTCGTCATCCGCTTCACTCGTTGGTGTGCCCGGCACATGTTTGGTACACTTCAATTTGTACGGGCTGTTCCGGGCGTCTTCATACGACAAGCGGTCACCGGTGCCCACCAGCACGTAGAGATAGCCTTCGTAGGTGCTGTAGTACGAGACTTTGCTGCTGTAATCCCCTAACACGCGATCGTCATTACCACCGATCAGATTCCGATTGGCGTCATAGAGAATCATGTTTGTGTCGACCACCGCTCCCAGATCGAAGGTCTCACAGGTAAACTGGAGGCCGGGTTTAACCCACATCTTGAAGAAATCATTGTCCGACCCGATAGAACCGCCCCAGGGCATGAAGTTGAGCTCGTAGGTGACGCCGGGCGCGATGGTCTGGGCCGTCTCGAAGCTGAAATTAGGCTCGTAATCGTCGTAACCACTGGGCCAAGTGGGCACGGGCGTGGGCGTGCCCGGCGCCGGCGTGTTGGTCGGCGCGGCCGTCGGCGTGGGTGTAGGTTGTAACTGGTAGATGCGCAGGTCATAATCGACGTTCGTCCCCGCGGGGGACGCCGTCTGCGACTTGAAGATCCCGATGAAGTGCGTTGCGTCTGTGGCCGTAAACGTCAACTCCGCGCTGCCCGACGCCGTGGTGGTCTTATCCATGAAATTGCCCACGCTGTCGTAGACCTCGACGCGCCGACTGTACCCCCAATCGTTGAGAATGATACGGTAACGCTGGCCCTTTTGGAGCTGCACGGAGAAGAAATCCTGGTCATACACACCCGCGATAGCGCCGTATATTATCTGGTTCAACGGCAACGTATTCGCCGTCCCGATGTCGTCGTTGGGCTCCGCCTCAACCAGACCATCGGAAGGCGGGGGGATCGGTGTCGGCGTCGGCGTCGCCGACGATTGTTCCAGCTCCAGGTGGTACGTGCTGCCACTGCACTGGTCGCTGATCTGATAGACTTTGAAATAGTAAGGCCCCGCGTTCTCCGCCCCCAGGGTAACGCTGGCGGAGTGACCGTCGAAGGCGTTGGTATCGGTTACGATGGGATTCCGGTTCCTGTCGTACACCACGATGCCCAGGTTATAGTTGGTGGTCTTGTCCGGCAGGGCGCGCACGGTGTACTGAGTGCCCACCGAAGCGTTGTCCAGTCGATAGAAGTCGGGCTGGGTTTCCAGCAACTGTGACGGTGTTCCGTCTCCGACCAACGATTGCCCGGTATACTCCGCCAGGGTCGCCGCAGTGAAGAAATCGTGATTGCCCGTGGGCGATTGATCGGTGGTAGTATACTCCAGCGTACAGGAGACGGCCAGCAGGCCTTGCTCGTGCAGGGAGGCCTTAGCTGCAGCCCCGGCTTCACTCACCGGCAGGGCTCCTGCCCGCCCCAAGCGCGGAGCGCCGAACCCCAGGCTCAACATGCTAAGCAGCAACAGGCTCCCACAGAGCCCCATGATCATCAGCCATCGTTTCATGATGAGCCTCCCCTTTCTTACCTCACTCCACCGCTTCCAACGGCGCGACGCCGACCAGGAACTGCTTCACGGTCTTCTCTGAGAAGGCAATTTCCACAATTTCATCCCCGTGGGCAACGCGGCTGGACTGTACCACACCCTCGCCGTATTTTTGGTGCCGCACCCGTTGGCCCGCCCGATACTGCGGCTCAACGTTACCGCGCGAGGTCGTCTCCGGCTCGCGGATGTGTTGCCGCCACTCACCGGCACGCCAGCTCGGTTGAGCGGTGCGGGCCTTCTTCCGTCGCCCCCGATCGAGCACCTCCTCGGGCAGATCCTCCAGAAAGCGCGAGGGCTGCGAAGGCTCTGAGCGCCCGTACCAGCTGCGCCGGAAAGCGTAGCTGAGGTAAAGACGCTCCATGGCCCGCGTCATGCCCACGTAGAGCAACCGCCGTTCCTCCGCCACCGCAGCCGGCGATTCCTCAATGGAGCGGCTGTGGGGCAACATCCCCTCTTCCAGCCCCGTGATAAGGACCACGGGGTACTCCAGGCCCTTGGCGCTGTGCAGCGTGAGCAGCGTCACGGCGTCCACGTCCTCGGCGAGCTCGTCCACATCGGCGACCAACGAGACCTCGGTGAGGAAATCGGTCAGGGAGACGTCGGGCATTTCAGCGATCACGCCGTGCAGCGCCATCACGTTCTCCCAGCGCGTCTCGCCCTCGTCGGTGCCGTCGCGCAGGTAGGATTCGTACCCGGTGTCGCTCAGGATACGCTTCAACATCTCCGCCACACTGATTTTTTCCTGCTCCGCGTGCCAGGCCTGCACCCTCTCCACAAAGCGCTTCAGCCCTCGATGGGTGCGCCCGCGCAAGACCCCCTCGTGCACCAGCGCCTTCGCAGCCTGGAAGTAGCTGCCACCCAGCGCGTCGGCCCGCGCCGCGATCTTCTCCACAGTCCGCGCCCCAATCCGCCGCGAGGGCACGTTGACCACGCGCAGGAAGCTGAAGTCGTCGTCGGGGTGCTGAGCCAGCCGCAGGTAAGCGAGCACGTCCTTGATCTCCCGGCGCGAGTAGAAGCGCGTCCCCCCGATAAGGCGATAGGGGATGTTTTCGCGCACGAAAGTCTCCTCCAACGCGCGCGACTGCGCGTTGGTCCGATACATCACGGCGATGTCGCTCCACGAGCGCCCCTTGCGCCAGAGCGCCTCGGCTTCGCGGGCCACGAAGGCGGCTTCTTCCTCCTCGTCGTAAGCCTCGCGGAGTACCACCGGCTGACCCCCGTCCTTGCGCGTGAAAAGATGCTTGGGTGTGCGGTCGAGGTTGCGCGAGATCACGGCCTGGGCCGCGTCCAGGATGATCTGCGTGGAACGGTAGTTCTCCTCCAGCAGAATCTCCTCCAACTCGGGGAAATCGGTGCGCAGCCGCCGGATGTTGCGGTAGTCGGCGCCGCGCCAGGAGTAGATGGATTGATCCTCATCGGCGACGACGAAGAGGCTGCGATGCTCCTTCGCCAGCAGTCGCAAAAGCACGTACTGCGCCATGTTGGTGTCCTGGAACTCGTCCACCAGCAGATAACGGTAACGTTGCCGGTACTTATCCAGCACCTCGGGATACTCTTGAAAGAGCCGCACCGGCTCCACCAGCAGATCGTCGAAGTCGAGCCCGGCGTTATCGCGGAGCAGTTGCTGATAGCGGACGTAGGCGCGCGCCACGATCTCGTCGTAGTAATCGTGGATAGGGTATGCTTCCGGCGGGATCAGCTCATTCTTGGCGCGGGAGACGGCACTGAGCAGCGCGCGGGGCCGATAGCGCTTATCGTCCAGCCCCAGCTCTTTGACAACCGTCTTCATCACGTTCAGCTGATCGTCCGTATCGAAGATGAGATAGTCACGCGGCAAGCCGGCGCGCTCCGCCTCCCGGCGCAGGATACGCGCGCAGGTCGCGTGAAAGGTGCCGATGGTCATATCGCGCACCCGACTGCGGCCCACCATAGCCTCCAGCCGTTCCTTCATCTCGCGGGCAGCCTTGTTGGTGAAGGTCACCGCCATGATCTGCCAGGGCGGACGCCGCTCCTCATTGACCATCCAGGCGACGCGGTGGGTCAGCACGCGGGTCTTGCCGGAGCCGGGCCCGGCGAGGATAAGCACGGGACCGTCAGGCGTCGTGACCGCTGCACGCTGCTGCGCGTTCAATGTTTGCAATAAGGGGTGCGTTTCGTTAGCCATTGCGCCCATTGTAACACGACAAGAAAGGTTAGCAAGCGAAAAAGACCCCGCACCGCCCACGGGCAACCTTGCTCCTGGGCCTAAACATGGTATGGTGAAGCCACAGCCGAGGAATGGAAAGGAAGAGACGCAAGGTGAAAACGGCACTCACAGCCATGCCATTGAAGCGCGAGAGGCGCACGGCCTCGCAGGCAACCGTGCTCGTCGTCGCGGCTTACGTGGCAGCGCAGATGCTGGCCGACGTGGGCAGTCTCAAGATCGCGTTGGTGGCAGGATTCAGCGTGGACGGCGGCACGTTCATCTACCCACTGACCTTCACGCTGCGCGACATAGTCCACAAGCTGTTGGGACGCCGCGCCGCACGCACCGTCATCGTCGCCGCCGGGGTGATCAATCTGCTGATGGCAACGTACTTCGCTCTGCTAGCGCGTCTGCCCGCCGACCCGTCGTGGGCGCTGCAGAGGGCCTTCGCCGAGGTGCTTACGCCCGTCTGGCGCATCGTCGTCGCCAGCATCGCCGCCGAGCTCGTCAGCGAGCTGCTGGACACGGAGCTCTACCACCTATGGGTCACCCGCGTCACCCACCGTTATCAATGGTCGCGCGTCCTGGTCAGCAACAGCGTCAGCATCCCCCTGGACAGTCTCATCTTCTGCTGGGGCGCTTTTGGGGGCACGCTTCCCTCGGCCGTCGTCTGGTCTGTTTTCTGGTCCAACGTGCTGGTCAAGGGGCTGACGACGTTGGTCAGTTTGCCGGGGATCTACTTAGTCAAGGGAGAATAAGCAAGCGTGAGTTACAAGTTACACATTGCAAGTTACAGGTTTTCAACTCTGAGGAGCCCGCATGAGTGACAAAGAGCGCAACGAGAACGAAGAGAGCGTCGCGCTGATCGAAGCCTTTCTCCAGAGGACAGGCAGAGCGGAAATCGAAGACGAGAGCTGGTTCGAGAACGTGCCGCCGGGTCACCGCTCTGGCTTCGTCGCCATCATCGGGCGACCCAACGTAGGCAAATCCACCCTGGTCAACGCTTTCGTCGGCGAGAAGGTGGCCATCGTCTCACGCAAGCCGCAGACAACGCGCACGCGCATTCTGGGCATTCTCACGCAGCCCGACTACCAGGTCATCTTCATCGACACGCCCGGCATCCACAAGAAGCACTACGCTCGCCTCAACAAGCTCATGGTTCAGCACGCGGTGGAGGCCATCCCCAACGCCGACATCATCCTCTTTCTGGTCGACATCGCTGTCCCACCGCGCAGCGAGGACAGGTACACCGCCCATCTTCTGCGCGAGAAAGCGCGCCAGGCGGACATTATCCCCGTCTTCAACAAGATCGACCTGGTCTCCCCGGAGCAGAGGGAAGCACACGCCGAGCAGTACCAGGCATTGCTGCCCGAGGCACAGCGTCCGGCCCACGTCAGCGCCCTGCACGGGCAAAACGTCGCAGCGCTGTTGGAGCGTCTCGTCATGGCGTTGCCGCAAGGCCCCCGCTACTACCCCGGCGATCAGGTGACCGACCAGACTCCTTTTCGTATCGCCGCCGAGTTGATCCGCGAGGCGCTGCTGCGGCATACCTACGAGGAGCTGCCCTACGTCACCGCCGTGCTGGTGGAAGACTTCGAGGAGCGTGAAAACGGCGTCACTTACATCTCCGCCCGCATCTGGGTGGAGCGGGAAACACAAAAACCGATTCTCATCGGCCAAGGCGGGAGCATGCTCAAGCGGATCGGGACGGAAGCCCGCAAGGAGTTAGAGCGCTTCGTAGGCGGCAAAGTGTACCTCGACCTGTGGGTTAAGCCCAAGCCCCGGTGGCGCGACCACGACGCCCGTCTGCGCGAATTAGGCTACAAATAGGCGTGCGGTAAGCCCCCAAGTCCCACACATTGACCCTGGACCACGCGTCTCACGACAAGCGCGTATTGACAGCCCTTCACATTCTCAGTACAATAGAGGTCAGACAACTAGACGAACCATCAAGGCGGCATGGTCATAGCCGTTCACCACCGGGGAGGCATAGCGTATGAAGATCACACTGACCCTTAACGGCACGCAACGCGAGTTTGAGATCGAGCCAAGGGAGACCCTGTTCCACCTGCTGCGCCGGATCGGCATCACCAGCGTCAAGTTCGGCAGCGAGGACGGTGCCGACGGCTACAGCGCCGTCCTGCTGAACGGGCAGCTGCGCAACAGCATCACCACCCCGGCTGCCCAGGTCGATGGCGCGGAGATTCTCACCGTAGAGGGGCTGAGCGGGCATCAACGTCCAGGCTGGCATCAAAAGGCCGAGTGGCATCCGTTGCAGAAGGCCTTCATCGAAACCGGCGCCATCCAGAGCGGCTACGATACCCCCGCGCTGCTTCTGGCGGGCAAAGCGCTGCTGGACCGCAACCCAAATCCCACAGAAGCCGAGGTGCGCGACGCCATCAGCGGTATTGTCTCCCGCGAGACGGGACACGCCAAGCCCGTGGAAGCCATTCTGCGCGCGGCCGCCTATCTGCGCGGCGAGGAACCACCCCCCATCGAGGGCGGCCCCGGCGAGGAGATGTTCCTGATGCCCGAGGGGCTACTGCCGGAACCACCGGAACCGGAGGCGCCGGAGCCCGCCGGCGGTGGAACGACACAAACCCAGACCCAAACCCTGCCCAGGGTTTTCGTCACCCAAGAGGCCACCGCTTTCGACGTGGTGGGCAAACCCTTGCCCAAAGTCGACGCGCCCAAGTTGGCCCAGGGCAAAGCCGCCTTCGTCGCCGACTTCGAGCGGGCCGGCATGCTTTACGCCAAGATTCTGCACAGCCCTTACGCCCACGCGCGTATCAAAAAGATCGACACCTCCAAGGCCGAGGCGCTGCCCGGCGTTCACGCCGTGTTGACCTATAAAAACGTCCCCCGCGTGCTCTTCAGCACCGCCGGACAGTCCTATCCCATCCCCGGCCCGCTGGACTACGCCAGCTTCGATAACAAGGTCCGCTACGTGGGCGACCGCGTCGCCGCCGTGGCTGCGGAAAGCCCGGAGATCGCCGAAGAAGCGCTGACGCTCATCGAGGTCGAATATGAAATGCTGGAGCCGGTGCTCTCCCTCGAGGAGGCCATGGCGGAGGACGCGCCCGTGATCCACGACGAGCCGGACTATGTGGATTTCGGTGAAAGCGATGCCAGCAAGAACCTGGTCGCGCAGGTGCGCCTGGAACTGGGTAACGTGGACGAGGCCATGGAGAAGGCGGACCACATCTTTGAAACCACCATTCACACGCAGAAGATGAAGCACGTGCCACTGGAGCCCTGGGTCTGCACAACTTACTGGGACGAGGATGACCGGCTGGTGATCCTCACCTCCACCCAGGTGCCCTTTCATGTGCGCCGCATCCTCGCCCCCGTGCTGGGTCTCTCCGAGGGCCAAATTCGCGTGATCAAGCCGCGCATCGGCGGCGGCTTCGGCAACAAGCAGGAAATCTACGAGGACATCCCCGCGCACCTGACCATCGCCACAGGTCGCCCCGTGCGGTTGGAGCTGACGCGCGAGGAGCAGTTCATCTACACCACCACCCGCCATCCCATGCGCGTGCAATACCGCATCGGCGTGCAGGCGGACGGCACCATGGTCGCCCAGGACATGCACGCCTGGAGCGACACTGGCGCCTACGGCGGGCATGGGTTGACCGTGCTGGGCAACGTGGGGCACAAGACACTGCCCCTCTACAACACGCCCAACCTGCGTTTCTGGGGCGACACCTATTACACCAATACACCACGTGCCGGTGCCTACCGAGGCTACGGCGTGACCCAAGGTGTCATCGCCACCGAGACGCTTATCACCCAGACCGCCGTAGAGATGGGCATGGATCCGTTGGCTTTCCGGCTGCAGAACATCATCGAGCCGCACACCGAGAACCTGATGAGCAAGGTGTGGAGCGAGGGCCGCGAGGCGAAGGGTGAAATGATCGAGACCAACGCGCTGCGCGAAGCGGCGACGCAGGGCGCGGCGGCCATCGGCTGGGACGATAAATACGGCAATCCCGCATGGCACACCGTGCCGGGTAAGCCCCACCTCAGGCGCGGTATCGGTGTGGCCTTTCTCATGCAGGGCTCCGGGATCCCTAACCTGGATATGGGCGCCGCCAGCATCAAGATGAACGACGACGGCACCTTCAACCTGCTGATGGGCGCCACAGACCTGGGCACCGGCTCCGATACCGTGCTGGGTCAGATCGCCGCCGAGGTGCTGGGCTGCCACCTGGACGATCTGATCATCCGCTCTTCCGACACCGACCTGACGCCCTTTGACAAAGGCGCCTACGCTTCCAGCACCACGTACGTCAGCGGCGGTGCCGTGGCGCGGGCGGCACAGAAAGTGGCCCGGCAGATCAAGGAAGTGGCAGCGGAGATGCTCGGATTGGCGCCGGAGGACTTCACGCTGCGCGACGGCAAAGCCCGGACCCTTGACGGGGACACCATTCCCTTCCGCGAGATCGCCATGTACGCGCTGCACCAACACAACCAACATCAGATCATGGGGCACGCCTCTTTTGTCAGCCCCGTCAGCCCTCCACCCTTCGGGGCCCAGTTCGCCGAGGTGACGGTGGACACAGAGACAGGCCAGGTGACGGCGGATCGGCTGCTTATCGCGCTGGACTCCGGGCAAATCATCAACCCACTGACGGCCAGCGGACAGGCCGAAGGCGGGATGCACCAGGCACTGGGCTACGTGCTGACCGAGGAGCTGATCTACGACGAGAAAGGGCGCACCGTCAACCCACGCTTCGACGACTACCGCGTCTTCCGCGCCGACGAGACACCGCCTATGGAGACCATCTTCGTGGAAACCTTCGAGCCGAGCCACCCCCTGGGCGTCAAATCCGTCGCCGAGATCGTCGTCAACGGCGTCGCGCCGGCGGTGCTCAACGCCATCTACGACGCCACCGGCATCATGATGAAGCGCGTGCCCGTTACGCCGGAACGCATGTGGCGGGCGCTACAGGAGCACAGGCGGCCCTGACGGGCACTCTCAGCGGCACGCAAGTCCTCTCCCCGAAGACGTTTGACCGTCTTCGGGGCTTTTCTTTCTGCGGACCGTGATTTGATTCGCAGCCATTTCCGACTACACTAAGCAGCATGAAGCGGGCTCATGACGGTTTCGACAGCACGTCGGCTCTGCCTGCGAACCCTACGATGAGGGGAAGGTTGGCTGCCCTGAAAAAGGGTCAGCCAAAGAAAAAGATGGGGTATTATCCCTTTCTCTACTGAAAAACCTTTTTTTCAGTAGAGTCAAGGTTGGCTGCCCTGAAAAAAGGGGCAGCCAATGAAAAATATGGGGTATATATTGTGGTTGGGCTGCGCCCAACCACAATATATAGTATCCCTTTCTCACCTGAAAAACCTTTTTTCAGGTGAGTCAAGGTTTGCTAACAAAAGGAGCATGCAAGCATGAACTCAAATACCCGACGTACAGGATTCATCATCAGCGGCGTGATAGTACTGGCCGCGCTGCTGTTGGGCTTTTCATCGAGTCTGGTGGGACTCTACACGGAATGGCTCTGGTTCCGCAGCCTCGACTTCGTCCCGATCCTTACAACACGGATCTGGACGCAGGTAGCGCTCGTTACCGTCAGCATACTGATCGCCGTGGGCTTCCTCATCGTCAACTGGTCGCTGCTGCCCTACCATCTCTTTCCCCAGAAAGCCTGGCACGCCAAAGTGCGTGGAAAACCTATCGAGATTTCGACAAAACCGCTGCGGCTGATCTTCACGCTGGCGGCGCTGGGCATTGGGCTGATCTTCGGGCTGACCATGATCGATGAGTGGCGCGCTTATCTGCTGGCGCGCGAGGGCACAGCCTTCGGGCTGAGCGATCCTATCTTCAACCTGGACGTGGGCTTCTACGTCTTCGATCTACCCTGGTACGAAACCCTCTTGAGCACGAGTACGACGCTGGTGGGTCTGACCACGGTAGGATTGCTGCTGCGCTACGCTATGGTGCAGCAGATCCGCTCACGGCAGGCGGTGGCACACCTCTCGGCCCTGGGGGCGCTCTGGCTGCTTCTGCTGGCGGTCGGGCGCTGGTTCGAACGCTATCAACTGCTGCAATCCGATCTCGATGGCGTGGTCTTCGGGGCAGGCTACACGGACGTCCACGCCCGCCAACCCTTTTTCATCCTGCAGGCCGCTGTCTTTGTCGTAGCAGCGGCGCTCCTGATCGTCAACGCTTTCACACGGCGCTTCCGGCTGCTGGCGCTGGCAGGCGTGGCGTGGCTGGCGCTCTCCCTCCTCGGCGGGCTCTATCCGGCGGCGGTGCAACAGTTCCGGGTGGAGCCCAACGAGTTCGCGGTGGAGCGCCCCTACATCGAGCACAACATCGAGTTCACGCGCTACGCCTACGGTCTGGACCAGATCGGGGAGACTCAGTACCCGGCGACGGGCACCATCACCGAGGACGACCTGGAAGCCAAGGCAGAGGTCCTGCAAAACGTGCGGCTCTGGGATTACCGCCCTTTGCAGCGGACGTACAGCCAGCTGCAGGAAATCCGCCTCTACTACCACTTCAATGACGTGGATATCGACCGCTACGTGTTGGACGGGGAGCTGCGCCAGGTGACGCTGGCGGCGCGAGAGCTGGAGGTGGAGCAGCTGGCGGATCGGGCACAAACGTGGATCAACCGACACCTCATTTTCACCCACGGCTACGGTGTGGCGCTCAACGCCGTCGGTGAGGTCACGTCGGAGGGATTGCCTCGCCTGTTGGTGCGCGACATCCCACCGGTGGCAGCGGCCCCGGAGTTGGCGTTGACGCGCCCGGAGATCTACTTCGGCGAATCGACACACCAGTACATCGTGGTCAACACCACTGAAGATGAGTTCGACTATCCGGCGGGTGACACCAACGCCTACACACGCTACACTGGCCCCGATGGCGTCCCTCTGAACAATCTCCTGCGCCGGGCGCTGCTGGCGCTGCGCTTCAACAGCGTACAATTGTTGATCTCCCCGGCGGTCCGCAACGAGAGCCGCATCCTCTTCCACCGCACCATCCAAGATCGCGCACAGACCATCGCGCCTATGCTCTGGTATGACCCCGATCCTTACCTCGTCCTCCACAAAGGACGACTGGTCTGGTTGATGGACGCCTACACGTGGACGAACCGCTTCCCTTATTCTGAACCCACCAGCGGGGTGAACTACGTGCGCAACAGCGTCAAGGTGACGGTGGACGCCTACACCGGAGAGATCCACTTCTACCTGATCGACCCTCAGGATCCCATCGCGGCGACCTACGCCCGCATCTTCCCCGACCTCTTCACCCCCGTCTCGGAAGTACCGGCGACGCTCAAGGCACATTGGCGCTACCCGGAGACGCTCTTTCTGATCCAATCCCAGATGCTGTCCACCTATCACATGGAAGACCCCCAGGTCTTCTACAATCGCGAGGACCTCTGGGACATCCCCCAGGAGATTGCGGAGACGGAGCAGAAGACCGTCGTGCCGTATTACATGATTCTGCAGCTGCCGGGCGCGGAGGCTCCGGAGTTCATGCTGATTCGGCCTTACGTGCCCAATGAAAAGCAAAACATGGTAGCCTGGCTCTACGCCGACAGCGACGGTGAGGACTACGGCACGCTGGGGATCTACAAAATGCCCAAGGATCGCCTGGTTTACGGCCCCCTGCAGATTGAAGGACGTATCAGCCAGGATCCTCTGATCGCCCAGCAAATCTCGCTCTGGGATCAGCGGGGCTCGCAGGTGGTACGCGGGAATCTGCTGGTGCTGCCCATCAACGAGACGTTTCTTTACATCGAACCGCTCTACCTGGAATCGGCGTCGGGACAGCTGCCCGAGCTGACACGGGTGATCGTCGCCTACGCCGACCACATCGCCATGGCGCCGACGTTGGAGGAGGCATTGCTGCAAGTGTTGAGCGGGCAGGTAACCGCCGAACCTGAGGGAAGCACCCCCGGGGTTGAAGCAAATCTCCAGGATCTCGCGCAGCAGGCCTGGGAACGCTATCAGGCCGCGCAGGCGTGTCTCCAGGCCGGGGACTGGATTTGCTACGGGCAGGAGCAGGCGGCGTTGGAAGAACTGCTGCGGAAGATGGTGCAAGAAAAGACGGATCAATGACCATGGCAGGGACCGAGAGACGGTTCCGCACGATAGGAGAAAGCGGATGGGCGTACCGAGGATTTTATTGAAGCCTGGGCGAGAGGAACCGGTGCAGCGCCAACACCCGTGGGTCTTCTCCGGCGCGATCCGCGAGGTACAGGGCGAGCCGGCGCTCGGGGCACTGGTGAGCGTTCGAGCCCACGACGGAGAGTTCCTGGCGTGGGGCCACTACAGCCCGCACTCCCAAATCCGCGTGCGGCTGGTGGCCTGGGACGAGGGGATCGATCCCGAGGCAGAGGCGTTCTGGCGGGCACGCTTCGAGCGGGCGATTGCCGCGCGAGCGCCCATACTCACCGACGGCAGGACCACCGCCTGTCGCCTGATCCACGCGGAGTCCGACGGGGTGCCCGGTCTTGTCGTCGACTGCTACGGAGACACGTTGGTTCTGCAGGCGCTTTCGGCGGGCGCGGAGAGACGCCGTGAGCAGTTCACCGATTTGTTGTGGACGCTGCTCGCGCCCGGCACCATCTACGAGCGCAGCGATGCCGACGTGCGCGAAAAGGAAGGCCTGCCCCTGCGGAAGGGCACACTACGCGGCCACCCACCCCCAGCCCTCGTCCCCATTCGGGAGAACGAGATGACGTTTCTGGTGGACGTGCGGGAAGGGCACAAGACGGGCTTCTACCTGGATCAACAGGAGAACCGCGCGCGACTGCGGGCGCTGATCGCGGCGCGGGTGCGCGCGGGCAGGCGCCCTACCCTCCTCAACGCCTTCGCCTACACCGGCGGCTTTGGCGTCTACGGGCTGAGGGCGGGCGCCGTCTCGTTGATCAACATCGACAGCTCAGAAGAAGCGCTGGCCCTGGGCCGTGAAAACTTGGCGCGCAACGGCCTCGCCGACGCGGAGGTGGAGGACGTTGCGGACGACGCCTTCGAAGCTCTGCGGACGCTGCGGGAGGCCGGCCGGCGCTTCGACGTCATCGTGCTCGACCCACCCAAGTTCGCCCATACGCGGCGCGACGTGCGTCGGGCCACCCGCGGCTACAAGGACATCAACCTGCAAGCGTTCCACCTGCTCAAGCCCGGTGGCCTGCTCTTCACCTTCTCCTGCTCCGGCGTCGTCTCCACCGAGCTCTTCCAGAAAGTCGTCTTCGGCGCAGCGCTGGACGCCGGACGCGCCGCCCAGATCATCGGGCGACTAACCCAGAGCAGCGATCACCCGGTAGCACTGACGTTCCCGGAGGGCGAATACCTGAAAGGACTGATCTGCCGGGTCTGACGCACCCTACCTGACCAGCTTGCTTATCCGGCGCCCCCAGGTATCATTGACTACATGAACGCCTTCAAGATCATCTGGAAAAGCCTGCGTGTCTACTACAGCGAGCTCTTCCCGCTCGTGTTGATGGGCCTGGCGACCGTCGCCGCCACGTTTCTCGTCATCCCGGCGCCCTTCGCCCTGGCGGGGCTCTGGTACGTCACCCGACGTTCGGTGGAGGGACGCTCGACAAAGTGGTACGACTTCTGGGAAGGCGTCAAGCGTTACGGACCACGCAACCTGCTCAACGCGCTGCTCGCCCTCTTCGGCTATCTGGTGATCGCCACCAACATCTGGTTCTACAACAACCCGGCGGTCTCCCCTCTACCGGACCAGGCGGCCTTGTGGTTGACGGCTCTTTGGCTGATGCTGATCCTGCTCTGGACAGCCGTGAACTTCTATTGGCTGGCCTTTCAAATGGAAATGGAAGAACCGCGCTTTTGGCTCTCACTGCGGAACAGCCTCTTCCTCACCCTCCTCAATCCTATCCAGAGCCTGGTCTTTTTGCTCGTGGCAGCGTTACTGGCGGCCTTAGCCATCGTGGTGCCGCCCTTGATCATCCTCTTCCCTGCCTTCATCGCTACCCTGAGCACAACGGCGGTCAAAACCATGTTGGCGCCGATCTTGGAACGTCAAAAGGAACTGGAGGAAGCAGCTGTCGAAGATGAAAATTGACGCTACCGAAAAAGGTCCAAAACTCGGAGTTCTAGGCGGTCATCCCCTTATCATCCCTCACCCTTCGCCATGCTCAGGGTTCGGGATCTCGTGGTTTTGACCGCAAATTTTCCCACATGTCGTGGCGAATTTTGGAGAAATCCGGTTTTTATGGGTTATGGCAGTGAACTCGAAACTGAGTGTGACGACACCGCCCCACGACAGGGGACGGAGGGTGTATGGATATAGGCATCATCGGCTTACCCACCAGCGGAAAAACGACCATTTTCAACGCCCTGACCGGGGGCGAGCTGCCCACCATGGCAGCCTCCATGGGACGTCTGGAGCTGCACCGCGCCACGGTCAACGTGCCGGACGAACGCCTGGAGGCACTGAGCGCACTTTACAAGCCCAGGAAGACCACGCACGCTCAGGTGACCTACATCGACATCGCCGGGCTGGAGACGGACATCGACAAAGGCGGACTGAGCGGGCAGCTGCGCAACCAGATCGCCACCATGGATGCCTTTGTGCACGTCGTGCGCGCCTTCGAGAGCACGCAGGTCCCCCATCCTCTGGGACATGTCGATCCCCAGCGGGATCTGGAGGTCTTCAACGGCGAACTGATCCTGGCCGATCTCATCACCGTGGAGAACCGCCTGAGCACCATCGCCGAGCGCCTGCAAAAGGGCGCCCGTGGCAAGGAGCGCCAGGCGCTGGAGGAAGAGCACGCTCTCTTCGTGCGTCTGCGCAACACCCTGGAGACCGAGCAGCCCCTGCGTGATCTCGAGCTGAGCGAGGCAGAACGCGAGCTCCTGGGCGGCTTTGGCCTGCTCACCCTCAAACCCATGCTGATCCTGCTCAACACCGGCGAGGATCTCATCCCGCCCGAAGAGTTGGTGGTCGCCGACCACCGGCGGACGTCCGTCGTCTCCCTGTGCGGTCAGCTGGAAATGGAAATGAGTCGGCTTCCGCCGGCGGAAGCCGAGTTTTTCAGAGAAGAGTTTGGGATCGAGGAGCTGGCGCGGCGGCGCCTCATCCGGGAGTCCTACGCGCTGCTGGGCCTGATCTCCTTCTTCACCGTCAGCAAAGCCGAGGTGCGGGCGTGGACGCTCAAGAAGGGCAGCACGGCCCTGGACGCGGCGGCGACGGTGCACACCGACATGGCACGGGGGTTCGTACGCGCGGAAATCGTCACCTGGGACGCACTGCTCGAGGCGGGTAATCTGAACGCAGCCCGGCAGAGCGGAACGTTACACGTGGAAGGAAAAGAATACGTAGTCAAGGACGGCGATGTCATCCACATCCGTTTCTCAATCTAAGCAATCCAAACGCACACGCAGCTCACGCCAGAGCGTCACCCCAACCTCGACGCCGACAAGAACCCTGCAGACCTCTGAGTTCAAGATTGAATGGCTGTACAGCAACCTGCGCTGGTTCTACCTCATGGCCGTGACGGCCACCCTGGCCATTTCCGCCACCATCACGGGCGACATTGAAGCGGTCTTTTCAGAACCCATCATCGCCCTGTTGGTCTTTGGCGCCACGGCCAACCTGCTGGTCATGCTGCTCTTGATGCGTAACACCTTCAACAAGCCCATGTCGAGCTTCACCCTCTTGCTGGACATCTCGCTGACGTTGGGGCTGATTGCGCTGACCGGCGGCACCGAAAGCCCCCTGCTCTTCGTCGCTTTCACCCCCATCATCACCACGGCCCTGCGCTACTCCGGCTGGATCAGCCTGCTGCTTTCGGGCGCCACGGCAGGGGCCTATTGGTGGAGCGCAGTACGGGTGAGGGAGATCCAGAGCCTCCCGGCCCTCCTCCAGAGCGGCAACTTTTTCGTCTTCAGCAGGGGTCTGATTCTGTTATTGGCGGGTGTAGCCGTCAGCCAGGTGGGCACCAAAATCAAGAATCTGCTGAACGAGGAGCGTCTGGAGAAAGAAAGGGACGCCGAAGCACAGATCAAAGCCGCGCACCACCGCGTGCGGTTGATCTTCGAGCTGGCCACCACGCTCAGCGCCACATTGAACCACGAGCGGGTGCTGCAGGCGGCGCTGGACGTCACCCAGACAGGGCTTCGGGAGCTCCTCAACCGCGACGTGCCTCAGGTGCAACTCATCCTCCTCTTCGACCTGGACAACAATCTCTACGTAGCCGATGCCCGCGGGCTGACTCACAAGGACCGGCAGCGCCGCTTCCCGGCCGCGGAGGGCGCGCTGGCCCAGGTGTTGGAAAGCGCCGAGATGATCATAGTCGAGGAGCCGGGTCAGGATCCGGAGCTGGGCAGCGTCGTCGCCCTCCACCGCTGCCACGAGGCCATTGTGGTGCCCCTGCGAGCCGGCTTTGAGACCTACGGCGTAATGGTCGTTGCCAGCCCAGAGACCGGCGTCTACTCTAACGACTTCCAGGATCTGCTGGAGGCCGTCTGCAGCCAGACGGTCATGGCCTTGCAAAACGCGCAGCTCTACCAGAACCTGATGGAGGAGAAAGAGCGTCTCGTCGCCGTTGAAGAGGACGAACGCAAGAAACTGGCCCGCGACCTGCACGACGGCCCCACGCAGGTCATCTCCGCCATCGCCATGCGGCTCAACTACACCCGTCTGCTCCTGGAAAAGGGGGAGAGCGCCAAAGCCGAGGCCGAAATAAGAGAATTGGAGCACAAGGCGCGGAACACGGCCAAAGTCATCCGCCAGATGCTCTTCACCCTTCGCCCCCTCATCTTAGAAAGTCAAGGGCTCGTTCCGGCCCTGGAGCAGTACATCGCCAAGCTGGCCGAAACCGACGATCTCCCCATCCACCTGGAAGCCGAAAAAGACATCGACACGGTGCTGAGCAAAGAGGCGCAAGGCGCGCTTTTCTACCTCATCGAGGAAGCCATCACCAACGCCCGGAAACACGCCGAAGCCAGCGATCTCTGGGTGCGCCTCTATCGCCAGGGCACTATGCACGTCATCGCCGAAATCGAGGATAATGGCAAAGGCTTCGACGTCACCGCCGTCCAGGAGAACTACGAGGAACGGGGGAGCCTGGGTATGATGAACCTGCGAGAGCGGGCGACGCTGGCGGGCGGCAAGACGGTGATCCAGTCCACCCCCGGTGAGGGGACAAAAATCACCGTAACGATACCCACCAAAGACGAATACGAATCCTATCCCTGAACGATGACCGTCCTGGAAGAACGCTGGTTGTGGCTCACCGGCTCCGTCCTCCTCGCCGTGCTCGTCTCCTGGATTCGCTGGCTCTTTTTGCGTCCCCACGAGAACACGCCTCCCTGGCTTCTCCGCTGGCAGCGTTGGCCGGGCCGTCCCTGGGTCGAAGCGGGGCTGCACCTGCTCTACGCGGTGGGGGTGCCGGCTGCGGCGCTGATCTGGCGGGGAGCGCTCACGGAGCGCGGCCTGGGGCTACAACCCCTGCTCTGGCCCCAGGAGGCGGTCGCCCTGGAGCTGCGACGCGCCAACTGGCAGGATTGGGTGCAGGACGTGGGCTGGACGTTGGGCTTCGCCGGGGCGACCGCCCTCGTCTTCGGGCTGGCCGAAGTGCAGCGCCGCCGTCTGACCCCTCAACGCCATGTTGTGGAGCGTGACGCGGGGCGGGCTGTGTACAAGGCCTTCTGTCGCCAAAGCCACTGGGCCTTCTACCGCGAGCCCTTCGTGTTGCTCTGGGGAGCGACGACGGGCAGTTGGGTGGGCCTGCTGCCCGCGCTGCTCGAAGCGGCCCTCAACCCTCAACGGTGGGAGGAGTTGCAATCCCCCTTTCACGGGCGCGATTTGCTGGGGCGCCTCGCCCTGGCCGTGATGAGCACCCTGGTCTTTCTCCGCACAGGAAACAGCTGGTGCGCGTTGGGGGCAGACATGACGCTTTCCTACCTCTGGGGCACTGCGCGTCCCGCCGACACACCTCCCCCCTCAGACCAAGACGAAGGATAGAGCGATCAGCAACGCCAACATCACCAGCGCCAACAGAGCGATGCGCTTGAGATCGGCGATGACGTAGCGATACTCCTCGGTCAAATCCTCCGTCGTGGACGCCTCTGTCTCGGTGCCCCCCGCCTCCGGCCGATAGAGTTGCGCCTCCGAAAGACGCGGGACGCTCTTCTTCTTTCCCATGTTAACCTCGTTCCTTTCTATTTCCTTGACTAATCGTCTATGCAAAACAGCGTGATGAGAAAACTAATTTCCAGTTTAACAGCACTCCGGCTGACTTAACTACAAACCTTCCGCTTGTCGTAAGCGACGCAGCGTTAGCGGAGTCGCGTAACCTCATCGACATGTCCCCACAAAATGTGTGTAGGCGCGCTAAAACTCCAAAGAGGCGATCACGACGATACGATGGGAGTTCACGCCGTAGGGATAACACGAAATCAGAGTTAGAACCGGCGTGCTGGTGGGCGCCATGACCTCCACCTCCGTGGGCTCGATGATGCGCGTCTGCTGCACCACGTAACGGTAGACCTGGGTCTGGGTGTGCACCGCGATCTCGTCCCCCACCTTCAACTCCGGCAGATCGCGGAAAATCTCCCCGTAGATGTCGTTGTGCGCTGAGATCACGCAGTTGCCGCGCTCCCCCGGATTGGCGCTGCCGATGTGATGACCGGCCCCTTTCTTCAACGACTCCCAATCATCCCCTTCGACCACCGGCGCGTCCACCCCGAGGGCAGGGATCACGATACGTCGGGCCTGCTCCGGCCCCGGCGTGGGGACCGGCAACGGCGTCACCTCTTCGACCAGCGCCTTCAGGTGCGCGGGGACGGGCTGTGGCTGCGCGCCGCCCGGCGCATCCGGCGGCGTATGACCGCCGGGCAGCACCACCACGTCGATTACCGGCGTAGGCGTGGACGTGGGTGCGGCCTGCAGCGTGCGGCTCTCCTCGTTGATCTTACGCATGGTCAGCAGCAGCTGCCCCATGATCAACAGCAGCCCCAACACCGCCAAAAACTCGATGAAAAGCAAGAAGCGATCCCAAATCCAGTGCCATTGGATCCCTCCGCGTTTCGCGGGGCGCTTGGGCTTAGACTCGATGACGGCGCTGAAGCGAGTGGGAGGCGCGCCCGGGCGCCGCGGCGCCCGGGGCACCGGGGCGGCAGACGCGGGAGGGCGCACGTCATTAGGGACTTCCTTGCCCTGCTGACGCAGTCTCTCCAGGCGCGCCTCGCGTCTGCGCAGCCGCAGAATCTCCTCCAGCTCCTCGATGGAGAGCTCGTCGACCGTACGTCGATCTCTCATCGTTGTCCTACTGCAAAGACCTCTCGCTGAAAAAACCAACGGAAGGGGAGCAGGTTGAACAGTACATAACGCGCCACGCGAAACAAAACGCTCTCCTCACGATGCTGCGGCGGCGTGCTCAGCCAAACCTTCACCTGCCTGAACCCCACCCGCCGTAAGTTGCGTCGCAGGCTCCACAGCGACTGCTCGTTGACGTGGACATGCACGTTCGCCGGCACCAGAAAAGCCCGGGGATTTCGGGGATATTTCTCCCCCTGGCCCATCAGATGCCGCACCCACCGTACCACAGGATAAGCGTAGCGGTCGTACCAGACGTTGGGCGCGGTATGCACCACAATACGTCCGCCCGGCTTCAACACCCGATACGCCTCGGAGAGCGCTTCGTGCAGCTCCAGGGGATAGAGGTGTTCCACGATATCCAACATCAAGACGCGGTCGAAGCGGGCTTGCACAAAAGGCAGCTGTCGGGCGTTGGCCTGATAGACGCCGATCCCATCCCGCACCTCGGACTCAACGACGCGCCGGGAGATATTCACCGCCGCCGAGGCGTAATCGATCCCATGGATCCGCGCGCCCAGACGGTGAATGTGGAGCAGAATCTCCCCGCGTCCACATCCCACATCCAACACCTCCATGCCCGGCGCGATGCCGGCAACCGCCAGCGCTTCCGCCAGACGGCGTGAGAGATACTCCCCCTCGCTGGAGAGGAACTCGGTATATCCCTCGCAGGCGCTCAGGAAGTAGTCCTCATCGTAGCGCAACGAGGGCACCGTCTTTATCGATTCATCATGCACAAGTTTTCTCCTCCGTTCTCGCCGCCCGGCACGCCACGCCATGCCCCGGCCCGAAAGATGCTACAGGCGGACGACAACGCCCTGACGTCGTCGCCATGCAGGCACCATTATAGCCCAGGGCCACAGGGAAAGCAACGCAAGGGGACAAAGGGCAAACGAAGTGGCTCAAACGCCACAGGCGGCTTCCCCTCATGGTTCCCTCCCGCGTCAACCCCGGCTTCGCTTGCCTTGCTTTCGTCGACGCAGGCTCTACGGTACGGAGGGCGTTTTCACCAGCGGCCCCGCTTCGAAATCCCACAAAGGGCCGTCAATAAGCGTTCGGCGAGTTGAAGACCTGCAGGAGCGTGCGCAGGATGATCTTGATATCTAAGAGCAGCGACCAGTTCTCGATGTACCAGAGATCATATTTGGTGCGCTCCACAATCGAGGTGTCGCCCCGGAAGCCGTTGACTTGCGCCCATCCCGTCATGCCGGCCTTCTCCCGATGGCGTTCCATGTAGCGGGGAATGCTGCGGCGGAACTGTTCGACGTAGACGGGGCGCTCCGGACGAGGCCCTACCAGGCTCATCTGACCCAGCAGGACGTTGATGAACTGTGGCACTTCGTCCAGGTTGGTCCGGCGCATAAAAGCGCCGATCTTCGTACGCCGCGGGTCGTCCTCCGTGGTCCAACCCGGCCCAGACTTCTCGGCGTCGGCCCGCATGGAGCGGAACTTCAACATGGGAAAAGAGCGCGCATCCAACCCCATGCGCTCCTGCACGTAGAAGACCGGCCCAGGGGATTCCAGCCGGATCAGAAAAGAGATAACCATCATCACGGGCGAGAAGAAAATCAAGCCTACCGCAGCCCCCACCACGTCCATGACGCGCTTCGCCACCCGCCGCCACCCCTGCTGCGCGATGTCCCGCACGGTCAACAGGGGCACGCCTCCCATCTCGCCGATGCTCACCGGCCCGGTCATGATCTGGAAGAGGTCCGGGTAGACGCGGATGGTAACACGACCGCGCTCACACTCGGAGATCAACCACAGTATCTCCTGATGCGAGGTGTCCTCGGGCAACGCGATGATGACTTCGTCCAGCTCATGTTCGTCAATGAGATCACGCAGCCGCTGGACGTGACCGATGACAGGGACCCCTAACAACCTCTCCACGTGTTGCCCGTTGTTGGCAATCGCGCCTACCACATCGTAGCCCAGCTCCGGCGACCAGAGGATCTTCTGCAGGATCATACGGGCGATGTCGCCCGTCCCCACGACGATGACCCGACGGCGTCCCCAGCCTTTGCGCGTCAGATGGTTGCGCAGCCAGCTGTTGAAAAGCCGCCCCAGCGTGATCAGCAGGATCGTCAATATCCAGGTGTAGGCGAACATGGCGCGGGAGTAATGACGCTCGATGGAAAAGTCCCGCAGGATCAAAGAGGCAAACGCGACGCTCAGAAACGTACCTAACGAGGCGAAGATGATGATGCCGTAGAACTCATCGATGCGCGAGGCACGCCGCAGAGCATAAAGGCGTCCGAAGACAAAAACCAGAAGCACCGAGAAGGTGTGCATGAGCAACATGGGTAAATACTCGACGAGGGGCGCCATCTCCTGGGCCACGCGGGGAATGGGCAGATGCAACCGCAAGAAATAGGCCAACACGAAGGCCGCTGCAGCCATCAGCGCGTCGGTCAACGCCATGAACAAAACAAAGATCACTCTGGCGCGTTCGTGTTTCATACCTCGCCCCTCACCCTCCAACGTGTCAACCACAACTTGGTCCGCACCGCCCCCAGAATCAGGTAATGCAACCAAAAGGGCGTCTGCGCCGCATAATGCTTGTGGTAGAAAATCTCCATAGCCCGCCAGAACTCCACCTGCGCCCGAGCGCTCTTACGGCTGGCAGCACGTTTGACGTGAAGCACCGTGATCTCCGGGTAGTAATAGATTTTCCACCCGGCGCTCTTGATACGATAGGCCCAATCGAGATCCTCGCCGTACATAAAAAAAGCCTCGTCCAGCAACCCCACCTCCGCCATCGCCTCAGCCCGCACCCACATAAACGCGCCCACCACGGCATCCACCTCGGTCATCTCGTCGGGATCCAGATATGTGAGGTTGTAGCGTCCAAAGCGCCGACTGCGGGGAAAGAGGCGAGCGAGTCCCGTCATCCGGTAAAAAGAGACCTCAGGCGAGGGAAAGGATCGGCGACACGCGAGATCCAGCGAACCGTCGGGCCGCACCAGCTTCGGTCCCATGGCCCCCACCTGGGGATGCGCTTCCATAAACGCCAGGGCCTTCGTCAACGCATCCGCGGGGAGTTCGGTATCGGGGTTAAGCAACAAGGCGTAACGTCCTCGACCGCGCCGCCCCTCGCCGAATCCGAAGAACCGCAGGCCCTGGTTATTGGCAGCGGGATAACCAAGGTTCTCGTCGTTGGCGATGAGGTGGACGGAGGGAAACGCCTCGGTCACCATCGCCGCGCTCCCATCCTCCGAGGCATTGTCCACCACACAAACGCGAGCCTCCACGCCCTGATTAGCGAAGACCGTCTCCAGGCACCGCCGCAGAAGTGCGCGCGTGTTGTAGTTGACAATGACAATTCCCACGTCCATAGCGTAGCTATTCTAACACACCCAAGTCCCTCAGCAAGTTCCGAAGCCCTTTCGTCTACGCAGGTTCTACGGTACGGGGGGCGTGTCACCCGCGGACCCGCTTCGAAATCCGCCGGGAGACGCAGGAAGGGCTGCCGGCGCCGCAGAGACTTTGTCCTCCCCCATCACGCCGACGCGGACGAGAGCGGCATCAACGTCGCGGGGTCCGTGCTCATTACCAACGCCTCCACCGTTCCTCCGGAGAGGTCGCGCAAGGCCTGTTGGAACGCGGGAAAGCGATCCACCGCCACCTGCGCCGTGATGGTCACGTCGGCGGCGAAGTCTTCCTCCAGGATCTGCCCGCCGTGGCGTTCGATGAGCAAGCGCACCGGCTCGAAGAGCGCGTAGGGCGTCGCCATCAGCAGCGTGTGGGTCGCCACCTTTTCCGCCAGCGGCGTGACGCGGAGCACCTCACGGACGGCATCACTGTAGGCACGCACCAGCCCGCCCGTCCCCAGCTTCGTACCGCCGAAGTAGCGTGTCACCACCACGACCACATCGCCCAACCCGCTCCCACGCAACACCGCCAGCGCCGGCCGTCCGGCCGTACCGGAGGGTTCGCCGTCGTCGCTGCAATGCGCGATCACCGAAGCGCCGTGACCGATGAGGAAAGCGGGCACGTTGTGCGAAGCATCGGAGAACTCCTCCTCAATGCGGGCGATGAAAGCCCGCGCCGCTTCGACGCCAAAGGCCGGGGCCAGCGAAGCGATAAAACGGGAGTTGACCACACGCATCTCAACGCGGGTCTCTGCAGCCGGCACTCGTGGGTAGGTCATGACCCCTTTATTATAACCGGGACCTCACTCTGTCCAAGTGTCCCCCAGGCCGATTGTTTTGAAATCCCAGGACAATCAGCGTTTGACTTCCAACAGAAATTTGCGTACAATCAAATTAATCATGAAGGCCGGTCTTTTTCTCTACCCCAAAAAAGGACACCTACTTCTCATGTTGATGGGCGAGGGGCTTTTGCCCCTGCTCCTGCCCTGCGATCTCGCGCCCTGCTAGCATACGAGCTGGCAGGGCTTGTTTTTTTATCGGGAACGGCAGAGTATATTCCTATCCCAAGGAGGAAACAGATGACCGTGTACGCAAATTCACCCGACGGACCCGTGAAATGGGAACGCTTCTTAGCCAAGCGCACGGAGAACATGCGCAGCTCGGCAATCCGCGAGCTCCTCAAGATCACCCAGCAGCCGGACGTCATCTCCTTCGCCGGTGGTTTGCCGGCGCCGGAGATCTTCCCGGTGCGGGAAATCGAAGAAGCGTGCAACTATCTGCTGCGCCACGAGCCCAAACGCGCGCTGCAGTACAGCACCACGGAGGGCCACCCTCCCCTGCGGGAGTTCCTCGCCGAGGCTATGGCGAAGTACGGCATTCATCACGGACCGGACAACATCCAAATCACCACGGGATCACAACAGGCGCTGGATCTGCTGGGCAAGGTCTTTATCGACCCCGACGCGGCGGTGCTCACGGGTCGTCCAACCTACCTGGGCGCCATTCAGGCCTGGCGGGCGTACGGAGCCCGCTTCCTCACCGTGCCGCTGGACAAGCAGGGCATGCAGGTCGAGTTGATCGAAGAGGTCGTTGAGAAAGAGATCCCCCGCTTTATCTACGTGCTACCCAACTTCCACAACCCCGCCGGCACAACCTTGCCGGAGGAACGCCGTCGCCGACTGGTCGAGATCGCCCGCCAGCACGACCTGATCATTGTCGAGGACGACCCCTATGGCGCGCTGCGCTTCGAGGGCGAGGACATCGTTCCGATTGCCGCCCTGGCGCCCGAGCGCACCATCTACCTGGGCACTTTCTCCAAGACGTTGACTCCGGGCCTGCGCATCGGCTGGATTGTGGCGCCGGCGGAGATCATCCGCCGGATCGTCCAGGCCAAGCAGGGCGCCGACCTGCACACCAGCACCTTCGATCAGATGATCGCCAACGACGTGGCCCAGCGCGGCATCCTCAAAGTCCACATCAAACGCATCCGCGAGACTTACGGCAAACGTCGCGATGTGATGGTAGAGGCGCTGGAGGAGTTCTGGCCCGACGGGTGTTCCTGGACTTATCCCGAGGGCGGGCTTTTCCTCTGGGCGGAGGCTCCCTCCCCGGTTAACACCCTGGACTTTATGAAGACGGCGTTGGAAAATAAAGTGGCCTATGTTCCGGGGGTACACTTCTTCCCCCATGCCGATGGAGGCTTCAACGCTATGCGCCTCAACTTCTCCAACGCCAAACCCGATCTGATCGTGGAGGGCATCCGACGCCTCGGGATGGCCCTCAAGGAAGAGCTGATCGACGCTTGAGCTGCATCACGGTGTCTGAAAACAAAGCGAGAGGGGACTCAAAAACGCGAGTCCCCTCTCGCTGGTAACGCGGCTCTGTCTCAGCCTTTGATCACCGCCACAGGGTGCACCCGCGCCACTTTGCGGGCGATGCCCGCGCCCTCCACCGACTCCACCACCTCGCTGACGTCCTTGTAGGCTGCAGGCGCCTCCTCCGCCAGGCCGGGCATGCTGCCCGCCTGCACGACGATGCCCTCACGCTCCAACTCCTTGAGGAGATCTTCGCCCCAGACCTCACGCTTGGCCTGACTGCGGCTCATGGTGCGCCCCGCCCCATGGCAGGTGGAGCCGAAGGTCTCTTCCATGGCATGCTGCGTCCCCACCAGCACGTAAGAAGTCGTACCCATGGAACCGGGCACCAGCACCGGCTGTCCGGTGCGTCGATAGACGGGCGGCAGATCGGGATGATCCGGCGCGAAGGCACGGGTCGCGCCCTTGCGGTGCACCACCAGCCGCTTGCGCTGCCCCGCGAAGGTGTGCGTTTCCATCTTGGCGATGTTATGCGCCACGTCGTAGACCTGCTGCAGGTGCCAATCACTGACCTTGCCCGCCAACACCTGCTCGAAGGAGCGCCGCACGTAGTGCGCCAGCACCTGGCGGTTGGCAAAGGCAAAGTTCGCCGCTGCGAACATGGCCGCCATGTAATCCCGCCCCTCCGGCGAATCGACCGGCGCGGCAACCAGCTCCCGATCCGGGACTGAGAAGTCGTAATGCCGGGCGGCGCTCTGCAGCCGCCGCAGGTACTGAGAGCAGACTTCATGACCCAGGCCGCGCGAGCCGCAGTGGATCTGAATGACGACGTTCCCATGCTTCAACCCAAAGACGTCCGCCACCTCGGCGTCGTAGATCATGTCCACAACGTCGATCTCCAGGAAATGGTTGCCGGAGCCCAGGGAGCCGAGCTGCGCGAGTCCGCGCTCCTTGGCCCGCGTCGGCACCGCGTCGGCCCGCGCGCCTTCCAGGTTGCCGCCGTTCTCGGTGCGCTCCAAATCCTCGGGTTCAGCGTAGCCGTTCTTGAGCGCCCATTCGGCCCCTCTCTCCAGCACGCGGTTCATCTCCCCCTTGGAGATCCGTCCCGCCGCAGCACCCTTCCCCAATCCGCTGGGACAGTTCTGATACATGACCACCGTCAAATCCCGCAGATAGGGCTCGATTTCCTCCACGGTGAGATTGGAAGCCAACATACGCACCCCGCAGTTGATGTCGTAGCCGACGCCGCCAGGGGAGATGATGCCGCCCGCGTCGTAGTCGAAGGCCGCGACACCTCCAATAGGAAAACCGTAGCCCTGGTGCATGTCGGGCATCGCCATGGCGTAGCCGACGATGCCGGGCAGCATGGATACGTTGATCAGTTGGGCGATGGAACGATCCCCAAAGGCCTGGTCAAAAATCCGGTCGTTACCGTAAATGCGCACCGGAACGCGCATGCGTGGATCGAAGTTCTTGGAAAGCTCCCACGTGTAAGCATTCAAACGATCAAAATCCTGTTTACGTGCTTCTTTCGTCATGATGCTCAACCCCTCCAGATTCTGTGTGTATCAGAGCGAACGAAGCGGTTCCAAGGATCTCAAAAAGAGGCACAGGCCTCGTATCTTCCAATAAGTTGGGGATCTGTGGCCGGTCCCTTCGCTTGCGCTCAGGACATGCTCTCAACCGAGCCACAGCGGGCACGGTCCCTGGACCGGCCCAAGCGAGTTGCCCCGGTTTATTGAGATGGTACCACCACCCTATCCCTCTTTCGCCTCCAAAACACCCGCTTTAACGGTGGCCAACACGTCACCGGCGACGGCGTTGCGCGCCTGGCGCACGGCGTTCTTGATGGCCCGAGCGTTGGAGCGCCCGTGGGCGACGATCACCACACCGTCCACCCCCATCAGCAACGCGCCGCCGTACTCGGCGTAGTCCAGACGCTTGCGCAGGGCTTGCAGGCCCGGCGCGAAAAACAGCAAGCCGGGCAGCGCAAGGAGCGCCGCGGGCAGCAACAGCACCCCGCCCACTGTCGTCAACGGCCCGCTGAAGGCGCTTTTGATCAGCCGGGGGATGAAGGCCGCGACGGCTTCGGTAGTTTTGACCATGACGTTACCGGTGAAGCCGTCGGTGACGACGACATCGGCTACGCCGCGCGTCACCTCCTTCGGCTCGACGTTGCCCACGAAGTTGAGGGTACTCTCCTCCAGCAGGTGGTAGGCCTCGCGCAGCGCCATGGGTCCCTTCTCCGGCTCCTCACCGTTGGCCAGCAACCCGATGCGGGGGGCGTCGAGGCCCATGACCCGTTCCGCGTACACGGCCCCCATCTGCGCGAATTGGAGCAAGTACTCGGGCTTGACGTCGACGGTTGCACCCATGTCCAACAGCAAAACCGGCTCGGGCGCCACAGGATAAAGGGTGGCGATGGCCGGTCGCCGGATGCCTTGAATGCGCCGCAGGTCGAAGATGGCGGAGGAAAGCACGGCGATGGTGTTGCCGGCGGAGACGAAAGCGTCGGCCTCCCCCGCCTTCACCAGACGCATCCCCACCCGGATGGACGCCTCTTTCATGCGGCGCACGTCGCGGGCGTGATGCTCCATGGTCAAAACCTCAGGCGCGTGCACGACGCGGAGGCTCAACCCGTTCGTCTCGTGTTTGGCGAGCTCCGCCTCGACCCGCGCTTCCGGTCCCACCAACACGATCTCGTCACCCCACTCACGGGCCGCCAGCACGGCCCCCGCGACGTCGGGACCGGGACAATTATCGCTTCCAAAAGCATCTACTACAATGCGCATATTAACCTCCAACCGGTGTACGGGTAAGAACTGCGATGTTTACCATGCCCAGGGCGGCTCCTCCGGTGGAGGGACGCTCCAGGCTTCGTCGGTCGTGGGATTCACCTCCGGTGGGAGGGGGTCTCCCGCCAGCCAACGCGCCGCAACTTCGGGCAGCTGGTGCCGCGAACCGGTGCGTACCGTCGGCCCGGGCAGCGAATCCAGGAAACGCTGTCCATAGCGCTTGGTCAACAGGCGCCCATCCAGCACCGCCACCACGCCGCGATCGGTGCGCGTGCGGATCAGCCGCCCGAACCCCTGCAAAAAGCGCAATACGGCCTCCGGCACCATGTAGTCGTTAAACGGATTCCCACAGACCTCCGAACGCGCCTGAACGATGGGATCGCTGGGCACGTCGAAGGGCAACTTGGCGATGACCAGGCAGGAGAGGGCCTCGCCGGGGATGTCCACGCCCTCCCAGAAGGAACGGGTCCCCAAAAGAACGGCGCGTTCGTCGCTGCGGAAGTTCTCCAACAGCTGGGCCCGCGAATTGCCTTTGCCCTGGGCGTAGACGTTGATCTTCTGACGGGCCAGCGGCTTGGTAATGGCCTGCGCGGTGGAGCGCAGCTGGCTGTAGGAGGTGAACAGGACCAAAGCCCGCCCTTCGGTAGCGCGGAAGAGATCGATCAACGTCTCCTCCACAGTCTTCTGGTAGCCGTGCTGGCCGGGGGCGGGACTGTCGTTCACCACGTAGAAGAGCGCCGCCGATGCGTAATCAAAGGGCGATCCCACGGCCAGCTCCTCGGCGTCCCAGGCCTCCAGGCGCTGGCGAAGATAGTCGAAGGTGCCACCGACGCGCAAGGTGGCCGAGGTGAGAACCACGCTCTTTTTCTTATCGAAAAGATGCTCGCGCACCAGCCGACCGACCTGCAAGGGCACCATGTGCAACGAGAGCGGCCCTTCGTTGCGGCCCTCCTCCAACCAGTAGATGGCGTTTTCGACGGGTTCGGCGATCAAAGCGTGCAGGTGGTGGTAGGTCTCCTCCAACCGCCGACTCACGGCGATGAGGCGGGCGCGGGGCACGTCCAGAGTGGGAACCTCTGCCACGTCCACGTCCTCCAGATCCCGCACCAGACGGTTGGTCTTCTCCACCAGCCTCTCGAAGGGTCGGACCACCCCATCCCAGATGATTTCAATGGCATCCCAATCGGGCTGCTTGCGCAGATGCGCGTCGATGCGCAGGCGGTTGCTGTACATCGGATTGCGGTTTCTGAGGTGCTCGTCCATGAAAAAGCCGAGGTTGTCAAAGAGATCTTGCAAACGGCGCTCCGTCTGTTCGACCATCTCCTCCAGCTGAGAGAGGAACGTCATCAGACGCTGGCGGCGCTCGCGCGACAGGTGATGGGAAAGCGCCTGCAACTCCTCGATGAGGCCGGCGTGCTTGCTATGGCCCGGCACCAGTTCATTGAGCGTGTAGCGCAGGGCATACCAGTTGACGGAAAAGTGCAGCGATTCGGTCGTGGCGTGCTCCAGGTGATGCGCCTCATCGATGATGAGGTGCTCATAAGACGGCAGGACGCGGTTCTCGGAAACGACGTCGGCCAGCAGCAGGGCATGGTTGACGATCAACACATGGGCGGTCTCGGCCCGCTCACGGGCGCGATAGAAGAAACAGCCGTCGCCCCGGTAGAAAGGACAGTCGCTGGGATTGCAGTTTTCCATCGAGGCCGAGAGCCGCGACCAGATAGCGCGATCCTTGGGCGTGGGGAGAAAGAGGTCATCGCCATCCCCGTCGAGGGTGTGCGGCAGCCAGAGCAGAATGCGGGCCAGCACCCGCATCTCCTCTTTGCTGCTGGGCCCTTCACGACGCAGCCGCTCCAGCTGGCGTCGACAGAGGTAGTGGGAACGCCCTTTGAGAATCATGGTGCGGAACTCGGTGGGAAAGAGCTGTTGCAACAAGGGAATATCCTTGTCCACCAGCTGCTCCTGAAGGTTGATGGTGTTGGTGGAAATGACGACGCGATCGTCGTTCTGATCGGCCCAGCGGACGGCGGGAATCAGATAGGCCAGGGATTTTCCGGTGCCCGTGCCTGCTTCGACCATCAGGTGGCGTTCCTCGTTGAAGGCGCAGGCCACAGCCTCTAGCATCTCACGCTGCTGGGGGCGGTATTCGTACTGCGCGTAGATCTTCTCCAGGGGACCGCCCGGCGCCAGCAAAGCGCTCAAAGCCTCCACGTCCAACGGAAGAGGCCGCGGACGAGGCTCCAGCGGGTCAAACTCGACCTCGGGGAGGAAAAGCGGCGTTCCGGCCTGCTTGCCCAACTGAGCCGCCAGTTGAGAGCCCAACCCGCCCTGGAAGCTATGCTGTCTGCGCTGATACAAAGCGTTCTTGAAAAAATAGCGAGCGCCCCAGTTGACGTGTTCGCCCAGCCGCACGAGCTCTTGCAACAACTCCCGGGGCAACTGTTGAGCGCGCCTGAAAAGCGTCACGTAGAGCAGATGGGCCATGCGGGCGTCGTCCAGCGCGCGGTGCGTCTGGTCCGGCACATCCAGCCTCAGCTCCTCACAGAGGGTGGAAAGGCTGTATCTCCGAGCGTGGGGCACGAGGATGTTCGCCAGTTCAAAAGTGTCAATACCGGCGTTGTGCCGCAGGACCCCGTGGCGGCGTAAGAAATTCAAGTCGAAGTTGATGTTGTGCCCTACCACAAGGTCGCGCCCGACGAATTCCCTTATCTTATCCAACACCCGATGGATCGTGGGAGCGTGAGCGACGTCGACGTCACGAATGCCGGTCAGATCGGTGATAAAGCTGGGAATGGGCCGACCCGGATTGACGAACGTGGAAAAACTCTCCAACTCCTGCGGCCCTTGAAAGCGCACCGCGCCGATTTCGATGATCTCGTCGTGATCGACGTTGAGTCCGGTGGTCTCCAAGTCCAACGCTACATAGGTTCTCGGCATGGCATCCTTTCCAGGGACTGTCAGATAAATCCGGCTGATCTCCGGCACGCGCTCCTAAGCCCTCAAGAAGAGCCCAGAAGTCGAAAGGTGAGAGCGAATATCTAAGCCTCGGGGATCTCTACGGAGAAATCTCAGCAGTCCTTCTACATGAATCTAATTCACTCTCAAGTTCATCAGGGGCAACACACTTTCGGATATGAACATAGCCCGTTTGCGTCCTCGCGGATACGTGTTGATCCGGTACAATCAGATAAGCGCAGGTGCGTCGCACCTCATAGCGTAGCTTTAGTATAGCTCACAGAAGACATTATACAATGGAATTGAGAGTTGAGAAACAAAAAAGTCGGTGATCGCGTGAGCCGAGAGCGGAGCGCAATCATCTCTTACTCAGGATCGCCCAACAGCACGAGCGAGGCCTTCGTCAAGCAGGCCAGGACGCTGAGGAGAGCATTCAATACGTGGTGTGGGCGGTATAGGACTCGAACCTATGACCTCCTCCGTGTAAGGGAGGCGCTCTGGCCAACTGAGCTAACCGCCCACGACGCCCAAATCATATCAGAGGTTTAATCAAAAGTCAACTTTGACTCACCTGAAAGACGTCTGCGCCCTCGATGACAAGCCTTCCGCTCGTAGTCAGCGACGCAGCGCCAGCGGAGTCGCGTTTAGGAAAGGGCCCGCTTTCAAGTGGCGTGGCGTCAGAGAGCACCGAACGGCACCCCATGGCGTTCCGTGCCTGGCTATGAAGTTGACGATACCAGTATAGCAAAGGCTTGCATTTGGTTAAGCATCTCATACGGACTCACCTACGCCCTATCCTCCTCGATCGCTCCTGGCTTGCCGGCAAGGAGAGGGTGGTCCGCTTCCAATTTCTCGAAAGCGTGTATAATAACGTCCGCTTACTCACGGGAAAGGGTTGGGGTGTCTGGCGTTCCCCAGGGCAACAGCCCGGCGGCTGTAAGGGCCCTTGTTACGCCAGAGGTTCCAACACGATCCCCCTACATGTTCAAGGAGGTAGTTGGATGAGCACCACATTTATGAAAGCCCCACAGTACTTCTTCACATCCGAGTCGGTGACCGAGGGGCATCCCGACAAGATCTGCGACCAGATTTCTGACGCGGTGTTGGATGCCATTCTAACCGACGACCCCGACGCCCGCGTCGCCTGCGACACCTCCGTCACCAACGGCCTGATCATGGTCTTCGGCGAGATCACCACCAGCACCTACGTGGACATCGCCAAGATCGCCCGGCAAGTCGTACTGGAGATCGGCTACGACCGCGCCAAGTACGGCTTCGACGGAGAGACCTGCGGCGTCATCGTCAGCATCAACGAACAATCGGCCGACATCGCCCTGGGTGTGGACAAGGCGCTGGAGGCAAAAACCGGTGAGATGACCGATGCGGCCATCGAGGCCATCGGCGCGGGCGACCAGGGCATGATGTTAGGCTTCGCCTGCAACGAGACGCCGGAACTGATGCCCATGAGCATCGCCCTGGCCCACAAGCTCACCCGTCGCCTGACCGAGGTACGCCGAAACGGCACCTTAGGCTACCTGCGTCCCGACGGCAAGAGTGAGGTCACCGTCGAGTACGCCTACGGCAAACCCAAGCGCGTGGACACCGTGCTCATCAGCGCGCAACACGCGCCGGAGATCAGCCAGGAACAGATCCGCGAGGACATCATCGAGCACGTCATCAAGGCCGTCATCCCCGAGGAGATGATGGATGAGGCGACAAAAATCTACGTCAACCCCACGGGACGCTTCGTCACGGGCGGGCCACAGGGCGACTCCGGCCTGACCGGGCGCAAGATCATCGTCGATACTTACGGTGGCGTCGCGCGGCACGGCGGTGGCTGCTTCTCCGGCAAAGATCCCACGAAGGTCGACCGCTCCGCCACCTACATGGCACGCTACATCGCCAAAAACCTGGTGGCCGCGGGCATCGCGGATCGCCTGGAGCTCCAGATCTCCTACGCCATCGGCGTGGCACGACCGCTCTCGCTGGCCGTGGAGACCTTCGGCACCGGCAAGATCCCCGACGACCAGATCGTCGCGCTGATCAAGAAGCACTTCGATCTGCGGCCGGCGGCCATCATCCGCGACCTGGATCTGCGCCGCCCCATCTACCGGCAGACCGCGGCCTACGGCCACTTCGGCCGCACCGACATCGACCTGCCCTGGGAGCGCACGGACAAGGCGGACGTCCTCCGGGAGGACGCGGGGCTGTAACGCACAAGCAACCATGGTATGCAAAAACTCCGAGGGCTGCCAGACCTCGGAGTTTTCGTTCTTTACCATACCATGAAAATCATGGCTGCCCTAAAAAAGGGGTAGCCAAAGAAAATATGGGGCCTTTTCTCTACTGAGAAAACTTTTTTCAGTAGAGTCACTCATACGCTGACATTTTCGAAGGAGTCATAGGGTAGCTAACCGACATGAGTTCTCTAAAGCGGTAGGTTCACCCTTTAGATAGGTACTGAACATCTTCAAAGCGCTCGAAGTCACGATCCTGCGTCCACAGCGTTGCGCCGTACAACCGGGCGGTGGCCAGTATCATGCTATCTGCCATCGGTAGTTTCTCTTCATTTGAGAGCCTCGCTGCTTCAAGCGCAATGCGCATATCCAACTCGACGATGGTGGCCTGAGCCATCAAAGCCACCGCTTGCAGCGCATCCCCCTCTCCTCGTTGCTGTAAGACACGCTTGAAAACTTCGTAAATGCTGACAACCGGCACGATCAATTCGTCAAGGTTCTCAATGGCCGAAGAAAAGAAGTCAGCATTTTCGCCATCCGCGAAATACTCCAACCATCCGGACGAGTCGACGACGTTCATAGGCGATCAGGCTCTCGTGCAATGGTCGTATCGATGCCCTTAAGAAAGCCTCTGAGCTCCTGAGGCGACTTCAACGGGATTAGTTCGATACGCTCTTTGTACGGAATGACCTGAACCTTTTGTCCCGGTTGGACGCCCAACAACTCTCGCACCGCTCGCGGGATGACAACCTGATACTTTGTAGAAACAGTCACGATTTCCATACGACCTCCTCATCGATGGAATCATCGTCATACGCACTCTCATTGTAGCACTTTACCTTGGCGCGGTCAACGACGCTTTGTATCATCCGAGAGCGCACGGACAAGGTGGACGTCCTCCGGAAGGACGCGGGGCTGTAACGCACAAGCAACCATGGCTGCCCTGAAAAAAGGGTCAGCCAAACAACCACAACATATAGTACCCCCTTTCAGCAGAGTCAACCATAGTATGCAAAAACTCCGAGGTCTGGCAGACCTCGGAGTTTTCGTTCCTTCCCAAACAAAAAACGAACCAATTACCGCCGGTCAAACCGATGCAACCCCGCCTCCCGCATGGCCTCAATCGCCGCGCGGTATTCTTCCCGCGTCACGGGGCGATCCAGCGGCGCGTCGTCGCTGGCGCACTCGTGGGCGCGATAGGCGGGCCGATACTGCGCCATGACGTTGACGTAGGTATCGGTACTGATCTCCTCCGCCAGGAAACGCGCGACCTCCGCCGTGCCCGCCAGGTTGCCGGGAAGCACCAGGTGACGCACCAGCAGCCCGCGCTGTGCCAGGCCCTGCGCGTTCAGCACCAGATCACCCACCTGCCGGTGCATCTCGCGCAGCGCGGCGCGGTTCACCGCCGGATAGTCGCGCACTTGCGAAAAACGCCATCCCACGTCGGGATCGGCGTACTTCACGTCGGGCATGTAGATATCGACCAGCCCGTCCATCAGCGCCAGTGCCTGCGGCGCGTCGTAGCCGCCGGTATTGTAGACGACGGGCAGCCGCAGCCCGGCCTGAATCGCCACCGCCAGTCCCAGCACGATCTGTGGGACGACGTGCGTCGGCGAGACGAGGTTGATGTTGTGGCAACCCCGCGCCTCCAGCCGCAGCATGATGCGCGCCATGTCCTCCGGGGTGACGGGGCTACCCGCCGGGCGCTGGCTGATGTCGTAATTCTGGCAATAGACGCAGTGCAGGTTGCAGCCGGAAAAGAAGATCGTACCGGAGCCGCGCCAGCCGCGCAACACGTCCTCCTCGCCCAGGTGCGGGCCGTAGCTGGCGACGTAAGCGGTGCCGTCCACCCGGCAGGGACCCACGTGCTCGGTGCGGTCGATACCGCAATCGTTCCCACAGAGATGACAATCGCGCAGCGCAGCCCGCGCCTCCACGACGCGCGCTTTCAAAGCCCCCTCCTGCTCCAATAGAGCGAGATAGATCGGCCAAGTGTCCATAGTCGGCCGCCTGGTGGTCAACCGCCAGGCTAGGTGACAACGCCCCATGAATGGGGCTTCCCTCCTAGAGCAACGATAACGATGAGTACAGGCGCCCCATGATCAATTTGAGGTGATTCATCGCCAGGCGGATATAGCTCACCCGAACCAACCCCGGAAGATCTTGCGCAGGCCAGACGCCGGCCTCTGCCCCCGCACCGTTCCCGTCTGCCCGTTGATGACGGCGCGATAGGATATCTCGTCCACGCGGTAACGCGTCACCCAGACCGGCAGCAGGATCAGCTTGCAGGTGTAGATCATCATCCGCGATGAGTCAACCTGCAGATCCCGGCCCCAGGTGTTCAAGCCGGCAGCGATCCGTTTGCGCCCCGCCTGCAACGCCCGCTCCCGGGCGACCAGCGAGGCGTCAGAGGCCGGAATCTCGTAAATCTCCGCCGGTTGATCGGCCAGATAGCCAGGACGATAAGGTTCGAGGGCGGAAAGGTCATAGTCCTGAAGCAGCGCCAACAACTCTTGAGGCAACGTGTGACTGGCCGCGACCAGCAGATCGTCCATGTCGAGGGGCAGCTCGCCGGAGGTCTCGGCTCCAACAGGCGCGGTCTCAAGATCCACGTGTATCCCCTGTTCCAGGGAGATTTTGATCTCAGGTGCAGGGGAACTCATCCGCCCAGCGCCGCTCAGCCGCCACTGCAGCACGCCACCCACGTCGAAAGTCCAGACCGGCAGGTAGAGACCAAAGAGACCGCTGCTCCTGACGTCGCGAGGCAGTTTATGCTCATCGAGCCAACGGTGGAAAGCGTGCCGGGCGGCGTCCTGATCCACCCTGAAAGACACAACCCCTTCCGGTGGGATCAGAGCGCGCTCCTCCTCGGCCTTCGCCACATAAGAAGACCCACAGTACGGACAGGTCAAAGAAAGAATGCCCGGCCCTAGCACGAACTCCGCCCGACACGTCTGGCAGGTGAGAGTACGCATGCCCTGGGGCCGCAGATGCCCCACCCCGGTCGCCAGCGTGATGGCGAAATCATGTTCATCGACGCTGTCGTCGCGCACCAAGCCCCGCTTCATCGCCTCCAGGAGCGTGCTGTGATAGCCGCAGTACGCGCAGCGGACTCGCCCCTCGTCCGACCTCAGGTTTCCGCCGCACTGGGGACAGACCAGGCGGCGGGCTGCCAACGGCTGCGGATCCGGCTTGCCAGGCGCTTCGGCATCTTCCGCCGACACCGCTTTCAGGTGAGCCAGACCTTGGCGGGCGACGGTGTGCTGGGGGTCCAGCCGCAACACAGCCTCCAGGCACGCGCGCCGCTGCGACGGCGTCTCGTACACCCCACTCAGCCAGAGCCAGGCCTGCAGCTGCTGTTGCGACGACGCCGTCGGGTGTCGCGTCACCGCCTCAAGCAGACGACGAGCCTCCCGCCGCCGTCCGCCCTTTGCCGCCGCCCGGCCTTTGCGAAGCAGCACCTCGGGCGCTTCCCGCGCCTCCTCGACGCGGGCGTCCTCCGTGCGCCAGCCGCAGCGCTCGCAGTACTGGCTCACGCCGTCGGGCGAGAAGAAAAGCGGCCCGCCGCAATCCGGGCAGGACGAGCGCCGCGTCTCCTGAGGTTGCGCCAGCCGGTCCGGGTCCACGATCTCGTCGGGATCGAGATGTCCATTGAGCACCGCCAGTTTACGGCGGGCCCGGGGATGATAGGGGTCGCGGGCCAGCACCTCCTCCAGACACTCACGCTGCTTTGCCGGGTCCTCGTAAGCCTCACTCAGCCAGAAGTAGATCTCGATCTCCTGCTCGTCGCTGGCATCACCCCGGCGCAGCGCCCACTCCAGATAGAAACGCGCCTCGTCCCTATCCCCGGCTTTCGTCGCCGCGATCCCGCGCACGATCAACTCGCGCGTCCCGCTCTCCAGCTCCATGATGTCCTCGGCCTCCCCCTTTTCTAAAGACTCCCCTCTCTAGAGTATAGCCCAACCAGGCGAGGAGACCAGCCACGCTCACCCACGCCCCTTCGACCCACGTTCGCGGGCGATAGGTGAAGGTCACGTGCCATACACCAGGCGTGAGCGGTACGGCACGGAAGAGCAGGTTTGCCCGCAGAATAGGGATCTCGGTCGGCCCCACCTCCTCATCGTCCAGCGACGCGACCTCCACCCTCCAACCAGGATACCAAGCATCGGTGAGCACCAAAAAGCCGGGGGCTTCGGCCTCCACCTCGATCTCCACGCGCTCCGGCTCGTAGGCCACGATCTCTACCCGCTCCGCCGGCGTCTGCGCTGGCGCCTCCATCAGCGCCGCACAAGGGGCAAAACGATCGTATCCCTCCGCCACCAGATCGACGTGCAAGAACAACGCAGCCTTCGCCGGGTCGAAGGCGGGGTCGCGCATGGCGCTGAGCAACGCCGTCTCGTCGGTGAATCCGCCGCAGCGATGCACCAGGAAAGCGCGGGGCAGCGCCGCTGCGTCCTCATAGAGCTTCACGTCCCCGGAGTGCACCAAACGGAAGCGCCGGGAGAGCGTCAGCGGGAAGAAAGCCCCGGTCCGCGCGTCGACCAGCGTCGCGCCGACGAGCGACAGTCCACCGTCGCCGCCCTCAAAGCTCACCGTGACCGGCGTCGCGGGCACATCCCAGGCGACCACCGTCGGCGCATCCGCCGAGGCCGCCACCAGCGGAAAAGACCGTGTCGCGCCCTCCTCCATCGTCAACGTGACCCGGCCCTCGCCCTCCGCAAGCACGTGTAGCGCCGTCGCATCGAAGTCGGTGGGCAGCCAGCCCAGCGTCAGCGTCTCCCCCGTCGCCAGCATGGACCGGAACTGACGATCGTAGAATATCTCGTCGATCCATACATCGCCAGTTTTATCGGTGATAAGAAAGCGCACGTCCAACAGCGAGAGCCAGCGCTCGTCCGGCACCGCCTCCAGGTTCTCACGCAGCCGCCCATCGAGCGTGCCGCCGGGTAAGAGCATCTCGGTGAAAGCGGCGTAGTGACGCAGCGGCAGCAGTCCGCCATCGTAGCCGTCGACGGCGGGCACGGCGAAGGCCAGCGGCAGATTGGGCGCCAGCACCTCCCGCGCCTTCGCCGAGACCAGGAAAGCGCGCAGCGCGTCGGGCGAGAGCACGTCCTCGTAGATCAGCGTCAGATCGGGTTCGTCGCCCGGTTGGAAGAGCATCTTGGAGATGCTGAGAAAGCGGCCCGCCGGGCGGCCCTCGGCCTGATCCGCGCGGGCGGCGGCCACCAGATGCGCCGTCGCCGGGCGCAGATCGGTATACGCGCGCGGCGCGGTGGCGTCGGCGTGGGGGAGAGATTCGGCAGCGAAAGACAATTCGACAAAAGAGAGGATAAAGAAGAGAGGGACAAAACGTGAAACGTAAAACGGGAAAGGTGAAAGGCTCTTTGAAGGCGTGGAAGTGGAGATGGAGAGGCCGGTGCCAGCGAGGACGGCAGCGCTGAGGGTGGTGAGGGCGAGGTAGCGCGCGGGGGCGCGGAACTGGGCCACGCCGGGCAGGCCCCCACGCGCTGCCAGCAGGTAGAGTGGATTGTAGCCGCCCAGCGCAAAGAAAAGGCCCATCCCACCCAGCACGACCAGAGCCAGCCGCGCCGGGACGCGGTCGCGCCAGGCCTGCCAGACCCCCCACCCTGTCAGCAGCAGTCCGACGAAGCCGACGTAGGCCACGCCTTCCGGCAGCAGCGGCGCGACGAGATACGGGGGCAGCAGCGCGCGGTGTAGCTGCCACGGCGCCACCGAGAAGGAGACCGCCTCGCGCCAGGGCAATCCTCCCGCGCGCATGGAGAAACCGGCGAGTTGAAAAGTTGGAAGCAACTGCACAGCGGCGATGAGGGCCGCGAGCATGAAAGGTGCTAAGGAGAAGATGAAACGTAAGGCGGGAAACGTAAAACGTGAAACGTGAAATGCCGTATAGAAAACAACAAGGCCGACGGCAGCGATGAAAGCGGTCTGGGTGTGCCCCGCCAGCAGGATCAGCGCCAGGGCCAGGATACTGATGGGCGCAGGCCGCCCGCGCGCTCCCCGCTTCTGGAGAAGAAAGACCAGCGGCAGCCACGCCAAGCCCTGCAGCTGGTTGAGGTGCTCGACGTGGACGCCCAGGAAGCCGCCGCCCGCGTAGAGCAGGCCCGCCATGGCGCCGCCCCACGGTCCCGCGCCCAGACTTCGCGCCAGCAGACGGGCGTTGAACGCCGCCAGGCCCAGGTGCAGCAACACACTCAGGTGCAGCGTGCGAGTCATGCCCTCCAACGTGGGCCCGGAGAGCAGCCAGAGCGGCCAATTCAGTGGGTAGAAGACGCCGGCTTGGGAGTTGGCCAGCAACGGCGCCCCGGAGAAAAGGTACGGATTCCAGAGCGGCAAATCTCCGCCCTGCAGCGCCCGCGCCGCCGCCGCCCAGTAGGGAAAGAAGTAGCTCTGCAGATCACCGCCCGCCAACACCCGCCCGGCGACCAGACGGCGGTAGATGAGGAACAGGGCCGTCAGCAGCGCAACCGACGCCACGGCATCGGCCCGCCATCCGGACGTGCGCTTCTGCGACCTCTCTCCCATCATCTGTCGCTAGGGTGCGCCACAGAGCCGTTGCGTCTCCAGGGCGTTGGCGTCCTGGGGATCGATGCGCAAGGCAACGTTAATGTAAGGCCGTGCATCAGCGCACTGATCCAGGAAATAATGACAGAGCGCCAGCGTGTAGTAATGCTCAATGGGTGGCCCCTTAACGGGACCGGTGAGACCCTCGGCCTCGATCCGTCCCTCCGCGTCGGGACGCAGCTCGTCGGTGCGAATCTGGGTCTCCTCCGGCGTGAGAAGCGAATCAAACCAGCCGACGTAAGCCCGGCCCGCCGGCAGCGCGGGCACCCCCTCCACCATCAGCGTGTACCGACCGTCCAGCGGCGTAAACCGGATGTAGCCCTGCACACCAGCGTACGTCTCTTCCCCGGCGATCATGGCGCGCATAGGATAGGTGAGATCGGGGGGATGCAAGAACGTGCCCTGCGCCACCAGCACGTCCGCCGGTTCAGCGCCGATTTGTCCAACCGTCTCAAGCGTGATCCGGAAGGAGACCACGCGCCGACGACTCGCCGCCTCGCCGTAGCGAATAGCGGCCTCGAAACGGGGGATAGCGCCCTCGTAGTTGCGCCGCTGAAACTGATAGGTGCCCATGTGTCCCAGCGCGGGCCAGTAGGTAGGATCGATCTCCAGAGCGCGCTCCAGGTACTGCTCGACCTCCTCGTACTCGCCCCGCAGCAGATAACTCCAGCCCATCTGATCCAGCGAAGCCGCGCTCTCGGGATCGGCGGTGATGGCCATCTGGTAGACCTCCTCGGCGCGGGCGAAGTTGCCCAAAGCCTCGTAGTTGCGCCCCAACGCCCGGTGGATGTAACTCAGGCCCGGATGTACCTCCAACGCGGCCCGATACGCCTCAATCGCGGCGGAGTAATTGCCCTGCACTTCCCTCACATACCCCTGGGTGCGCAACACATCCACATTCTCCGGCGCCAGCTCCAAAGCCTTTTCAATATCCGCGTTGGCTTGAAGCCAGTTGCCGAGATCGACGTAGGCTTCAGCACGGTAGGCGTAAGCTTCCGGCAGCGCCGGATCGATGGCCAGCGCCCGCTCGCAGAGCGGGATCGTCTCCTCTGGAAAGCCCAACCAATCGTAGGCCAGGCCGCGCACGGCCAGCGCCCGCGCGTGCTCCGGATCCCAACGCAACGCCAGCGCCGTCATGTCGAGCGCCTGCTCGGGTCGCCCGCGGAACACCAACAGGCGGGCCAAATCGACGTAGAGCTCCGGCTGATCAGGATCCAAATCCAGCGCCCGTCGATAGGCCTCAATCGCTGTGTCCAGCCGTCCCTCCCAGTAAGCGTCCACGGCGTCGGCGGACCAGGAGACGGCGGAGCGCGTCGGCGTCGGCATGGGCGTGACCGTGCTGGATCCGGGAAACGGACTTTCGGCGACGGGCCCGGCCCATTGCATGTAAAGGATATAGAGCCCCACCAGGTCCAGAATCAGCCATAGCAACACCCGCCACAGGGGCGAGCGGCGACGGCGACGGCGGGCTTTATACGAATAGTGATCTAAATTCAGAGACATGGATTGACTTCACTGAAATACCCTCCTAAAGTCGGAGTTCTCCAAAACTTGCCACTACATGTAGGGGATGACCGACCAGAAATCCGATTCTTCTACCTTTTTTCAGTAGAGACATGGGTTCAATGACACATGCAATCTGACAATGGGTCACGAGTCAGAAACCACCGATAAAGCCAGGCGCTTTCGCACCGGGTTCATAGCATATCATGTTTGCGGTACCATGTCCAGGCTTCTTCCACCGCCGCCCGCGCCGGGACGTGCGGAAAGCCCAACTCGCGCTCGGCTTTACTGCCGTCAAAGTAAAGGTCATAGGCACTCAGGCGGGCCTGCACCGCATCGACGAGGGGCGGGCCGTCGCGCAAGCGATTGACAAGGGCAACCATTGCCGCGAAGAGTCGCATCGCCGGACGCGGGATCACAAACCACGGCGGACGAACGCCCACCACCTCGGCCACCATCCTCATGAGATCGCGGAAAGGCAGGTTCTCACCGTTGAGAATGTAACGCTCACCGCTGCGCCCCCGCTCGGCGGCCAAAACGTGCCCTACCCCCACAGCCCGGGCGGAGACGACACCCGAACCGCCGGGCGGGGCGACGATAGCCTGGCCCCGTTTAGCCGCACGCAGAAACTCCCCCCCCACAAAGCCGACGTCGCGCTGTCCGATGACCGAGACCGGATTGACGATGACGGCATCGAGGCCTCCGGCCACGGCTTCCTGCACCGCCGCCTCCGCCAGCGCCTTGCTATGGCCGTAGGGGAAGCGCTTCGGCGGCAGATTGAAGGTACTCGTCTCGTCCAGGAGCTCGCCGGGCTTTGAGGGCAAACCCAACGCCGCCACGGAGCTGGTGAAGACCAGCCGTCGCACTTGGGTCGCCTGGGCCGCCCGCAATACGTTGCGCGTGCCTTCTACATTAACGCGGTAAATCAGGTCGGTCTCATTGCGCCAATACTGGGAGATAGCCGCCGCATGGATTACCCAATCGCAGCCCTCCATGGCTACGCGAAGCGAGTCGGGGTCTAACACGTTGGCCACCACCATCTCCGGCTCAAGACCGTCCAAAGCGTCCAACCGCGAGGTACGGCGCTGCATAGCCCGCACCTCATGCCCGCGCGTCAACAGAGCTTCCACCACGTTGGCGCCTACACAACCCGTCGCCCCGGTCACCAAAGCCCGCATTTGACCTCCTACACGACCGCATCCACAGCGTCGACCAGCTCGCCCGTCGCCAGCAACCGCGCGACCCTCTCGATCAAAGGGGAGAGAGGCGCATCGTGCTCCAGGAACGCCACGTGCTCCCGAAGCAACGTATAAGCCGCCGCCGTGCCGACACCCAGTCGCGCCGTCGCCCCCAGCTGCTCCCGCCGGAAGTCGACGCCCTGGGCCGCCGCCAGCAGCTCCACCGCCAGGATCCGCTCCATGTTCTCCAGCACGGTGCGAGCGTCGTGGACGGCGTTGGTTGCCATGCTCACGTGATCCTCGACGTTGGCCGACGTGGGGATCGTGTCGGCGGTGGCGGGGTGCGCCAGCACTTTGTTACGCGAAGTCAGGGCCGCCGCCGTGTACTGACCCAGCATCAACCCGCTCTCCAGCCCACCGTGGCGCGTCAGGAAAGGCGGCAGCCCGTTGCTCAACGCCCCGTCCACCAGCCGCGCCGTGCGCCGTTCGCTGATGTTGCCCAGCTCGGTCAGGCCCAGCTTGAGGTAGTCCAGCGCCAGGCCCACCGGCTCGGCGTGGAAGTTGCCCCCGGAGATCACCTCCGGCTCGCCGCGTCCGTCAAAGAAGATCAACGGGTTGTCGGTGACGGCGTTGAGCTCGATCTCCAACGCCCATCGCGCGTAGGCCACGGTGTCGCGCACCGCCCCGTGCACCTGGGGGATGCAGCGCAGGCTGTAGGCATCCTGGATGTCGCGCGGGTCGTGGGGACGCAGGAAGGTGCTGCCTTCGATAAGCCGTCGCAGATAGGCCGCCGCCTCCACCTGACGCGGATGGGGGCGCACCAGCTGCAAGCGGGCGTCAAAGGCGGCCGGCGTGCCGCGCAGCGCCTCCAGCGAAAGCGCACCGGCGATATCCGCCGCGCGGATCAGGTTCTCCGCGCGCAGCGTGACCAGCGTACCCAACGCCGTGGTAACGGCGGTGCCATTGATCAACGCCAATCCCTCTTTGGCACCCAACGTCACCGGTGCCAGGCCGGCGCGGCGCAGCGCTTCTCCGCCCCGGAGCCGCTCTCCCTTGTAGAAAGCTTCCCCCTCCCCGATGAGCACGCAGGCCAGGTGTGCCAGGGGAGCCAGATCGCCGCTGGCGCCCACGGAGCCGTAAGCGGGGATGCAGGGTACGATGCCGGCGTCGAGAAACGCCAACAGCGCCTCGACGGTAGCGGGGCGGATACCGGAGTGCCCCATGGCCAGCGTGTTGGCCCGCACGGCGATGACGGCGCGCACGGCCGGCTCGTCCAGCAGCGGCCCCACCCCGGCCGCGTGACTCAACACCAGGTTGCGCTGCAGCGTCTCCACCTCGTGACGGGGAATGATGCGCCCTTTGAAGGCCCCGAAGCCCGTAGTGATGCCGTAGGCGATTTCGCCGCGCTCCAACAGCGTCTGCACACCTTCCCAGGAACGCGCCATCGCCTCGACGGCATGGGGTGCCAACTCGGCCCCCTCGCCGTGGGCGACGCGCGCCACGGTCTCCAGGGTGAGATGCTCACCGTTGATGGTAATGGTCATCAGCCCATGTGTCTGTGAGCGAGCACCATGACGTCAGCGCTCTGAGGGATGAATATCCTGGACGTTAAGTTGGAGGGTCACGCGTCCCTTCCACTCGTTGCGCTCCAGGTGATAGGCCAAATCGACAAGTTCGGGCAGGCGCTCTGCCCAATGGGCCTGGCGAAAGGCAATCGCGTCCCAGACCTTCCCGCTCCGATCCTCCACGTAGAGTTTGAGATGCTGCCCCTCGCTGCCCACAACCCGCGCGTGGCGCACAAAAAGCCCCCGGCTGACCAACACCGGTCGAGGGTTACCGTAACCGAAGGGGGCCAAGTTCTCCAGGGCCTCGTAATCGTCCCAGGAAAGCGTATACAAAGGCACTTCCGCGTCGATGAAGAGTGACGGCCTCAGCTGCACGTCCGCCAGCCGCTCCGCCGCCAGCGCCAGCAAGCGCTCACGGACCTGGGGCAGGCGCTCGGTGCGGACGGTAAATCCGGCTGCAGCCGCGTGACCGCCGTATTGTTCTAACAGATCCCCCACCTCGTCCAGGGCTTCCGTAATGTGGAACTCAGGGATGGAGCGGGCCGAGGCTTTGGAGTAGGTCTTTCCCTTCTCCACGACAACGGCCGGACGATAGAACTCCTCCGCCAAGCGGCCCGCCGCCAGGCCCACGATGCCGGAGGGGAAATCCGAACCCACGGCGAAAAGGATGGGGGCGTCGCCGTCGGCTTCCAAAACCAGCGTCCGCGCCCGCTCCTCGACGTAGCGGGTCAACTCCTGCCGCTGGCGGTTCAGCGCTTCCAGCTCGGCGGCGATGGAGAGCGCCTCGCGCACATCGGAGGCCATCAGCAGCCGGAAAGCGGTCAGCGGATCACCCAGCCGGCCGGCTGCGTTGAGGCGCGGCGCCAGCACATACCCGATGGTCGAGGCTTTGACATCCCCCGGCTCCAGCTCCAGGGTCTCCAGGAGCGCGGCCACCCCCGGGCGACGTGCCGCGTTCAAGACCTCCAGCCCGCGACGCACCAGCGCGTGGTTCTCACCCAGCAACGGCACCATATCGGCCACCGTGCCCAAGGCCACGAGATCCAGCAGCTCCGTCTCGCGGAGATCCTCCCGTGTGGTGGGCAGTGGGGAGCGCGCATTGACACGCAGCAGGCCTTGTGCGAGTTTGAAGGCAACGCCCACGCCGGCGAAGTCCTTGAAGGGATAGACGTTGTCAGAACGCCGGGGGTTGATAACTGCCTCGGCCCTGGGCAGGGCCTCACCCACGTGATGATGGTCGGTGACGACGACCGCCATGCCCAACTTGCGGGCCAGGGCCACCTCCTCCAACGAGCGGATGCCGCAATCAACGGTGAGCAACAGGCGCGTCCCACGTCGATACAACCCATGGATGGCCTCACGGTTGAGTCCGTAGCCCTCGTCCTCACGATCGGGGATGTAGGGGAAGACACGCGCGCCCAACGCCTCCAGCACCTGCGCCAACAGCGCCAGCGCCGTGATACCGTCGGCGTCGTAATCTCCGTAGACGGCAAGGGGCTGCCCCTGACGCACAAAGCGGCGGATCAGCGTCACGGCCGGCTCCACGTCACAGAGACGAAAGGGAGCGTCCGCTTCAACCCGGCCCTCAAGGAAGACCTGTACGGCGCCCGGCTCAGTCAGACCCCGATTATAAAGCACCTGCGCGACCAGGGGCCGTAGTGAAAAGCGCCGAAATAGTCCGGGGGGCGCGGGAGGCGCGATACGCCAACGTTTACGCCACAGTTTCATCGCTCAATTGCCTTCTCTTCCAACAGGCCGGCGGGGGACAGCGCTTTTCGCCAAAGCCGAAGCACAACTTGCCCGAAAAACGCCCGCTGCACCCCACTTCTGGGCCGCCAAGCATGGGAGTAATATCACGCTGGGAGTATACCACGGGCCGGGGGCGCGTCAAAAAACCGGGATGACGGGAGGAGTGAAATCCCGGATCACAAAAACGACGCCCTCTCGTCGGAGAGGGCGTCGCGGTGCAAGAGCAGATCAGTTTAGATCCAACCCTGGTTCTTGGCGAAATCTGTCACCACCGGCACGGTCACCCAGTTGCCGTTGTAAGCCTGGATCCCCAGGTAAATCTGGTACACCAAGACCGCGACGGCGATGAAGCAACCGACGACCACAAAACTGAGGACGCTGGACAGAACATACCCTATGACGCTGAAGATCAACGCTTGCATAGCGTTATACTTGATGAAGGGCCGATTCTTCTTGTCCTCCAATAACAACACAATGATGGGAATTAACGGTGCAAAGATCCAACTGAGCAAAGCCCATAGCTTGTCATCGTCTGTGATATCCATCTGTGGTGCCACATTGGGTTCTTCCATCATCGTTCTCTCTCTCCTTTTTTATTATGATGGGGTTGATAAAAAGCAAATGTAGAGTAGAATCTAAAAAGGTCAAAGTTGACTCACCTGAAAAAAGGTGTAAAAAATCGGATTTCGAGTCGGTCATCTCCTATATCTGGTGGTTTTGACCGCGAATTCTCCTGCATCCTGAAAAAGGCTCAAAACTCGAGTTTTCGTAGATCACCCCCCTGCATCTGGTACTTTTGGTTACGAAGGATCTACTATAGAATCAAGTTTCGGAAAACTCCGAATTTTACCGATTATTTCATGTGGAGTCAATGGTCTATGCCTTCAAGAACCTACCACATGTCCTATTGTATAAGCAGTTTTTCACAAAGTCAAGCCGATGAAATCAAAAGCACTTCAGACAGAACGGGTTATCGTCGGGTTGAGCGGCGGCGTGGACAGCGCCGTGGCGGCTGCAACCCTCATTGAAGCGGGCTTCGATGTGCACGCTGCAACTCTCCGACTCTGGCAGGTCGATCCCACCCGCGCCGACTCGGCCCTTGAGCGCGTGCGCGCCATTGCCGAAACGCTCCACATCCCCCTGCGCGTCCTGGATCTGCGGGAGCGTTTCTACCGGGAGATCGTCGAGCCTTTCGCCGAGACCTACGCCCGCGGGCTGACCCCAAATCCTTGCGTACTCTGCAATCCCCACCTCAAGTTCAACGCCCTGCTCTCCGTCGCCGACGAGGAGGACGCCCGTTGGGTCGCCACGGGGCACTACGCCCGCGTGAGGCATCCACCCCAGACGCCGGCACAGCTCTGGCAGGCCCGCAGCCGACGACGCGACCAGTCCTACATGCTTTATCGACTCACCCAGACCACGCTCACCCGCCTCCGTCTCCCCCTCGGGGAGATGGAGGCTAAAACCGAAGTCCGCGCCCAGGCCCGCCGGCTCGGGCTTCCCGTCGCCGACACCCAGGATAGCCAAGACCTCTGTTTTCTCGCCGGAGGAGACTACCGCTCGCTCGTGGAAACACTGCGTCCCTCAAGTTTTGAACCCGGTCCCATCGTCAACGAGGCCGGTGAAGTGCTGGGCACCCATCGTGGACTGCCCCGCTATACCGTCGGTCAGCGCAGCGGATTGGGGTTGGCCTCTGAAGGGCGGCTCTACGTTCTGGCGCTCCGTCCGGCGGAAAACACCCTCGTGGTCGGTCCGGCGGAGCGCTTGCAAAAGCGCGGGTGCTTACTGCGAGATGTGACCTTTATCGCGGGAGAACCGCCCGCCCACGAGTTCACCGCCGAAGTGCGCATTCGTTACCGCGCCCCGTTGACGAAAGCGTACCTCGAGATCCTGCCGGCGGCGACTGCCCACGTCACCTTCGCCACACCTCAACGCGCCCCGGCCCCCGGCCAGTCGGTCGTCTTCTATCAGGGGGAGCAGGTGCTGGGAGGCGGCCTCATCACCCGCAGCGAGGAAGACACCTGAGCCGGTGTGCCTCAATCATCACCTCTTCTCCCCACCCCCCTGCCCTCTGTTCGCCGCGTCGATCGCACTTCCATCCGCCCCGAAAGAAACCCCAAGCCAATGGTTGACTCACCTCAATAGAGTCAATGGTTTTCTAATACTTCGCTTATGAAATTCTAATGAAGATTCTGTATCATGGGCGTTTGAAGAGGCCGGGGCACACCAGGACTCAACTGAAGGAATGCAGATCCTTTTCGGTCGAGGAGTGAACCCGGGAGGCTTCTGGGGCTGCGCCTTTGGAACCTTTGCCGGAGCAGCCCGACGTCGTTTCAATGTAGTGACAGTTAAAGAACACTCTGTACATGAAAAGAAGGAGGTTTAGATCATGCTAACCAAACGGTTCGTTTCTCTATCCCTCACTTTGATATTGCTGGCGGCGCTGGCAGCGCCGGTCGCTGCCCAAGAGGAGACGCCGCCTGTGGAGAGGGCGGCAGCCCTTTCCCTGACCACTGACTATCCGGTGCGTAAAGTGGTCGCCGGAGAGAGTGTCACCTTTGATCTGACGGTACACGGCGGCGCGACAGGGGAGACCGTCTATCTCGACGTGCAAAACCTCCCGGAGGGGTGGACGGCTACGTTCAAAGGCGGCGGGGACATCATTGAGGCAGTCTACGTCGAGCCTGAGAAAACCCGTCCGGTGGAGTTGAAGATTGAGCTCCCCCAGGAGGCGGCCGTTGATAGCTACGAGTTCGACGTCATCGCCCAAGGAGAAGAGGAAGAGGCACAACTTACCCTGGGGCTCACGGTTGAGGAAAAGATGCCTCCACGCCTGACCTTCGACGTGGAACTGCCCACGCTGAAAGGCAAGGCGACCTCAACTTTCAACTATGACGTCACGCTGAAGAACGAAAGCAACGAGGATCTCTCGGTCAACCTCATCGCCGAGGCGCCCGCCGACTTCGAAGTCACCTTTAGCTTGCTGGGCAAAGAAGTCACCAGCTTCCCCATCGGGCCGAACGAGACCAAGCGCCTTGACGTCAAAGTCAATCCTCCCAGCGAGGTGAAAGGCGGCACCTATCAGATCAAGGTGTTGGCCGAAGCCGGTAAAACCCAGGCACAGACAACGTTGATCGCCGACGTGACCGAGGTGCCCGGCAAGCCGGAATTGGACGTCACCGGGCCGGGGGGGCGGCTTTCCACCAACGCCTACGTGGGCAAGGAGACTACCCTGAAGGTTATCGTACGCAACACCGGCGATGCACCTGCCACCAACGTCAAAATGACCTCCAGCGAGCCCTCGGGCTGGTCGGTGACCTTCGAACCGGAGACGATCCCCGAAATCGGGAGCAACACCGAAGCCGAGGTGACGGCCAAGATCAAGCCCGCCGATAAAGCCGTCGCGGGTGATTACGAGATCACCATTCGCGCCCGACCGGAGGACGGCACCTCTGAATCCGCCGACTTCCGTATCACCGTGCGCACCTCCACCCTGTGGGGCGTCGTCGGCGTAGGCATCATCGCCGTGGCGGTCGTCATCGTGGGGCTGGCGGTCATGCGCTATGGTCGTCGCTGAACCCAGCCCTCAATAGGAGGTGGCTATGAAGGATCACGTCATTGAGACCCGAGATCTGACCAAGCAGTACGACGGCTTTACGGCCGTCGATCACCTGAACATGCAGGTGCAGCGCGGCGAGGTCTTCGGACTGCTGGGCCCCAACGGGGCCGGCAAGACGACCACCATCCTCATGCTCTTAGGCCTCACCGAGCCGACGGCCGGCCAGGTGCGCATTTTGGACCTCGATCCGGTGCGTCAGCCGTTGAGTGTCAAAGCCCGCGTCGGCTACCTGCCCGAGCGCCTGGGGTTCTACGATGACCTCAGCGCCCGGGAGAATTTGATCTACACGGCCAAACTAAACGGCCTTTCTCGGGAAGAGACCACCCAACGCATTGCCGCGGCCCTGGATCAAATGAGTCTGAGCGACGTAGCCGATCAAAGGGTGGGCACCTTCTCCCGGGGCATGCGTCAACGACTGGGGCTGGCCGACGTGCTGTTGAAGCAACCGCAGCTCATCATCATGGACGAGCCCACCCAGGGCCTGGACCCCCAGGCCGCCCGTGAGTTTCTGGAGATCATCCAACGTCTTAAGAGCGAGGGGATCACCATCCTGCTGGCCTCCCACCTGCTCCATCAGGTGCAGACCATCTGCGACCGGGTGGGGCTGTTCCATCGGGGGAAGATGGTCCTGGAGGGAAACGTGCGAGAGCTGGCTCAGCAGGTGCTGGGCGGCGCTTACCGTATCCAGGTTGAGGTCGAAGACGGACAAGACCTTCGGGAGACGCTTAGGCAGCTTCAGGACGTGTTGGATGTCCGCCGCTTCGACAGCAACCGCTACGAACTAGAGGCGAAACACGACTTGCGGCCGGAGGCAGCCCGTGCCGTGGTGGAGGCCGGCGGACGGTTGCTCTCGCTGAACGCGGAAGCGCCGGGCCTGGATGAAATCTACACCACCTACTTTCAGCAACAGAAGGAAGGAAAGGAGGTGACGCATGGCACAGGAGCTTAAGCAAGCCAAACAACCTCGACAGCGCCAGGGGTCCCCATGGACGGGATTATGGGCCGTGGTCGCCAAAGAGATGGCCGACCACCTGACCAGTACCCGCATGTTGATCCTGGAACTGCTGACCGTGTTGACGGCCGGGGGAACGGTCTACGCGGCGGCGCAGAACCTGCGGGAGACCGTCGGAGAAGACCCCTTTCTTCTGCTGCGTCTCTTCACCACCGCCCAGGAGCCACTGCCGGCCCTCGTGGGCTTTATGGGCTTTCTGGTGCCCTTAATCGCCATTGCGCTGGCCTTTGACGCCGTGAACGGCGAGTTCAACCGTCGCACCCTTTCGCGGCTGCTGGCCCAGCCCATCTACCGCGACGCTCTGCTGCTGGGCAAGTTCCTGGCCGGCCTGTTCACGCTGACGCTGGTACTCACCACCATCTGGCTGCTTATCGTGGGTATCGGCCTGGTTCTCCTGGGCGTGCCCCCCAGCGGCGAGGAAGTAGCCCGCGGCCTGCTCTTCCTGGTGCTGACCATCGCCTACGGCGGCATCTGGTTGAGTCTGGCGCTCGTCTTCTCCACCACCTTCCGTCAACCCGCCACGGCAGCCCTGGCCTCCATCGCCGTCTGGCTGTTCTTCATGGTCTTCTGGGGCATCATCGCCCAGGTGCTGGCGCAGACACTGCAACCGGTGCAGGTCGGCTTTGTCGAGGAGGTTCTCGCACAGACGCGGACGGAGATGATGTTAAGCCGTATCTCCCCCAACACCCTCTACTCTGAGGCCATCCTGGCCATCCTTGAGCCCAGCGTACGCTCCCTGGGCATTGTCCTGCCTTTCCAACTCCAGGGGGCGGTATTCGGCGCGCCGCTGCCATTGGATCAAAGCCTGGCGCTGATCTGGCCCCACCTGACGGGCCTGATCGCCGCGACAATCCTGCTCTTCGCCTTGGGATACGTGCTCTTCCAACGGCAGGAAATTCGGGCTTGACCCTCCTCAGTCTCCAGGCGGCCTGCTCTCGCCGGGAGCAGGCCGCCTTTCTTTTTCGCCCCCTTTCAGCACCTCGCGCAAAATGTGATAAACTAAGGGATGAGATGATGAGGCTCCAAGATATTTATAATGCGCGTCTTATGTATTTCTAACTTCGCGGTGTTATACTCTTTGTCGAGTGAAGTAGAATGCACCTGCTCAAAAATCGACCGGTCGAACTACGCCGATATCGCATGGGAAAGAAGGAGGAAACTGGATGTTACCGTGGTTTAATATGCAAGATCAGAATTTTGATGAGATTTTAAACAACGTACCGGAGGAACTGCCCATTTTGCCGTTGCGCAACACCGTGGCGTTCCCTTTCATCGTGATGCCGCTCGCCGTGGGCATCCCTCGATCCATTCACCTTATCGAGGAAGTGGAGCAGGGCAACCGGCTCTTGGGTTTAGTGGCGATGAAAGATCCCTCCATCCAGGTACCGGGGCCCGGCGAGGTCTACGAGACGGGAACCGTCGCCATCGTGCACCGCGTGATGCACGGGGAAGACGACACCCTGACGGTCTTCATCCAGGGGCTGGAACGCTTTCGCATCACCGAGTGGACACAAGAGGAACCATATCTCAAAGCGCGCACGGAGATAACGCCGGACGTTGTAGAGGACAATCTGGTTGAAGAAGCCTTGCGGCGCAACCTGGTCGACGTGGCGACCCGGCTGGCCAGCCTGATCCCCCAGTTCCCAGAAGAGGCGACCGGCTTCATCCAACAGCTGGATGACGCACGCCTGTTGGTCTATCTGTTGGCCTCCAACCTGCGTGTGGGCCTGGAGGAGGCGCAGAAAGTCCTGGAAATGGATCGACTGACGGACAAAATGCAGTTCCTCAGCCAGGTGCTGGCGCGGGAGTTCGAAGTCCGGCAGATCGGTCAGCAGATCCAGGAGAAAGCCAAAGAGGAGATCGAGAAATCGCAGCGCGAGTACTACCTCCGTCAGCAGATGGAAGCCATCCGCGAGGAGCTGGGCGAGGACGACGAGACGCTCCGCGAGGTCGAGGACTACCGCGAGAAGATCGAAGAGGCCGGCATGAGCGAGGAGGCCGAGGAAGAGGCGTTGCGGGAGCTCAAGCGGCTGGAGAAGATGCCCCCCCAGGCCGCGGAGTACTGGGTCATCAAGACCTACCTGGACTGGCTGACATCCCTGCCGTGGCAGGAGGCCACCAACGACGAGCTGGACATCGGACACGCGCGGAAAGTGCTGGATGAGGATCACTACGATCTTGAGGATGTTAAGGATCGCATTCTGGAGTTCCTGGCCGTGCGCAAACTGCGCTCGGAGCGCGAGGAGGCGTTGGGCGAAGAGGCCACTATCGAATTGCAAGGCCGTCCCATCGAGGGCCAGGGCGCCATCCTGGCCTTCATCGGACCGCCGGGGGTGGGTAAAACCTCCCTGGGCCAGTCCATCGCCCGCGCACTGGGACGCAAGTTCACGCGTATGAGCCTCGGGGGGATGCGGGACGAAGCCGAGATCCGGGGGCACCGCCGTACTTACATCGGCGCCATGCCCGGGCGCATCATCCAGGCCATCAAACGCGCCGGGGTCAAAAACCCCGTCTTTATGCTGGACGAGGTGGACAAGATCGGAACCGGATGGCGCGGAGACCCCTCGTCAGCTCTGCTGGAGGTGTTGGACCCGCAGCAAAATCACTCCTTCCGCGATCACTACCTCGACGTGGACTTCGACCTCAGTCAAGTGCTCTTCATTTGCACGGCGAACACCACCGAAACGATCCCGGCTCCGCTACTGGATCGCATGGAGACCATCAACCTGGACGGCTACACGGAGTACGATAAGATGCACATCGCCCGCCGTTACCTGGTGCCGCGCCAGCTGCGCCTCAACGGCTTGATGCAGGACGAGATCGTTTTCACCGACGAGGCGCTGCGGAAGATCATCCGTGACTACACCCGTGAATCCGGCGTGCGTCAACTGGAGCGACAGATCGGTAAAGTATGTCGCAAAGTGGCCACCAAGATCGCCGAGGGGTTAGTGGAAAAGACCATCGAGATCACACCCAAAGAGGTGCAGGAGTTCCTGGGCAAACCGCGCTATCGCTTCGAGGCGGCGCTGCGGACCGAACGCCCCGGCGTGGCCACAGGACTGGCCTGGACACCCACCGGTGGGGAGGTGATCTTCGTCGAGGCGGCGAAGATGCCCGGCCAAAACAATCAGCTGATCCTCACGGGTAAGCTGGGGGAGGTCATGCAAGAGTCGGCTCGCATCGCCCTGAGCTACGTCGAAGCCCACAGCGAAGCCCTGGGCCTGGAGAAGGAATTGGAGAAAGACAAGATCCACCTGCACATCCCCTCCGGCGCGGTTCCCAAGGACGGCCCCTCGGCGGGCGTCACCCTGGTGACCGCCCTGGTCTCCCTGCTCAGCGAACGTCCGGTGCGCCCCGATGTCGCCATGACCGGCGAGATCACCCTGCAGGGTCAGGTGCTGCCCATCGGTGGCCTGAAGCTCAAAGTCATGGCCGCCCACCGGGCCGGGCTGAAAAAAGTGCTCCTGCCCAAACTCAATGACATTGACCTCGACGACATCCCGGAGACCGTCCGCGAGGATATGGAGCTGATCCTGGTCGAAGATATCCAGGAGATCCTGGAACACGCGCTGGAGCCCATCGAGGAAACGGAGCCGGCGGTGGAGAAGGCGCCGGAGCCCGAACCCGAAGTTGCGCTTTCCTGAAAACATGAATCGACGGGGAGGCAATCCTTTCAACGGGGATAGCCTCCCCTTTCGGGTCGATGGATCAACTGCAACTTTGCGGCGTGAGATACGTAGTGGATAAGGGTTGCGAGATCTCGCTTTTCCCCTTTCGACCGGGGTCTACTCTTTCTCTGCGGTCGTTTTATGCTACAATAACAGAAGACCCATCAAGGGAAGTCCACAACGCTGTTGAGACGCAAGCCTCAACAGCAGCCAACGAGGAGGGCTGCGATGACGCTTTTGGATCGTATCAAAGAGAATATGTACGGACTGGAACGGGGAATCGCCGAGGTCGTGCCCGGCTACAAAGGCTACAAGCAGAAGGAACTGCGTCGAGAGGCCGACAAGCTCCTGCGCGACACCCTGGTCTCTCGCCTGCGGACGGTGAAACGCCAGCTGGACGTCCTGCAACAGGACCTGATCTCCGCCGGAAAGATCGACCTCCTGGACGTAGTCGGCAGCGCGACCACGCAGCTGCAGACGTTTATCGACCGTATCCGCACCGCCTCTTACGGCTACGGGGGCCTTTTCAGCGCCGTGCGCGTCAAGGAAGAGGATCTGGAGCGGGTCTATCAGTTCGACGCCCAGCTGTTGGACTACGTAGACCGCATAGAGAGCGCCGTTGGACGCGCGCGCGAGGCCGTAGAGAGCGAGGAGGCCTCTGCCCAGGTGCTGATCCTGCGGGATCTGGGGCGGGAAGCCAACGACACCTTTGATCGACGGCAAGAGATTATCAACGGGTCTGACGCCGTGTAACACAGGGCCTGACATACCAACAGGAGGTTTAAGGTGGCACGCATTCTAGATTTAGTCGAATTCATTGACGAGGGGCGCGGGGAAATTGTCCACCGTGTGCCCCAGCGCGGTTCGGGAGATTTCCGCATCGGTAGTCAGCTGATCGTCCGTGAGACGCAGGCTGCGGTCTTCTACCGCGACGGAAAAGCGTTGGACGTCTTCGGGCCAGGTCGACATACCCTGACCACGGCCAACATCCCCCTGCTCGTAGACGTGATCGGCAAAGCCTTCTCCGGCCAGACGCCCTTCAAGGCCGAGGTCTATTTTGTGACCTTGCGCGAGTTGACGGATATGAAATGGGGCACCAAACGTCCCATCGTCATCCCCGACCCCATCTTGGGCATGGCCCGCGTGACGGGCTACGGCTCCTATGCCGTCCAGGTCATCGACCCCCAGCTCTTCGTCAACAAGCTGGTGGGCACCCAGGGCCTCTACCGCACCCGCGACATTGAGGACTTCTTCCGCAGCATTATCATGACCAAGATGATGGATCTCGTCGGCACCTTGGGGAAATCTATCATCCAGATGGCGGCTTTCGTTGAGGAGCTCGCCGCCGGGGTGCGGGCCAAGGCGGGCGAGGAGTTCGCCGCGCGTGGCGTGGAGATGACCTCCTTCTACATCGAGGCGCTGGCGCCCACCGAGGAGACCGAGAAAGCCATCGACGCCCGCGCAGCTATGGGCGCCATCGGCGATATGAACGCCTACATGCAGTACCAGGGCGCCCAGGCACTGCGAGATGCCGCGCAGAACGAGGGCGGCGGCATGGCCAGCGCAGGCGTGGGAGCCGGAGCCGGCTTCGGTCTGGGCGCTTCTATGGCCCAGATGTTCGGACAGTCCATGCAAAGAGGCCAACAGACACCGCAGCAGCAACCCCAACCCGATGCCGCGTCGGCGTCACCCACCACCCCCCAGGAGATCCAGAGCCTGTTGGATAACCTGGATCACCGCCTGGCCATGGGCGAGATCAGCGAAAAAGTCTACGACCGCTTGTACAGCAAGTGGCAGCAGCGCCTGAACGAGACGCAAAAGTAACTCACGGCCTCTCACCACGCTGCACGACCGCCGGGGCTTGATCGCCCCGGCGGTTTCTTTAAGCTCAGGCAACCCGCAACCTCAGCCATCTGCGATCTTCGACCGCGCCTCTAATCCACCTCTAATACTTCTCTAATTGACTTCTAACAGTGACTGTGCTATACTATGCTAAAAGAGATAAAGATATAGTAAATATCTTTTAATCACGTGCACAATTCGAACTGGAGGTCTATCATGCCAAGAGAGCCTATTTCTCTGGAGCACCAGGTGGAACGCCTGGAGATCCTGGATCAGACCGGCCACGTCGATACGACGCTAGAACCCGATCTCTCCGAGGAACTGCTGCTCAAATTACACCGCTTTATGCTACTGGGGCGGCGCTTCGACGAACGCATGCTCAAGCTACAGCGCCAGGGCCGTATCGGGACCTTCCCGCCCATCAAGGGACAGGAGGCCGCCAACGTCGGTTCCATCGCAACGCTCCGTGAATCCGATTGGATGGTGCCCGCCTTCCGTGAGACCGCCGCCGAGCTCTGGCGGGGGCGCGCCATGCGCGACATCCTGCTCTACTTCGGCGGATACAGCGAGGCCGGCTACGTCCCGGAGGGGATCAACACCCTGCCCATCTCCGTGCCCGTGGGAACGCAGATGCTGCACGCAGTCGGCGTTGCGTACGGGATCAACTACCGCGAGGAGGACGCCGTGGTCATGACCTACTTCGGCGACGGCGCCACCTCCGAGGGCGACTTCCACGAGGCCCTCAACTTCGCCGGGGTCTTCCAACTGCCCGTCATCTTCATCACGCAGAACAACCACTGGGCCATCTCCGTGCCACGCTCACACCAGACGCGGTCCAAGACGCTGGCGCAGAAGGCGCTGGCTTACGGGGTGCCCGGCATCCAGGTCGATGGCAACGACGTGCTGGCGATGTACGTGGCGTCCAAAGAAGCCGTGGACCGCGCCCGGCTCGGCGAGGGCCCCACGCTCATCGAGGCGGTGACCTACCGTATGTCGGTGCACACCACCGCCGACGACCCTACGCGCTACCGCGAGGACGAAGAGGTGCAGGCGTGGGCCGAGCGCGATCCCATCACACGCTTCCAGCTCTACCTGAAAGACAAAGAGGTATTGGACGACGCGCACATCGCGACGTTAGAAGAGGAGATCGACGCGGAGATCCGTGCGGCCGTCGCTGAAGCCGAAGCGAAGATGCACGAGCCCGTCGATCCGCTACACATGTTCGAGCATATGTACGCGGACCTGCCCCCGTATCTGCTGGAACAACGCGAAGAGCTGCAACGGGAACTGCAAGCGAGGAAGGAGGCTTAACGATGCCACGCATGACCATGGTCAACGCACTGAATCTGGCGCTGCGCCAGGAGATGGAACGCGACCCGGATGTCATCGTGCTGGGTGAGGACGTCGGCGTTGACGGCGGCGTCTTCCGTGTGACGGACGAGCTGGTGGATATCTTCGGCACAGCGCGCGTCATCGACACGCCACTGGCGGAATCCGGCATCATCGGCATGGCAGTGGGGATGGCCGCTTACGGACTCAAACCGGTGGCGGAGATCCAGTTCTCCGGCTTCATCTACGAGGGCTTCCATCAGCTGGAGTCCCACGCGGCGCGACTGCGCAAACGCTCCCAGGGACGCTTCCACGTGCCTATGGTGCTGCGCGCACCCTACGCGGGCGGCGTCCGCGCCCTGGAGCACCACTCGGAGAGCCGGGAGGCTTACTACGCGCACACACCCGGCCTCAAGGTCGTCATTCCCTCCGGGCCGCGCAACGCCCGCGCCCTGCTGGTGAGCGCCATCCGCGACCCTGACCCGGTGGTTTTCTTAGAGCCCAAGTCCATCTACCGCGCCTTCCGCGAGGAGGTACCGGAGGACGAGGAAGTACTGCCCCTCGGCGAATCGCAGATTGTGCGGGAGGGAAAGGACATCACGCTGATCGCCTATGGCGCCATGATGCGCCCCGTGTTGGAGGCCGCCGAGCGCCTGGCGGCGGAGGACGGCGTGCACGCTGAAGTCATCGACCTGCTGACCATCTCACCGTTGGACGACGCAAAATTCACCGCCTCGGCGCGTAAGACGGGCCGCGTGGTGGTCGTCCACGAGGCGAACCGCAGTTTCGGCGTGGGTGCGGAAGTTATCGCCCGCCTGAACGAGAAGTCTTTCTGGTATCTGGAAGCGCCCATCCGCCGGGTCACAGGCTACGACCTCATCTTCCCGCTTTTCGCCCGTGAGAAGGCCTATCTACCGGACGGGGAACGCATCTTACGTGCGGCCCGCGAGACGCTGGCGGTTTAGGGAGCAAGGGGAGGAATCATGGTTAAGGAATTCAAACTGCCCGATCTGGGAGAGGGCATTCACGAAGCAGAGGTTTTCGCCGTCAACGTAAAGCCCGGGCAACAGGTGCATGAGGACGACGTGATCCTGGAGATGGAGACGGACAAAGCGGCCGTGGAGATCCCGTCGCCCTACTCGGACGTGGTCACCGGCGTTCACGTAGCACCCGGCGACGTGGTGCACGTCGGCGACGTGTTGGTTACCTTCGGCGGGACGGGCAACAACGTGGCTCAAGAAGCGCCCGCAAAGACGGAGGCCGGGGTCACACCGGAGCTGCACGAGCCGCAGAAGCCGGTTACGACAGCGCGACCGACCGGCAAACCACACCACCGACGGGATCACCCGGTGCCTGCTGCACCTTCCACGCGTCGTATCGCCCGCGAGCTGGGCGTTGACCTGCACGACGTGCCGCCCAGCGGGCCCGGTGGGCGCGTCACCACAGAGGACGTGCAAGCCTACGCCGAGGGGCGACGCGCGCCCGCGAAAGAGACAAAAGCGCCGCAGGAAGCCCGTCGCACGCTGATGGGCATCTCCACCTGGGAAGCCGCGCCGCCGCTGCCCGATTTCGAGACCTTCGGTCCCGTGGAGCGCGTGCCGCTGCGCTCGGTGCGCCGAGCGATAGCCCGTCAGATGGCGCTCTCCTGGGCGCAGGTGCCCCACGTCAACTCAAGCGATGAGGCGGACATCACCGCGCTGGAAACGCTGCGTCGCCGCTACAAAGCTGAGGTCGAAGCGCAGGGCGGGAAGCTGACGCTGACGGTCTTCGTCATCAAAGCGCTGACCCACGCGCTCAAGCGCTTCCCCAAGTTCAACGCCAGTCTGGACGTGACATCCGAGGAAATCGTGCTGAAGCAGTACTATAACATCGGCGTGGCGGTGGACACGGAGCGCGGCCTGATCGTGCCGGTGATCCGAGACGCCGATCGCAAAAGCGCGGTGGAGCTCGCCGTGGAGCTGACGGAGCTGGCAGAGCGCACGCGGGCCGGTGAGGCCTCGTTGGAGGATCTGCAGGGCGGCACCATGACCATCACCAACATCGGCGCGCTGGGCAGCACAGGGTTCGCCCCCATCATCAACTACCCGGAGGTGGCGATCCTCGGCCTGGCCCAGGCGCGTATCCGCCCGGTGGCGCAACGGAAACCTCTGGGACCCGACAAGGTTTATGAGTCCATCACCGACGGATACGAGTTTGTGCCCCGGCTGATGCTGCCCCTCATCCTGACCTTCGATCACCGCGTCAACGATGGCGCAGAGGCGCAGCGCTTCCTCAACGTCGTCATCGAACAGCTGGAGCACCCGGAGAAGTTGCTTCTGGGGCTGTAGCGTAGTACAAGCCGACAGCTTGTTCTGCGGGTCTGTGCCGGGCACGGTGCTTTACTGTGGGAAAGCCTATTGGATTTGGACCACCGTGTCCGGTACGCACCTTCCAATCCTTCGGCCGTGGCAACTATCGGGCCGAGCTAAGTAGCTACCAAAGGATCTATAAAATGAACAAACGCATGGAGAAAGCGACGTTGGGCGGCGGTTGTTTCTGGTGCCTGGAAGCCGTCTTCCTGGAAGTAGAAGGCGTGGAGAGCGTTGTCTCGGGCTACGCCGGCGGCTCGGTACCCTACCCGACCTATCAACAGGTCTGCACGGGGAGAACGGGTCACGCCGAGGTGGTGCAGCTGACCTTCGATCCAGATGTGATCTCATACCGGGAATTACTGGAGATCTTCTTCACCATCCACGACCCGACGACGCTCAACCGACAGGGCGCCGACACGGGCACCCAATACCGCTCGGTCATCTTCTATCACACGCCGACCCAAGAGGAGACGGCACGGGCGCTCATCGCAGAGCTGGACGCTTCGGGCCGCTGGGAGACCCCCATCGTGACGCAGGTGGCGCCGCAGCAAACCTTCTACCCCGCCGAGGACTACCATCAGCGCTACTACGAGCGGCACTCCCAGCAACCCTACTGTCAGGCTGTCATCGTACCGAAGCTGACTAAATTCCGCCGGCAGTTCGTGGCGCGTCCCCTCGAAGAAAGAGATTAAACACGTCAAACATGATCAAAAGGAGCCTTTTCATGGTCGAAAAGATCCAGAAAAGTGAAACAGAATGGCGGAAATTGTTGGGACCGGAGGCGTACCGCGTGATGCGGCAGAAGGGCACGGAGCGCCCTTTCACCGGCGACTACTACGAGTTCGATGAGCCGGGCATATACCGCTGCGCAGCCTGCGGACAGCCACTCTTCAGCTCGGAGGCCAAGTATCACTCCGGGAGCGGCTGGCCCAGCTTCTACGCCCCCCTCGCCGAGGAAAACATCGAGGAACACTTGGACACCAGCCTCTTCATGACGCGCACGGAGATCACCTGCAGCCGCTGCGGCGCACATCTGGGGCATGTCTTCACCGACGGACCCGAACCCACGGGGCTGCGCTATTGTGTCAACTCCATTTCCTTGGACTTCGAGCCTGCCATAGGCCCGAAGCACCTCAAGAACGAGGCGGGGAGCTAATTTGGCCGTTTTTTGCAACATACTTCATATTCATACAGGAGGTCTGTCATGAAAAAGAACATGGGAACCGTTGATCGCGTGGTACGCTTTCTATTGGCGCTGGCGGTGTTGATCCTTTACCTCACCGGTCAGCTGAGCGGCATAGCCGCTATCATCCTGGGCATCCTGGCTCTGGTCTTTGCTGCCACCAGCTTCGTGGGCTTCTGCCCGCTCTACGTGCCCTTCAACCTCTCCACCAAACGTCGGGAGTAGGAGTGCGTTATGGTTATGGGAGAGTTTACCCAGGAAACGGAGCTCGTTGTCATCGGCGGGGGGCCGGGCGGGTACGCGGCGGCCTTCCGCGCGGCTGACCTGGGATTCGACGTAACTCTCGTCGATAAAGAAGCACAGCTGGGCGGCGTCTGCCTGAAGCGCGGCTGTATCCCCTCGAAGGCGTTACTGCACATCAGCGAGCTGCTCTACGACGCCCGCCATGCCGAAGCCCTTGGCATGCGTTTCGACGAGCCGGAGATCGACCTGGATGGGGTGCGCGCGTTCAAGGAAGACGTTGTGAACCGGCTGACCGGTGGACTCCGGCAGCTGGCGAAACAGCGCGGGGTGCAGGTACTCCAGGCGCAGGCCGAGTTCGAGAGTTCCACGACGCTGCGCTTACACGGCGGAGAAATCTCACACCTGAAATTTGGGCACGCCATCGTCGCCAGCGGCTCCTCGCCCATCGCTCTTCCCAACGTGCCCTTCGGCGGGCGCATCATGAGCTCGCGGGAAGCCCTGCAGCTCGCCGACGTGCCCGAGCGCCTGCTGGTGGTAGGCGGCGGCTACGTGGGTCTGGAGTTAGGCTCCGTCTACGCGGCGCTGGGCAGCCAGGTCATCGTGGTGGAAAAACTGGCGCGTCTCATCGCCACGGCCGACGAAGATCTGGCCCGTCCGCTCATCCGACGCATCGAGGAGACCTTCGCCGCCGTCTACACCAACACCGCCGTCGCCGCCCTGGAGCCCGGGGAGGACGATGTCCTCGTGCGCTTAGAAGGCAACATCAACGAAGACGAAGCAGAGCAACGCTTCGACCGCGTGCTCATCGCCGTGGGACGCCGGCCCAACAGCGCAAACCTGGGCCTGGAGAACACCGAGGTCAAGGTAGATAAACGCGGCTTCATCCAGGTCGACAACCGGCAGCGCACTGCCGACCCCCACATCTTCGCCATCGGCGACGTGGTGGGCGGCATGTTGCTGGCACACAAGGCTATGCGCGAGGGCAAAGTCGCCGCCGAGGTCATCGCGGGCGAGCCGGCTGCCTTCGACGCGCGGGCCATCCCCGCCGTCGTCTACACCGATCCGCAGCTGGCCTGGGCCGGCCTGACGGAGAACGAGGCCCGTCAGCAACAACGGCCTATCAAGGTAGCGCGTTTCCCCTGGCGCGCCTCGGGCCGGGCGCTGACCATGGACGCGCCGGAAGGCCTGACCAAGATCATCGTCGACCCCGAGACGGAGACGGTGTTGGGCTTCGGCATCGTAGGACGCAACGCCGGAGAGATGATCGCCGAGGGCGTGCTGGCAGTGGAGATGGGCGCCGTGGCGGAGGATCTGGCGCTGACCATCCATGCACATCCCACACTCTCTGAGACCGAGGGTGAGGTCGCGGAGCTCTTCCTGGGCCAGGCAACCCACGTTCTGCCCCCGCGAAAGCGTTGACACCACTGAAATGAAAAATCGGATTTTTCCGAAACCCGCCACTACATGCGGGAAAATTCGTGGTCAAAACCACTAGATATAGGGGGTGTTTTGCTAAAAATCCGATTTTTAGGACCTTTTTTCAGTAGAGTCAAGCGTTGAGGTGGAAGTTTTTCAGTAGATTTGTCGTCAGGCACGCCGGTCTTTCGCTCCCAAGCGCTCCCGACGGACAGGGACTAACATCCCTCTGCGTCGAAGCTGTGCTATAATGTAAGCAGAACGCGATGGCTTAGACGGGACACACGTTCGCCCCTAAAAGCGTAATCCCCGACGCCGAACGTTGACCGAACGTCGATCCTCAGGCAAAATCCACCTGCGTTCCGCCGCCGTTGCGTTGTGCGGATCAAACTCGACCGATACTGTAACAGCTGGTTGCGTAAGGAGAAGGAGGACCGCCATGAAACGACGCGGGTTGATCCTTGGGTTGGCAATGCTGTTGGGCTTGGGAGCTGCGCTCAGCTTTGGAAGGACAGGGGGGAGCGCACAGACAGACGGCGAGCCGGGCGTGTGGCGCCCGATGGGCCCCGAGGGCGGCGGCGCCCACGTCCTGGCCCTTTCTCCGGACTTTCCCTCCGACGGCGTGGCCTTCGGCGGGAACGCTTTCTACATTCGGACGACGAAAACGGGCCTGGGGCTTTTCAAATCCACCGACGGCGGACGCTCCTGGGCGCTCTCCGCGACGACCAACGAGACCGACACGCGGATCACGGCGGTCAACGCCCTCGCTGTCTCCCCGAACTTCGACGCGGACCACACTGTCTTCGCCGGCACCGGCATATGGCTCTTCAAGTCCACCGACGCGGGCACCACCTGGACACAGATCCAAGGCGTAGGCAACCTGCTTTACGGGGTCTCGGCGGTCGCCGTGGCGCCGGACTACGCCGCCAGCGGGCACGTGATGGCGGTGAGCGGCAACACGCTCTACCTCAGCACCAACGGCGGCGTCACCTGGACCCAGCGGAGCGGTGCCGACTATGGACGCGCGCTGGCCTACTCACCGGACTTCGCCGCCGATCAGACGGCGTTTATAGGCGGCGAAGGGCTGTGGAAGACGTCCAACGGTGGGATTACCTGGACCAAAATCTTGAGCCAGAGCGCCTGGACCATCGCCGTCTCACCAAACTTCGCCCACGACAGGACGCTCTTCACGGGCGGTTTCGACGGCCCCATCTACGTCTCCCACGACGCGGGCGCCACGTGGAACGCCTACACGGCCTCGATCACGGCGGGTACGGTCAACGCATTGGCAGTCTCCCCCGCTTATGTCACCGACACGACGCTTTTCGCCGGGTGCCACGGCGGACTGTACCGCTCCGAGGACGGGGGCGAGAGATGGGAGGCGGTGACGTCCTATCCCGGCCTCAGGGTGGAGAGTTTGGCGATCTCCCCCGCCTGGCCCGCCGATCCCACGCTGCTGGTGGGCACGCCGGCGGGCGTCTACCGCACCGCCGATGGCGGCACGACGTGGACGCGCCACGGCTTCACGACGCTGGAGATTTCGCTACTCACGAGCGCCCAGACCGGTCGGCGGCTCTTCGCCGGCACGGCCTATCAGGGACTCTTCCAAAGCGCTGACGCGGGCGAGCACTGGACGCCGTCCGCTCTTTACCCCCCGGCATTTATCGACGTGGCCGCCGTGCCCGGCTACCCGGCGATGCCCCGACTCTTCGCGTCTGTGGTCGCGGGCGCCGGCCTGGGCCTCTACCGCTCCGACGACGGGGGGCAGACGTGGAAGATTCTCAGCTCTACGGACATTCCGGGCGGCGACTGGGCTTTCTCGCCCCGGTACGCGGAGGATGGCACGGTCTTTCTGACCGCCCGCGGCCAAGTGCTGCGCTCCACCTATCACGGCTGGGGCGGCGAGTGGGCACCCGTGGGAGAGTGGCCCGAGGGCGTCAGCGGTGCAGCGCACTACGTGCTGCTCTCGCCGGATTATCCCACCGATGCGACGCTCTGGGCGGCGGGCGGCGGCTTCTGGCGCCTGGCGCCCGGCGCTACGCTCTGGGTCTCGGCGACGCTGCCCCTCCCCCATGCGCAGATCAGCGACATCGCCCAATCGCCCGACTTCCGCCGGGACCGCACCCTGTTAGCCACCGGCTCAGGACGGGAGGAGGGGGAGATCACGCGCCGTTACACCGTCTTCCGCTCCGAGGACGCAGGGAGCACATGGACGACGGCGACGTTGGCCTTCTCCGACACGACGCCGCTGATCGGCGTGTCCTTCTCTCCACGCTTCGCCGTGGATCGGACGGCTTACGTCGTCTCCCGGAAAGCGCTTTTCCGCTCGACGGACGGGGGCAAGCGTTGGGTCACCGTCGGCGCGCCACCGGACGTTGAGACTCTGTACGACGTGGTGGCCCACGGCGACGGGCACGTCTCCGTCGCCACCTCGCGCGGCGTCTGGCAGTACAGCACGGATTGGGAGGAGGTGCTGGTCAACGGCGGCTTCGAGGCAGGGGGGATGGGCTGGCACATGCCCCAGACGCCGCTGCCGGCAGGGATCACGGAGATCGTCACCCACACGGGCCGCCGGGCGACGCGGATCGGGGTGGGCGCGGGCAGCAGGGTGCCCACAGAGACGGCCTACTCCTCGGTCCGCCAGACGCTTCTCATCCCCGAGGATACGCTGACGGCGACCCTGCGTTTCTCCTATTACCCTCAGTCCGAGGAGGTAGTGACGTCTGCGTCACCGCTCGCTGTGGCGGCGCTCTCGCCCCAGGTCGAAGGGGACCTGCAGTACGCGGTGATTCTGGAGAGCGGCGAATTTCTCTTCCGCGAGCTGGTGGACGCCGCCGGATGGCTCTCACACACCGTCGCTCTTTCTGACTACGCCGGGGAGACGATCACCCTGCATTTCGGCGTTATTAACGACGGGAAGAACGGGCACACGGGCATGTACCTGGACGACGTCTCGCTCCTGACACGTCGATGGCGGTCCGCCGACCTGACGGAGCAGGTCTATCTGCCGCTGGTGTTGCGCCAGGAGTGAGGTCGCCGGAGCGACAAGTGGTCAGGTCCTTGACGACGGAGACGGAGATCAAGGCCCGAGGGCTTAAGGCGTCGCGGAGAGGAGGCGGCGCGCCCAGGCCGCTGCGCGTTCCAACTCCCCCTCCCGCAGCGGGCCTTCTTTATCCTCCACGACAAACCCCTCGGGTGGAAGAGCCTGAATCCCACCCTTTTTCACGAGGCGCGCGCCCATGGGCTTAGCGGCGTACCCAAAGACTTTGACAAGGGCCCTCAGGATGCGCGAATCGATCTTCTCCACATCCATGCGGGTGTCGAAAGCGGCGACTCGAACGCCCTTGAGCGCATCCTTCGGAAGGTCTTTCAAAAACGCTTTGATGGGCTCGAGCGGTTGGAAACCCTGCGTCGGGGAACCGACGATGAGCGCATCCAGCCCCTCCAGATCCTCTGGGGTCACCTCGGTCACGCGACGCGCCTCACATGCAAGCGTCTCCGCCATCGTCCGGGCGACCTCCGCCGTGTTGCGGAACTCTGAATCGTAAACCACCAGTGCTTTCATCCCCCCACCCCTTTATCCTGTGTGCATCCCTTCCCTTCACAACCTGCCTCCGGCAAAACGACCCTGCTTCCCGCCGGGCATCCCATCGCAGGATACGGATAGCGTGATAAGCGGGCAACCCGCGAAGCCGGCGCCTCCTCCAACCTAATAATCCAACAGCGGCGCGTAGAAAGGCTCCGCGTCGATCTCCCCGGCGTAGCGCAGGATGACGGCGCTTGTCGGCAGAGTGAGCTTTCCGGCGTGCACCCGCACCTCGACATCGTGCAGCACGTCGTGATAGACGCCGTCGGGCAGCCGCACGTCGACTTCCTCCACCGCAGCGTTGACGTCGAAGACGCCATAGAGGCTCGTGCCCGGCCTGTACCAGGTCGCCTGGATAACGGGAGCGGCGGAAAGCAGGGTGAACTGTCCCTCCCGCTGCGCCGCGTCCTTCTTGAGTTCAGCGAGCCGTGTGAGGAAAGGCGCCAGTTCGTAATCACCCCAAGCGATCTTGTCGATCTCAAAGAGCGAGGGTGTATGCGTCGCCCCAGCCTCCTGCCCGGCGTAGATCAGGAACGCGCCTTTATTGAAAGCCTCGAAAGCCGTCCAGGCCAGCGCCTCCTCGCGCCCCGCGGCGTAGCCCATGATACGCGGTTGATCGTGGTTCTCCACGCAGCGCAGCTTGACGTAGTTCTGCGGATAGATACAGTCCTGGAAGCGCACCATTTCCAGATAACGCGCAGGGGGCACCTCACCCCGCACCGCCGCTTGAAAGAGAGGCCAGATGTCGTAAGCGTAAGTCAAGTCGAAGGCGCGGTAGAGCTCACCGTCGGAAAGTGTGGGCAGGCCGTTGGCGCGCCGCTGCGCGACGAAAGCGGCGTGCACCGACTCCGCCAACCAGATGACGTCAGGCTTCACCTCGGCGGCGGCCTTCCGCGCCTGCAGCCAGAGATCGAGAGGCACCAACGACGCCACGTCACAGCGGAACCCATCCACACCGAACTCAACCCAGCCGCGGATCGTCTCCACCAGGTAGTCCGTCAACGCCGGGTGGGGATGTTTGAGATCAATGACGTCACTCCATGCGGGGACGGTGGTGAACGGTCGGCCCCTTTCGTCCTGGTGGAACCACTCCGGGTGCGCTTCTACCAACACGGAGTCGTGCGCGGTGTGATTGAAGACCGCATCGATCATCACTTTGAGTCCCAGCGCGTGGGCGCGGTCGATCAACCGCTTGAAATCGGCGCGCGTGCCGTACTCGGGATTGACGGCGCGGTAATCGACGATAGAGTACGGTGAACCCCGCGATCCCTTTCGCGCGATCTTGCCGATGGGATGAATAGGCATGAACCAGATTACGTCTACGCCGAGGGCCTTGATGCGCACCAGGTCGGCCTCGACGTCGGCGAAAGTGCCGTGAGGGCCGTGATTGCGCACGTAGACTTCGTAGATGACCAGGTTGCGGTACGCAGACGGCGTCTCTTTAGCCATGCGTTTACCTCCTCCAGAGGCGCGATAAGCTCCCGACCACGCTCTTACTCAATCCTCCCAAGACGCGCCAAAGGTCGCTTGCTCTTCCGGCGGCTCGACGCAGCGAGGGTCCTCGTGGGCGGGATTGTTGACACAGGTTGAGACCGGATAGGCGGTCATCTCCTCACCGGGATAGGGCTTCAGCAGTTCCTGAAGTGCAGCAGGGGACTTTTCCAGGGGATCCAGCCAGCGGTCGTAGGCCGAGCGCGGCAGGATCACGGGCATGCGATTGTGAATCGGCGCGACAACGTCGTTGGGCTCGGTGGTGATGAGGGTGCAGCTCAGAAGCGGGGTGTCATCGGGCCGCCAGACGTCCCAGAGTCCGGCGAAGGCGAAAGGCTCCCCGGACTTCAGGCGCACCAGATAAGGCGTCTTGCCTGCGCGACCGGGCGTTTTCCGCCACTCGTAGAAGCCGTCCGCCAACACCAGACAGCGACGGCGACGGAAGGGGGCGCGGAACGCCGGCTTTTCGGCCAACGTCTCGGCGCGCGCGTTGATCATGCGCTGCCCGATAGCGGGATCCTTGGCCCAGAAGGGCACAAGGCCCCAGCGGAAGAAGGTGATCTGACGCGGTCCCCGGTTGGAGACCACCGGCACCTCCTGGGTAGGGGCAATATTGTAACGCGGTTCCCAGCTCACCGGCGGTTGAAATTCGGGAAAGGCCGCCACCAGGTCGTCCAACGTCACCGTCAACGTGAAGCGTCCACACATAGCTAGGCTCCTTTGGCTTCGGGCGTGAGGTGCAAGGGAACGGACTCGCGACAGCGACGCACCTGCAGCACGCCGAGGATGTGCTCCAGACGATGGGCGACGCGCACCACCTGCTCCATTGCCTGGACTTCCATCGTCAGCTGCACCACGGCCAGCTCGGTCTCATCGTCGGCCTGCGCCCAGGCGCTGTGCATGTTAAGATCATCCTCGGCAACGATCTGAGCCACGTCGCGCAGAAGGTGGGGACGATCCATGGCCTTGACTTCCAGCGTCAGGCGGCGCGGCCCTTCATCCTCCCCCCATAGCTGGCGCAGGATGAAGAACCCCAACTCCGGCGGTTCGATCTCACCGCGCCCCACACGCAAAGCGAAATCCTCCCCCGTGAGGCCCCGCTGGCGGGCCAGCTGTTCGATCTCCTCTTCGCTGCCGGTCCAGCCCTCCACTCCGCCCCAGCGCTGAATCTCCTGCTCGATCTGCCGTCGGCCCTCCTCGAGCAGCTGCGCCTCCGGCTGACGGGTGAACCAACGCCGAATTCTACGGCGGGTGTAAGGGTAGTGCGTGTACCCCAGGTCTTCATCCAGCCAGGCGCGCTTGGGAGCTATGCGCAGGGATTTGATGATTTCGACCTGATCACCGTTCTTCAACGGCGTGTTGAGGGGCACGTAACGCCCGTTGACCAGCGCCCGGCGGCAGCTGTGCCCCACCTCGGTGTGTACGGCGTAGGCGAAGTCCAGCGGCGTCGCGCCGCGCGGCAGCTCGATGACATCGCCTTTGGGTGTGAAAACGCGAATGCGTTCCGGTGTGATCTCCGATTTGAAGAGGTTGAGAAACGTCTCCGGGTCGTCGTGAGGCAATTCCTCCAGATCAGTCAGCCAGGAGAGGCCAAAGTTAGGCAGGGCAGCCTGGCGATCGTGCCGCAGGTAGACCAAAATGCCATATTCGGCCAGATACTGCAAGGTGGGCGTGCTGATGTGCACCTCCACGGGATGACCGCGCAGGCCGATAACCACCGTCTGCAGAGCGCGATAGAGGCCATCCTGCGGGGCAGCGATGTAATCCATGATCTGCCCAGGCACGGGCGGAAAGAGGTCGTGGAGGACGCCCAGGGCCGTGTAGCAGAGGGCCTGGTTCTCAACGGTGATGCGAAGGCGCAGTCCATCGTGGGCTCGGGCGTACTCCCAGCCCTGACTTTTGATGTGCTGATAGAGATCGAACAGGCGCTCGGGAAAAGCCTCGACCTGCGCTTCTACGCCCTCCTTGGCGAACTTGTGCCGGACCTCGGTCAAGGTGTCTTCCAAATCACGCTTGAGGAGGCGTCGACGCGCCTGCAAAATCCGTTCGATCTCCGCGTGCACCTCCGGCTCCAGGACACGCAACGAGAGATCCGCCAGCCGTTGCTCGAAGCGACGGATGCCCAGGCGCGCAGCCACAGGGACAAAGAGGTCCAGCGTCTCACGGGCTTTGCGCTCCTGCTTCTGAACCGAAAGCCATTTCAACGTCAACATGTTGTGCTTGCGATCCACCAGCTTGATGATGATGACACGCAAATCGGCCGTCATCGCCAAGAATAGATTGACCAGGCTGACGGCCGTCTTCTGCTCATAGGTCAGCTCCTGCTCGTCCATGACCGAGAGCATCTTCAGGCTCTTGACGTTGACACCCAACTTCGTCACCCCGGCGACCAGATCTGCGATCTCCTGACCAAAGGTCTCCTCCATCTCCTCATAGGTCACCGGCGTGTCCTCGATGACGTCGTGAAGCAAGGCAGCGGCCAACGTGGGGGCGTCCATGTGCAAGCAGGCCAGCGTCCGCGCGACGGCCAGGGGGTGCATGATATACGGCTGACCGGACTTGCGCCGTTGGTCGCCGTGAGCGGCGCGTGCGAAGGCGAAGGCGCGCTGCACCAGCGCCTGCTCCTCCGGCGGAAGATACGCCAACTTCGCTTGCAACTCGACAAAAGCCCGCTCTACCTGTGTGTCCACGTTGTTCGCCTTACGTTTCTAAGGCCCTCTCCAGGGGCTACAAAAAACAAGCCCCGCGCCGGGAACGTGACAACAACTGCGCAGGGCCTGGGAGCGTTCTGTGACCGAGCCGTCTTCGATCGGTCACCATACCGCCACGGGATCCACCAACGCATCCCCACAGCCGCCCTATACACAAACCCCAGGTCTCTGCGCCTCATTCCTCATTAGATGCAACCTTCCCGTCTCCTTTTCCTACGCGCCTCTGTGATGCTTTTTACATAATCCTAATCTAGCATTTTAAACCAAACTTGATCAAAAGCAAGTTCAACTTTACTCCATCTGAAAAAATGGAAAAATCGGATTTCCAGTCGGCCATCCCCCATATCCGGTGGTTTTGGCCGCGAATTCTCTACATGTGGGGGCGAATCCCGGGGAAATCCGATTTTTAGGCGTTATTTGGCCTAAAGGAGTACCTCATGTACAATATCAAGAAACTCAGAAGAGCTGTAGTATCAAGAGAAAATCGCTGTTTCAGCAGAGTCAAACCCACATTCCTGGAAAGTAAGGGAGGTACCGATGAAAATCCCTAAAAAGATGCACGCCATGGTGTTGGAACGACAGGGGGAGCCGCTGCAATTACGGGAAGTACCGGTTCCCAGCCCGGCCCCCCACCAAGTGCTCCTCAAAGTGCACGCCTGCGGCGTCTGCCGCACCGACCTGCACATCGTCGACGAGGAACTCACAGGCCCCAAACTGCCTCTGATCCCCGGGCACGAGATTGTGGGCACCGTGGTGGACGTCGGCGAGCAGGTGGAGTCCCTCAAGGTCGGCGACCGCGTGGGGGTCCCATGGCTGGGCGCCACCGATGGCACCTGTCGCTACTGTCGGCGCGGACAGGAGAATCTCTGCGAGAATGCGCGGTTCACCGGCTACACTCTCGACGGCGGCTACGCCGAGTACACCGTGGCCGACCACCGGTACACTTTCCCCATCGCCAGGCACTACGATCCGGTGGCGGCGGCGCCGCTGCTCTGCGCCGGGTTGATCGGCTACCGCTCCTACCGGATGACGGGCGAGCACGTCCAACGGCTGGGACTCTACGGCTTTGGCGCGGCGGCGCACATTATCGCCCAGGTGGCCATCCACGAGGGCAAGGAGATCTACGCCTTCACCCGGCCCGGCGACGAGGCAGGGCAGGCTTTCGCGCGGGAGCTGGGGGCCATCTGGGCCGGCGGCTCGCTGACCCAACCGCCGACGCCTTTGGACGCGGCCATCATCTTCGCTCCGGTCGGCCCGCTGGTGGTGGAGGCACTCAAGGCCGTGGATAAGGGAGGGGTGGTCGTCTGCGCAGGCATCCACATGAGCGACATTCCGGCTTTCCCCTACCGGCTCCTCTGGGAAGAGCGCGTGGTGCGCTCCGTCGCCAACCTCACCCGTCAGGACGGGGAGGCGTTCTTGGCCCTAGCGCCCCAAATTCCGGTCAAAACGGAGACCCAGAGCTTCCCGCTGGAGGCCGCAAATGAGGCCTTGGAGCGGCTGCGCAGCGGAAAGGTCGAAGGTGCTGCCGTGCTGAAGATCGACGAGACCTTTTGAGATCCCCTCCCCTCCTCAGGCAAGCCGCGCCCGGCGATACTGCTGCGGCCAGGCGATTTCCTGCCCCAGGGCGCGGGCGGCGTCCAGAACCCAGTGCGGATGCCGCAACAGCTCCCGACCCAGGGCCACCAGGTCGGCCTGTCCGTTGCGGACGATGACGTCGGCCAGCTCCGGTGTGGTGATGAGGCCCACGGCGGCGGTGGGCACGCCCGCCTCGCGGCGCACCTGAGCGGCAAAGGGGATCTGGTAGCCCGGTCCGACGGCGGGCGGCGCGGCCGGCGTCAGCCCGCCCGAGGAGCAATCCACGAGATCGACGCCGTGTTCGCGCGCCACCCGCGCCGTAGCCGCCGTCTCGGCGATCGACACCCCCCCTTCGACCCAATCGGTCACCGAAAGGCGCAGGAAGAGCGGGGCGTCGGCGGGCCAGACCTCACGCACGGCGTCGATGACCTGCAACAGAAAGCGACGGCGGTTCGCCACGCTACCACCGTAGGCGTCGGTGCGCCGGTTCGCCAGCGGGGAGAGGAACTCGTGGATCAGGTAGCCGTGAGCACCGTGGATCTCGACGACGTCAAAGCCGGCCTGGGCCGCGCGCTGTGCCGCCGCCCGCCACGCGGTGACCAGCCCCGCGATCTCCTCCTCGGAAAGCGCGTGAGGTGTGCGCCAACCCGCGTCGAAGGGCAACGCGCTGGGAGCCACCGTCACCTCCGGGCCGTGTCCTCGGGTTTTGCTCCAAGCTTTACGACCGGCGTGGGCCAGCTGCACGCCGATGGCCGCGCCCGTCGCCTGGACTGCTTTCACCAGTTCGGCCAGCGGGGCGACCTGAGCGTCGTCCCACAACCCCAGGTCATTGCGACTGATGCGGCCCCGCGACTCCACCGCTGTGGCTTCCATCATGATCAAGCCCACGCCACCCACGGCCCGCGCGCCGTAGTGCATCCGATGCCAGGGGGTAACCCGTCCGTCGTCGGCAGCGCTGTACATGCACATGGGCGAAAGCATCACCCGATTGCGGAACGTCACACCGCCCAACGTCAAGGGGGAAAACAGATGGGACATCTCAGCACCTCCTCAGCTATGTGTAGGTTGACTTCCTCTTACATCATAGCATAACCTCCCATTTCCAACACCTGCACTCCTGGGGATGTCCTACCTCGGCAACGCAGATTTTCACAGATTATCTCGTTTTTGTGCATATCTATCCGTGAAAACCCGTGCGCAGTTTCAAGCCGCCCAGGAAATCCGAACGTTTGCAGCGACCTTGTCAAAATCCCAAAATGTGATATAAATATGCCCGCTAAGGTGAGCCCTGGCGTGGCCCGCTAGCTCAATTGGCAGAGCAGGGGTCTCTTAAACCCTTGGTTGCAGGTTCGAGTCCTGCGCGGGTCATATGTTAGTTGTGGATGGGCTGCGCCCAACCACAACATATACCCCATATTTTTCTTTGGCTGACCCTTTTTTCAGAGCAGCCATCATTGATCGCCGGGTGTCCCGGCTGGCACCTGACGCACCCGGGAGCCAAGCGCGTCGCATGTGAAATTGCCGATCGCCGTCCCTGCCGACTTGGCATTCGCCGGGAAGGCTAGTACGATCAAGCAGGCAGCCACAAAAGACCCCACGGCGAGCCGCTGCGCCTGGTTTTCTGTAGCACCAACTCAGCCTATCACAACGGCAAGCATTTTGTCTCCTCAGATACGAGGGACGGGAACGTGGAGGAGCGCCTGCAGCCAGAGGCGTGGTGGAGGTAGAGATGTCCAAACCCCATCTCGTCGTCAGCAAATGTCTAGGATTTGACCACTGTCGCTACGACGGCAGCATCATCTCAGACCCCATCGTGGAGGCCCTCCGGCCCTGGGTGGAGTTTATCCCCGTATGCCCAGAGGTGGAACTGGGCCTGGGTGCGCCCCGCCCGCCTGTACGCCTGGTCCGCGTCAGCGGGGAAGCCCGCCTGCTACAGCCCGCCACCGGGCGGGACTTGACCGACGCCATGCGGGCCTTTGCCGCGTCCTTCCTGGACGCACTCCCGCCGGTGGACGGCTTCCTGCTGAAGAATCGCTCCCCCTCCTGCGGAATCAAGGATGCAAAGGCGTACGCCGCACCGGAGAAAGCCCCCGTCGTGGAGAAGAGGCCAGGGATGTTCGGGGAAGCTGTCCAGGCTCGCTTCCCCGACCTCCCCATAGAAAACGAGGGCCGCCTGACCAACTTGACCCTGCGGGAGCATTTCTTCACCGCCATCTTCGCCCTGGCCCGGCTGCGGGAAGCGGTCGACACGGGCCAGATGAGAGCGCTGGTGGACTTCCACACCCGTCACAAATTCTTGCTGATGACCTACAACCAGACGCGCATGCGGGAACTGGGACGGCGGGTCGCTAACCCCCAGCGGTGGCCCGTTGAGGAGGTGATGGAAGCGTACGTCACCGGTTTCCGGGCCGCGCTGACCCATCCACCCCGTCGTCCCTCCGTCATCAACGTCCTCATGCACACCCTGGGCTACGTATCCGAGGGGTTGAGTCATGCGGAGAAGGAATACTTCCTGGACCTGCTGACGAAGTATCGGGAGGGACAAGTATCCCTCAGCGCGCCGCTGAGCGTCCTGCGGGCCTGGGTCCTCCGCTTCGAGGAGCCGTACCTCTCTCAACAAACATTTCTCGCGCCGTTCCCGGAGGCACTGCTTTCTCTCCAGGACTCAGGGCAGAGGAACCGGTGACTGTCACCTGAGAAGGGCACTACGAGCGCCGGAGAATTGGGCTCCGTTGCTCGCTCGATGTTCACGCCGGCGCATAAAGTGGGGTCCCAAAACGCAAAAAGGCACCGCGCACTACGCGGTGCCTTGCAGTCGGGGCGCGCGGATTTGAACCGCGGACCTCACGGACCCGAACCGTGCGCGCTCGCCAGGCTGCGCCACGCCCCGAATGTCTATATCATACCACAGCCGCGCGGGCTGGCAAGTTAATGCGTCGCGCAGGCGATACAGGGATCGAACGCGCGCACGACGCGCCCCACAGCCCGCTCCAGCTCCATGTCAATCCCCTCCGGCGTGATGTACCGCTCGGCGGCGACGCGCAGCGCGCGCTCGATGGCTAACATGTTATGCACCGTGGGGATAATGAACTTGGCCTCGGTGACGACGCCGCCCTCAATGGTGTAGTGGTGGATCAGCGGGCCGCGCGGCGCTTCGACCAGCCCGTAGCCTTCGCCGTCGCGCGGCGTGTAGGGCACGGCGGGATCACCCTCGTCCAGCGGCGCCGAGAGAATCTCGATGGCGCGCTCAATAGCGAAGACCAGCTCAATCCCCCGCGCCAGGTCAAAGAGCATGATGGCGTGGGCCGGCTCGCCGAAGGCTTCCTTGAAGCGCTGCAGATAGGCGTCGGCCAGCGGTGTGCCCATCTCCGTGAGCATGTTGACCCGCGCCAGGCTGTTGGCCCGCATGACCTGCCCCTTGTAGCTGGTCTGGTCCGCGTAGCTGTAATCCGTGGCCCGATAGGTCAAATGCTCCCGAAAATCCGACGCGGGGAACATGGTGCAGTAAGAGGCGTCGGCATCCATCACGTAGATTTGATCACCGTAGTAGTTAGGGCAACAACCGACGAAGGAGGAGATGTAGGCCGCCGGCGCGTCGTCACCCCAGCTGCCGAGGCGCGCGCCCATCTCCAGAGACACCTCCCAATAGTAGTCAAAGAGATCCTGCGCTACAGGCAGCGCCGCCTCCAGCTGCTCCCGCATAACGTCGGCGGCCTCACGGTCAATGCCCCCGGTCACGCCACCCACGACGGCTTTGACCGGGTGGATGAATTGCCCCCCCGCCAGTGAGATCAGGTCGGTGCCGGCCTTGCGCACCTGCAGCGCCCGTGTTGCAATGCCCGTCAACTCATCCTCAGCGCCTTTCTCCTTCGCCAGATGGAAGAGGCTGGAGACCTCCAGCCGGTCGGGCATGGTGAAAATGAAGAGCGAGGTCGCCTGGTTCTGAAGCATCTGCCCCAGCATCAACAACTCCCGGATGGTGAGCGCCAGAGGCGGCGGTTCGACGCCGAAAGCGTCCTCCAATGCCTTGACCGAAGCGACGTGATGCGCCGTGGAACAGACGCCGCAGATGCGCGGGACGATCACGGGCATCTGCTCGGCCGGCACCCCCTGCGCCAGGTATTCAAAACCGCGCATCTCCGTCGCCTGAAAGTGCGTAGTGATGATCTCGCCGTTCTGCACTTCGATCACCACCCGCGCGTGACCTTCGATACGACTCAAGGGAAACGTCAACGTCGTCATGGCTACAACACCTTCTCCTTCGGGCGCGGCTTGCGTCCCTCGTCAGCATAATCGGAAAACTGGAAGAGGAAGAGGGCCAGCTGCGGTGAGCGCAGCGCCTCGGCGATCTCCTCCTCCGGGATGTCGGTCATACCCGCGAAGACACGCTGGATGCTCTTGAACCAGAACTTGGACTCCCGCTCGATGAAGACGTCGGAAGGGCCGCGACAGCCGACGCAGGGATGACCGGCGCGGGTGCAGGGTGCCCGGCACCCTCCGCGCGTCGAGGAGCCAACGCAGAGATACCCCTGATTGATGAGACAGACATCGGGTAACACCTCGCCCTGCTGGAAGCCCACCAGGTGCTGGGGACGCATATCACGCAGTTTCTTCCGTCCGCACTCCTGGCATACGATCTTGGACGCTTCAAAGTCGTCGGGATCGGAGAGCGCGGCCATGAAGAGCTCCGGCGTCGGCGGACAGCCAGGCACGTAGAGATCTACCTCCACAAAGGCGTCGATGGGATGGGAACGGGGCAACAGATGCGGGAGGTTGTGACGTGTTTTGTGCGCCAAAAAGAGCGCCCGCACCTCGTCGCGATCACCGAGGTTGGCGACGCCGCCGGAGATGGCGCAGGTGCCCACGGCTATGACCTGGGCCGCGCCTTTGACGGCACGTCGCAGCTTGTAGAGATCCTCGTCGGTGCGCACGCCGCCGCTGACCAGCAGGATATCAACCTCGGGGACATCGTAAGCGGAGACGACCAGGGGCATATACGCCAGCTGATACTCCTCGACCCAGGTATCGGCGTTGAGCAGCGAGACCTCACAGCCGGCGCAGCCCGAGAGCTGCAATACGGCAAACCGTTGCATAGAGCCCCCTTCGAGCACTCACAACCGGAAGCGCACAAGCCCACCTTCGTGCACCTCTCGCAGCGCCTCCTTGGGAGCGAGCGGCTCATCGGATAAACGGTAGTAAGCGTACTTGAACATGTCGCGCAGAATAGCGGTCACCACCGGCCCAAGGAACAGGCCGATGACGCCGGCCAACTCACTGCCGATAATCAAGACCACCATCACGACCACAGGATGCATCTTGATGCTGATACCCAGGATTTGCGGGGCCACGAAGATGTTCTCGACCTGCTGGATGGCGAGGGCGAAGAGCAACACCCAGAACGCCAACGTCGGCCCTTGGGCCAGGGCAACCAGAATCGCGGGGATCGCCCCCAGGGTCGGGCCGATGTTGGGGATCATCTCGAAGATGCCCGCGATCAGGCCCAGGAAGAGCGCAAACCGCACCCCCATCAAGGAGAAAGCGATAGCCGAAACGGTGCCGATGATCAATCCCGAGAAGAGTCGTCCGCGCAGATAGGCCCCCACAGCGGCGTCGAACAGTCGTGCCACGGCCAAGACATCTTGACGCACCGTCGGGGGGAGAAACGCGATGATGTGCCGCGAAATCTGCGGGCTGTCGCGTAGGAGATAGAAAGTCCAAAAGGGGATCACGACGATGGCCAAAACAAGACTGATCGTGTAGGAGATGGCGACGGCGGTACCCTCCAGGGCCTGCTGAACGACATCCCCAAACCTGGCCGTGAAATTCGCCAGGCTCTCCTCGATCTGACCTTGGATCCGGGGATCCAGCAGGCGGTACTGCTCGATGAGATCCTCAAAAAAACCGGAGATGTAATACCAGACCGTCTCCCGCTCCGCCCAGAGCGTCCGCCCCTGCTCGATCAGCATGGGCACACCTACAGAGAAGAATCCTACCAACACGGCGATCACCAGCAGATAAGTGATCAGCACCGCCAGAGGGCGTGCGAGGCGGTGAAAAAACCGCAAGCGCTGATGATCTCCAACTCTACTCAGGATCCCGTCGAAGAAATCCACGATGGGTGCCAATAGATAGGCGACAAAGAGACCCGCAAAGTAGGGGCCTAAAACGCCGCGCGCTGCCCAGAGAATGCCGAGAACGACGGCGGCAGCGAGAACAAGAAGGACCAGGCGCTTACGACGTTGCGCCGGTATCTGCAACCATTGATCCAATAGACTGCTCATCTGGATTCACACCTCAACAGGTAAACTTTGACCTTTTTCAGTAGCGTCGAAGTTACGCACACACATGAGGGTCAGCATCAGCGTCATTCCTCTCCTCATGAAAAATCCAGGAAGAAGGCCCGTAGCGGTTTTCAAACCCCCCATGGACCCGTTCCTGACTCACCCGCCAAGCCCAGCCGCTTCCTCTAACGCCCGGTCGATCCACAAACCGCACTCCGCCATCGGCTCTCCACGCCGCCACCAGCCCAGAAACTCGACGTTGCCCGCCGGGCCTACCAGCGGCGACGCCATCAGCCCCTGCAGCTGCAGGTCGAAGTCGGCCATAAAGCCGACCACACGCTCCAACACCTCGCGGTGGACGGCAGGATCGCGCACGACGCCGCCCTTGCCCACCTGCGTGCGCCCCGCCTCAAACTGCGGCTTGATGAGCGAGACGATGTCCCCGTCCGGCGTCAGCCAGTGCACCGCCGTCCGGTAGATCAGCCGCAGCGAGATGAAAGAGACGTCGGAAACGATGAGAGCCACCGGCTCCGGCAGCGCTTCCAGATAGCGAGCGTTGGTGCGCTCCATGACCACCACGCGGGCGTCCTGGCGCAGTTTCCAGGCCAGCTGACCGTAGCCGACGTCGATGGCGTAGACCTTGGCCGCGCCGCGCTGCAGCAGACAGTCGGTGAAGCCGCCGGTGGAGGCACCGATATCCGCCGCCACTCGCCCCTCGACGGGCACAGGGAAGCGCTGCAGGGCGGCCTCCAGCTTCTCGCCGCCGCGCCCCACGAAGGGCGGACGCTCCGCCACGGAGATCGTCGCGTCCAGCGGATAGCGGATGCCCGGCTTGTCGGCGATCTCGCCATCGACCCGCACCTCTCCGGCGCGGATGAGGCGCTGGGCGCGGCTCCGGCTTTGCGCCAGGTCGCGGGCGATCATCAGCTTGTCGAGACGTTCCTTTTTCACAGCCCCAGCTTAACCCGAAATGCGCAGTTTCGCAACCTCTCTACTCCGTTGAAATCACGGTATAAGGTGCGACGCACCTGCGATTACCCAATCAGGTTGGCTAAAAACCCATCCCAACGTTGAAATGGCTATTTTCAAACATTCGAAGGTGCATCGCACCTAGCTACGTTCTAAGATCGTAATTTAAGCTACTCAGATTCAAGCCGGTCAAGGACAGCCCGCAAATCTTCCGGCAGCGGCACCGTGAAGGTCATGCGTTCCCCGGTGACAGGATGGGTGAGGGTCAGGTCGCGGGCGTGGAGAAACTGACGCGGCGCGTCCAGCGGATCACGGCGCGGACCGTAGGTCGCGTCGCCCACCAGGGGATAGCCCAACCAGTGAAAGTGCACGCGGATCTGATGCGTACGCCCCGTCAACAACCCCACCTCGACGAGCGTATAGCGTCGTCCCTCGTCGTCGCGGAGTCGCTGCGTCACCGCCCAACGGGTGCGCGCCATCTTGCCGTTGGGCACCACCGCCATACGCTTGCGCTGCGTAGGATGCCGACCCACCGGTGCCTCGATAAAACCCTCCGGTTCCGCGAGATTGCCGATAAGCAGCGCGACATAGGTCTTCTCTACCGAACGGTGCTTGAACTGCCGCTGCAGGTGACGGATCGCCGCGTCGTGCTTGGCGACGACGAGCACGCCGGAGGTCTCCTTGTCCAGCCGATGGACGATGCCGGGCCGCAGTTTGCCCCCCACCCCCCGCAGATCGGGGCAGTGGGCCAGCAAGGCGTTCACCAGCGTCCCATCGGGGTGCCCGGCGCCCGGATGGACAACGCGCCCGGCGGATTTGTTGACGACGATGATATCCGCATCCTCGTAGAGCACGTCCAACGGCAGGGGTTGAGACGTCAGCTCCACAAGTTCCGGCGGCGGGATCCGCACGACGATCTCATCGCCAACGCTGACGTCGGCGGCGGGCTTCGGCACCTCACCGTTCAAGGTCACTTGCCCCTCGTCGATGAGCCGCTGCACAGCCGATCGTGAGAGGTCGGGAAGCGCCTCTGCCACATACTTGTCGATGCGCTCGCCCCCCTCGGCAACCATGAGTCGGTGAACGGTAACGCCCTGATCGCTCACCGGCGCTCCCTCCTATCCACCACCACAGCGCCGTCCTTGACCACCACGGCGACGGGATTTGTCCCAAAGCGATAGCCGAGGTGACGGTAGTCCGGCGCGTCCAGCAGCACCAGGTCGGCGGCGTAGCCGGGTGTGAGGCTCCCCACCCGGTGACCGAGAGCCAGGGCGTGGGCCGCGTTGAGCGTCGCGGCGACCAGCGCCTGGGCCGGCGTCAGGCGCAGATAACGACAGGCCAGGGCGACGACGAAGGGCATGGACTCGTTCCAGGCAGTACCGGGATTGCAGTCGGAGGCCAGCGCGAGGGCCGCGTCCGCGTCGAGGAGCGCGCGGGCGGGCGTATACTCGCACGCTCCCAGGCCGAAGGGTGTGCAGGGCAGCGAGACGGCCACCGTCTCCGAAGCACCCAGGACCGCGACCTCTTCAGGCGGCGTCTTGACCAGGTGGTCGGCGGAGACGGCGCCCAGGTCCACCGCCAGCCGCGTCCCACCCAACGCCTCAAACTCGTCTACGTGCACCTTGAGCGGAAAGCCCAGGGCGTGGGCCGCCTCCAGGATGCGGCGCGTCTGCCTCAAGTCGAAAGCGCCCTCTTCGCAGAAGACGTCACAGAAAGGCGGGTCAATCCCAAGAGCACGGGCCTTCGCGGCGACGGCGGGCAGCATCTCTTCGACCACCAAATCGACGTAAGCGTCGGGCCGCTCGCGGTACGCCGCCGGGACGGCGTGGGCGCCCAGGAAGGTGGGCACTACCGTCACCGGATGCGAGCGATCCAGGGTCACGATGGCCTCCAACAAACGCGCTTCGGCGTCGGTCTCCAGCCCGTAGCCCGTCTTGACCTCCACCGTCGTCGTGCCGTGAGCCAGCATGCGGTCCAGGCGCGGTCGGGTCGCCGCCACCAACTCATCCACGGACGCCTGCCGGGTTGCCCGCACCGTCGCCATGATGCCGCCACCCGCCTCCATGATCTCCATATAGCTCGCGCCGGCAACGCGCTGCTCAAACTCGGCGGCGCGGTCGCCCTTCCACACCAGGTGGGTGTGGGGATCGACAAAGCCCGGGCAGACGACCCCGCCGGCGGCATCAATCTCCCGTCGTGCCGTGACACGGTGGCGCACGCTCGCCGTCGTCCCGACTTCGACTACGATGCCATCGGCCATCGCAACGGCACCGTCCACGATCAGACCCAGGTCACCCAGGCGCCCGCCACGCTGCGGACCACCGTCATGGGGTGGCACGATGCAGAGCTGCCCCGCGGAGTGCACTAACAAATCGACCTTCATCCTTTCCTCCCAAGCGGTTACCCAGGCATCGCATCCTCAGCGTGCCCGGATTTTCACAGAGCTGACCGAGGACTTCACGGAAATAACTCATAAAAATCGGATTTCTTGGACCTTTTTTCAGGTGAGTTATCCTTTACATCTGCAGAGCGGCGTCAAGAGATGCCTCCAGCCGGGGTCGTCGTCGCCAGCATAGACATATTCTACCCCGCAAGGCAACAGACAGCAAAAAAGGCCAGAGCAGCCATGCCCTGGCCCGGAAAGCGTCGCGGTGTGCGTCAGGGTTCCAACCACATATCTTGCCTTTTGCGATAAAACCAGACGCCGACGGAGCGGGTCATCCCGGCTTTGTCTTCAAAGGAGGCCAAAACAGCCGTAGGCGGCACGCTCTCGGGGATGAGCAGTGAGCCCTCCGGGATCCAATTGTCGTTGCTGAAGAAGTAGACGTCATCGCGAGCGGAGTCGGCGATCCAGATCGGGCCTTCAATCCTCGGACCGTTCACCGCGAAAATAGCCAGCCACGGTTCCGACCACAACAGATCGTGGCGCCTGGCGATGGCTTTAGCGTAGTCGCGCAGGATCGTGGTGGCGAAGTGTTGGGGGCCCCGATATTGAATCTGGTGCCAGCCGCCGTTGTACGCCGCCAGCGCGTTGAAAATATCGCCTTCACTCTGCTCAACGACGGTCGCCAGAGTACGGGCACCCCAAAAAAGATTGGTCTGGGGATCCATTAACTCCGCTTTGGTGGGACGCCAGGAAAAACCGACCTCGCGCGGCATCACCTGCATCAGGCCGACCGCGCCCACAGGCCCGACGGCGTCCGGGCGCCCTCTGGACTCCATCCAGACCACCGAAGCCAGGAAATCTGCGTCCAGGTTACGCCGCGTCGCCTCCTGCGCGATCACGTCGGCCCATTGTTGAACACGGGGATGCCAGTAGGGTGATAGCGCAGGCGTATCGGAGCCCCCCACGGCCATCTCCTCCGCTTCAGACCCCTCAAAAGCCCACACAGGAGTCCCCATCATCACCAACGCAAGAACCCCTAAAACTATCAGCGTCCAGTCTTTACGTTTCATAAATCAGCTGCACTCCTTATTAACCTCACCCTCAACAAGCAGAGCCCTACCGAAAAATGTTTTATGCAGAGGGACGTGTAACGGTCGTCACACATGTTTTACTTTAAAACAGGATAGCCTTTTTGTCAAGCAAAAGATGGCTGCCCTGAAAAAAGGGTCAGCCAAAGAAAAATATGGGATATATTTTGTGGTTGGGCTGCGCCCAACCACAAAATATAGTATTCCTTTCTCTACTGAAAAACCTTTTTTCAGTAGAGTCAAAGATGACTCTGCTGAAGTAACTAGCAGAAATCGGATTTTTCTACGACTTGATACTATATGTGGGCTTCTCATGACCAAAATCACCAGATGTAGAATATGATCACCTAAAAATCCGATTTCTTGGACCCTTTTTCAGGTGAGTCAAGGTGCAACGCACCTGCGATGGTCCGATCATGTTGGCTAAAAACCCATCCCGGCAGGCACGAAATGGCTATGTTCAAACCTTCGAAGGTGCGTCGCACCTATCATATGCCACGCCCGCTCCTCTCAAGCGGACTCATCCCCGGCGTGAAAGATGTCGCGAGCCACCGAGAGGTAACGGGCGATCTCGTCTTCGGTCTTGTTCTTCGCCAGCAGATAGCGCTCCAGCAAGTGCTCCGGCGTCATGGATTCAGGCTCCAGGCCGGCCAGCCGGTCACGCACGCTGCGGTCCACGTCCCGGTTGATCTGGGCGAAGAACGCTTGTTCCAGCAGCGGCGAGAGGTCCCCATCACGCAGGTGCGGCTCCTGCTCCGGCGTCATCCGCACGATGAGGCGCACCACAGCGCCGGTCAGGTCGTGCTGGGCCACGGCCTCCTGGATCTCGGCCAACGGCGCGGACGCTTCGCGCACGTCAACGCGCAGCGTACGGAAGGAACGAGCGGGCGTCTGAATATAGCGCCAGGTCGTCTTCTCGCGTGCCAGTTCGACCCAGCAGAAGCCCTTGGGCTGCCCCTCCTCGCCGAAGTCCACGCGCTCCAGGCTGCCGGCGTAGACCACCGGAGGGTTGTTTTCGGGATGAAGGCTCTGGTGCTGGTGGATGTGACCCAGCGCGACGTAATTCCACAGGGGATCGACGAGGACAGAGAGAGGCACCACCACGTCCCGTCCCACCATGATGTTGCGCTCAGAGCCCCAGTGCGCGGCGTCTACGGAGAAATGCCCCATCAGCACGCCCGGCACCTCGGGGGCCCGCTCCGCTTGCAGCTCACGGATCAAACCGACCACCGCCTCGGTCACGGCATGATCGAGCTCCTCCTGGCTCATGCTGCGGAACTGCTCTCGTGTCAACAGGCGCTGGCGCACAGGATAGGGAATGACGCCGACCTCCACCGGACCGCGCCGCGTCTCAATGTGCAGAAGCTCTGGGCGACGCGCAACGGTGATATGCGGCACCGCCAGGGCGGCGAAGATATCGACGCTGGAGGCACGCTCCACCATCACCGGGAGGTCGTGGTTACCCGCCAGCAAAACCGTGGGGATCGCGGCCTCGGAGAGGCGGTAGATACGCCGCGCGAACTCGCGGTGATGCGTTGGATTGGGGTCGCGGGTGCGGAAGGCGTCTCCGGCGAAGAGCACCAGGTCGGCCTCGTGGTCGATGGCATGCTCGACAACCTGATCCAGGCGGTCGAGGAAATCGACGACGCGCCGGTTCAGGCCGGTCTCCGGGTCGAGCCGACCGTAGTTCTCCATGCCGATGTGCAGATCGGCGAAATGAAGGATGCGAATGGGATCGGACATAAAGACTCCTGTCACGTGTTGCGTAATGCGCGATGAATGTTCTCGAAGCGACGTCTCTGCGGGTGATCGAGGGTCTCATCCGGGAGAGCCAGGCCCATCTCCAGCATCTTACGGTTGATGAAGATGCGGTTTTTCAAGCGCACGTAGGCGGCGTTGGGATGGGTCTCCAGCGGTGTGCGCAGGGTGACGCGCTTGCCTGCCACGTATTCCCGCAGGTAAGCCAACGTCTCGGCGGCCTGAGCCTCGGGCACGGTCAGGCCGAGGAGCGCGATCTCGCGTCCGTCCTCCAGGCGCAGCGCCGTCGGTCCCAGCACTTCGGTGACGCGGTAAAGATCCCGCGCGGGACGATGCGGCGGCTGCTTGAGGCGGATATCGGCGATGGCGGGCGTGTATTCCACAGGCGCCGGCGGCCTATCGTCCGACGCACGCATCTCGACGCGCACCTGATCCGGGGACAGGCCCTCGACGTCGTCCAGCCGCGCCTCGATGAGCGCGCGGAAATCGGGGTTGAGCTCGTAGCCCACGGCCCGGCGTCCCAGTTGGAGCGCGACCTGGGCCGTCGTCCCGCTGCCGAGGAACGGGTCGAGCACCAGGTCGTCGTGCACGGTGTACATGCGGATCAGACGTCGAGGCAGCTCTTCGGGGAAGACGGCGCCGTGCTCGCCCTGACGCGCCCCACCGAAAGTCCAGTGCCCAAAGAAGAAGGTCTTCCACTCCTCCTTGGTCATGGCCGCGGCCTCGCGCCGCGCGCGGGGGATGCGGCGCTTGCCCCGCTTCTTGAAGAGCAGGATGAACTCGTAGTCGATCTCGACGACACCGTTGGGCGGGTGCGGATAGGAGCCCATGATCGTCGCGCCGCCGCTGGTCTCCATGGTCGTGCGCTTCTGCCAGATGATGGCGCCCATGTAATCGAAGCCAATCTGCTCCGCCTGCGCGATGATCTCCGCGTGCAGCGGGATCACTTTGTAGCGTCCGAAGCGCTTGGTACGCGCGAACTGGTCGCCGATGTTGACGCAGAGCCTCGCGCCGGGCATCAGAACGCGATGACATTCGGTCCAGACACGGTAGAGATCAACCAGATACGTGTGCAGGCTCTGTCCGTAACCGATCTGTCCTTCCACGTCGTAGTCCTTGATGGCGTAGTAGGGCGGCGAGGTGACGACAAGGGCCACGCTGGCGTCCGCAACCTCCGGCATTGCACGGGCGTCGGCGAAATAGATGCGGGCATTAACCATGAGACACTCCAGAAGAAGCCACGGTATCGGCTACTCGTAGCAATCGCTCAGAAACTGTGCGTGCGCCAGCTGCTCGCGCAGGGCGTCACAGAAGAGCTGCCACTCGCGCAGACGGTGCGTATACCGCTGTTTGATCATCCGGCGGAGGGTCTTGTAGTTGGTGCAGACGACGCGGCGCTGTAGGAACGACTCCGGAAGCTCGCGCTTGACCTGGGCGAAGGCTTTCGCCGCAATCAGCGCGTTGAGGCGGTCCAACGTCGCCGGGTCGATCTCGCCTTCGAAATCGTCCTGGGCCAATGGTCGCTTGAGAATCGTATGCATGGTCGACTCACTCTGCTTGGTGACGCCGATGCGGTAGGTGTCGAACTGCTGCCACCAGTAGCGTGGGGCCGTGATGTCGAGCCAGACGATGATGGATTCCAAAAACTTGTTGTGCCCGCCGTTCTTGGCATAGAGCCGCTCGGCGACGGCGGGCATCTTCTCGACCGGCTGTTTGTAGCTGAGGCTCAAACCGATCAGCGCCTGCTCGTAGCCGGCTTCGTACAAAACTTCGATCTTCACGTGATCTCCTTAGAGGCGCGGTAGTACTACACCGCGCTGTCCCTGATATTTACCCTTCTTATCGGCATAGGAGACCTCACAGGGTGCGTCGCCCTGGAAGAAGAGCACCTGGGCGATGCCCTCGTTGGCGTAGATCTTGGCGGGCAACGGCGTCGTGTTACTGATCTCGATGGTGATATAGCCGTGCCAGCCCGGCTCCAAGGGCGTAAAATTCGTCACGATACCGCACCGCGCATACGTCGATTTGCCCAGCACGGCGCCCAGCACATCCCGGGGCATGCGCATATACTCCAGGCTGCGGGCCAGGGCGAAGGAGTTGGGCGGGATGATGCAGACGTCGCCCCGGAAGTCGATGAGCGCGCCGACGTCCAGCGCTTTAGGATCAACGACCGCCAGGTCTCCCTTGCCCGGCGTGAAGACTTTGAACTCGTCGGCGACGCGAATGTCGTAGCCGTAGGACGAAAGTCCGTAGGAGATAATGCCGTCCCGTTTCTGCCCATCGAAGAAGGGCTCAATCATCTGTTGCTCTAACGCCATCTTGCGAATCCAGGTGTCGGGTTTGAGTCCCATAGATTAGTCCTTTCGTCTGGTAGTGTGGTAGTCTGGTAGTCGGGTAGTCACGCCATCATGAGCCAGGCACATCGGGCTAAGGATATTTGACTATGCGACTACGTGATTACGGGACTATCCGCCTACATGGTCTCCGGTGCGTCCATGCCCATGAGGTGCAGCACACGGGCGAGGACGGATTTGGCGGCGCGGGCCAGCATCAGTCGGGCGCGGGTGAGGACTGCGTCGCCGGGCTCCGAGGAGACGATGCGGCAGTTGTGATAGAAGGCGTGGAAAAGCGAGGCCAGCTCGTGCGCGTACGTGGTCAGGTGATGGGGCGCCAGGTTGTTCGCCGCCAGCGCGATAATCTCCGGCAGCTCCAGCATTTTGCGGATCAGCGCCAGCTCGCTCTCGTGGGTCAGCAGCGCCGGGTCGCCCAGGGTCTCCGGGTCCCAGCCCTGCTCGACCGCGTGACGGAGCACGCCGGCAATGCGCGTGTGGGCGTACTGCACGTAGTAGACGGGGTTGCGCTCCGACTGCTCCACCGCCAGCGCCAGGTCGAAGTCCATGCTCACGTCGGCGGTACGCGTGAGCAGCATGTAGCGGATGGGATCAGGGCCGACCTCGTCGATGATCTCGCGCAGCGTGATGAACTCACCGGAGCTTTTGGACATGCGCACCATCTCGCCGCCACGCCGCAGCGTGACCAGCTGGTAGAGGATGAAGGTCAACCGGTCAGGGTCCAATCCCACCGCCTGGGCCGCCGCACGCACGCGCGGCACGTCCCCGTGATGATCGGCGCCCCAGACGTAGATAGCGCGGTCGAACCCCCGGATCACCAGCTTATCCCAGGCGTAACAGACATCGGACATGAGATAGGTGGGGCGATCCTCCGGATTGGAGATCACCTCCGGCGAGCGCACCAGGACGGCGTCCTTTTCCAGAGCAGGATGGGTGAACCAAATCGCGCCTTCTTTTTCAACGACATAGCCGCCGGCACGCAGCTTTTCCAGCATTTGCTCGAAGAGCGAAGGCTCGCCCCGATAGAAATCGCGCTCGTGTCGCCAGCTGTCGAAGCGAATGCGCATCTGCGCCAGATCCTCCTCGACGCCCTGCAGCACCCGCTCAATGCCCCAATCGGTGAACTCGCGGATGGCTTGCTCCGGCTCCACGGCGACGAAACGGCGTCCGACTTGATCCACCAGCTGACGCGCCATTTCAGTGACGTAATCGCCGGGATACATCTCCTCTTCGATCTCCACCGGCTCGCCCAGCAGCTCACGATAGCGCACATAGAGGCTGTACCCCAGCTTGCGCGCCTTGGAGCCATGATCGTTGACGTAGTACTCGCGCGCCACGTCGTAGCCTGCGGCGTCCAACACCGCAGCGATGGCGTCGCCCAGCACCGCGTTGCGCGCCGAGCCGATAGTCAGCGGGCCGGTGGGATTGGCGCTGACGAACTCGACCTGCACGCGCTCGCCCGCGCCGTGATCGAGATTCCCCCAGGTTTCGCCGGCTTCTAAGATCACGGGCACCTGCTCCGCCAACCAGCGCTCGTCCAGCGTGAAATTGACGTAACCCGGTGGCGCGACCTCGACAGCGGCTACAAAATCCGCCGCCGGCACGTAGGGCGCCACGGCCTCCGCGATCTGCAGAGGCGCCCGGCGCAGCACCTTCCCCAGCCCCAGACAGACCGGAGACCCATAGTCACCGTGGGCCTCATGGCGGCTGGGCGCCACCGGAATCGAGGCGGGGATGTCGAAGGCAGGCAATGCCTCCGCCTCAATCGCCGCCTCAAACCCAACCTGCAGCAAGCTTTCGATGCGCTCCCGAAGAGAAGGTGTTGTTTCCATGCATAACTCCTTGGAAATAAATCAAAGATGCGAAACTCTCTCCCTGGCATTGTCTATCATTCCAACTTCCCCAGGAAGTAAGGCAATTGTTTACGCCACCAGGGCCAGTCGTGTTCCACATCGTGGCCCCAATAATCGATCCAGGCCGGCACCTTCAGGTCCTGAAGCATGCGCTCCAACATCCTCGTCTCGTGGACGTGGTGCGCCTCCCAGGCACCCTGTCCCACGCAGACGACAATATCACTCTGCCGAAATTGCCGGAGATACCAGCGCTCCGTCAGATTGGGTAGATAGAGCAGCGGGAAATTGAAATAGACGTTGTCATCCACGTAATCGCCGAGAAAATACCACGGGCCGTAAAGCCCACTCATGGCGATGACGGTGTCGAAGATGTCGGGATGGCGGAAAAAGAAGTTGGCGGCATGATAACCGCCCATGCTGCAGCCCGTGGTGACAAATTTCTCCTCGTATCCGCTGTGCGCACGGATAAAAGGGACCGCCTCTTCCACCACGTAGGCATCGTAGGCCTGATAGTTGCGCCCGCGATCCGCCACATGGATCCAATCATCCGCCAACCAGGTCTCGTGATCGTTGCTGGCGATGGTGTAGAGCCGGATCTTGCCCGCCTCGATAAACTCCCCCACAGCCTCGACCATGCCAAAGTCCTCGAACTGGTAGAAGGTACCCCGCGCCGAGGGGAAGACGACCACGGGCTTGCCGGCGTGCCCGTAGGCTTTCAATTCCATGTCGCGATGCAGATAGGTACTCCAATGCTTATGATATTCGACGTTCATTGCACAGCCACCATCTCCTCAACAGCAGCCTGAAGCACGTCCAGATCGGGCGAGCGCAGCAGATAGCCGTACTCGCCGATGGCCGGAGCCAGCGTCGCGTCGATGGGTTCATGATGCACCAACAAATCGGCATAGGTCGCCAGTACCTCATCATGAGAAAGGCGATGATTCCGATGCCACTTCCGCCCCACATAGGCGCAGTGATAGGGCCGCGTGTAGTCCGCCGTGAAGGTGTTGTTCACCACCACGTTGGCCCACTGCTGGTAAAGGTTGATATCGTTGGCGTAGTTGAACATGTCCATGGTCAGGCCGCCCGGCGGACGCATGTTGAGCTCCAGTGCCACCAACCCCTCATCGGTGCGGAAGAACTCGATGTGGAAGAAACGCTCACGTAATCCAAAGGCCTGCACTGCGCGAAAGCCCGCCTCCTCCAAGTCCGCAGGGATTTCACGCAGCGAGTAATAGTACATGTCCAGCCCCTCGTTGACGACTTCCATGATTCCCCGGTTGAAGTAGTGCGAGGTGTAGAAGACGATCTCGCCGTCTTGATCCGTCAAACCATCGAAAGAGTAGAGATCGCCGGAGATAAATCCCTCCATAAAGTAATCCAACGGCGGCTTCTCGACGAAGAACGCCTCCAGATCAGCCTCGTCGCGAATCTTGTACGTCGCCGCCGCCCCCACGCCGTTATCCGGCTTGGCGACAACGGGATAGCCCACCTCGTCAAGAAAAGTCTCGGCCTCGTCCCTGGAACGAACAACCCGTCCCGGAGCCACCGTCACGCCGGCCTGTTCGAAAACCCGCTTCATCTTGGACTTGTACTTGACCTGGGCCATCTCATCGATTTTGGGACCGGCCAAGTTGAAATCCGTGCGAACCTGCGCGTCCATCTCCAGCCAATACTCGTTGTGAGATTCAAAGCGATCCAATTTGCCGTAGCGATGGGTGAAATAGCCGCAAGCGCGCACCCACTGATCATAGTCATGTAAATCGTGGACAAGATAATACTCCGTCAGCGCCTCGCGCAAAGCTGGACGCAGATCGTCGTAGGGCATATCACCGATGGCCAGCACGTTTACGCCCAGACGATGCAACGCCACCGCAAAGTTATAGAAATTCGATGGAAAATATGGCGACAAAAGCACCATGTTCATGAGCCCCCTCCTGGATACAGCCGGGCAACCCGCATGCAGAACGCCCTGGTTTGCTAACGGACAAGTATACCACGTCTCCGGGTTACGAAAAAACGCGGAGAGGAAGATTCCTCCCCGCGTTTGTGCGTGGAACGGTGGGATCAGGCGCGGCCGGCGCTGCGGAAAATCTCGATCTTGTGCTCGACGACCTTCTGCATGGCGTCGATGGCCGGTCCCAGAATCTTGCGCGGGTCGATCTGCTCGGGGTTCTCCTTCTGGAACTGCTTGACCGTCTGGGCGAAGGCATTGCGGATCTCGGTGTCGATGTTGATCTTGCAGATACCACGCTTCACCGCCTCGGTGATCTGGTGATCAGGGATGCCGGAGGCACCGTGCAACACCAGCGGGACGGGCACCGCATCGCGAATAGCCTCCAGCCGCTCGAAGTCCAACTTGGGCTCGCCCTTGTAGAAGCCGTGGGCGTTGCCGATGGCGACGGCGAGGAAGTCAAACCCGGCATCATCCAAGAAACGCGCGGCCTCCTCGGGATCGGTCATGGTTGCTTCGCGCTCGCTGACGACCACATGCTCTTCGGCCCCGCCGATCTTACCGATCTCGGCCTCAACGGGGATGCCAATAGCGTGGCAAGCCTCCACAACCTTCTTTACCTCGGCGACGTTCTCTTCGTAGGGCAACTTGGACGCATCACGCATGATAGAGGTAAAACCGACGCGCAGCGCCTTCATCACCAGCTCGAAGCTGGGGCCGTGATCCAGATGCACCGCAACCGGCACGCTGGCCTCTTCTCCGGCCTTTCGCGCGATCATAGGCAGGAACTCCAGGCCGGCGTACTTAATAGCGCCGGCCGAAATCTGAATCAGGATGGGAGCCTTCTTGGCTTCGGCGGCGCGCAGAATGGCGTGGGTGATCTCCAGGTTGTTGGTGTTGAACGCACCAACGGCGTAACCGTGCTTCTGAGCGTCCAACAACAGCTCTTTACTCGTGACTAACATGCTTGTCCTCCTTATAGTAGGCTGCAATATGTAAGCACATATACACCAGAGCTAGTGTCGCCCTGATCTTCTAAAAGTCAAATCCTTAATCCACAGATTAACACAGATCATATCGTTGACTCACCTGAAAAAAGTCTTTCTGACCACAAAGAGCACTAAGGACACCCAAAAAAAATTAATGTCATGGCTTATTTTTATTACGCAATAATCCGACAGGAAGGCTTTACTTTAAAAACGTCTTAAAATCCCTAGTGTACTTTGTGTCCTTGTCGGAGGTCCCCAAAACTCGCCCTACCTGCGGGAAACTTCGCCTCACAACCTCGAGCTCCCTCACCCTTCACCGTGCTCAGGATTCACAAGGGAATCACCGACCAGGAATCCGATTCTTCCCTGCGGGTCAATCCTCAAACACCTGTTGGGGCGGCGTCCAGGTGACCTCATGGCCATCCCCCTCCAACAGATCCCCCGCCAGAGCGCGATAGGCGAGGGCGCCGCGCGAACGGGGAGCGTAGAAGACCCCCGGCTCGCCGTAACTGGGCGCTTCGCTGAGACGTACGCTGCGCGGCACCAGGACGCGAAAGACCTGCTGAGGAAGATAGCGCTGCACCTCGGCAACGACGTCCTTGGCGAGATTGGTCCGACGGTCGTACATCGTCATCACCACGCCGCGCATGACCAGCTTCGCGTTCAAGCCCCGCTGGATCAGGCGGATGGTGTGGATGAGCTGGGAGAGCCCTTCGAGGGCCAGATACTCACATTGTACGGGTACGATGACGCCATCGGCGGCGCAGAGGGCGTTGACCGTTAAAATGCCCAGGCTCGGTGGGGAATCGATCAGCACGTAATCGTAACCTGAGAGCGTCTGCAGAGCAGAGCGGAGTGCGAGCGCCCGCTCTCGGGGATCCGTAAGGCTGTTCAACTCCACGGTGGCCCCGGCCAGCGGGGGCGCGCTGGGCAACAGATCCAACCCCTCCCAGGCCGTGGGGAACACGGCGGTCTCGGCGGCTTCGCTCCCCATGAGCACTTCATACATGGAGACATCGGCGGCGCCGGGTTTGACGCCCAGGCTCGTTGTGGCGTTGCTTTGCGGATCGGCATCCACCACCAGAACGCGCAACCCCCAATCAGCTATCACTGCCGCGAGATTGACCACGGTGGTCGTCTTCCCCACCCCGCCTTTTTGGTTGGCAAAGGCATACGTCTGGGTCATGGCCACCTCGTCCGGCACACTCCTCTCTTCGGGAGAGGGCAAAACGTCAACGGTCACCTTCTATCGGAAAGACGGTCACGGCACGCCCGCGCCCGGAGCCGTAGCTCTTCGTCCGCACACGACGGTCTTTACGCAGCGTCATGTGCACAATCCGCCGCTCGCGCGCCGGCATAGGGCGCATCCTGATGGGCTGCCCGGAGGCAATGGCTTTGTCCGCCGCCTTTCGCGCCATGCGCTGCAGTTTCTTACGCCGACGCCAGCGGTAGTTGTCAGCGTCAACGATCAGGTTGAAATTCCCGTCGATCTGGTTACGCACCAGCACCCGGGTCAGAAACTGAGCCGCGTTCAACGTCTTCCCTCGCTGCCCCACCAGGGATTTGGCATCTGCGCCTCGCAGTGAAAGCCAGAGGGCCGGACGGCGTTCTTCTTCGCGCCAGATGATCTTCGGCTCGACGTCCAAGGCGCCGAAGAGCCGCTCCGCCACCTCCAACACCACAGCCTCGATTCGTTGGCGGGGATCTTCGGCCTTATCCTTCTTAGCCGCGGGCGCAGACGCCGCCGGTGGGGATTGAGCCGCCCGCTTCGCCCCAGCGGACTCCTTCTTCCGAGGCTTCTCGGGTTCCTGCCTCCGAGACTCCTCCCGGGACGGCTGCTCTGCCGGGGGTTTAGGTTCGGTCCGCTGCAGCGTGGCCTTCGGAACTTCCCCCTCAGGCGCCGGTACGGAAACGTCTTTCTCCGCTGTCTCTACCGCTCGCTTTTCCCTCTCCTGCCGACGCACCTTGACGCGGGCCTCACGGCTCCCCAGTCCCAGAAATCCTTTGCTACCCTCGTCCAACACTTCAATCACAGCTTCATCCCGGGTGATGCCCAGGCGCGTCAACCCCAGGATGATCGCCTCTTCAACAGTGGGTGCCTGTACCTCAACCCACTCCTTAGCATCCATGCTTGTCCCTCCTCATATCTTACATCCCGGCCAACTCTGAACAGAGCACAGCCGGAGAACCCATCAAGTGCACATTCACAATGACCAATACATAGCCCCGTGCGCAGATCCTCGCCGAGAACGGACGCCAGGCAGGATAGGTGAATCACGCTTGTTTTGACTTGGGTTCCGTCTCTGAATCATTGAAGTTGCGCTGGATGAAATAGTACTGCAGGATCCCAATGAGGTTGGAGATCACAAAATAGACGGACAGTCCGGAGGCGTAATTCAGGGAAATAAAACCCATGAAGAGAGGCATGGTGATCTGCATCGATTGGCTCATCGCCTGGGCCTGTTCGTCTACCTCGCTCCCCCCTGTGGTCGGGGCAGCAGCGCTGATAAGTTTCTGTTGCAGCCAAGCCGTCACGACGACCAACACAGGGAGCACGTAATAGGGATCGGGCAACGCCAGATCTAACCACAGAAAGTGACTCTTCAACGGGGGTAAGCTACTGAGATGGGGGAGCCAGGAGGCCCGGTAAATGTGAGCGGGCAGATTCAACAGTTCCAGGGGCGTGGCGGCCAGCGCCCGCATGATGGCCTGATAGAGTCCCAGCATCAAGGGCAACTGAATCAATAGAGGAAGACAGCCGCTGGCGGGGTTGAAGCCGTGTTCTCGATAGAGCTTCATCTGCTCTTGAGCCAGGCGTTCCTGATCGTGCTTGTACTTCTTCTGAAGTTTCTGAAGTTTGGGTTGGATCTCGCGCTGAGCCTGGGCACTCTTCTGCTGCTCAAGCGTCAGCGGAATCAAGGCCAGGCGTACCAGCACTGTCAACAACGCCACCGCGAGGATGGTCTCCCCACCCAAGAGTTTGTAAAAGACCAACAACAAGTTGGTAATTGGATCAACGATCAACGTATCCCACATAGGACTCTCCCTCGACAACTGAGACGATTATAGCACGGAGGTAGCAAAGACGCACAACGCTCATTCTTCAGGTGGCGGATACGCCCAGAGCAATTGACCGTCCTCTATATCGAACGCCTTAACGCGCGTGGAGATCATAATCGGCGCAGCGTAGACGTGCATATCGCTGGCGATCAAATCCCCGGGCAGTCGCCCAGGCCGCTCCGCCACGATGCCCCAGGGCACCACCGCACCGTCTGTCGTGTCCAGAGCGTGGATCTGACCATGTTCGTGGCCTGGCACCAATAGAACGCTGCCGTCGGCGTTCAGGACTCCCTGACCGCGAACCACATCCCCCACGTTCTGCCGCCAAAGCAGCTTGCGTGTGGCTATCTCAAAAGCGTAGACGTTGCCCCGAACGTCGGAGAAGAAGATCTTATCCTCACCAACGGTGGGGGTGGCCCAAAACCAGTCCTCCCCCCCTTCAAAGGTCCACAGTATCTCGCCGCTCTGAGGGTCGATCTGGTAGATTTGATCCCCGAAATCCCCGACCCACAGCCTGCCATCGACCATCACCGGCGAAGAGGCCAGCGCGCCACGCATCTCCAAACGCCAGCGTTCGCGCCCATCCTCCAGATCCAGGGCGTAAAGGTGATGGTCCATGGAGGTGACGTAAACGGTCCCTTCCGCGACCAGGGGGCGGGCCCAGACCCGATCTCCGGTCTTCACACTCCAGGCCAACGTCCCATCTTCCACATGCAAAGCGTAGACCGCACCGTCGCCGTTGCCGATGACGAAAAGGCCATCCGCGATCACACCTGCACTTACATACTGACCTGAGGCACCGTTTGAAGTGCCCTCACCGGGGAACGTCCAGAGCTCCGTGGGCGCGACGCCGGGGGTAGCAGAAAGCCGCCAGGCGTGCACCGTATGATCCTTGAACCCTGCAGCCACCAACATACCCCGTTCCTCATCCACCGCCGGCGCCGCGTAAAAGCCTATCTCGCTCTTGGGCTCCTGCGGAAAGGACCAGAACACATCCCCACTCTGCGCATCAAAGGCCTGGATCTGTCCCACCATGGCCACGTACAGCGTATCCTCCACCAGCGTCATGCCGGGCCAGCTCTCGTAGCGCGCGCCGCCGCCACAGCCGGACAATATCAGCGTCAACAGTAGAGCCGTGCCGCCGACACGCCAGAGAGAGGACCCAGCGCCGCGCAGGACAAACCAAAAACGTTTCATAACTGCCTCCTAGCTCAGGGAACCGGGTCGTATCCACCCGGGTTGAAGGGATGACATCGCAGGATACGTTTGATCGCCAGCCACGCGCCCTTCAAGAAGCCGTACCGGGATATGGCCTCGTAGCTGTATTGCGAACACGTTGGGGTAAAACGGCAACTCGGTGGAAAGAGCGGGGAGATCCAACGCTGATAAAGCCGAATTAACCCCAGAGCAACGCTTTTCATTCCAAAATACTCGACATCAAGACCTCAACACAACCAATCCTCGACACGCCGGGGGCTCCTATCCCCCGGCGCCGAGCTCATCCTCGATCCAAAGAGCCGCACGGCGCAACGATTGTTCCAACGCCCTCCGCACGTCCTGTCCCTGAGCTTCCACCAGGGGTGGACGTGCCACCAGCACCACATCCCAGCCGGGTGCCAGGTGAGGGTAGAGATGTCGCGCAGCTTCCCGCAAGAGACGCCGCGCCCGATTGCGCGCCACCGCACCTCCCACCTTGCGGCTGGCCGTCAGGCCGACGCGCGCGCGCGATAATTCGTTGGGGGCAGCCCACAAAATAAAGAGAGGATGCGCCCAAGACCGCCCCCTCTTCCAGACACGCCGAAAGTCCTGCGGGCGGCGCAGGCGCATCTCCTTCTGCCAGCAGTAGCGAGTCACGCCCGGGCTCAGCGGCGCTTCTTATGGCTGCTCTCCTTCCAATTGATCCGCTTAGCGCCTCCCAGCTCCACAGAGACGAGGCGCCGCCGCCCCTTGTTGCGCCGACGTTTGAGAATCTTACGACCACTCTTCGTCTTCATCCGGGCGCGGAATCCATGCGTGCGCATCCGCTTGCGCTTCTTTGGTTGATACGTGCGCTTCGGCATTTCGATCCTCCTTCCTGAAAAGCCCTGTACGTTGGGTCGATACCTGAACGCCTTCCAGCGGCTGCTCGACCTCACAAGTAAAAGCGTCTCACACACAAAACCGCGCGGTCGCCCGCGACGGTTAACACTACCAGGAACTTGAAAAACATCTCTCCAGCCCCCGCACGCATCGCGCTGCAGGCTGAAGAGAAATCCCGCTTTTGCAGACCCTACAGCATTGCTATTATACCGTAAGCCGGAGGACGGTCAAATGCTTTGCCGAACCAGGGGAGGCAGACAACCGGAAATCCGTTTTTTCCATCTTTCAGGTGAGTCACTTTGGGGTTAGCCCGAAGTTGAGTATAATACAAGAAACATGAGTACGACAACCTGTCCCCATACCAAAAGGAGTAGTACATGAAACGTCTACTTTCCGGTAACGAGGCCATCGCGCTGGGCGCCTGGGAGGCGGGTGTGCAGTACGCCTCGGCGTATCCCGGCACGCCTTCCACAGAGGTTTTGGAGAACTTCGCCCGCTACCCCGGCGTGCGCGCCGAGTGGGCCAGTAACGAGAAGGTAGCGCTGGATAACGCCATCGGCGCCTCCTTCGGCGGAGCCCGGGCGCTGGCAGCGATGAAGCACGTGGGTGTCAACGTCGCCGCCGACAGCCTGATGTCCGTCTCCTACACCGGCGTGAAGGGCGGACTGGTGCTGGTCAGCGCCGACGACCCCGGCGCTTTCTCTTCGCAGAACGAGCAGGACAACCGCCAGTACGCGCGCTTCGGCAAGTTCCCCTGCTTCGATCCCTCGGACAGTGAGGACGCGCGGCGCTTCGTGGCCATCGCCCTGGATATCAGCGAAGCGTTCCAGACACCCGTGATCTTGCGCTCCACGACGCGCCTCTCGCACTCCAAGTCCGCCGTCGAGGCGACGGTGCCGGAGGCGCGCGAGTTCCACCCGCTGCCCAAATTCGAGCGCGAGGCCGAGGTGACCCGTGTCATCATCCCCGCCATCGCGCGTAAGCGCCACCCGGAGATCGAGAGGCGGCTGCTGGAGGTGGCCGCCTGGTCGGCTACCGAAGGTTTCAAATGCGGGCTCAACCGTGTCGAGTGGGGCGACCGGTCGCTGGGCATCGTGACGACGGGCATCGCCTACCAGTACGTGCGCGAGATCTTCGGTGACTATTCAATCCTCAAACTGGGCATGAGCTACCCCCTGCCGCTGGAGAAGATCCACGCATTCGCCGGCGCAGTGGACGAGCTGATCGTCGTCGAGGAGCTGGACCCCTTCATCGAAGATCAATTAAAAGCGGCAGGCATTGAGGTCGCCCACGGCAAGGACATCATCCCGCTCTGCGGCGAGCTGACGCTGGGGAAGGTCCGCAAAGGCGCACTGCAGGCCGGTCTGCTGGAGGCACAGCCTCCCGAGGAAGCGCCGGAGGAGACCGATGTGACGCTGACGGTGCCGCCGCGTCCGCCGGCCCTCTGCCCCGGCTGCCCGCACCGCGCTTTCTTCTACAACCTGCGGAAGAAACGCGCCAGGATCGTCATCGCCGGCGACATCGGTTGCTATTCCATGGGCGTGCTGCCGCCCTTCGAGTCCATGGACATGCTGATCTCCATGGGCGCCAGCGTGGGGATGGCCCACGGGTTCAAGCAAGCCGGGGGACAGGAGAGCGCCGTCGCCACCATCGGCGACAGTACCTTCTTCCATTCTGGCATGGCGCCCCTGGCCTCGGCGGTCTACAACAAATCCAACATCACCGTCGCCGTGCTCGACAACCGCATCACGGCCATGACGGGCCAGCAGGACAATCCGGGCACAGGGACGACGTTGCAGGGTGAGGCGGGGAAGCATATCGACATCGCAGAGACATGCCGCACCCTGGGCTGCACCTTCGTTGAGGAAGTGGACGCCTGGGACGTGGAGGGCATCAAACAGACGCTGACGGCCGCTATCGACCACAAGGACGGGCCGGCGGTAATGGTGGTGCGCGGCGCCTGCGTCTTCACGCCGCACTTTCACCTGCAACCGCGGATGGCGGTGGACGCCGAAGCCTGCGTTGCCTGCGGCGCCTGTCTGCGCGTGGGCTGCCCGGCGATTTTGAAGAGCGAGGAGGTGTACGAAAAGACGGGCCGGCCCAAGACCACCATCGATCCGCTGCTCTGCACAGGTTGTGCCGTCTGTATGCAGGTCTGCCCGGTGGACGCCATCGCCCCCGGTGAGTAGCAGGAAGCAAGGGACAAAGCGTGCGATGCGGACGGGCAAGCCCCTATAGCATCACGCCCGGTGAGCGCAGACGCCCACACTCAACTTGTCACGTGTAACCGGCGGACCGGCACGCGAAGGAGGGCATGTTCAACTTCGGTAATCTACTACGGTTCACGTACCGGTCGTTCTTCACAAGCCGGGGCACTCCGTACCGTTTGACCTTCAAACGCATCGGCTGGCTGCTGCTCTTCTACTTCCTCTTCCCGCTCTGGGAGCTCTTTATCTGGACTGGCCTGTGGCTGGATGACCTCTTCTACCCCGCCTACCGCGAGGTGGAAATTAAAGCGCCTATCTTTATCATCGGCAACCCGCGCAGCGGAACAACGTTTCTGCACCGGCTGTTGGCCCAAGATACGCTAAATTTCACCTCCATCAAGACGTGGGAGCTGCTCCTCGCGCCCTCCATCACCCTGCGTCGGATGATCCGCGCGCTGGCGAAACTGGACCGGCGACTCGGCAAACCGCTGCGCAAACCGCTTTTTCGTTGGCAGCGGCAATGGCAGAGAGCCAACGTGGTCCACAAAGTCGCCCTGCGTGCACCCGAGGAGGACGAGTATCTGCTGATCCATCTCTTCTCCACATTGAAGGTCTGGACCTTCGCCGCCATGTTGGAGGAAGCACAACGCTACACTTACTTCGATGCGCAGATCCCGCAACGTGAGAAGCAGCGCATCATGCGCTTCTACAAGAGATGTCTCCAGCGGCACCTCTACGCTCACAGCCTCGACGGCAACAAGATTTATCTGGCTAAAAACCCATCCTACAGTCCCATGGTGGACACGCTGCTGAGCGCCTTTCCAGACGCCAGGTTCATCTATCTGGCGCGTACCCCGCTGGAGATGATCCCCTCCTACATCAGCCTGACCGAAGAGGAGTGGCAGATCTTGGGCGATCCCCCCCGCCCCTACATGTGTCGCGAGTGGGTTGTGGAGATGGCCCACCACTGGTACACCTATCCTCTGGAGCGCCTCTCCAAGCTGCCGGAGGAGCAATACGTAGTGGTCAACTTTCACCGTATGGTGGACCACGCCGCCGAGGTCGTCGGCGAGATTTATCGGCGTCTGGGCCTGGAGATCAACCCGGCCTTCCGCAAGGTGTTGCATCGCCATGCGGTCAAAGCGCGGCACCACGAGAGCCAACACGACTATGCACTTCAGGAGATGGGCTTCACGTCGCAAGAGCTTGTGGCAACGTTTGAAGAGGTCTTCGACCGATTCGGTTTTGATCGTCACACCCACGGCGCGAGGCCTCTGGAAAGGAGCGAGCCATGAAAGTCGCGTTCACGACGCTGTTTAAAGAAGGGTTGGGTGGCGGCGAAGGCCGGGTGGCGCACGAGCTGGCGCATCAATTTGCCCGCCAGCACGACGTGCTGTTGATCTGCCCGGCCGAGAAGACCGGCCTTTACGCCCAGGATGGTTTGCAAATCTTCGGCGTCCAGAGCGCCGGGGAGGGCGAGTTCCTGATGCCCGCGTTGACCGGCAAGACGGTCAGCACGCTGATAGACACCCTGGACGCCTTTGAACCCGTCATCGTCCACGCCCATGAGCCGGCGCTCCTGGGGCTCATCGCCCAGGTCTGGGCGCGCATGCGCCTGGTGCCCTTCGTGCACACCAGCCACGTCCTGCCCCACAAGATCCTCAATTTCGGCACCGCAGATGCTCTGGACCTCAAATTACTGCGCAGCTCCTTTGGCGAGACCGTGACCCAACAGATCCTGAGTAACTTCTACGAAAACTGCGACGCCGTCATCGCCCTCAACAAATACGCTGTGGACGCCATCCGCGCCTTTGGGTACACCGGTCGGGTTTTCGTGATCCCCAACGGACGCGATCTAACCCCATATCACGCCTGCACATACGCCGATCCCGCGACCTCTCCAAAAACGCTGACCTTCACCGGATACCTCAGCGAGCGCAAGAACCAGATCTATCTATTGGAGGTGATGCAGCATCTGCCGGCGGACTATCACTTACAGCTGATCGGCAAAGCGCTGAAGCCGGGCTACGACGAGTGCCTGAAGCGCTTCTGCGCCGAGCACGGCCTGGCATCGCGGGTGACTTTCACCGGCCAGGTACCCTATCACACCATCCGCCGCTACCTGGAGAAGACACACTTCTTCGTCTCCGCCTCCAAGATGGAAGTTCAGAGCCTCTCGGTGATCGAGGCGCTGGCATCCGGCACGCCGGTGATCGGCCTCTCGAATGAAACCATCGACGAGCTGGTAGACGACAAAGTGGGGTGTTGCCTGCCCCAGGACGCCCCGCCGGAGGCCTTCGCTGCCTGCATCGAGCGCCTCGCGACCCTCGCGCCGGACGCCTATCGTCGTCTCTGCTCGGAGGCACAGGCGCGCGTCGCTAACCTGGACTGGACCAACGTCGTCCCGCAAACCGTTCAAGCGTACCACACCCTCATCCGTGAGAAACGCCCGTTCCTGGAAGAGGAGTTGAAAAAGGAGCGGCGCCATCTCCGAGAACTGGTCTCGTTCTTGCCGGCGGGCGAGATCCGGGAAACGTTGCTCGACAAGGTCGGGGCCTGGAAACAACCGGCCCGAGGGCCGCTCCGCAGGTTCACCCCGGCAATGAAGATCCGGGCGCTCCGGCGCGTGCCCGGTTCCACGTGGATCCTCAGCGGGTTGACGATCCTCGTCTCCGTCATCGGCTACCTGATCATGAAGTATTTCAAACCTCTCGCGGGGTCTACAGATAAAAAAGAGGCATCATCTCCATAAACCGGGGCAACTCGCTCAAGCTCCTGCGGGCCAGGAAGCCCAAAGCCGGGGACCGTGCCCGCTGTGGCTCGGTCGGGAGCATGTCTTGAAGGCAAGCGAAGGGACCGCCCCCCCAACTTGTTGAGAGGAACCCTCATAGAGACTGCCGAGGTTTAGGGGGAGATTTGGCATCAAAACACTACGCTGGAGGTAAATGTATGATAGAACGCATGAACTTCTTATTCGTGGGCGTCGGCGGACAGGGAGTGCTCACCGCCTCGGACATCGCCGCGCAGGTGGGCCTGGACCTGGGGTTAGACGCCAAAAAATCCGAGGTGCACGGCTTCGCACAACGCGGTGGGGTGGTGGAAAGCCACATCCGCTGGGCGCCCAGTGTGGGCTCTCCCACCTGCGAGAAGGGGACTGTAGACATCCTGATGGCCTTCGAGCTGTTGGAGGCCGCCCGCTGGATCGAGTGGCTGCGGCCCGGCGGCACGGTCATCGTCAACCGCCAGAAGATCACCCCCATGTCCGTGAGTGTGGGTGACGCCGTCTATCCCCCCGAAGAGGAGATCGTGGCAGCGTTGAAAACGCGGGCCGGGCGCGTCATCCCCATCGACGCGCTGCCGCTGGCGGAAGAGGCGGGAAGTCCACGTACGGTGAACACGGTGTTGTTAGCAGCGCTCTCCACGCTACTGAAGACCGAGGCCGACGTCTGGAAGCGGGCGATTCTCCGCCGCGTGCCCGCCGCGTATCGGACGGAGAACGAAGTGGCGTTCCGGCTGGGTCGAGAAGCGGCAGTCAGGTGAAAACCTCTGCTGAAACCAGAAGGCCGGCCCCCCCAACGGAGACCGGCCTCCAACGTGCCTTTAAATTACGGTATTAGACCGTAGCCAGATGTGACGCACCCTCGAAGGTTTAAACATAGCCATTTCGTGCACGTTGGCATGCTTTAGCCAACATGAGCGGGTCATCGCAGGTGCATTGCACCCTATACCGTCATTTCAAACCTTGTCTGCGATCAGCAGCCCGGCGTCGCTTCTCCTACTCCTTGAGCTTTACGTAGATGATGGAGCTGCCACCACGACGGCGCACTGTGCGGATCTGGAACATATCCTGATAGGCGCGCACCATCTGCGAGAGCTGTTTGAACCCATAGGTGCGTGAGTCGAAGCTGGGATCGAGCTGGCGCAGATACTGCCCCAGCGGACCCAAGGAGGCCCAACCGTCGTCCTGCACCGCCATCTCAAACGCCTCTTCCAACAGCGGGCGGGGATCGGGCGGCGCGCCCTTGGTCTTCTGCGGCGGCTTCTCCGAGGTGTGCTCAAGTCGCTTCGTCTGCAGGTTCTCGGTGTAGACAAAGACATCGCAGGCGTTGACAAAAGCGCGCGGCGTCATCTTCTTGCCGATGCCCATGACAAAAAAACCCTTCTCCCGAATGCGGGTCGCCAGGCGCGTGTAATCGCTGTCACTGGAAACCAGGCAAAATCCGCTGATGTCGGCGGTATAGAGCATATCCATGGCGTCGATGATCAACGCGCTGTCGGTGGCATTTTTGCCCGTTGTGTATCGAAACTGCTGAATGGGCTGAATGGCATAGGTGTTCAACGACTTCTGCCATCCCTTCATCTCGGGCTTGGTCCAATCGCCGTAGATGCGACGGATCGCAACCACCCCGTACTTTCCGGCCTCCGCCAGCATGCGCTCCAACAGCGAAGGCTGAGCGTTATCTCCGTCAATCAACATCGCTATGCGACGGTTACGAACGTTTTTTTCTTCTTCCATAACATACTTCCTTTTCTCATTCATCTGTCAAATCAGGCTGCCTCAAATGGACGCAGCCAGTAACAAGTAAGATCTATCTCTCCTGGCGACCTCAAGCCGCCATCAACTGTCGATATCGAGCCTCCAGCATCCTCTCCGTCAGAAACCCCTCGGCGGCTCCGGCCGCGCCGAGTTTCTCGGACGCGAAGACGCAGGCTTTGCGCAGCGCCAGACGCGGATCGCGGGTCTGTCTGTAGACGTGCAGGAAGGCGGCGAAAAGCGCATCCCCCGCACCGATGGTGCTCACGATCCGCGGTGCAGGGACGGCCGGCGTGTGCTCGATCTTCCCCTCCTCACGCAGCCCCAGCAACGCCCCCCGTGCACCCAGGCCGATGACGAGGATCTCCGGTGCGTAGCGTTCCATCACGGCGCGGGCCCAATCCTCCGGCGCCGTGGGAAGATACTCGTCGCTCATAAAAAGAATATCGGCCGCCTCCATGAAGTCGCGGTTGTAGTCGTCCTCCAGGTCGGAAATGGCATGCACGTCTGTGGCTATGGGGATACCGCGCTCGCGCACTCGGGCAAGGTAAGCCCGCGAGAAGTTGACGTTGCAGAGCACGGCCCAATCGACCTCGTGCAACGCCCGCTCGAAAGCTTCGAGGGGGTAAGGCTGCGTCTGCACGTCTTTGAGATCCACGTTGATCTGTCGGCGTCCCGTCCCGTCGTAGAAAATGGCCGATTGGGGCGTCCGAGTCAGACGCTGCAGGACGAACTCAGAGGAGAGCCCGTCCCGCCCTAAGACTCGACGCACCAACTCGCCGTAAAGTCCGCGCCCGATGAGCGAGACGAGACGCACCTCGTCGCCCAGGGTGAGGAGGGCTTTGGCGACGTTGTACCCCACGCCGGAGACGGTGCTGTTCACACCACCAAAGGGGTAGCGCACAGGAGTATAGGGGATGGGAAACCCATCCACCCGCACGGTGGTCTCAACGTTGATCAAACCGGAGACGAGAACCGCGCTCATTTACAGACGATCTCGCGCTCCCGCTGACCCTCGTAAGCCGTGAGAATCTCGCAGCCGGTCTCCGTGACGCGCACGGTGTGCTCCCACTGTGCGGAAAGCCCGCCGTCAACGGTGACCGCCGTCCAACCGTCCTCCAGGATCCGGGCGCGGTAATCGCCGGTGTTGATCATGGGCTCAATGGTGAAGACCATGTTAGGACGCAACAGCTGTCCGGTGCCCGGCTGCCCATAGTGGCGCACATCCGGGGGTTCGTGGAACTCCAGACCCACCCCATGTCCCACAAAGGTGCGCACGACGGAATAGCCATGGCGCTCGGCGTGTTCCTGGATAGCGTGCCCGATGTCGCCCAGACGGTTGCCGGGCTTCACCTGATCGATGCTTCGATACAGGCATTCTCGGGTCACCCGCACCAGGCGGCGCGCTTCCTCCGAGACCTCGCCGATGAGAAACATGCGACTGGAATCCCCATAGTAGCCGTCCAAAATCGTGGTGACGTCCACGTTGAGAATATCCCCCTCCTGCAAAACCCGCTCACCGGGGATCCCATGACAGATGACCTCGTTGAGCGAAGTGCAAACGCTCTTAGGAAACCCCCGGTAGTTGAGCGGCGCCGGCACCGCTCCATGCGCCACGATGTACTCGTGCACCCAGGCGTCGATCTCCCCCGTGGTGACACCCGGCCGGATGCGCTCCTCGAGCCTGTCCAGGATCTCACTGGTCAGACGGCAACTGCGACGGATGCCTGCGATCTGCTCCTCTGTTTTGATGACGATATGGCGCGCGCGTCGGAACCCCGCAAGAGGGTTATGGGACGACCGGCGTGGCACCGGCATGCGTTTTTCGCGCTTCTGCCGTGGCTCTTTCACGTCTTGTTCACTTTCTCCTCTCCAAGCACCTCTATCGGCACAGGATGACAACCCTTGACTCTCCTGAAATAACCGGCGGAAATCGGATTTTTCTACAGCTCGATACTATCTCATGACCAAAATCACCAGATGTAGGATGTAGTCACCTAAAAATCCGATTTCTTGGATCTTTCTCGCCTACCCAACAGATCAAGTATAGGTCGAGTGCAGCATACGTCAAGGCAACACAAAGAGGCTGCCCACCTACGAGCCTTCCCCCTCCCTTGTCAGCTCCCGGCGCGACGCGGCCACCACCTGCCCCTCCGGGCCGACGTAAGCGTAAGCCATGTCCGGAGTGTTGTGCGCCACCCCCACGCGCCCCTCAGCGTCGATCAAAATCACCCCGCCGTAGCCGGACACCCGGTCCGCCAGCAAGGAAATCGTCGCTTCGGCGGCCCGCTGAGCTGGGTACCCCTGCGCCAGGAAGTCACAGGCCGTCTTGCTGGTTAAAATGCGCATCAGACGTTCGCCCCACCCTGTGGCTACGGCGCCACCGACGGCGTTATCAGCGTAAGCGCCACATCCCACCAGGGGGGAATCGCCCACCCGACCGGGGCGCTTGTTAGGCGTCCCGCCGGTGGAGACGGCGACGGCGACGTCACCGTGAACGTCCAGGGCCACAGCGCCGACAGTATCGCCGGGCCGGCGCATTTCCGGCGGCATCCATCTCACCTCCTCCGGATCTTCGGTACGACCGCGCAGCTCCGTCTCGTCACAAAGCGACATGCCCAACTCCCGCGCCAGAACCAGCGCGCCTTCCCCCACCACGAAACTGTGCTCCGGCAAAGCCAGCACTTTGCGCGCCAGGGTGATAGGATGTCGCAGGCGACGCACCGCCGCCACGGCGCCCAGGTCCAGCGTGCGACCGTCCATGATCAGCGCGTCCATCTCCACATAACCGGCGCGATTGAGGTAACTGCCTCGCCCGGCGTCCAGGAGCGGATCGTCCTCCAGCGCACGCACGGCGGCCTCTACGGCCTCCAGGGCCGTCTTCCTCCCCTGCAACAACCTCCAACCCGCGAGCAACGCCTCCCGACAACTTCGTACGTAGTCCTCGCGCAAAGGTGCCGGGATATACCAGGCGCCTCCATGAACCACCATCACCGCTCGATTCACCATATCCTCCTCACGCCACAGACGGCAAACAACGAACGGGTTTCCCTGAAGAGTCCGGCCACGGCCGACAGGCCAGTCCCCCAAGAAAACCACACATTGGCTGCCCTGAAAAAAGGGTCAGCCAAAGAAAAATATTGGGTATATGTTGTGGTTGGGCTGCGCCCAACCACAACATATAGTATCCCTTTCTCTACTGAAAAACCTTTTTTCAGTAGAGTCACACATTGACTCACCCGAAAAATCGGCTTTCTACTGCCTTGTCAAGCCTTAACGGATGGATGAAAGTATCGGCACCCCCACCTATCCCTCAGATCACACCTGACAGGATCCCAGGAAGTCAGGGGGTGACTCTCCTGAAAAAAGTCTTTCTGACCACAAAGGGCACTCAGGACGCCAATAAAATTAATATTATGGCTTAATTTTATTATGCAATAATCCGACAAGAGCGTTTTTACATAAAAATGTCTTAAAATCCTTAGTGTACTTTGTGTCCTTGGTGGTTTTGGGTTTTAATTCGCTAATTTCTCAATTGTCTATTTCGAAGAAATCGCGCATCGGCAACCTTGAGAAAGCGCCCCCCTCCTATCCTGCCCCTTTGACGAAGGCCTGTCCACTGCAAAAGCTCACTGTCTCTCCGCCACCTATCACTATTCTCCGTCTTTTTTGGGCCGAGAAGAAGGTCCCCCGGAGCCTCCTCTATATGATCATCAGGCCTGTGATAAAGATCACTTGCGATTTCGTGGAAGTAGGATTATAATCTTGCTTGTATATGAGGAGATCGACAGAAGATGAACAGGAACGCTGCTTGCTCTGGGGGTTGCGACTACATACCGACCACATGTGAGGGCAGCTCGATGGGGGAGAAGCACGCACCTGGCCTTCAAGTGGATCTGATCTTGCTTTTGGCCCCAGGCATGCCCACCTTGCTGATTCTAAAAAATCCCTTTGAACGATAACTCAGCCGCCGGTAAATACATGGGAGGAAAAATCCTGTTTTTGATGAACTGACGGAAACCGAGAAGAGTATATATAACGTCCGGTGGTCAGAGGAAGGCCGATGTCTTCCTTCCCGGAGGGGAGTTCATTCTAACTGTGGAGGTCATTTCACGGCGCCCGGCGTGTTGGCCCCAGGAGGACGATAACGCATTATGACAGATTTACAAAACCAACCGAGTTCACAACATCTGCTTGAAATTAAAAACCTGAAAACCCGTTTCTACACAGAAGACGGCGTCGTCCATGCTGTCAACGGCATCTCTTACACGCTAGACGAGGGAGAAACGCTGGGCGTGGTAGGCGAAAGCGGCTGTGGGAAGAGCGTGCACGCCCTTTCCATCATGCGTCTGGTCCCCATCCCTCCGGGCAAAATCGAAGAGGGGGAAGTGCTCTTTCGCGGGCGCGATCTCCTGAAAATCAGTGAAGACGAGATGCGCCAGGTGCGGGGTGCCCAGATCGCCATGGTTTTCCAGGACCCTATGACCTCACTGAATCCGGTGCTCACGGTGGGCTTCCAGATCATGGAAGCTCTAAGACTGCACCAGGGGATGAGCAAGAAAGCGGCCCGCGCCCGGGCGGAAGAACTGCTGCACATGGTCGGCATTCCAGAAGCCGCGCAGCGCCTGGATGATTACCCCTATCAATTCTCCGGCGGGATGCGCCAGCGGGCGATGATCGCCATGGCGCTCTCCTGCAACCCCAGCATTTTAATCGCCGACGAGCCAACCACAGCGTTGGACGTGACGATTCAGGCCCAGATCGTGGAGCTGGTGAAGCAGCTACAGCACCAGCTGGGGATGACGGTCATTTGGATCACCCACGACCTGGGCGTCATCGCCGGGCTGGCCGAGCGCGTCAACGTGATGTACGCCGGCCACATCATCGAGACGGGCAACGTGAGAGAAATCTACAGGCACCCCAAACACCCTTACACCGTGGGCCTGTTGGGGTCCCTGCCCAATCCCGAGGAGACCAAGCGGAGACGCCTCTATTCCATCCCCGGTGAACCACCGGATTTGATCGGAGAGCAGATAGGCTGTCCCTTTGCGCCACGCTGCTCGTATCGGGTGGAACGCTGCAATCACGAGATGCCCCCGCTGGAATCCATCGACGGGTTGGGCCATCAGGCTGCATGTTGGGAGAAAGACAAAGTGAGGAAAGCACAATGACATCGGACATCCAAGGGCAGGAGATCAACCAGGGCAACGGACACGAAGTTATCCTCCAGGTCAGAAATCTCAAAAAGTACTTCCCTATCCGTCGAGGCGTCTTCCAACGGCAGGTCGGGGATGTCAAAGCCGTGGACGGCATCGACTTTGACGTCTACAAAGGTGAGACCCTCGGGCTGGTCGGGGAAAGTGGTTGCGGCAAGACAACCACAGGCCGGACGATCATCCGGCTCTACGAGCCTACAGATGGACAGGTCATCTTCGACGGCGTGGACTTAGCCAGCTTACGCAGCAACGAGATGCGCCAGATGCGGCAGCGCATCCAGATGATCTTCCAGGACCCCTATGCTTCCCTGAATCCACGCATGAGCGTGCTGGGGATCGTCGGCGAACCCCTGGAGGTCCATCACGTAGCCAATCGAGCCGAGCGAAGGGAACGGGTGGCGGAGCTGCTGGAGATGGTGGGGCTCAAGCCCGATTTCATGCGCCGCTATCCTCACGAATTCTCCGGCGGTCAGCGCCAGCGCATCGGATTGGCCCGCGCCCTGGCCCTCAATCCCGATTTGGTCATCTGCGACGAGCCCATCTCCGCACTGGACGTCTCCATTCAGGCCCAGGTGGTCAATCTGCTGGAAGACCTCCAGGAGGAGCTGGGGCTGACCTACATCTTCATCGCCCACGACCTGAGCATGGTACGCCACATCAGCGATCGCGTCGCCGTGATGTATCTGGGCAAAATCGTGGAGCTCACCGATCGGGATACCCTGTACAATGAGCCCTTGCATCCTTACACCGAGGCCCTGCTTTCGGCGGTGCCGGTGCCCGATCCCGTCATCGAAGAGAAACGTCGCCGCATCTTGCTCGAAGGGGACTTGCCGAGCCCGGCCCATCCGCCAAAAGGCTGTAACTTCAACACCCGTTGTCCCAAAGCCATAGATATCTGTTTTGAAGAGGAGCCCCCTCTGGTCGAAAGCCAGAAGGGCCATCTCTGCGCCTGTCACGTGATGTGTCCGGCGTCTTGAGCACAATATCGTGACCCATTCGGAGCCAACCGCAGAAAGGGGGTGATGTGTATTGAGGTACAGGGATAAAAACAGTCCATGGAGAAGCAGAGTAACCTATCCAAACTATTAATTAGTTGAAGGAGGAGCAAAGTGAGTAAGAGAACCTGGTGGTTAATGCTCAGCGTATTGCTGATAGCGAGCATCGCTCTGGCTTCGTGCGCCACACCGACCCCGGAGAAGGTTGTCGAGACCGTGGTCGTGACCAAAGAGGTGGAAGGTGAACCCGTCGAGGTCGTGGTCACCGCAACGCCCGAACCGGAGAAGCCGGTGGAGTTCGTCTCCGAAGATCCTGACACGCTTTACGACATTCAGGGCGCCGGTGACATCGACACCCTTGACCCGGCGTGGAACTACGAGAGCGCGGGTGACTCCATCATCCTCAACGTCTACGAGTCGCTGGTGACCTACAACGGCGCGGACGCGACATCGTTTGTGCCGGCCCTCGCCACCGATTGGGAAATTTCCGAGGACGGCCTGGAGTACACCTTCCATATCCGCGAAGGCGTGACCTTCCATAACGGCGCCGAGCTGACCCCTGAAGACGTGGCCTACACCTTCCGGCGTGGCATCTTGCAGGGCGGCGGCTGGTCCCCCCAGTGGTTGTTCACCGAGCCGCTCTTCGGCGCGGGCACCTACGACGTGGCCGAGCTGATCGACCCGGCGTTGGTGGACGACCCCGAGGGTCTGCAGGCTGCAGATCCCGAGGAGCTGATGGCCGTTTGTGAAAACGTCAAAGAGATCATCAGCTACGACGAGGAAGCCGGCACCGTCACCTTCAAGCTGGCCCAGTCCTGGAGCCCCTTCCTGGCCACCCTGGCCCAGAGCTGGGGCGCCATCATCGACAAGGATTGGGCTATCGAAAACGGCACCTGGGACGACGACTGCGCTACCTGGCAGAACTACTACGGCATCACCTCTGAGACCGCGCCGCTGCGCGACGTCACCAACGGCACCGGGCCCTTCATGCTGGAAAGCTGGACCCCCGGCGAGGAAGTGGTCCTGGTCAAGAACCCCAACTACTGGCGTGAAGCTCAGGACGTGCCCTTCTTCGAGGGCGGACCCACGGGTCCCGGCGTCGAGCGCGTCGTGCGTCAGAACGTGAGCGAGTGGGGCACCCGCTACGCCATGCTACAGGCCGGCGACGCGGACTTCATCTACGTCCCGCGCCAGAACGTAGCGCAGGTCGACCCCATGGTCGGCGAGCTCTGTGAGTGGGACGTGGCAGCAGGGTCCTTCAACTGTGCGCCCACCGAGACGCCGGATCAGCCGCTGCGCCTCTTCAAGGGCATGCCCAGTGTCAGCCGCACCGATGCCATGTTCGTCTTTGAGATCAATACCGAGGGCGGCAACCCCTACGTGGGCAGTGGCGAGCTGGACGGCAACGGTATTCCCGCCGACTTCTTCTCCGACATCCACGTCCGCAAGGCCTTCAACTACTGCTTCGACTGGGAAGCTTTCATCGCCGACGCCTTGAACGGTGAGGCGGTCCAGAACGTCGGCCCCTTAATCCCCGGCATGTTGGGTTACGACCCCAACGGCCCCATGTACAACTACGATCAAGAGAAGTGCATCGAAGAGCTGAAACAGGCCTGGGACGGCCAGGTCTGGGAGAAGGGCTTCCGCTTCCAGATCGGCTACAACACCGGCAACGTGACGCGCCAGACCGTGGCGCAGATCCTGCAGACCAACTTCTCCGCCATCGACCCCAAGTTCCAGATCGAGATCATCGGCCTGCCGTGGCCCAGCTTCCTGTCCGCCATCCGTGGGCAGCGCCTGCCCATCTACATTAGTGGCTGGATCGAGGACATCCACGACCCCCACAACTGGGCGCAACCGTTCATGGTCGGGACCTACGCGGCCCGCCAGAACATGCCTGACTGGATGGTTGAGGAGTTCCAGGAGCTGGTGACCGCCGGCGTGGCCGAGACCGACCCTGAAGCGCGCGCCGAGATCTACAAAGATCTGACCGCGTTGGACTACGAGTACGCGCCCGCCATTCGCCTGGCGGTGGCCACCGGTCGCCACTATGAGCCGCGCTGGGTAGAAGGTTACTACTACAACCCCATTCACACCTACGACTCCCGTTACTACACCTTCGACAAGAAATAGCCCAAATCAAGCACAGGAGGGAGGGGCTCTCCCTCCCTCCTGTCCTCTATAGAGGAGTAAGATAGAATGCTCAATTATATTATTCGTCGCTTGTTGCTGGTGCCCCTCCTGCTCTTTGGCGTCACCGTTCTCATCTTCGGCATGCTGCAGCTCCTGAGTCCCGTGCAACGTTCGGCGCTTTACGTCCGCGACATCCCCAAAAACGAGCGCGCTTTGGAGGGCGTCATCCGGCGCTACGGATTGGACAAGCCGGTTTACATTCAGTATTGGAAGTGGTTGACCGGCACCCGCGATCCGGTGACCGGGGAGATGACCGGCGGTATTCTGCGCGGCGACTTCGGCTATTCGCGCACCGCGTCTCAGCCGGTCGTCGACATGATCAAACGACGCTTTCCCGCTACCCTGGAGTTAGCGCTGCTGGCCGTGGTGCCGGTGGTCGGCGGGGGGATTGTGTTGGGGGTTATCGCAGCGGTTAACCACAACAACATCATCGACCACGCGGCGCGCATCTTCGGCATTGTGGGATGGTCATTCCCCGATTTCGTCTTCGGCCTGCTGGTACTGATGATCTTCTACGCCACCCTGGGTTGGCTACCACCGGGTCGACTTTCGAACTGGGCGAACCGTTTGGTGGACTCGCCCGCGTTCACCAACTACACGCACCTCAACATCATCGACGGCATCCTGAATCTACGCCTTGACGTCACCTGGGACGCCATCCGCCATCTGATTCTGCCGGTGATCACCTTAGCTTACCTCTGGTGGGCGATGACCATGCGGGTGACACGTTCTTCGATGCTGGAGACGCTGCGTCAGGATTACATCACCACGGCGCGCGCGAAGGGCCTGAAGGAGCGGGTGGTGATCAACCGTCATGCACTTCCCAATGCCCTGATGCCCGTGGTCACACTCGGCGGCTCGACGGTCGTCGGGCTGTTGAGCGGCGTCGTCATCGTAGAGACGGTCTTTAATTATCCCGGCATCGGCTCCGCTGCGGCCGAAGCCGCGGTGCAGCTGGACGTGATCACCGTTCTGGCCTTCGCGCTGCTGAATGGGTTTATGCTGGTGGTCGCCAACCTGGTCGTCGATATTCTCTATGCCTACATTGACCCGCGCGTGCGCCTGAGCTAAGGAGAAGTTTCAGTATGACAGAAGAGAAAATTGTAGCAGACCAAAAGATGACAGAAGTCCAGGGGCCTCCACCCCGCCGAGGTGGACGATTGGAAGCCTGGCTGGGCACCGAAACGTATCGGATGTTCAAAGGCCTGATCACCAATCCCATCTCCGTGATCGGGATTATCCTACTCGTTTTTTTCCTCTTCGTGGCCCTCGCCGCGCCGATTTTGGCCCCACCCGTGCAAGCTCAGGATCCCTACCAGATCCCCCGGGATGGTTATAGCGCCGTTCCAAAACCGCCCGGCACGCCGTGGAAAGTGCGCCCGCCTGAGCTGCCCTTCTGGTGGAAACCCATCGTGGGAACCGACCAGTGGATTCATCTCATGGGCACCGCCAGCGGGCAGTGGGATATCTACTACGGGGTCATTTGGGGAACGCGCACCGCGCTGCGCGTGGGGCTAACCATCACGGTGATCACCGCGATCATCGGTATCCTGGTAGGCACCATCTCCGCCTACTACGGGGGGGCCGTCGATATGGTGCTGATGCGCATCGCCGATATCTTCATCGCCTTCCCCTTCATGGTCGCAGCGATGACCCTTTCCGCGGTCCTGACCCCCGTGTTGGGCAAGGGGCTCTTTCCCCCCATGATCGCCCTGATCGTCTTTGGATGGACGGGCTATGCCCGGCTCCTGCGAAGCGACATTCTCTCCGTGCGCGAACGAGAGTACGTTTTGGCCGCCCGGGTGACAGGGGTGCGGGATCTGCGCATCATGTTCCGCCACATTCTGCCCAACGCTATCTTCCCCACCCTGGTGGTGGCCTCTATGCGCATCGGCAGTTATGTGATCACCTTCGCCGCGTTGAGCTTCCTGGGCATCGGCGCCGAGGTCGGCTACGCCGACTGGGGGCAGCTGCTCTCCTTCGCCCGCGACTGGATGACCAACCTGGGCGAGTACTGGTACATCGTCTTCTTCCCGGGCATGGCGCTGGTGCTCTTCGTACTTTCGTGGAACCTGGTCGGCGACGCCTTGCGCGATGTCCTCGATCCGCGCTTGCAAGGCTCTCGATAAAAGCCCTGCTTTCCTTGAGCATTCTATAAAACGCCCCGGCCTGACGAAGCCGGGGCGTTTTGTCCCTGCCGGACAACCCGGAGCTCACTCCTCCGCGGCCGACACTGTCTCCCAACAGCGATCTACCTGCACCCGTCCACTACCCGAAAAGCGACAGGTCATCTCAAAACCACTGTCGAAACGAACGCCCATGAGGATCACGTCGCCGCACCGCGCCACAGGTTCCGCCACATATCCACCGTCCAGCCGGTCCCGACGACGTTCCAGCCAACGCACGACATCTTCGCCGACTTTCAGTCTCTCCGCCGCCTCCGGGGCTGCCCAGCGGCGTTCGCCCGAGCGCCCGGCGTGCACCAGATCTGCGACCCACGTCTGAAGCCGTCGGCCGAGGTCATCGCAGTACACGACCCTGGGACCGGCTGTCGCGCAACGCAACATAAAACCGTTCTCAAAGACCACATCCACGTAAGCTGCGTACATAGACGCCGTCGAGCCCTCAAAATCGACGAAATGAACGCAGTATTCAGGAGTAAAGGCATCACGAAAGCGCTCGGCAGCGCGGTAGTCCACCCCTTTAGCCAGCGCTTCCTCTTTGGCCCCGGCGACGACGTATTCCATCAACGTGCCCACGCTCACCTGGGGCCCACGCAGCGGTCGATGCACAAAATTATCGGCCACCAACGCAAAAGGCAACGCCAAAGGCACTACCATCAACAGCGTAAGCCACGAACCCAGCCCCAACTTGCCCCCCGTCGCGCGATCCCAGGCCCCCTCAACCACCTGCGTCTCGAGCAGCCCTACCCCCAGGCCAAAGAAACTCATAATCAACGTAACGATCAAGGTGCGCACCCGCGCTGCATAAGCAAAAGGAAAGATCTCCACACCCTGGAAGCGGGATTCCACCACCCAGGCCAACAGCGTCTGGCCCTCAAAAGGGAGGTGACCGATCAGAAGGCCCAAGGCGCCCCCGGCGATGCCCCACAGCACCGTGGAGACCAGAGGAGCGGAGAGGAAGACGGCTAACCAACCCGTCACCCCCCCGATGAGCAGCGCCGGCGGTAACCCAAGCGCTAACTTCGTCCAGGGGGCAGCCGCCGAGTTTACACGCAGGATCCATGCATCGTATCCCCAACTGCAAAGGGCAAAAGCCAGCGCGAAGAGCACACCGTAAAAGGCACCGACCCGCAATAACAAGGGCCGGGGGCGTTGTTCTCTATGCATTGAAAACGTCGATCCGTGCATAAGCCTCCTCGTATCCTTGCATCATAACTCACCTGAAGAAAGGTCCTAAAACCTCGGAACTGAGCCCGGCAGTTGCCACAGCCGAAGGGCCGTTGGTCCCAGAAATCTGCGGGCTACAAGCTGTGACCTCGGCCCTGGACAAGAGCGTCCAGGATCAAGAGCCTCAGGGTAAACCTTTTGACGTCGGACAGCACAGAACGGCACTCCACTGCGTTCCGTGCCTGACTACGAATCACAGCTCCGCAACTTATTGAGAAAATACAACATGGTGTTGATAAGAAACGCCGGCCCGTATTATACCTGAATGGGTTTTAAATTCATACCTCTTACCTGAGATCACCTACCCCAGAGAGCTGCCGGCGACGCTTACCCGCTCCTCATCTCTGGCGCGTCCGCCCGTGAAAATTCTCTCTCGCCAAATTTCTCTTTTGGAGTAAAATGGATAAGCCTCTTTGAAAAAGGTGTTCACGCAGGGAAAGATCAACCATCTTATAGTGGGATTTAGCACATAGAAAGCAACTAAACATGGAAACCTTTCACATACTGTTTGTCGGAGAGGATCACGAGACGTTTCGTCATTTGAAGAAGGCGCTTGACACCGATGGAGATGAGGGTCGCTTCTCGGTCGCGCTCGAGAACGCGTCCCCCACCGGGCAAAAAGTCGACGCCATGATCTTGCAAACACGTTCCCTTGACGAGAAGGCGCTATCTGAACTGCACCATCTCCGAGCCGATCACCCCCATCTACCCTTGATCGTGGTGGCCCCGAACAGCTCGCCCGACGTCCAACGTCAGGTTATCGAAGCCGGCGCTTCGGACTCTCTGAGCCCGGATGAATTGAACGAGCCCTGGCTGCCGCGTCTTCTGCACCACACTATCGAAAAGGCCCGCGTTCAACACCGACTCCAGGAGACCGAAAGCCGCTATCGCAGCCTCTTCTTAAACAACCACGCAATCATGTTACTCGTCGCTCCCGATAGCGGCGAGATCGTGGATGCCAACCCGGCAGCGTCGCGGTTCTATGGCTACAGCCGGGACCGTCTGCGGCAGATGAACCTTGCCGACATCAGCCTCGATGACGCGGAGATGATCCAGGCAAACATCACCAGGGCTCTCGCCGGAAAACGCCAACACTTTCGTTTCCGCCATCGCCTGGCCTCGGGCGAAGTCCGCTGCGTCGAAGTCTACAGCGGTCCCATCCAGGTCGAGAGGCAGACCCTGCTCTACTCCTTGATCCACGACGTCACGGAACACGAGAAGACCGAAACAGCCCTGCGACGGGAGTCGGCCATCAATGCAGCCATGGCGGAGCTGGCCCGCGCCTTGATTTCACACACCGACCTGAGCGAGATATCCACCCTGGTGCTGGAACACGCGCAGCAGCTGACGCGCAGTGAATACGGGTTCGTGGGCTACATCGACGCGGAGGACAAAACGCTGGTCATTCCTGCTTTCACCCCTGAGGTGTGGGCAAACTGCCGCCTGCCCGACAGAGGCCTCGTCTTTCAAGAATATAAAGGATTGTGGGGCTGGGTGCTCAACCACCGGCAGCCCGTGGTGGTCAACGACCTCGCGCAGGATCCCCGTACCACGGGTCTCCCCGAAGGACATGTTGCCATCCACCGCTTCCTTTCAGCGCCGGCGCTGGTGAACGAGCATCTGGTAGGGCAAATTGCCGTAGCCAACGCCCCGCAAGCGTACAGCGAGGAAGACTTAGATGTGATAGAACGGCTGGCTTCCCTCTACGCTCTGGCAGTCCAGCGCCAGCGCAACGAGAGCATCGCCCACCAACACGCCATGGAGCAGTCCACACTTTACACCATCTCCTCGGCTGTCACCTCATTGCAAAAGCCCGAGCGGTTGCTCAACCACATCCTGAACGTGGTGCTGGAGGTGCTACACGCCGACGCCGGGTGGATCGGCATCGTCCGCCCGAAGACGGAGACGCTGCACGCCCTCGAGGTGATCGCCTCCCGTGGGCTGGAGGAGACCGGGCTGCCGAAGATGGTGGATACCGTGGTCAAGACCTGCCCCTTTTACCAACAGCTCTCGGAGGCCCATCGAACCTTCGTCCATCCGGGAGTCTGTTCTGAGATCCTGGAAAACAACATGGACGGGCGCTTCGCCCAACACGTCTGCGTCCCGTTGAACGCCGGCGAGAGCATGCTCGGCCTTATGACCTTGCTCTGGCACTCACCCCGATCGAGGTGCCTGGGCGATGATTTCCTCATCACATTGGGACAACAGATCGGCGCGATGCTGCACAACGCTCAGCTCTACGAAGCTGCCCGTCAAGTGGACCGGCTGCAGTTACTCAACGATCTCGACGCGGAGCTGGCTACGACATTGGAGCCGCGGCGCGTCGTCAGCATCCTGCTCCACCACCTTCTGAGCGCGACGAATGCAGGGGGCGGCTCTGTGCTTCTCTGCAAACTCCGCCCGATGAGATGCGCCTACTACACTCTCTCAACGCCCCAGGAGGAGGTCAAGGCCGAGGAACGGTTTGAAAAACCGCGTGAGGTCCACCAGCTCGCCAAAAAGATCCTGAAAGAGGGTAAGAGGGCCCCCATGCTTATGGACGAGATTCCAAAACCATGGCTGAGCGCGGAGGACCGACGGGCGCTCCTCGCCCGCGAAGATCCGCAGTCGCTCCTGGCACCTATCTGGGCCAAAGAGAGGCTCATGGGCCTCCTGGTCCTGGGTCCTAAGCCCCATCAAAGCCCCTTCAACGAGGGAGACCGAGCGCTAATCCAGGCCAGCGTCAACCGTGCCGCGCACGCCCTCCAAAACGCTCAGCTCTACCAGGCCAGCCGGGCGCAGTCTATGCAGTTAGCCGCGCTTAACAAAATCAGCGCGGTGGCGGTCTCCTCCCTCAATCCACAGCAGGTCTTACAGGAGATTATCAAGAGAATATGCGAGGCCTTGGACAGCGCCGAGGGCTCGATTCTGCTAACCGACAAACAGACGGGAGGCTTGCGGTTCGCCGTCACCCTGGAGCAGGCGGCCGAACATTTGCAGGACAAGGTATTGCAGCCCGGCGAAGGCATCGCCGGGTGGGTCGCCCAAGAGAAAAAGGGCGTCCTGGTCAACAACGTCGCCGCCGACCCCCGCTTCTACGCCGCCTTCGACGAAGCCCGTGACTTCCAAACCCGCTCCCTGATCTGCGCCCCGCTGCTCCACCACGATGAAGTCGTGGGCGTCATCGAAATCGTCAACAAACACAGCGGCCCTTTCAAGCAACAGGATCTGGAACTGCTGGAGTCGGCGGCCTCTATCGCAGCAACGGCCCTGGAGAACGCACGGCTCTACAAAAAGGCCCAACAGCGCGCCGAGGAACTGGCCCGCATCAACGAGATCGGGCTGACCCTCACCTCTTCGCTGGACATCTCCACGGTCGCCGAAGCGGGCCTGGATCAGATCCGCCAGCTCTTTGAGGCCGACAGCCTCTCGCTGCTCAAAGCCGACGAGCAGAGCGGCGAGCTGCACTTTGTGCATACTCTCTACCAGGGCCAACGCCGCCATATCCCCGTCAGCATCCCACCGGGCCAGGGGATCACCGGGTGGGTGCTGGAAACCGGGGAAGCGGTCATTATCGAGGACGCGCCGACACATCCACGGTTCTGGTCTCCCATCACCGAGTACTTCACCTCCCCACCCCGCGCGATGATGGTCGTCCCGCTGATATCGCAGACGCACGTCACCGGCGTTCTCGTCGTAAGCAACCTGAAACCCAACGTCTACCATCAAGAGGATCTGCGCATGCTCCAGACGCTGATCCCTACACTGGTCGTGGCGCTGGAAAATGCACGGCTCTACGAGGATCTCAAACGGCTCCTTCGGGAACGAGAAGAGACCCAGGTACGGCTGGTGCATACGGAGAAGATGGCCGCGCTGGGGCGCCTGGTGGCTTCGTTGGCCCACGAGATCAACAACCCCTTACAGGCCGTCCAGGGCTGCATCACACTGGCGCACGAAGAGCTGTTGGACAAAACCTACGACCGCCGTTCGATCTCTTATTACATCGACGTAGCGGAAGAGGAGATCGACCGCATCTCCGTGATCATCCGCCGCATGCGCGACTTCTATCGTCCTACGCGCCAGGAATATCGTCGCACCGACATCCACGAGGTGCTGGACAGCGTCCTGGCGCTGACCAACAAACAGCTCCAACACAGTCATGTGGAAGTCGAGCGCCGGTGGGCAGAGGATCTGCCGGAGATTCACGCCAACCCCGATCACCTCAAGCAGGTGTTCCTCAATCTGATGCTCAACGCCGTGGACGCCATGCCCATGGGGGGAACGCTTTCCGTCGCCACCGACATGGCCACCCTGCCCGGAGAGAAACCGGAGGAAGAGAGACCGGCTGTGCGCATCACCTTCACGGACACCGGGATGGGTATGGATGAAGAGACCATCTCCCGCTTGTTCGAACCCTTTTTCACCACCAAGCCCGACGGTTCAGGCCTGGGGCTCTCTATCAGCTACAGCCTGGTCAAAGCACATCAGGGCGAAATCGACGTTCATAGCGTGATCAACGCAGGCACCACCATGGCGGTGCGGCTACCCATCGAACATTGAACAGACTTATCTCACACGCGCCCACCCCGCCGGACAAGAAACACGAGCGCCGATGGTCGAGCCCGTACAAGTAGAAACAAGTGAAAAAGAAAGGTCTTTGCATATGCCGATTTCCGCGAAAATCCTGGTCGTCGATGATGAACCCAACATCCGTTTCTTTTTAGAAAAGGTGCTAACCCGCGTAGGTCACGAGGTCACCCTTGCCGAGGACGGACGTACCGCTCTGGCGTTGATCGAAGAGGAAGCCTTCAACCTGGCCTTGATCGACCTGAAGCTGGGCGATGTCAGTGGCATAGAGGTGTTGGCCGCCCTTCGCAAGCGCCATCCCAGCACGCCGGTCATCATCCTCACCGGATACGCTTCTCTGGAAACGGCGGTGGAAGCCCTGCGGCAGGGCGCCCACGACTATCTCTTCAAGCCGGTGAAGACGGTAGATCTGCGTGAGAGCGTGCGCACCGGCCTGATCAAACATCAACGGGAGGTGCGCCGACGTACCTTGCTGGCGCGGTTAGAACAGGACCTGGCGACCAACCTGGACGAGATCCGCACCATGATGGTGCAGGAGGATCCCCCTTCGGATCTCCTCCCTGAGACCTCCGAGGTCGAACAGGATCGGTTTATCAAACGCGGCGGCCTGATCGTGGACGTCATGCGCCACGTGATTACCCTGGACGGGCAGTTGCTGGGGCTCAGCCCTACGGAGTTCGACGTGCTGGCTTATCTGGCCAGCGAAGCGCCGCGCGTCATCCCTCCCGAGGAACTGATCCAGGAAGTACAAGGGTACGAATGTGAACCCTGGGAGGCCCGCGACACGATACGCTACCACATCTACCGGATTCGCAACAAGATCAAAGAGGCCACCGGCAAAGAGGACGTCATCCGTACGGTGCGCGGCGTCGGCTACGGGCTGGTCAAATATCCTTGAGCCCGCCAACGAACCTCTCAAGGCGAATACATAATCCACACGCACCTTTTGGCAACGCTAACAAAATCTCCACAGGGCAGCTACGTAACCCTTATGTTGGACACACCCAGGCGTCTTATAATAAAAGATGGAAGTTGCGTTAAAATTCGGTACTGTTCTGATCCCAATGCGAGACGCCTGGCAGTTAATGATTGTCTCCCCTGAAAAGGGGGGAAAATCGGATTTCTGGTCGGTCATCCCCTATAGCCAGTGATTTTGACCGCGAATTCTCCCACATGTAGGGGGAGTTTTGAAGAAATCCGATTTTTAGGAGTTGACTCCACTGAAAAATCGGATTTTTAGGACCTTTTTTCAGGTGAGTCATGAGTTATTTCAGTAGAGTCAATTATTGTCCAGGAGAGGTCATCGTAGAGAATATGCAGCAGAGGTGATAGTCTATGGTCGAGCAACAAAAACAGCATCGCGTGCTGATCGTCGATGACGAGGCGCACGTCACGGTCGTGCTCGCCCGCAGCCTTTCCAAACTGGGCCCCAATTACGTCATCGAGACGGCAAATAGCGGCGAAGAAGCGTTAGAAAAAGCCCGTGCGACGCACTACGATCTGGTCATCACCGACTACCAGATGCCAGAAATGAACGGCCTGGATCTGATCATTGCGTTGCGCAACGTGACGCCGGAGACACGCCTGGTTTTGATGACGGCCTACGGCAATGACGAGCTGCGCGGCGCCGTGAACTCCGTGGAAGTGAGCGGCTATCTGGACAAGCCCTTCACCCTCGAACAGATCCGGGAGGTCGTCCAGCGAGCCGTGAGTCGTTCTGGGGCGGAGGAAGATCCCTTCCGCAAAGGAGAACGGGACATCGACGATCAAGTTCACCAGGAGTTGGCCGCTTTACAGGCCAACACCGGCGCCCGCTGCGTCATGCTCATCAGCAACAACGGCTATCCTATCGAAGCCGTAGGCGCAGTGGAGGCGCTGGATCTCGCCTCCATCGGCGTGCTGGTGGCGGCCAACTTCGCCGCCGCCGTGGAGCTTTCGAAACTGTTGGGCAACGACTCCATCTTCAAATCCAGCTACCACGAAGGGCCGGATTACAATATCTACGCCTACGACATCAACAAGGAGGTCCTACTGGCCGTGATCTTCGGCATGGAGAGCCGCACGGGCGCCGTCTGGTTCTACACCAAACAGGCTGCGACAACGCTGCAGCCGCACCTCGAGCAAGAGGGCAACGGCTCCACCCTGGGTCTCGCAAAGGACAAGGCGCTTTATACGGATCTCTCCGCCCTTGATCGGGAGCTGGACTATCTTTTCGGCTCGGGTGAGGAGCAACCAGGCGACAAGCGGAGGCTGTTGGACGTCGAAGAAGCAGTGGCCGCCGGTCTGATTCCTGCCGATCTGCTGGGGAATAAGACGGAGTGAGGAGATAAAGCCGGAAACCGCCTTCCTGTCGAAGGAGGGAAGCGGCCACGTGGAAAGTACGAAAGGAGCCAGAAACCGTCGATGTTTATCAACCGCCGCAAAGGAGAACTCAACCTTAAACTCGTCTACTACGGTCCTGCATTGAGCGGCAAGACCACCAACCTGGAGTATATTCATCAGCATACCAATCCCCAGATGCGAGGTGAGCTCGTCTCACTCAAGACCCGCGAGGATCGCACCGTCTTCTTTGACTACTTGATGCTGGATTTGGGCAAAATCGCCGGCTTGCGACCCAAGTTCAGTCTCTACACCGTGCCGGGCCAGGTCTACTACGCCGTCAGCCGTAAGCTGGTGCTTCAGGGGGCGGATGGGATTGTCTTCGTAGCCGATTCACAGCGCGAGCGCCTGAAAGCAAATCTCCTGGGCCTGCAAGACATGGCCAAATACATGCGCGAGATGGGGCTTTCCCCCGCCAGGGTTCCTATTATCGTCCAGTTCAACAAACGAGATCTTGACGACATCCTGTCCACGGCGGAGCTCCGTCGGCGGTTGGGTCTGGATCGCACCGACTTTCCCTGCATCGAGGCTTCCGCCCTCTACGGCGAGGGAGTTTTCAAGACCCTCAAGACGGGCATCCAGGCGGTGATCCGTCAGGTTCAGCGGCACTTCAAGCATTCGGAGATGCAACGTGCTCCCGCCTCCTGAGCACCTCTCCGGCACGCGCTTTCAAACCATCCGCTGGCTTCTCAACGAGCTCTGCGAGCGCGACGGCTTCGACCTGGCGGTGCTCATCGGCCCGGAGGGCCTGCCACTGGCTCACTCCGATACCGGCGGAGACCCGGAACAGCTGGCCGCCGTCACCGACCTCTTCCGCCGGGCGGCAGAACAGCTCCAGGATCACCTGGCCTGGCCGGAGCTGGATGAGGTCCGTATCGTCACCAGGGGCAACATGAACCTGATCGGTCAGGTGTTCACCCTCGACGGCGAGCCCTTGATCCTGGCTCTGATTCTCTCCAAGCGTGTACCTTACCGGGAGGCCACCAGCGAAACGATTCACTTTATCCGCCTGGCCTGGCAATCACACTCCCGCACGTCCACAGCGCAGGAAGAACAACCGTAGTGAAAAGAGGAAACTCGCCCTTCGTGCCGAGAAGAGAAAAGAGAGCTGTTGTAAAAGTTTACATCTTGAGGTAAGCTGGAAGCATGCAAAAAAGAAACGAACATACCGCCTTCGATCATCATGTGAACAGTTCACGAGGCATACCCTGTAATTTGGTCAGAGATGCAAAACTTACTCTTTGCTGATATCTTAATCATCGCCGATGATCCGGAAGAGAACCGGAATTTGCGGAGAGTGCTGCAGGCCTCCGGCTACACGGTGCGCCGGCTCACCTCCGCGGACGACGTGGTGGATACCGTGCGCCGGCACCCACCGGATCTGCTCGTGGCCGGGAAGCTCGCGCAAGGAGACAGCTATGCGCTGGTCCGCCGGCTAAAACGTGAGCACGATCTCCCCTTCTTCCCGCTGCTGATGCTCCTCCCCGAGGACAAACACGAGCTGAAGGCAGCGGCGATGAACGCCGGCGCGGACGAGTTCATCACCCATCCCGTGGATAACGCGGAGCTGCTGATCCGCGTCCGCGCCCTGCTCCGTCTGAAACAAACTCACGAAGCCCTGGCCGAGATGAACGCCACGTTAGAAACCAAAGTGAAGGAGCGCACCGCCGAGTTGGAACAGGCCCACGCCAAGCTGCGCCACAGTGAGAAACTCAGCGCCCTGGGGCGTTTCGCCGCCTCCGTGGCCCACGACATCAACAACCCTCTCGCGGGCATCCTGACCTATATTTACCTGATGAAGAAAAAGCCCCCTCCCGCGGATAAACTGCGGGAAGACCTGGAGATCATCGAGGAACAGGTGCAGGTTATCGCGGAGCTGGTGAAAAACCTGCAGAACTTCGCCCGCCCGCCCAAGACGGAACGCGAGCCGGTGCAGATACAGGAGGTGGTGGAAAGCGTGCTGGCACTGGTCAACAAGGAGCTGGCACAACACGACATCAAAGTGAAGTGCGAATGTGCCCTAGACCTCCCCCCCATCGAAGCTTCTCGGGGACAGATGCAGGAGGTGCTCATGAATCTGATTTTGAACGCCCGCGATGCCATGCCCGTTGGCGGGACTTTGGACATTTGCGCACATCCCGACAACGGGCACGTGCATTTGCGCGTACGCGACACAGGCATCGGCATCGATCCCGAGATTCGCCCCCAGATCTTCGAGCCCTTCTTCACCACGAAAGGGGAAGAGGGAACCGGATTGGGTCTTTCCATCTGCTACAGTATCGTCAAAGAGCACGGGGGGGAAATCACCGTGGACAGCGTACCTGGCGAAGGGACGGAGTTTGAAATCCGGCTGCCGGCGCTCCGACAAGCAGCCACAACCTAGCGCCTTATCGAGGACGACACACCATGTTCATCAACCGCAGAAAGCGTGAAATCAACCTAAATCTCGTCTACTACGGCCCGGCGCTGAGCGGTAAGACCACCAACCTGCAACAGATCCACGCGCACCTGGATTCGGGAGCACGCAGCGAGCTCTACACCCTCAACACCCGTGAGGATCGCACCATCTTCTTCGACTTCATGCAGCTGGGCTTCGGAGACATCGGCGGGCTGCAACCCAAGTTCGGCCTGTACACTGTGCCGGGCCAGGTCTACTACGCGGCGACGCGGGAAGCGGTGCTGCGCCGCGCCGACGGTGTGGTCTTCGTCGCCGACTCCCAGACCCACCGCCTGGACGACAATCGAGCCTCCTGGCAGGATATGCGGGCGCAGCTGCGGGCGCGCGGCGTGCCGGAGCTGCCGGTGGTGGTCCAGTACAACAAACGCGATCTTCCCAACATCCTCCCGGTGGAGAGGCTGAGCGAGGCACTGGACGCCACCGGTCTGCCCACTTTCGAAGCGGTGGCGCTCCACGGGCGCGGCGTACGGGAGACATTGGGCATGGCTTTACAACTGGTGCTGGCGGATGTACGACGTAAGCTACGATTTTACTCAGAGAGCAAAAGACAATGAAAGCCGTTCAAGACGTCATTGATCAGTTAAGTCAGAGGGAAGGCTTCGACACCCTTGTGTTGACAGACCGCACAGGACTGCCGGTAGCCATAGCCGGCGACCGCGCGGAGGCCGGCGCCCTGGCCGCCGTGGTGACCGAGATCCTGCGCGTCTCCCAACAGGTCGACACCCGGCTCAACCTGGGCAGCGCCGACAGCTTCGCCCTGCTCTCCCACCGCACTCGCCGGGGCGTCTTGTGTCGGCAGTTTACGGTGGGTGACCGCCCGCTGGTGCTGGCCGTCGTCGTCCGATACGGCGGTAACTACTCTCGACACATCGAGACCGCCATCCAACACATCCAGAAGAGCTGGAACATGTCGGCGGCAGAGCTGTCTGCAGAGGGAAGTGAGGGAGGGTAAACCAACAATGGCCTTACAAGGGAACTTGAGCGATCTGGACATCGCCGATCTCATTCAGATCAATTGCCAGTCCGGGCAGCGAGCTCGTCTGACGGTGCGACAGGAGGATGCCGAGTTAACGCTCTACTTTGACGGCGGGGGCATCGTCCACGCCGTTCACGGAGACCGCACAGGGGAGGAGGTGGTCTATGAATTGATGTCTTGGGAGACGGGCACGTTCGAGGTTCAACAAGGGGTTGCGCCACCCCAGGTGACGATAGAGATCCCTTGTTCTGCCTTGATTATGGAAGGACTTCGGCAGGTCGATGAGGCCCACTACTCCTCATCGGAGTCTTCCACAAGCGTATCAGAGCCAGAAAAGGAGTTAGACGAAATGGCAACAGAGACGAGAAGTGAACGACTAACGCGGATTCTCAACAACGTGGTCGAGCGATCCTCCGACATCCAGGGGGTTGCCGCGATCAGCATGGACGGGCTCATCATCTCGGCCGTCGTGCCACCGCGCGTCGAGCAGATGCGCGTAGGCGCCATCGCCGCCGCCATCCTGAGCCTCTCCGGACGGTCGGTCTCGCAGCTGGCCCGAGGGGATTTCCAACAGACCCTGATCCAGGGCTCGGACGGCAACATCGTGATCACCCCCGCCGGTCCCAACGCGCTCTTTGTCGCCCTCACCGGATCCGGAGCCAACATGGGGATGGTCTTCCTGGAGGTGCGTGAGGGTGCTCAGGCCGTAGCCGACGTGCTAAGCGGGTAAGGAGGAGCTCATGTCAGACGCATTCATCAACGAAATACAGGAACTGGAAGGGCTGAGCGACGAGGATCGGCGCCTGCTGGCGGACATGCGCCCCGCCCTGGAGGAACACGGCCCGGCGCTGGTGGACACCTTCTACGAGCAGCTGGAGCGCTTCGAACACCTGCGAGAGATTCTGCACGCCAAGCCCGGCCGCATCGAGGCGTTGAAAGGCCACCTCTTGCGCTGGCTGGTAGGCCTATCCAAAGGTCAATACGGTAAAAACTACTTCGAGGAGCGCTATCGCATCGGCAAACGCCACGTCGAGGTCGGGCTGGAGCCCCGTTACGTCATCGCCGCCATGGCCTTCTGCCGCGCCACGGCCGCCGACACGATCGTCGAGAAAGCCTACGGCGACGCTCCTGACAAGGAAGCCCGTATCAAAGCCCTGAACAAGATTATGGATCTGGACCTGAACATCATGCTCGAATCCTATGAAGACCATCGCGTGCAGCAGTTTTTGGAGGTCACCGGCTTCAATCGCGGACTCTTCGAAAACCTGATGGCCGGCGAATAATAGAAGGAAACCCAGGCTCACAGCAGGTCTTTCACCCGGAGCCAGCGGACGTTCACGACCAGACGACGTGACGGGACCCTTTCGACGGCACCTCGCCCCAGCTCCGTGGGCTGCCCTGGACCTTTCGGGGACCATATACGCGCTTCATCAGAAGACGGCGCTAACAAGCAAGCTTGGAGGCGTGGGTGCTTACGTCCCCCGCTTGCAGAAAATGAACGGAGGAACGATGCCTACTCAAATATTGTTTGAGAACGCGGAGCACAAGAACGTACTGCTTGAGGACTTTACCTCGGGCCAGATGGTGCAAGCCAACCAACACGTCATCGTCCACAAGGACGAGGCCATCCTGCTCGATCCCGGCGGCCATAAACTCTATAGCCGGGCCCTGGAGGAGCTTTCGGAAGTCGTGCCGCAACGCCAGCTGAAGCACATCCTCTTCTCACATCAGGATCCCGATATCATCGCGGCGGCCAACGCCTGGCTGATGGTTACCGAGGCGCGGGCCTACCTCCCCCAACTGTGGGTACGCTTCATCATGCACTTCGGCGTGGACGAGATGGTGAGCGACCGCATCGAGCCGCTCTCCGACCGGGGCCGGATCCTCGACGTGGGCGGTTGTTCCATGCTGCTGCTCCCCGCCCACTTTATGCACTCAGCCGGCAACTTCCAACTCTACGACCCCGTCTCCAAAATCCTCTACTCCGGGGACCTGGGCGCTTCCCTGGGACAGACTTACACCGTCGTCGAAAACTTCGACGATCACGTCCAGTACATGGAAGGCTTCCATCGACGCTACATCGCCTCCGGTGAGGTGTTGAGACGCTGGGCGGAGATGGTGCGTCCTCTGGAGATCGAGACCATCGCCCCCCAACACGGCGCTATGCTGGTGGGGAAAGAAAACGTGGAGCGCTTCATCGCCTGGGTCAAAGAGTTAAAATGTGGTTTGGATCTGATGAAAGACATTTACCGCCTGCCGCAGACCTGAGCGGCCAGCATTGAGGCACTATGACAGACCTGGGAACCGTGTTGGTAGTCGATGACGAGGCATTCGTCCGCAAGAGCCTGGACACCCTGCTGAGCGCGCACGAGTATAATGTGCTGAAGGCCAGCGAGGCCAAAGAAGCTCTGCAGATCATGGAAAGTCAGCTCATCGATCTGGTCATCACCGACTTGAGAATGCCGGGCATCGACGGCCTGACGCTGCTGAAGGAGATCAAACGCCGCTCGCCCAAAACGCCCGTCGTGATGTTGACGGGGCAGGGCTCCATGGAAGTGGTGATTCAAGCCTTGCGTCAAGGTGTAGCCGACTTCATGACCAAGCCCTATGATCCCGACGACCTCTTGAACATCGTGCGACGGGAGATGCAGCATGCCCGGCGCTGGGCGCAGCAGGAAAAACCCCCCATGGCGTTGGGCCTCTATCTCTCCGACGAAGACCTGGAGAGCATCGAGACGAAACTGGCCACCCTAAGGGCGGAGCTGAGTGCTCGGTGTATTCTGCTGGTCGAGGGCACCGGTCACGCCATCGCCAGCAAGGGCGCTCTCAACGAAATCGACGTTTCTGCCCTCACGGCCCTGGTCGCCGGTGACATGGCGGCTGCCTCTAGCATCGCTGCGCTCATCGGCGAGGGGGACACCTTCCAGATGAACTACCATGAGGGGCAACAGTACAGTGTCTACTCGGCCCAGGTAGTCTCCGACGTCTTCCTGCTCATCGTCTTCGGAGAAGAGGTCAAACTGGGTGCGGTGCTCTACTATGCTCGCGAGACGCTGGAAACCTTGAAGGCCATCCTTGAGGAAGCCCAGCGAGAAGAAGCCCGCCGGACAAAACCCGCCTCAAAACCCGCACAGCACCCTGACGAGCTCGAAAAGCCGCGCCCTTCCTCCACACCCGAATTCGTGTCGGAGGAAGCCTCGGCGTCAACGAAGGTTTTCTCTCTAGAGGAGCTCATGGAACGCGGCTTGCTGGAAGAGGACGCCCTCACCTCGCTGCAAAACCAGCTCGACGAGATGTGGACCGATTGAGACATTGACGGTCAAAGTAGGGGAGAACGTCAGATGACGGTCAGAGGTAACCTGCGAGAGATGTCCTTGACGGGCCTGATCTCGCTCAACTGTAACGAGGGTAACCGCGCCCACCTGCACCTGCTGCACGGCGAACAGGAAGCCCATATTTACTTCGATGAAGGAGAGATCGTCCACTTAGTTCTGGGAGACCGCGAGGGCGAGGAGGGAATGCAAGAAATCTTAGAGTGGGACGCGGGCACGTTTGAATTAGAGATGCACGTACCGCCTCCTCGCCGCACTGTTCACGTCCCCTGGCACAGTCTGGTGCTCCAAAGCATGCACACTCTCGATGAGGAGATGGCGCCCGAGGCCGCAGATCAGATGGCAGCCCTGGAAGCAGCCATCGCAGAAGACACATTGATGACAGAGACAACTATCCAACAATCTATAGAAGAGATCACACCACAGGAGGTAAATCCCATGGCAGAATTAAGAGATTTGTTGAAAGAAATGGCCGCCGAGATTCCCGGCTTCCAGGCCGCCGCCGTCGCCGGCATAGACGGCCTGGCTATTGCCGAGTACCGCGCCGCACCGGATTTCAACCTGGAGATGGCCACCGCCCAGTTCGCACTGGTGATGAAGCTGGTAGACCGTACCATGGGCCGACTCAAAAGCGGAAATGTGGAAGACAACCTGGTCACCACAGACACAACTTACATCCTCAGTCGCCTGCTGGGCGATGGCTCCTCCTACCTGGTCATTGCCGTGGAACGCGAGATGGCCAGCCTGGGCAACGTGCGCCTGATGACGCGCAACTTCGCCTCGGATCTGTGGGGCGCAATTCCTCGCCGTTAACAGAACCAATCCAGTGAACGTAGGACACGCAACTAAAAAGGAGCGAAAATAATATGGCTACGGAAGAAACCAAGAAAAAACGCTTGCGACAAGTCTTCAACATCATGGTATACGGTCTGGCCAGAGGACTGTGGGATTTATTCGGCGAGGCCTCTTTTGCAACCACTAACTCCATCGGCGACAAGGTACTGGAGATCATGGAACAGGAGATGGGACTGGAGATCGCCGGAGAGGATCCCGAAAGCATTCTCATCGAGATCGAGCGGTTGCTCGTCGACGAAATCGGCACCATGAGATCTGGTCGGATCACCATAGAAGGCAACCTCATCCGCATGGCCTGCACCAAGTGCGTCTTGCGCGAAGCCACCAAAGAGCTAGAAGATGCCGGCGTGCAGCCTTTCGCCTGCCTGCCCATGACCATCGCGGCGGCCACCATGCGCAAGCGCCTGGGCACCCGCCACCGTCTGCTGGGGCGCGACTGGGATCCTGAAACGGAAACCTGCACCATCAAATTTGAGATCATAACTTAGTCCGTCTATCCCCCTACGCTTTTCTCGGAGGCCGAAAAGCATATGTTTCTCGGCCTCCGCGTTGTACGCACCAACGGCCCGGAGCTTGCAGATTGGAAGATCGACGCTATGCTTGAAGTCCTCTCTGGCTACCTATCATGTTCGTGAACATCCTTAGTCAAACCTTCCATAGTAAGCACGAGGCGACTCCGCTGCGTTGCCCCTGTCGCTGCTTACGGGCAGCGCTAAGCAGCCACCCCAAAGGGATAAGCAGCTCGAAGTCACATTGTGAAAGCACCACCCCATCCTCATAAAGGAGAAAAACGTGAACGCAAACATCCCACAGATTCTGAGCCAGATGACCCTGGAGGAGAAAGCCGCGCTCTGCACCGGCGCCTCCCCCTGGCAGACCCTCACCATCGAGCGGCTGGGCGTGCCCGCCATCGCTCTCTCCGACGGGCCGCATGGCGTGCGCCGCGTCGCAGACCCGAACTCCCTGGTCAGCGAAAGCCTGCCGGCCACCTGCTTCCCCACCGCCTCGGCGCAGGCCAGCACCTGGAACGTCGCGCTGGTGAGGAAGATCGGCGAGGCGCTGGGCGAGGAGAGCATCGCCCTGGGCGTGGACGTGCTGCTCGGCCCCGGTAACAACATGAAACGCACGCCGCTCTGCGGGCGCAACTTCGAGTACTACTCGGAGGATCCGCTGTTGGGCGGGGAAATGGCGGCCGCGCTCATCGAGGGTGTGCAGAGCCAGGGCGTCGGCACGTCACTCAAGCACTACGCTGCCAACAACCAGGAGACTCAGCGCTTCATCATCGATGCCCAGATTGACGAGCGCGCACTGCGCGAAATCTACCTGGCGGGGTTCGAACGCGCCGTCAAAAAGGCCCAGCCCTGGACGGTGATGTGCGCCTACAACCGCGTCAACGGCGACTACACCTCCCAGCACCGGCGACTGCTCACCGAGGTTCTCAAAGGTGAATGGGGTTTCGAGGGCTTCGTCGTCTCCGACTGGGGCGCCGTGCACGACCGCGTGGCAGCCCTGGCAGCCGGGCTGGACCTGGAGATGCCCGGGCCGCAGCCGGAGCGCGTGCAGCGGGTCGTCGAGGCCGTAGAAAGCGGCGCCCTGGCCGAGGAGGTCCTTGACGAAGCCGTGCGGCGCCTGCTGCGCATCATCTTCAAAGCCGCCGAGACGCCCAAGGGCGACGGCGAGTTCGACGTGGACGCCCATCACGCCCTGGCGCGCAAGGTCGCCGGAGAAGCCATCGTCCTGCTCAAGAACGAAGGGAATCTGCTCCCCTTGAAGGACGTGAAGACGCTGGCCGTCATCGGGCACGCGGCCAAAGAACCCTATTTCCAGGGCGGCGGAAGTTCGCACATCAACCCCACTCGCGTCGACGTGCCGCTGGATGAGCTCAAGGCGCTGGCAGGCGACGCGAAGATTCGGTACGCAGAGGGGTACCAGATGGAAGAAGGCTTCGATCAGGCGCGCATCGACGAGGCCGTGGCCTGCGCCCGCGAGGCCGACGTCGCGCTGCTTTACGTCGCGCTGCCGGGCTTCAAGGAATCCGAGGGCTACGACCGCGCCGATCTCGAGCTCACCGACCAGCAGGTCGCCCTGATCCAGGCCGTCGCCGCCGTCCAGCCCAGGACCGTCGTCATCCTCAACAGCGGCTCCGCTGTGACTATGGAGCCCTGGATCGAGACGGCGCCCGCCGTATTGGAAGCGTGGATGATGGGACAGGCCGGAGGCGGTGCCATCGCCGACGTGCTCTTCGGCAAGGTCAACCCCTCGGGCCGCCTGGCCGAGACCTTCCCCCTGCGCCTGGAGGACACGCCCGCCTACCTCAACTTCCCCGGCGAGAACCATGCCGTCCGCTACGGCGAGGGCCTCTTCATCGGCTACCGCTACTACGACGCCCGCCAGATCGACGTGCGCTTTCCCTTCGGCCACGGGCTGAGCTACACCACCTTCGCCTACGACAACCTGCGCCTCTCGGCCGAGGCCTTTGAGGACGTAGACGGCCTTGACGTCGCCGTGGACGTGACCAACACCGGCGACGTCGCCGGCAAGGAGGTCCTCCAGCTCTACGTACACGACCACCAGGCCCGGCTCCAACGACCGCCTAAAGAGCTCAAAGCCTTCGCCAAGATTGAGCTGGCTCCGGGTGAGACCAAGAGCGTGACCTTCCACCTGGACGCGCGGGCCTTCGCCTACTACGATCCCGCCTACGGACGGTGGATCACCGAAAGCGGCGCCTTCGACATCTTGGTGGGCCACTCCGCCGCCGACATCCGCGCCGAGGCCACTGTGGAACTGGTCTCCACCCAGACGCTGCCCTGCATCCTCAACGAGGAGAGCACCATCGGCGAGTGGCTGGCCGATCCACGCGGCGCGGCTGCCCTGCAGCCATTGATGCAGCAGATGCAGACCCAGATGGCAGCGGAGATGGGCGAAGGCTCCGAAGGTGTGGGCATGGAAATGATGGCCTTCATCAAGGAGATGCCCATCGGACCGCTGTTGCACCTCTTCGCCGGGCAACTCCCGGCGACGCCAGAGCAGATCGTCACCGGCCTGCTGGCCCAGGTCAGATCTGAAGAGGCGTGAGCATGAAGATCCGCCCCCCGGTGAAGCTGCAGTTTCCGGGATGCTTGAAGCATCCCGGAAACTGGGCATACAGCGCCATCGCGCTCGCACTGATCGCGCTGCTGACGCTGACGCAATGCACGAGCGCACCGCCCACGCCCACGCCCTCCCCCACCCCACTCCCGCGCACCTTCCAGGGCGATCTGGCCTACGATTGGGTGATACGGCAGACCGACCTGGGCTACCGCATCACGGGCACGGAGGCCAGCCTGAAAGCGGGCGACATGTTCATCGAGGCGCTGCAGGCACTGGGCTGGTCAACCCGCGAGCAGACCTTCACCTACAGAGAAACACCCGTGCGCAACATCCTGGCCTGGCGCGGCGAGGGACCGGCGGTGCTGCTCGGCGCCCATTACGACACCCGCCGCGCCGCCGACGAGGAAGACCCCTCGGTGCCGGTGCTGGGCGCCAACGACGGCGCCAGCGGCGTGGCCGTGCTCCTGGAGCTGGCCCGCGCGCTGGATTGGGACCAGGTCGATAACCGCGTCTACCTGGCCTTCTTCGACGCCGAGGACAACGGTCGGCTGGACGGCTGGGAGTGGATCGTCGGCTCCACCTACATGGCCGAACACTGGGGCGAGGCCGGGGAACCGCCGCTCACCGCCATGGTGCTGGTCGATATGGTGGGCGACGCCGACCAGCAGCTCTACTACGAGGGTAACTCCGATCCCGCACTCAGCCAGACCCTATGGAACATCGCCGCCGACCTGGGGTACGAAGAACGCTTCATCCCACAGCGAAAACACACCATGATCGACGACCACGTGCCCTTCGCGCGGATGGGCGTCCCCGCCATGGATATCATCGACTTCAACTATCCCTACTGGCACACGACCCAGGACACACCGGACAAGGTCTCGGCGAAGAGCCTGGAAGCCGTCGGACGCACCCTGGAAGTATGGTTGGAGGAATAAACGTTGACTTCACTGAAAAAAACCACCAAGGACACAAAGTACACTAAGGATTTTAAGGCGTTTTTAAGTAAAAACGCTTTTCTTATAGCCACTTTCATCCATCCGTTAAGATTTGACAAGGCAGTAGTCAGGCACGGAACGCATAGGAAATCAGGGTTTTAATTCGCTGATTTCTCAATTCGTTATCTGTTTTCGAAGGAGTCGCGTCTTGACGGCACTCCACTCCGTGCCTGACGACGAACCTCTCACTCGTGGTAAGCGACGCAACGTCGGCGGAAAAGGACAAAACCCTGCCTGAATTCAAACTCCCGATAGCCAATCGAGAGAATTTATGATATAATGTAAGAGTGTGGGCAAAAGGATTATCTCCTTACCCAATGAAGCTACACCGTCCTTTATCTTTGGGCGCGTCGAAACCAACTACCCACACGGGCCCAGGCTCGCCGGTCAACTAGAATCACCGGCGGCCCATCGGAACACATATTCACCTAAGCTCAACTTTCGGGTGAGTCAAATGCATCCTATCAGAGCAGGTTACACCTAACAGCGAAAACTCACCCGCCCTCTCCTCCCCTCTCCTTGCCCCGGACACGAGGGATGAGATATCCACCACAAACAATGCTTCCCCCCGCAAGGGACTATCAAATGCAACCAAGGGGGGATAGAAGAGCCTGTTCGGCGTAGCAAGGACACACCAAGAAGGTTTGACCCAACATATAACGCCCATATAACGCCGTGGCAATATCCTTGAACAAAGCGTTGTCGAGAAGAGCAGATAACGCCTTTAGCCAGGGCAAGGAGCAGTGGATAGATAAAACAATGTCAAGCCGACCTCGTGCCATCGCGCATACATCGCAGTCCCAACGTCGGGAATTTACCCAAAGGCAAGAGAGGGCGCGTCAGACCCCGGCAGATTTGCGCCCTGCCGGGCATCTGGCAGCCCATCCCGAACGTATCACGCCCCATGACATGGGGAGCTTGCAGCGCGCCCTCGGCAACCGCGTCGCTGCGCGCCTCGTGCAGGCCAGAGAGGGCGTCGGTCCCGCCGACGCCCGTCACAAGCGTGAGACCGTCCCCCCCATCCAACCGGCGCCGAAGAAACCACCTCTCTCTCCGACTGCGAAAGTCCAACGCCGGAAGGACAAAGAGGAAGAGGAAACACTACCGACCAAATCTCTAACGCCCTCCATCATGCCCTTCGCACAACGACGAGAAGACGAGGAGACCCTGCAAATGAAGTCCAGGGGAGACGGCGGCTTCACCCTCTCCCCGGGCCTGGAAGCCAAGCTCACCAACTCCAAGAGGAGCGGTCGCCCCCTACCCCACGCCACCCGCGCTTTTCTAGAGCCGCGCTTCGGCACCGACTTCAGCGCCGTGCGCGTGCACACAGACAGTGAAGCGGCGGATATTTCGCGTCAGATCAACGCCAAAGCCTTCACCCACGGCCAGGATATCTACTTCGGCGCGGGAGCCTACGCGCCCGAATCCACTGCTGGCAAGCACCTGTTGGCCCACGAGCTGACCCACGTGGTACAGCAAAAGCGCGCGCCGGCGCTGCGGCGCGCACCGGAAGACGAGGCAGCGTTGGCGTTGTACGGTGTCTCCAACGTGGAACAACCCATAGAGACCCTCGACACACTGCGGCCAGGTGAGCGGCTGCTCGTGGAAGCAGAGCCCAGCCAGCTGCACGGCGACGCCTGGCTCGACGTCGTCTATCTCAAGGGAGGGGACGCTTACCCGTACACTGCGGACCGGGCCGCCTTTTACGCCTTTGCCAAAGCCAGAGGTTTTCCCATCCAGACGGTCGAGGAGGGGACTAGCCCATCTTCGCTTTCTGAGGAGACAAGCGAAGAGCAGGTGGTTGAGGAAGAATCTGTGCCAGAGGAGCAGCAGAGCACCTCCGCCCCCAGCGGCGAGCAACTCTGGTCCCGAGACAAATTCCGCGCCGAGACCACGGAGGGGCGGCTGGCGCGGCGCGATAAGCGCCTCAAACAGATCGACGAGAAGCTGGCCCTCTTCCACTATCAGAAATCTCAGAGTGAGAAGTCTGGAAGCGACGCCCAATTGTATGAGAACCTCCGCATACTGGAGGTGATTTTCGGAGAGCTGCAGACGCTGACGCTCCTCTGGTTGGAGGAAAACAGAGCTCAGAGCCGACGTGTCGCGGGCGTCCGCGCTTTCCAAGCGTTGCTGGACGATCGTCAGACGCTGCTCAACGCCGAAGAAGCGGTTATCACCGAGGTCGTCCGACAGCACTTCCCCTCAGAGGAGGTGGACACGGATCTCTTCGAGACGGCGTTGGGCACCTACGGCTCCTACGCCGATTGGCTGGGCGGGAGTGGACGCGACGAGTGGCTGGAGGCCACAGCGCCGGAGAACATCACCGGCGGCAGCTATGGCTTGCTCGCCAACCTGCTGGGCCTGGGAACGGGCTCTTTCAAAATCCACCAGGCGCGCAAAGGGAAAAAAGAAGCAAAACGCGAACTGGAGCTCCTCAAATACAAGCCCCAGGGTCAAGATGAGCTCTTCGGTGCGACGGCCCTGCTCGAAAAACAGATTTCTCAGGCCAACAAGGGCCTGGCTTCCGATTCTGTAACGGTAAGCTCCTCGCTCAACGGTATCACCAACGCCATCTCCACCATCATTCAGGGGGCCGCCTCCGGCGCGACGGCCACGGCAGCCGCGCTGTTGGCCAACGTGACCTTCGCCATCGGCTACGGCGTGGGTGCCATTCTCAACCTGATCCAGGCCGGACGCGACTTCTTCAACGTCTACAAGCGACGCAAGGGACAGAAAGCGGTCACCAAGGTCATCCAGGCGTACGATCAGCGCCTGGCCGCCCTGCACGACGAAATAAGCGAAGCCAACGAACGAATAGTGAACATCGCCGGTGACGTCGATTTGACAACGGAAGAGGCGCTTGAGCAGGTCGAAGAAGAAGCCAGGACCGTCAGGGAGCATCAAGAAGAGATCGCCACCCTGGAGGCGCGGCGCAGCGCTTTCACCGTCTCCAAACGCAAGCAGGGCGCCAAAGGCAAAACGCTCAGCGGGGTCCTGAATCTGGTCGGGGCGGCGGGAGGAACCGCGCTCACCGTCGCGGGAATCGCCGCCGCTGTGGGCGTCGGTGCCTCTTTGGCGGCTGCCGGCCCGGTCGGCTGGGCGCTGGCCGGTACGGCGCTGTTGGGCATCCTCGCCTTCGCCATCGGCAAGAAGATCAAGCAATCATTGCGAGCAAAAAACGTTAAGCGCATGCGCCAGGAGCTGCGCTTTGTGAACGAGTATATCGAGAAGGGCACTATCAACAATGTACCCTCCCCGGCTTATGATGAGAGAGGACAACAGATCGCCGCCGCGACCAAGAACGCCGAGTACGGACCGACCACCCGCCAATATCACGCCTGGCATCGCTTTCTCGTGCAGCCCGAAGGCGTCAAGGTCGAAAAGAAGGGTTGGTTCAACCGGCTGACCAGTCGGCGGAAGAGTGGGACGTTGAGCATGGGCGCGCGCCGTGAGAGACTTCAGGCCTATCTGGAGAAGTATGATAAACAGCAGGCCGGGCAGAACGCCATCGAGGGCATTGTAGAGGCCCTGGCACCCGGCCCTGCAGGGGATGTAACCGTTGACGTCGACAATCCCGAACAGCCCAGGGCCAAGAAAACCCTGACCATGCGCGAGGTGATGCAGGGCCTGCTCCAGAGCTACTTCCCCAAGGACTGGCGGAAAATGCAGACCTCGCTGCTATCAGAGGATGAGAAACTTCGCGAGCGCGCGGAACAGCGCCTGTTGAGCAAGTTGAAACTGGCGTAGACTGCGTTTTCACTACGGCAATCGGTTATTCTATCAAGAACAATAATGACTCTACTGAAAAAAGGTTTTTCAGTAGAGAAAGGGATACTATATGTTGTGGTTGGGCTGCGCTCAACCACAACATATACCCCATATTTTCTTTGGCAGACCCTTTTTTCAGGGCAGCCAATAATGGGACGGAAGAAGATTAATCACGCAGCTCTTGGAGAATAAACATGGCGCAGCAAGCACAGACTCAGAAGCCTAAGCATCTACCAAAGCGTCCTGAGCGCCCAACGCCTCGACGTGTCGTCGAGACGCCCGATCGCACGACGGCGTACCAACTCCTCAACCATCCCGCACCTCCCTCCATCGACGACCTCGTAGCGCTCCAGCGCACCGTCGGCAACCGCGCCGCCACCCGCTTCATCCAGGCCAAGATGCGCGTCGGTCCCGCTGACGACCACTACGAGCGCGAGGCCGACCGCGTCGCCCGCCAGGTGTTGATGTCAAGCCCACCCGACCGCGCCCGGCTACAGCGTCAGGAAGGCGAGGAGGAAGAAATCCAGACCAAGCCCCTGGCTTCCACCATCACGCCCCTCCTGCAGCGCCAGGAGATGGAAGAGGAAGAGCTCCAAACCGCGCCTCTCCAGCGTCAAGAGGAAGAAGAGGAGCTGCAGTTGAAACCCGCCGTGCAGCGCCAGGGAATGGAAGAGGAAGAGCTGCAGATGAAGTCTCTTGACGGCGGTGGCTTCGCGCTCTCCTCCGACCTGGAGGCGAAACTCATCAACCGCAAGAACGGCGGCACACCTCTGCCCGAGGCGACGCGCAGCTTCATGGAACCGCGCTTCGGCGCCGACTTCAGCGCCGTGCGCGTGCACACAGGCAGTGAAGCGGCGGATATCTCGCGTCAGATCAACGCCAAAGCCTTCACCCACGGCCAGGATATCTACTTCGGCGCGGGAGCCTACCAACCGGCGACCGACGCCGGCAAGCGTCTGCTGGCCCACGAGCTGACCCACGTGGTGCAACAGACAGGGGCCGCACAACGTGTCCAGCGGAAGTCGCTAAACGCCGACGATATCCTCTCGGCTGTGCGTCGCATCCCCTTCCTCAAAAATAAACTGGAGAACGAAGTGCGCGGCGAAGCCATGAAAACCCACGTCGATCAAGCCCTCAAGGCTTATCAGAGCCACTTCGGCGATAGCCACAAAAAGGCGCCCTATAATCGCATCAACCACGCCATGATGTTGGCCATGGCTCTCGACAATGTGGCCCAGGTTATTGCGCAGGAACTCTACGACCCCGGCATCCACCCCGAAATCGCCGCGAAATTGGTAAAAGCCTACGAAGGTGAGATCAAAAGAGCCCTCCGTGAAAAGGGAATGTCCAAAAGAGAACGAGTCCATGCCGTGGAACTGGCCAAAACCCTCGTCTCCGGTGACCCGGTGAGTCAGTTTATGCACCGCGAGATCCGCAAAGAGATCGCCGCCAAGCAGATCCGCGCCATGGCAACCCAAGCAAGGATGGAGCCAGAGAAGATGTTCGACCTCCTCAGCCAGCGCTTTCAATCCGAGATGGCGGCGTATACGCAGCAACAGATCCAGGAGACCGAGGATACCCGGGAAGCTTACAACATCAAAGAGACACCGGGGGAGCTCTCCATGGCCTACTATCGCCAGCTCTTCGGAGACGTGGCCACGCCTCAGTGGAAGACGAGCGGGGGGACCGGTCTGAAGTTCACCACCGATGCTCAGGGAAAACTCAATGCGCTGAGAGACGAGGTCATCACCCCTTCCCCGAGCCCAACCGGATTGGTACCCCGCCCAGGCCTCAACGAGAAACAGGAGCAACATCTCCAGGAAATCGAAGCCCAAGAGCGCAGCACGGGCATGGGTAATGCCAGAGACGAACTCATGGCCGTCTTGATGCAGAACTTCAATCTTGTGGAGGATCAGGCCCGAGAGCTCCTCACCCGGATGGAGAACTGGTTGCCCACCGTTCCCCTCACCATCACCGTCAAGGGCCTTGACTGGTTTGGACGCACCAGCAAGTATTTGAAACGCGCCAAACCCCCTGATCCCCGCAAGGGGGAGACCAAATTCAGGGCTGCCACCACGCAACAGAAAACGATATCGACCGCCGAGCTCTTCGAGAAAGAGGGCCTGAGTGACACGGTCACCTACACCGGCAAGTACGAACATCCTCGTTACGCGAAGGAACGCGGCGAGACGTATCTACGCTTCCGCAAGTGGAAAGACCAGCTGATGACCAGCCTCCTCGACTTCAAACCGGAGGAGCTGCCCACCTTCGGCGCCGTCAACCTCAACTGGGAAACCACCCGCAGCTCTAAAGGCTCCCAACCCGAGGACTACGGCGTCAACTATTACGGCGACACTCACTTTGTGCTCAAGCGCGACAACGTCAAGGAGCGGGTGGTCTACACCGCCACCGACCACGGGACACCACGCCGCAACATCCTGTTGGCTCTGCACGATTTCGCCATGGGGGGCAGTCACACCGGCTTGAAAAACGTACAAAAGATGGATATCGTCGCCGACGTGGTGAACATGGTCACAGGAAAGAGAAAGTGGGCCAGCGAATTACCCTTCGAGATTCAAGTCTTCGGCACCGTCGACATCGCTCAGGACGTGGAGAAAATCTACGTAGCGCCTAGCGTCGCCAAAGTAGTCAAAAGCAACGTCAAAGCTTTCAGCAAAAAACACAACGTGCCCTACGAGATTTTAAAACAACCCAAAGGCGAAACTATCGAGATTCCCTTCTCACGCAATACGCGCATCAGAACCACAGCGGTGGATGTGGCGGAGGCCGGGCTCCAAAAGTCACAGAGAAGCAAGCTCGTTAAAGACGACAAGCACGTACGCGAGTTCCAGATCAAAGGCTACCACGTCCTGAACATGGCCCCCAAGACGCAGAAAGATCGCGCCGTCGTTCGAAAGGCCAACAAGGATTTCAAAGATACCTACAATCTATTCCTTCCGGAAAACCAGCAGGGAAAGATCAAAAGACTCTACGAAGACGTTCAACATTACGTAAACAGCTTGCCCAATCCTTGAAATGAGACGCGAGATGCACATAAAACAAGTTTTCAGTCTTATCCGGCTGTTCACCACACTGCTCTGGCTGGTGGGCAGCGTGGCCGGCCTGCTTCTCCTCTCTCCGACCCTGGACACCCTGGAAGAAAGCCTGAAGACACAGTTGGAGGCACTGGCACTCACCACGGAGAGGATCGCGGCTTCGACCGCGCAGACTCAGGTCATCTTAAAAGAGACCGGTGGAACGTTGGAAACACTCTCCGTCGCCATTCTAGACGCTTCCCAGGCGCTCACAGAGACACAGCCTCTGCTCGATGAGACCACCCTGGTCATCACCCAGGAAGTGCCCCGCGCGATTGGGGGGGTGCAAAGCGCCTTGCCCAACGTCATCAACACCATGGAGGACGTGGAGCACACCCTCACCGTTCTCTCCAACTTCAGCTTCATCATCCCCAACCTCTTCGGTGACGACTTCGAGATCGGGCTGGGCATTCAATACCAGCCGGACATGCCCGTCTCTCAGGGCCTGGAGGAAATCGACGCCAGCCTGGAAGAGGTGACACCCGGCCTGGTGGCCTTAGAGGATGACCTGGAGCGTCTGGGAGACAACCTGAACCTTCTCAGCGAGGATCTGACGCGTCTCGGCGCCGATCTCCAGACCGTCAAAGGCACGTTGGACACGCTCACGCCGCAGATGGACGTCTACGTTGCCAACCTGCAGGAGATCGCTGCAACCCTGCGCGGCGCGCGAGCCGGGCTACCCGCGAGAGTGCACGCCCTCAAAGTCGTCGTCGGGTTAGGGCTGGGGCTGTTGATTCTTACACAGCTCTCCGCGCTCTACCTGAGCTGGGAGCGCTGGCAAGCCCTGGTCCCCCGGCAGAAAAAGGAACCCGTTCAGAAAGGAACTCACGACAATGATCGAAGCTCTTGACGAAGCCCTGCGCCGGCTGCTGATCCGCGAGCTGCCCGTCCAGAACGGGGAGGTGGACATCCAATTTGACCAACCCGACCGCCGGTGGTCGGCGCGGCTGACGCGCCCCACCCTCAACCTCTTCCTCTACGACCTGCGGGAAAACGCTCGTCTGCGCCATCCCTCCCCTCCGTGGCGTGTGCAGAGCACAGACGGCGCCGGCGCCGTCCAACAACGACAGGCCGTGCGCCTGGACGTCCATTACGTCATCACCGCCTGGGCCAACGAGCCGGAGGACGAACACCGCCTGCTGAGCCGCACGCTGATGGCGCTCTTCCGCCATCCCAACCTGCCGGAGGACGTCCTCCCGGAGGCCCTGCAGGATCAGCCGGCGCCCATCCAGATGCAGGCTGCCCAAAGTGATGAGCTGCGCGACACCTCCTTCTTCTGGAGCGCCCTGGACAACGAGGTGCGCCCCGCCATCGTCTGCACGGTGACCTTCGCCCTCAACCCCTACCGGCCCTTCACCACGCCGCTGGTGCGCGAGCGGGTGCTCGTCTTTCGCAACGTGGAGACCGGCGCTGAGGAGGGCCCTGGACGTGTGCTCTGGACCATCCACGGGCGCGTGCAGAGCACCGCCGACGTGAGCGCGCTCCAGATGCGACTGCTGGAACGCAACCTCGACGTTGCCCTGCGGCCCGACGGCTCCTTTACCATCTCCACGCTGCCCGCCGGGGAGTACACTGTCGAACTCGTGGAAAACGGGGAGACCCGCCACCATCGGCTTACCGTCCCCGGCGAAACCTACGTGATCAGAGCATGAGTTGACGTGATCAGCCTTGAATTAAGGATAAGGAGGAGGTTACAGATTGGGTAACGAGAAAAATATATCTTAAATCTGCAGTGGGAACGTAATCTGTCGTTTCACCAGTAATACCAAAAAACTGTCCATGCCATAAGGAGGCATACCATGCCGGAATATCTTTCACCCGGTGTTTACGTCGAAGAAGTTGACCGGGGCGCGAAGCCCATCGAGGGCGTGGGAACCGCTATGCCCGTCTTCGTCGGCTTCACGGAAAAAGCCGAGGTCAAGGACGAAATCGACGGTGAAGTCGTCACCCGCAGCGTCGTGGGCAAAGCCCAGCTCGTCACCAACTGGGGTCAGTACGTCGAGACCTTCGGGGAGTTTGTGGAAGGCGCTTACCTGCCCTACTCCGTCTACGGCTACTTCCTCAACGGCGGCGGACGCTGCTATGTCATCAGCGTCAAAACCATCCCCCACGCCCAGGCACCGCTGCTCAACGAAAAGGGCAAACCTCAGCTCATCGCGCGGGCCAGGCAGGCCGGTTTCGATGGCCTCAAGCTGCGCGTCAAAGTAGAAGCCCTGGAAGCGCCGGAGGAAGCGTCGGAAGCGAAAAAAGGTGACAGCAAGAAGAAAGAGGAAGCGGGCGGCAACGGCGTGGCGCCCTTCACCCTCATCGTCGAGAAAGAGAAAATCAGCGGCGGCTGGCAGACCAAAGAGGTGCGTGAGGCACAACTGGTCGAAGAGGTCCAAGAGGACGGCAAAAAACGGGTCGCCGTGACCTACGCCGACAACAAGATGCCGGAGCTCATTGAGCTCATCCTCCCCCAAGCCGATCTCCCCCTGGCGGAGCTCCAGCCCCGTCCTCAGCAGCAATCGCTCAAGATCGAGACCAAGATGCTGGCCCCACCCAAGCCCTCGGATTTCCAGGGCGACGTGACGGAGCGCACCGGCATTGAGGGCCTGGCGGAGTTGGACGACGCCACCATGCTCGCCATTCCCGACCTGATGACGCCCATGCCCGGACAAAGCAGCCTCGACCTGGACACCATCAAAGCCGTACAGACCATGATGATCGCGCACTGCGAGCAGATGGGGGACCGCGTCGCCATCCTGGACGCGCCCCCTAAGCTGAAGCCTGCCGAAATCAACAAGTGGCGCATGAAGATCGCGGGCTACGACTCCAGCTATGCAGCGCTCTACTACCCCTGGATCGAGATCAGCGATCCGCTGACCGACCGGCCCAAGATCATCCCCCCCTCCGGCCACATCGCCGGCGTCTGGGCGCGCAGCGACAACACGCGCGGCGTCCACAAAGCGCCCGCCAACGAGATCATCCGAGGCGCCACCGGCCTGGCCTATAACGTCACCAAGGGCGAGCAGGACGTCCTCAACCCCAATGGCGTCAACTGCATTCGCGCCTTCCCCGGCCGCGGCATTCGCATCTGGGGCGCGCGCACCCTCTCCAGCGACCCCTCCTGGCGCTACATCAACGTGCGTCGGCTCTTCAACTACGTCAAGAAATCCATCGAACGCGGCACCCAGTGGGTGGTCTTTGAGCCCAACGAGCCCCGGCTCTGGGCGCGGGTGCGCAACGCCATCGACTCCTTCCTCACCATCGTCTGGCGCGAGGGCGCCCTCTTCGGCCTGAGCCCCTCGCAGGCTTTCTACGTCAAATGTGACGAGGAGTTGAATCCGCCCGAATCCCGGGATATGGGCCGCCTCATCGTCGAGGTCGGCATGGCCCCCGTCAAGCCGGCGGAGTTCGTAATCTTCCGCATCAGCCAGTGGGCTGGGCAATAACATAACTTTAGCAGTAGGAGGTAAACAATGCCTGTCCGCGAGAGTGATCCCCTAATCGCATTTCAGTTTTCTATCAAGATCGAGGGCCGCGACGAGCTCAGTGGTTGGTTCACCGAGATTGACGGCGTTGGCTCCGAGAGTGACGTCACGGAGCATAAAGTCGTCAGCGAGGACGGTAAGGAGTTCGTCCAGATGATCCCCGGCCGCATCAAATGGACGCCGGTGACGCTGAAACGTGGTATCACCACCAATATGGCCTTCTGGGATTGGCGTCAGGAAGTGGTGAACGGCGACATGGCGTCCGCCCGCACCGACTGCACCATCTTCATGCACGACCGCGAAGGAACGGCCGTCGCCGGTTGGAAACTGGTCCGCGCCTGGCCCTCCAAGATCAGCGGCCCTTCCATGAAGACCGACAGCAACGACATCGGCGTCGAAGAGCTGACCATCGTACACGAGGGCATGGAGCGCGTCCAGGTGTAACCGCCTGCGCCTCGTCGATGATAACGTGTTGCGTGTTGCGCGATGATGGTGCGCAACACGCAGCACCTCTCACGTGCTTGTTATGCTCAGGCGTTAACCTTGACTCGTCTGAAAAAAGGCCCAAGAAATCGGATTTTCAGGTGGCCACACCCTACATCTGGTGATTTTGGTCATGAGAAACTCACGTATAGCATCAAGTCGTAGAAAAATCCGCTTTCTGCCGGTGATTTCAGTTTAGAGATCATTTTAGTGGAGACAACCTTGACTATTCAGACAGAATTTGAGTTCACACTGCCGCGCGGTTACGTGGACGACGACGGCGTGGTACACCGTGAAGGTCTCATGCGCCTGGCGACGGCGATGGACGAGATCGCCCCACTGCGCGACCCGCGCGTCCGCGCCAACCAGGCCTATCTCATCATCATCCTCCTCTCCCGCGTCATCGTGCGGCTGGGCACGCTCTCCCACATCACCACCACCGTCGTCGAAAACCTCTTCGCCGCCGACCTGGCCTATCTCCAGGAACTCTACCGCCGCGTCAACGAACACGGCACAGCCGACATCCCCGTCACCTGCCCGGCGTGCGGCACTCAGTTTGAGGTGGATCTGGCCGACCTGGGGGGGGAATTGTAGGCTACCCCCTCGACCGCCTGCACGAGGAGGTAGCCTACATCGCCTATCACTTTCACTGGCCGCGCGAGGACATCTTGAACCTGGAGCATGCCGAGCGCCGCCGCTGGGTGGAAGAGATCGCGGCCATCAATCGCAGGCTCAACGCAGCAACAGAGAAGCCTTTGGAGTAAAAAGATGAAACCCGGCGCAGAGTCCCATAGCCAACGTCCTGCATCGAGCAGCCGGCAGCCGACATCCAAGACAGAGGTCCTCCGGGCCGTGAACCGCGAGGCGCTGGCGCGGCGCGTGCTGCAACTGCTCAAAGAGGAACTACGCATCCAACGGGACCGGCTGGGAAAACCAGAACGATGAGGAGAGACGTATGGCCCAGGGGATGAAGAAACTGAGCGAAAATCCGGCGACCACCTTCCGCTACTACGTCGAGCTGAAAAGCGTCATCGAAGGCGCCTTCACCGAGTGTAGCGGCCTCAACGTCGAACGCGACGTCTACGAGTACAAGGAAGGTGGCGTCAACGACCACGTCCACGTGCTGCCCGGACGCGCCAAGTACGGCGGTAACCTCGTTCTGAAACGCGGCGTCACCTACTCCGACGCGCTTTGGACGTGGTTCCAGGAGGGGTTGACCAAGGGGACGGCCACCCCGGTGCAAATGGCCGTGATCCTCATCGTGCGCTACGATCACAAGAACAAGAAACGCATCGCACTGCGCTGGAACGTGGAGCAGGCCTTCCCTGTCAAGTGGACAGGGCCGAGTTTAAACACCGGAAACAACGAAGTGGCCGTGGAAACCATTGAAATCGCCCATCAGGGCCTGAAGATGGAAAAACTGGAGTTTTAGCGAGCCGGCATGGAGAATAGAGACGAGATCACGGAACGGACCACCGATCTGGCCCGGCGGATCGCCCACCGCTGGCGTCCCACGCTGACGATGGTCGGCGCGACGGCGGTCGGCTCTGTGGGGACGCGCTTGCAACGCACTGTCGCCCACCCCGGCGTCCTCGACCTGCGCGTCCAACGGCTACCCGTGGTGCGCATGGCGCACGATGCAGATCGACACCTGGCGCGCTTTCCCCTGAGAGCACCGCGTTTTGAACCACGCCCGGTGACACCGCCGGAGGCCTCGCCGCTCCCCCTGGTCGGCGCGCCGCAAGCCCCTCCCGAGACGCCCGTGCAGCGCACGGCAGGCGCCGACGAAGAACCTGAGTGGCTGAAGCGTCTGCCCTCTTTCGCGGAGGCGACCTCGCGGCTGCGCTTTCCGGACTCCGTGGACGTGAAGCTGCCGGAGCCCCGGCCGCAGCAAACACCGCCCTCCACCCCGGAAAAAGCCCCGACCTCCGAATCCGCTGCGTCGCCCTCTCAGACCGCTCGGAGGCTGCAGAGAGAAAGGCTCAAGCCGCCGGAGCAACCCACCGGCCCCCGGCGCATGCGTGTGATGACCCAGGTAGAGGAGTTCACGTCGGGCAGACGCCCGCCCCCCGTCTCGCTCCAGGATCTGCGACGCGTCCGCGTGGGGGAGCCACAACCGAGCAAGCCCAAGGCCCCCCTGCAACGCGCCCCGGCGGAGCCGACCGTCCCCACGCCGGAGATCGCACCGCCCTCCGCCCCAGAGGCCCAGGCCGAGGACACGGCGGAGTCCCGGCCCGCGCCCCCCTTGCAGCGCGCCCCGGCGGAGCCGACCGTCCCCACGCCGGAGATCGCACCGCCCTCCGCCCCAGAGGCCCAGGCCGAGGACACGGCGGAGTCCCGGCCCGCGCCCCCCTTGCAGCGCACCCCGGCGGAGCCGACCGTCCCCACGCCGGAGATCGCACCGCCCTCCCTCCCAGAGGCCCAGGCCGAGGGCCCAGCGGCGTCACAACCCGCGCCACCCCTGCAGCGCGCCCCGGCGGAAGCGACCGCGCCCGCACCGGAGACCGCACCGCCCTCCGTCGCAGAGGCGGAAGCCGAGGGCACGGCGGACTCACAGCCCACCCCGCCCCTGCAACGCGCCCCTGCGGAGGTCGAAGTGCCGCCCCCTGCAGAGGCGGAGGAGACGGAGGAAGGGCAGC
>JBNGCW010000003.1:0-176395 GCA_049975525.1 Anaerolineae bacterium
GGACTCCCTGGGAGAGTAGGTCATTGCCAAGAGCCTTGTCTTTTTTGTGTCTGAACAGTACGCAGGTTGGGGTTGGAGATCATCCAACTCCTTCTTTTTATGTGGGGGCGTTGGCCCAGAATCGCCTCCTTTTACCTTGCCTCCTCGTCCGTTGATGTTATGCTATCTGACAGATCATTTCAACGTCACGTGGGAGAAGTCATTTTTGTGAAACGTATGCGTATTCTGCTGATTTTTACACTGATCTTGGTTTTGCTGGGATGTCAGAACCGGGGGCATGAAGTCGGCAATCCCGACTTCTTGGTCATGGCGGAGCAGGCCACCTCGTCCGCCTCTCCTATCCCCGTAAGCACACCCACGCCGACCGCGCGTCCTACAGAGACGTCGACACCGACACCGACGTTCACGCCCACGCTCACGTCTACCCCCACTCCCTTTGTGTGCCCGGAACAGCAGGGCACGCTCGTGACAGAGACCTTGAAAAGCGTAGCCATGTACGGGGAGGAAATCCGCTATACGGTTTATCTACCTCCCTGTTACGCCCATGACTATGTTCAGCAGTATCGATTACCCGTTCTCTATCTTCTGCACGGCTGGCCCATGGACGAGACCCATTGGCAGGAGCTGGGGGTCGTGAAAATCGCCGATGCCTGGATCGCGCAGGGGCTGATCGGGCCGCTGATGATTGTGATGCCGGGCGTGGTGAATCCTCACGGGATGTATATTAATTCCAGTGGTGGTGATTTCTCTTTTGAGGGCATGCTCGTCAACGAGCTGCTCCCCCTTGTCGATGAAACGTACCGGACCTGGCAGGCACCGGAGGGGCGCGCCTTGGGAGGTATCTCGCGGGGTGGGGTCTGGGCGTTGGAGATCGGGTTCCGCCACCCGGAGCTCTTCGGCAAGGTGGGCGGTCATAGCCCCGCGCTGGCGGTGAACTACCCACTTCCGGCTTATGATCCCTTTCGCTTGCTCGACTCCGTCGATCCCCGGCAGCGCATCTATCTGAGCGCCGGCACACAGGACTGGGCGCGCGGTAGCACGATCACGCTGCGGGACCGCCTGCAAGAGCAGGGCCTGGAGGTCGGCTATCAGACCCACGAGGGGGCACACGTGGACGCTCTCTGGCGTCTGGGTCTACCGGAATATCTCTCCTTCTATACCGGTGACTGGCCACGTTCTGTGGAGGATCTCCCGACCGACTAAGGAGGTCGCCTGGAAGGAGAGGCTCTTCTGTCCTTTCGCATCCTGCCCTACTCATAAAACATTCAGATCCTCATTTTCGATGTGCATGAGCGTGCTCCGCCTCTTGGCCGAGCAGTCATTCGCATCTCCTTCGTTTGGTGTCGTTCCCCCTTGTGTTCTCTTTGAAGTTTTGAGAGAGCTCGGCTGAGAACTGGCCTTCAGCCCGCGTCCATGTCCACACTTTTTGTGAAAGGCGCGGGGAGCCTGAGCGTTACGTGGAGAGATATCCGTTTGGCATTTTGAGAGGTGTGACGCACTTAAGTTTATCAAGAAGTCTGTGGATCTAATGGGCTGGAGTGCAAAAGTGCGTGGCACCCATCGCCTACTCAGAAGACTAAACGATGACGTGGCGACGGGATAAACGAGAAAGGTGGTTGCCTTTTTGAGTAACCCATGTATTATAATCGGGCTATGGAGAAGAGAGTGTATATTGCCCCCTCGATCCTGGCAGCCGACTTCGGGCGTCTGGCCGAGGAGATTCAGGAAGCGGAGGTTGGAGGGGCGGATGTTATCCACATTGACGTGATGGACGGGCAGTTTGTGCCCAACATCACGATCGGCCCGGTGGTTGTAGGTGCGGCGCGACGTGCGACCACCCTGCCGCTGGATGTGCATTTGATGGTGGATCGCCCGGAGCGTTACCTGGAGGCCTTTGTAGAGGCCGGGGCGGATTGGTTGCTTGTGCATCCTGAAGCGAGCATCCATTTCCCTCGCACCCTGGCGCGGATTCGCTCCCTGGGCGCCAAAGCGGGCCTGGTCCTGAATCCGGGGACGGTGGAAGCCCACCTGCAATACGTGCTTCCTCTGATTGACGTGGTGTTGGTGATGAGCGTCAATCCCGGCTTCGGCGGGCAGAGTTTTATCCCGGAGATCGTACCCAAGATCCGGCGGGTTCGGGAGATGTTGGACAGAGCAGGGAGTGCTGCCCGTCTAGCGGTGGACGGCGGGATTGATACCGAGACCGCGCCGCAAGTCGTCGAGGCCGGCGCCGATACGTTAGTGGCCGGCTCTGCTGTGTTTCGCTCCGAGAAAGGGGTGCAACGGGCTATTGGAGACCTGCGAGCAGCCGGGCGCAGGGTTTTCCGGAAGGTTGTCTAGAGGGCGTAAGGTAGGAAAACGCACCCAGCCCCGCTTAGAGGATGACGGGGCTGGGTTTGAACTTGGAACGGATATCTAAAGAGCAGCTTTTTGCTGCTTGGTCAACGTGCGCAGACAACGAGTGCAGATGTGAATTCGCTTCCATTCACCGTCGATCATAACCCGTTTACGGTGAACATTGGCCCGAAACTGACGTTTCGTGGCCTTCTTGGAGTGGCTGACGTTGTGCCCGAATCCAGTGCCTTTTCCACAGATTTCACATTTTGCCATGTTTTCACCTCATCTCTTTCAGTGTCGATATAATACCATACTAAGAGAAAGACGCAACCAGAGAGAAAGATGCAGCTGGAAGGAGGAAAGATGAACGTGGAGCTACAGCCTCGAGGCCTGATTGAGGTCTCTCCGGTGGCCGTTTCTTCCATTGTCAGTGAAGCAGTACAGCGATGCTACGGTGTGGTCGGGACAGTCCCCAAGAACTTTGCCGCGGAATTGGCCGACATGTTGTCTACCGATCGCAAGCGCGGCGTTCAGGTGCGGGTGCGCAACCGCAAGATCATTATCGATGTCTACGTTGTGGTAGAATATGGGACGCGGATCGCGTCGGTGGCGCAGAGTGTGAAGAACGTGGTCCGCTATCAGGTGGAGAGAGCCTTGGAGATGCCGGTGGAGATGGTCAACGTCCACGTTCAGGCACTTCGGGTGACCGATTTCTCTTGAGGGGAGCGATGGACTGTGAGTGTACGAGAGTTTGACGAGGTTTACACCGTCCTGACCGGTCAGGACTTGAAACGCATGGTGCGGGCCGCCCTCTCGTGGCTGCGGCAGCATCAGGAAGCGATCAATGCCCTGAACGTCTTTCCGGTGCCCGATGGGGACACGGGCACGAACATGGCATTGACGATGGCTTCGGCCTGGAAGGAGATCGAGAACCTGCGCGATGATCACGTGGGCCGCATCGCCGGTAAGGTGGCGCACGGCGCGCTGATGGGCGCCCGAGGTAACTCCGGCGTCATTCTCTCTCAGATATGGCGAGGGTTCAGTCGAGGACTGGATGATAAAGCGCGCTTGAGTGCTTCAGATCTGGTTAGGGCGATGCAGGCGGCGACGGAGACGGCCTATCAGGGTGTCGTCAAGCCGGTAGAGGGGACGGTGCTCACGGTGGTGCGTGAAGTCTCCGAGGAGCTCTCGCGGGCCGTCAAGGAGAGCCGGGATCTGCGCTATCTTTTTAAGCGCATGGTGGAGCAGGCGCGGATCAGCGAAAGCAAAACGCCGGCATTGCTGCCGGTGTTGCAGGAGGCCGGGGTGGTGGACGCGGGGGGGCAGGGACTTGTCGTCATCCTGGAAGGCATGTGGCGTGAGCTGGCCGGCATCACCGTCGAGGAGGACGAGCGCCTGGCGCACGTCGTCGATCTGGGCCACAGGCCCGGGCACAGGGACGATGAACTGCTCCACTTTGACAGCAATTATCCTTATGATGTGCAGTTTATCATCGAAGGCGCAGAGGTGGACGAAGCCGAGATTCGCGCCAATATCGAGGCGATGGGGGACTGCCCGCTGGTGGTTGGAGACGGTCGGGCTATTAAGGTGCACGTTCACGTTTCAGACCCCGGCGTTCCCATCAGTTACGGTGCCCAACACGGCTCTTTGCGCGACGTGGTGGTGGAGAACATGCAGGCCCAGTATCAGGAGTTCATCTCCGGACGGGATGAGCACCCGGTGGTGGGGCCGGATGTGACGCCGCCGGCCTCGCTGATTGGGGAAGGGTCCCCACAGAACATCGGCGTCGTGGTGGTCGCCGCCGGGGACGGCATAGCGCGGATTTTCCGCAGCTTGGGCGCGAACGTGGTGGTCGAAGGGGGGCAGACGATGAACCCCAGCACCACGGACATCCTTGAAGCGTTGAAGCAGCTGTCCGCGGATCAAGCGGTGATTCTGCCCAACAACAAGAATGTGCTTATGGCTGCCGAACAGGCGGCCGAGCTGTGGGATAAAGAGGCCGTCGTTGTGCCCACGCGTAGTGTGCCTCAGGGGATCAGCGCCTTGCTTGCGCTGGATCAGCAGGCGACCCTTGACGGCAACGTGGCCGCTATGCTGGCCGCCGTGCGTGACGTGATCACCTGTGAGGTGACGCGGGCTGTGCGCGATGTGAAGATCAACGGCCTTGATGTGAAAGAGGGCGATCTGATCGGTCTTTTCAATGGAGAGTTGATCACGAGCGACGATGGTTTGGAGAGGGTGGTGTTGAGCCTTTTATCCCACGCCGATCTCGAAGATCGTGAGCTGGTGACGCTCTATTACGGGGAGGGGGTCCGGGAAGAGGACGCGGATGAGCTTTCCGCTCTGCTCATGGAACACTATCCAGAGCTGGAGGTGGAGGTCGTTTACGGTGGACAGCCTCATTATCCGTACCTGCTCTCTATCGAGTGAGCGCCGTGGGTAACGCTTCTGAGGTGCGCTCGGCGGAACGACATTGATCGCTTGGAGGTCATTTCCGATTTTTTCAACGGAGCTGTTCTCTTATTTTGTCTCATGGAGACCTCCGGAGTTTAGCACTCATTGCTTGCCGGATGCCTCGGAGGTCTTAGATGGCTTTATTCAATACTCTGGAGGGATGTGGACGTGAATCATGTGCAGCTGATAACCGACGGCACCGCTTATCTACCTCCCCAGCGTCTTTTCGACCTGGGCATCGTTTGTCTCCCTATTGTGGCCCAGACGGGCTCCCACACGCTGCTCTATGATCAACAAACCGGCGGGCACACGGAGCTGCTTGAGGAGATGGCTCGACATCGCCAGCCTGTGGAGATCGTGGGACCTTCGCCGGACGATTTCCGGGCGGTTTTCGAGCGCACGCTCTATCGCACAAATCAGATGCTGGTGGTTCTCTCCTCCAGTCATTTAAGTCCGGTGGTGCACAACGCCCGCCTGGCTGCCCGGGACTTTATGGGGCGCTGTGATATTACCATCCTGGATTCTCAGACGCTTTCTGTGGGCCTGGGCTTGTTGGTGGAGCAGGCTGGTTTGCTGTTACGGGAGGGTCGGCTTCCGCTGCCCGCGATTGTACGTCATCTGCGCGGCATGATTCCCCACATCTACGTGGTGATGATTACACATACTTTGGATTACCTTTACCGCAGCAAGAAGATCACGGCCATGCAGGCGATTTTGGGCGCCATGTTGGAAATCCACCCCTACCTGACGATTGAGGACGGGGAGATTCAGCCCTTGGAGAAAAGTCGTTCGGCTTCGAAAGCATTGGACAAGCTGATGGAGTTCGCTTCTGAGTTCTCTCGTGTCCAGGAGATGGTGGTGTTTCAGGGTGGCAGTGAGCAGACCCGCGAAGAATCTCAGAAGCTGAAGGAAGAGCTGGAGGAGTTGCTCCCTGGTCGTAATGTGCCCATCATCACTTACGATCCTATTTTAGCCTCGCATATTGGCCCTGATGGCGTGGGTTTGATCGTTTATGAAGGAAGGCGTTTCTAACGGTGACGGGGCGGGTTCGGGTGGTCACCGATAGCGTCTCCGATCTGCCGCCGGAGGTCGCACGGCGGCTGGGCATCGCCGTTGTCCCCATCTACTTTTCTTTGGGCGGGCAGAGTTATCGCGACGATGGCACGATAGATCGGCGATGGTTTTTCGATCAATTGAAACGCAGTGATGATCTTCCTCAGACCGCGGCCCCTTCCATACAGGATTTTGTGCGTACTTACAAGGAGTTGCAAGAGGATGGCGTAGAGGAGATTGTAGCGCTGTTTATCGACGCGCGACTCAGCAGCCTGGTGGATCACGCGCGACGCGCTGCCGAGCTGGTAGATGGCCTCTCGATCCATTTCGTGGAAAGTGGTCAGGTGAGCATGGGGCTGGGCTGGCTGGCGGTGGAAGCCGCAGAAGCAGCAGCTCAGGGCGCGTCGGTGGCGGAGATCCGGCAGCGGGTTGCCGCGGCCCGTCGCCGCACCTTCGTGCTGGGGGCGCTGGACTCATTGGACTACCTGCGTCGCAGCGGTCGGGTGGGGTGGGTGAAAGCTCAGGTGGGGAATTTCTTGCGTCTCAAACCGCTGATCGGCTACCATCAAGGGGAGGCGCGTCTCCTGGGCCGGGTGCGCACCCATCGACGGGCGGTCGCCTGGCTGGTACGCTGGGTGGAACAGGCTGCGCCCCTCCGGCGTTTGGCGTTGTTGCATACCGGCTTGTCCCCTGACGTGCTGCGTCCCCTCCAGGAGCGGCTGGCGTCCGCTGCTTCTGTACCGGACGTCCGGGTGGTGGAGGCCGGGCCGGTGTTTACCACCCACGTTGGCCTGGACGCCGTAGGCGTTGCTCTTTTACAGACCGAATCGGCTGGCGAGCCCGATTGGTAAAGTACAAGGTGACTCTACTGAAAAAAGTGGAGTTTTGGCGTTCGTTCTCTCTTGCCTGGAGAATCTGAGGACGGTCAAGACCGTCGCTCTTATGTGATTCCTTACCCAGGCATAGCACGGGGGTGACCCATGGTTTACGAAACCGCGTGCTATAGTAGGCAAAGTGCCCTGCGTCCAGGATTGAGACCTATGCCGACTCTAAAGCCGCTCTTCAGCGGCTTCACAAAGTGTAGCCCGCGACGTTTGGTGGGTCATTTCGGTGGGACCACAGCTCGTTGAACATCATCGGACATGGGAGAGGTGCATGCTGAAACCAGTGGAAACGTTGTTGCGAATGTTGAGCCTGGAGGAGAAGGACTATCATTTCCGGGATAAAGCGGTGGCGGGCGGGCTGACGCGCTATGCCGATACGTGGTTGAAACAGGCCCGCGAGGTGTACGGCGAGGAGGCCGAAGCGTGGGCCGAGGGCATTGCCCAGGATATGCGGGCGTATAGCCGGAGCTCCCCGGAGGAGCGCCCGGAGCTCCTGCGTTCGCTGGCTACACGGCTCCACGCTCCGCCCGGTCGGGCCAAGGCTAAACCCAAACCCGAGCCCGAATCCCCTGTTGGGGAGAAGGCGCCGGACCGGGGAGCGGGCGTTGAAGAAGCTGCCGGGACGCGCGAAGCGGAGCCGCCTTCTCAAAGCGACGATGAGGGTCTCTGGCAGTCGGTAAAGGCGCTGCGCGGGGTGGGGGAAAAACGCGCGGCGTTGTTGGAACGTCTGGACGTGCGGACGATCCGCGACCTGCTCTTTCTCTTCCCCCGCCGCTACGACGATTACTCCACGCTCAAGACCATCGATCGCCTGGAGTACGGTGAGCAGGTGACGGTGATCGCCTCTGTGGGCGAAGCCGGTGGACGGCGGACGCGCGGCGGGCGGTATCTCTTTAAGGCGTTGTTGATCGATGGCACCGGCACGTTGGAGGTGACCTGGTTCAATCAGCCCTATCTCGAACAGCAGATCAAGCGGGGGATGCAGATCGTCGTGCGCGGCACGGTGGACGAATACCTCGGGCGTTTGACCATGACCGCACCCGAGTGGGAGCGCGTGGATCGCCGGGATCTGAAAGTCGCCCGTATCCTTCCTGTCTATCCCACGACAGAAGGTCTGACCTCGCGCTGGTTGCGCAAGCTCATGCGACGCGCGCTCTCGGCGTGGGCCGACCGGGTTGCCGATCCCTTGCCCCCGACTTTGCGGCGGGAGCACGATCTGCTGCCTTTACCTCAGGCACTTTGGGGCGTACATTTACCCAAAAACGCCGCGCATTTGAAAGCGGCCCGTCGTCGTCTGGCTTTTGAAGAAGTGCTCTATTTGCAGTTGGGCCTGTTGCAACAGAAGCGCCGCTGGAAGGCCCAACCGGGTTACGTCATTGAGCCCCCGCCCGAGTACACCCAGGCGCTGGTCGATGCGCTGCCCTACGAGCTCACCGAGGCTCAGCGTCGTTCGCTCAACGAGATGTCGGCGGACATGCTCTCCGGTAAGCCGATGAACCGATTGCTTCAGGGGGATGTGGGCTCGGGGAAAACTGTGGTGGCGGCACTGTTGATGGCGGTGACCGTCTATCAGGGGTACCAGGCGGCTCTGATGGCTCCGACCGAGATCCTGGCCGAGCAGCACTATCAGAGCCTGGGGCAGCTTTTCGAGAGCTTCCCTGAGCCTCGACCCTCCATCCGCTTGCTGAGCGGGTCGGTGCAGGGCGAGGAGCGAGAGGATCTTTACGCGCAGCTGGCCGCCGGGGAGCTCGACGTCGTGGTGGGAACGCATGCCTTGATCCAGGAAGAGGTGCAATTTGCGAAGCTGGCCTTCGTAGTTATCGATGAACAGCATCGCTTCGGCGTGGAGCAGCGGGGAGCGCTGCGTCAGAAAGGCTACAACCCACACCTTCTGGTGATGACTGCCACCCCCATCCCTCGCTCCCTGGAGCTGACGATCTGGGGGCACCTGGACGTTTCAGTCCTCGATGAGATGCCGCCCGGGCGCAAGCCGGTCAAAACGCGCGTTTTGACGTTGCGTGAGCTCGAGCGGGCCTACGGTTTTATCCGCAGTCAGGTTGAGAAGGGCCGTCAGGCCTTCATTATCTATCCGCTGGTGGAGGAGTCGGGGAAGATAGATGCACCTTCGGCGGTGGAGGCGCATCGCCAACTCCAGGAAGAGGTTTTTCCCGATCTGCGTGTGGGATTGTTGCACGGGCGGCTGAGCAGTGAGGAGAAAGAGCGCGTGATGACCGAGTTCGCTCGGGGCGCTCTCGACGTGCTGGTCGCCACCTCTGTGGTGGAGGTGGGCATTGACGTGCCTAACGCTTCTGTGATCCTCATCGACGGCGCGGAGCGGTTTGGTCTTTCCCAGCTCCATCAGTTCCGGGGACGGGTGGGACGGGGGGAGCACCCGTCCTACTGCCTGTTGCTGGCGCGCAATCACTCCGAGAACGCCGTGGAGCGGTTACAGGCGATGGAATCCACCACTGACGGGTTTGTGCTGGCGGAGAAGGATCTGGAGATGCGTGGGCCGGGGGAGTTCCTGGGCACGCGCCAGAGTGGTCTCCCGACGTTGCCGCTGGCGATGCAGGCGGATACCCGTCTGTTGCACGAGGCGCGTACGGCAGCCGAACGTCTCTTGGAGGCGGATCCGGAGCTGCAGGCGCCGGCACATCATCTGCTCGCGGAACGGGTCGCACGTATTTGGTCGCCGGAGGATCTGGCGGGGGACGTGAGCTGATGGAACGTATAGCCATCTATCCAGGTTCCTTTGATCCCATTCATCGGGGTCACATGGATATTGCCAGGCGCGCTGCCGCGCTTTTCGACCGCTTGATCGTGGCCGTTTATGATCGACCTGACAAGGAGATTCTTTTTTCGGTGCAGGAGCGGGTGGCGCTGGCCTCTGAGGCACTGAAAGCCATTCCCAATCTTGAGGTGCGCAGCTACAGGGGGTTGACGGCCCGCTACGCCAAGAGCGTGGGGGCCAGAGTGTTAGTAAGAGGGTTGCGCGTGATCTCCGATTTTGAGATGGAGTATCAAATGGCTTTGACCAACAATCAACTCTGGCCCGAGGTTGAGACGATCTGTTTGATGACCCGACAGGAACACGCTTTTCTGACGGCAAGCATCGTGAAAGAGATCTTCATGTTGGGAGGAGATGTTTCTACCCTGGTCGCGCCCAACGTCGAAGAGGCGTTGAGACAGAAGCGGGCGAGGCTCGCCGAGCGTTGAACGCTTTCGCCCGACCTGTGTCCTTTTGAAGATGTTATGATCAAGGAGGCTGCGCAGTGGATATCGAGTTCTTAATCCAACGTCTTGAGCAATATCTGCTGGAAGAAAGCCCCAAGCTGCCGCTGTCGGGCAGTCGAGCGGTAAACGAAGAGGAGGTGCGTCTCCGACTGGAGCAATTGCAGAAGGCGATCCCTCAGGAGGTGGCGCAGGCCCGGCAGATCATCCAGCAACAGGAAGCGTTGTTGCAGGAAGCCCAACGTCAAGCGGAACAGATCATCGCAGACGCGGAGACCGAGGCTAAACGCCTCGTCCGCGAGCATCGCATCGCCAAAAAAGCCGAGGAGCAGGCGGAGCTGATTCTGGAGCAGTCCCGTCAGGATGCTCTGAGGCTACGCCGGGAGGCGGACGAGTATGTCTTCGACGAGTTGAGCAAGTTGCAGGAGGAGCTAAAGCGCTCCCTGCGCGTGGTGGAGAACGGGCTTAAAAAGTTGGAAGTCGAACGGGAGCAGCGCCTTGAACAATGACTCTACTGAAAAAAAGGTGGTAGTGGTTACGCTAAGTGAGAGGGCCAAGTTGTACTCGGCAATGTACCCTTTGACGACCATTGATGGAAAGCATCCGAACTTTCTTTGCACACGCAGCGATGCGTTGCGCTGGGAAAGACCTTCTGGCAGGCTTCCCAGAAATCACTGAAACTCAGGCAGCGCTGGTACGCGTCGGGGATCTTGTTCCCCAGACGGCGACAGGCCTTCTCGCTGCGCTCACCTATTGGCGTGTGCGGCGACACATAGCGGTCCCCAGCCATCGTTTTCTACTCTTTTTCAACACAAAGGACCAGAGTTCATCAAGCTCCAGCACATCCCCTGGCTGGGCCGGCACCAGGGGAACCTTGAGATCAGAGAGCGTCTGCACGATTGCTCGGATCCGGCGAGCCACCATCTGACGGGTAACCTTGAAGATACGTTCCAGGTCACGCATGCTGGTTCACGTCCGCGGGATCGTTTCTTGCTTCTCTTTGTCGTAGCGGCGCTTGGGCTTCAGAACCCGATAGACACCGCGATCCTTGCAATGGTATTGGGGATTGCCGCACTTGTGGGGGCCATTCTTGACGATACGGGGGCTGCCGCATTGGCGACACCCATAGGTGATGGTTCTAGATCATGGTTGTTAAATTACGGTATTAGAACGTAGCCGGCTGCGACGCACCTCGAACGCTTGAAAATAGCCCTTTCATGCACGCTGGGATGGGGTTTTAGCTGGCATGATCGGGTCATCGGAGGTGATTTGCACCTTATACCGTAATTCAATCATCGTTGTTTGCGCCGGTATTGAGACGCTTATCGATCCCTGATCATACACCATCCCTTACTTTCTTATCACCACCAAAAAAGTGTTTCAGTTCTCAGGTTGACAGAAGCGCTCTTCCACGTATAATTACGAAGGTTTGTGAGGAGATAAGCTTGCTGCGCAGTGAAGCCGCGCGAGCCTGAGGATTGCCACGTGCGTTTGAGTGAAAGCAAACGGCACGGCAGTGCCTCTCCTGAAAGCCCTTTTTCGGTAGAATCGAGTTTGGCTGCCCTGAAAAAAGGGTCAGCCAAAGAAAAATAGGGGGTATATGTTGTGGTTGGGCGCAGCCCAGCCACAACAAAAATCTTTTTTCAGTAGAATCAAGTTTAGTAAGGAGTGTATCATGGGAGCTGTACCGAAGCATCGTATTACCAGCCGACGTCGCAAGAACCGACGCGCTCAGACCTGGGCTGCGCCCTCGTTGCCCTACCTGGTGGATTGCCCGGAGTGTGGGGAGCCGGTGCGTCCATATCACGTTTGCAAGAACTGTGGGTTCTATCGCGGTCGTCAGGTTTTAAAGGTTGAGGAGCTCTAAGCTCACCTGGAATTACAGGATCAGGTGCGACGCGCCTGGCTGAATTCTAATATCGTCATGTGAGGAGCCCACATCTCAAAGCATCCCGGGCGGTTTTGGCCCTTTAAGCGTGGAGGAGGTGGCGTGTGGAGCAAGAACAGAAAATCCCCGGTAAGGTCACCATCGAGCCCACGGTGTTGGAGACCATTGCCCGGCTGACGGCGCAGAACGTCGAGGGCGTCGCCCGTATTGCGCAGAAGACGGATGTCGAGCGCTTTCTGGGCATCGGGCGGAAGTCTGTGGAAGTGCGGGTCGATGAAGAAGGGCGTGTATCCGTGGACCTCCACCTGCTCGCGGAGCCGGATATCAGCCTGCTACGCCTGGGCCGGAACGTCCAGCGTGAGGTGATGGAAGCCATTCAGAAGATGATCGACATGCCGGTCGAAGTGATTAATGTTTATATCGAAGACGTGGTTTTTCCCGAAACGGACGACTCTCAGCGTGAAGGCTGAAGCAGCGTCGGCGCTAAGCGCCCTCTCTTTACTATGAAAGGTGGACGTCGTCTTGCACGTCGCCTGGCTTTACAGGCACTTTACGAGATCGATCTGACCTCCCACGGCGTGGGGTACGTGTTGGCGTCCTGCTATGAACGGGAGCCCGATGTCCCGGACCACGTTCGGGAGTACTGCCGCAAGCTGGTTACCAACGTCGTGAGTTGTTGTGAGGTGCTGGATCACTTCATTCAGCGACATGCGCCTCAATGGCCGCTGGAGCAGGTCGCGGCTATCGACCGCAACCTGCTGCGCATAGCCCTTTACGAGTTCACCGCAGGCAACATCCCCACCAAAGTTGCCATCAACGAGGCCGTCGAGCTGGCGAAAGCCTTCGGCGCCGAGAGCACGCCCCGTTTTGTGAACGGCGTGTTGGGCTCATTGGTGCCGGAACGCGAGACCGTCATTCAGGCTATTCAAGAACGCCAATACTCTGGGTCCCCTTCGTGACGCGCGCTGCGTCCACGGTGCAAAAGGCGCCCTCCAGGTGAGGATTGGCGCCTTTTTTCTTTCGGAACTTCACTTGAAAAGAAAGCCCGCTTTCGTTACACTTGAGGATACATGTCCTTTCTCCTCGTAAGGAAGGGGACGTGTGCGCCGGTGTGTTGGCGCCCGTCCCGTTTTTGGCGGAGATAAGGGGCGTCGTCGGCTGCCCCACGGATTTTCTGTATCCCTGGTTGCCCTGCTGCAGGGTGACCGCTTGTTGAAAGGAGTAGACGTTATGGAGAAAAGTCGGGTTGTCATCATGGGCGCCGCTGGGCGCGACTTTCACAACTTCAACACCTATTTCCGCGATAATGAGCGCTACGAGGTGGTGGCTTTTACCGCTACGCAGATCCCCAACATTGAGGGACGACGGTATCCGCCGGAACTGGCGGGGGCGTTGTATCCCCAAGGCATTCCTATCTATCCCGAAGAGGAGCTGGCTGCCCTGATCCGCGAACAGGACATCGATCAGGTGGTCTTTTCCTACTCCGACGTTCCTCACGAGTACGTGATGCACAAGGCCTCGTTGGTCAACGCCGTGGGGGCCGATTTCCGTTTGATGGGGCCCAAAGCTACCATGTTGGAAAGCCAGAAACCGGTGGTGGCGATCTGCGCCGTGCGCACCGGCTCGGGTAAGTCTCAGACGACGCGCCATGTCTGTGATACGCTGCAGGCGTTGGGGAAGAAGGTGGTGGTGATCCGTCATCCCATGCCCTACGGCGATTTGGCCAAACAGGCCGTCCAGCGCTTCGCCGACTATGACGATCTGGATAAGCACGAGTGTACCATTGAGGAGCGCGAGGAATATGAGCCGCACCTGGATCGTGGGGTGATTGTCTACGCCGGTGTGGATTACGAGGCGATTCTGCGGCGGGCGGAGCAAGAGGCGGACGTCGTCGTCTGGGATGGCGGTAACAACGACTTTCCCTTTTACAAGCCCGACCTGTGGATTGTGGTGGCCGATCCGCACCGCCCCGGTCACGAGACGACGTACTATCCCGGTGAGACCAACTTCCGCGCCGCCGACGTTATCGTCATCAATAAGGTGGACACGGCCGATTATGAAGGCGTGCGTGAGATTCAAGACAGCATCGCCGCACTGAACCCCACGGCGACGGTGGTACAGGCGGCTTCGCCGCTCTTCGTCGATCACCCGGAGAAAATTCGCGGCAAGCGCGTGCTTGTGGTAGAGGACGGACCGACGCTCACCCACGGCGAGATGGCTTACGGGGCCGGCTACGTGGCGGCGCAGCGTTTCGGTGCTGCTGAGATCGTCGATCCGCGACCTTATGCTGTGGACTCCATTGTCGCCACTTACGAGAAGTACCCGCGCACCGGGACCGTGCTCCCGGCTATGGGATACGGCGAGGCACAGATGCGCGATTTGGAGGAGACCATCAACAACGCGCCTGTGGATCTGGTGATCGTGGGGACGCCCATTGATCTGACGCGCATCATCAAGATCAAGCACCCCATGCAGCGCGTGCGCTACGAGCTGCAGGTCATCGGTAAGCCGACCCTCGAGGAAGTACTCAGCGCGCGCTTCGCGTAAACGTCGCGCGGCACAGACACCGGGGCGGGAAGACTCCCGCCCCGCTTATGTTACCAGAAGGTTAGCTGCCCTGAAAAAAGGGGGCAGCCAATGAAAATATGGGGTATATGTTGTGGTTGGACGCAGCCTAACCGCAACATATAGTATCCCTTTCTCACCTGAAAAACCTTTTTTCAGGTGAGTCAAGCTTATCTTTTCTGGAGGTGGCGTACTTAAGGGTGATGTCTGTCTGAATCATGGAAAAACCACCGCCCGACCGTCATTATCGGAAGCGCGTTGCACCTTCGCTTCCTCTGTGTGACTTAGTATCACATCAAGTGTACAGTTACCGCGTCCTCATTTTTGATTTTGACGATCAACATCGGCCACTTCCCTGCCTTGTCGCCTTATGCCGGCTGACGTCTGCGCGCTTGATGACCAGCCTTCCGCTCGTAGTCGGCGACGCAGCCTCAGCGGCGTCGCGTTGAGGAAAGTAGCCCCCTGGGTTCGCTTTTAGGTGACGTGGCGTCAGAGAGCACCGCACGGCACTCCACTGCGTTCCGTGCCTGACTACGCACGAGACCCCTGACCTTGATGCTCAAAAGCAATACCCCCTGCATATGGGAGGGATGCGCCGTCGCCCTCCTCTCACTTGTAATAACAAGTCACGCAGGGCTTCGCTCCGGAAATGATATGGCCTGTAGTGTTACCGTTGACGTTTGGGGCTCTTTCAGGCTTTTTGCGTCCGCAGAATGGAGCCCAGCAATTGGCCGACCTTTTGGGCCTGGAAGCGTGTCTCTTTCTGTTCCGCCAGGCGAGGAGGTAGGAGATCCTTTTCGATCTCCTCCAGGAAACCGTGGCGGTGGACGACGGTGCCGGCGGCGCAGTGTGGACCGAAACCGCAGGTGTAGCACTGCGAGTACCCCGTGGCGTAGACCGTACCCACCACGGCCATCATATTCGAGGCCATGACCCTGTGGATGAACTCGATGACAGGTGAAGGGTTGTGGGGGCCGTCCACACCTATTGCTACGCCGAGCTTGCCTGCCAGACGGAATCGTTCTTGATGTCGGAAGCAGAAGGTGCGCTCCAGGCAGGCATGTCCCAGCGCGTTGATCGTGCCGTAGTAGTTGGGGGCGCCAAAGACGATGGCTTCAGCGGCCAACATCTGCTCTCCGATTTCAAGCCAGTCGTCTCTCTGATGGCAGCGGCTGTCCACGGCGCACTTGATGCAGGCCCGACAGCCGTTGATCTGGTGCTCCGCCAACGAGATGTACGTGTAGGGTTCACCGGTGGCTTCCAATACAGCGTGGACGACTTCGGCCGTGATACCCTCGGGGCGTCCGCTGGCGCTGATGCCCAAAATGGTGGCGGTGCTCATGGTGTTGTGTGCTCCTTTTGTTGGATCTGAAAGGCTTTGTCAGAGGCTTCTCTGGAACGTTTCGAGTGTCTTCCACTTATCCTCGGCGGCCAGACGGGCCTGCGTCGGCCAGGTGGCGACGAGGCGCGCCACGGCCGGATAGCCGGCCTCGCGTAACATCTCTAACAGCCAGTCGGAGTCGTGCTGGGCCAGTGCGGCGAAGGTCGTGATGCCCGCCGAGGTCAGAATTTCGGCGGCCTTCGGTCCCACCCCTCGCAACTGCGTCAGATCGTCGGCGGGTGGAACGGACGTCGGAGGGGCGACGGCGACCTCGAAGCTGACCGCCTCCGCCTGGGGCGCCACCAGCGCCCGCCAGCGGTAATCGTTGCTCAGCGCCTGTTTGAAATCTGCCAACACCTGATCCTTGTCGTGGAGCCGCCACTGATCGCCGGACCAGCGGTAGAGCAACACGCCTTGGATCTGCTGCGCGTAGGGTTGGCTGTTCCAGGCGTGGATTTCCCGGTAGACCTCGCGCACCCAGCCGAAGTTAGCGTTCTCCCAACCCTGGTGATGGGGGTCGTCACACAGCGGCGCATTGGGGCCTCGACAGACGTGGTTGGTCTCCGTAATCAACACCGGAACGTGTTTCCACTTGGCGGGGATGCGCTCCATGAAGTGCCGGTAGGCCTGGAAGTCGAAGTAGTGGTCGTCCATAAAGGGATCACCGAAGGTCTCCAGGTCGGTGATGCGTTTCAGGGAGGGGCCGTGAGTGTAGGCGTGCAGGACGATGGCATCCAGTGCCTCGATGCCATCCAGCATGTGTTGGAAGTAGTCGATAGGACGGTAACGCCGGTTGCTCAGCAGTTTGTAGGGGCTGGAGTGATAAGGGTCGATGGCTCCGGGCGCGATGAGCGCATTGGGGAGCGTGGCCTTCACCGCCGTGTAGACTTTATTGAAGGCCTCGGCGTAGAGCTCCGGCGTGATGTGCTCGCGGATCACACCGTGGTCGCCGGGGTGCTCGTTGACATTGTTCTGCTCGTTGCCGATCTGGATGATCCAGGTGTAGGTGTGCGCGGGCACCTCATCGTGCTTAAGGTGCTGCTCGACCCAGCGGGCGCAGGTCTGAGCGAAGGCGGCGTAGCGGTCTGAGGTAGGGAGGGTGCCCGAGGGGTGGTAGCCGTGGTTCAGCCGCACGACGACGCCGTATCCCACCTGCGCCCAGTCCCAGAGGCGCTGTCGGTGCGTGGGGTTGAGGGGAAACTCGGGGTTGACGCCGATGCCCTCGGTGAAAAGCACCCACCCACCTATGTTCTGGCTTTCGAAGAGCGCGCGGATGCGCTGTTGGGTCTCCGGTGTGTCGCTGTTGAGGTCGGCAGCGTGCATGCCGAAGAGCCAGGCCGATTGGCCGAAGGGTAGACGTTCGTCCTCCACGGGTTGACGGTCGTCGGGGGCTTGGGGCGCGCGCAGATACCACGCTGCGACGTAACCCTCGCGGCGGGACGGCGTGCGCACCTGGAGCCACTCCCCCTGCTTTTCGAGCTTGCCGCCCGTCACTTCCGGATCTTCTAGCGAGGTAAGCGTTGTTCCGTGGGGTACCCACCAGAACTGCTCGTGGTGAGTGCCCGGGCCGCGACGCAGGCGCAGGCCGTAGGTAGGGCTTTCTACCACCGGATGGATGACCCTCTCACCGTGGGGCGGCGGGGTGGGAGCCGGCGGTGGTGTTCCGGGCTCGATCAGGAACCAGGCGGCTGCGTATCCCAGTTTGCCTTCGGGCGCGCGAACGAAGAGCCACTTTTCGTACTGTCTGAGCTTGGCCAGCACGTCTTCCTTTGGCTCCAAGGCGTCCAGCAGGCTTTCGTGGGGCACCTGTGTCACCAGGCTGTAGCCCGTTCCCGGACCTGAGCGGAGGTTCAGGTAGCCCAGGGTGGGGCTGGCGACTTCGACTTGCATGGAGACAGGGGGGATGGGCGGGGTAGGCTCGGCGAGGACAAAAGCGCGCATGGGGGCGAAGTACTCAGCCTCCAACACCGCCGTGGTATAGAGGCTGAGGAAGCCGGGGGCGTGGGTTGCGAAGTGACTGAGCCACTGCTTGAACTCCACTTCCGTCATGCGCTGGGTGCCGTGTTCGTCGTAGTAGGGGCCGAAGATGGGATGGATGGGCAGACGTAATCCCTCTCGCGCCATCCAGCGGAGGTTCTGGGCGTAGGTCCAGGTGTCGACGACGATCTCCGGCGGCAGCTGATAGGTCCCGTAGGCCATGGGCATCAGCCCGCCCTGGCAATAGGGTCCCATCTCATTGAAAGGCAAGTCAGGGTGGTGGGTGATGGGGGTAGGGTAGGAGCAGAGGTAGAGCTGCGTCTCGTCGACGTGGGCCTCGCGCAGCGTGCGGCCCACGGTCAGCGCCTCGGCTCGCCGCTCGCTGGCGTTGTCCTCCACGTCGAAGACGAAGCCGGCATAGCCGTCACGGAAGGCGTCGAGCACCATCTGCGCCTCGAACTCGGGATCTCCTAAGGTGGTGAAGCTCCAGGCCAGCGGTGTGTAGCCCGCCTGGCGTATCTGTCGGGCGACCTGCGTGGCATCTTCGATGTAGAAACCCGGCTTGCCGCCGCGGGGGCCCTGGCCCACCTTGTAAAGAATATGCGTGATCTGCATCTGAGGCGCGATTTGCAGCGCCCGATCCAACTCCCAACGGCGATAAGCCCAAAGTCCTTTTCCTTTGAGTGCCATAGTTTTCTCCTTGTTCAGAGTTGTGAGAGGGTATGACCCTATGACTTTTGATGATCTGCCTGGCGACTGACCCAGGGGGTCCCTCTGATATACCAGCGCCAGGGCACGCTGCGGGCGCGTTCGTCGCCTGTCACGTTGACGCGCGGCGTGGCGACGAGGGCCTCGTCGGGGAGCGTGGGCGCGTCCTCGATCCAGAGCGCGGCGTCCGGTGCGCAGAGGTCCGCGCCGTCGAAGGAGAGGTCGATGGATAAAGCCTGGCAGAGTTTGCCCGGCCCGTTGGTCAGTTCTTTCAGCGGACGACCGCCGCGATGCTGTTGTTGGACCTCGGTGCCCTCCTCCGGCTCCAGGGCGCGGACGAGGATGGCGGCCGCGCGTCCCACCGTCTCGGTGACCACGTTGAGGCAGTGGTGGAGGCCGTAAATCAGGTAAACGTAGGCGTGTCCGGGCGGGCCGAACATAGCCGCGTTGCGCTTTGTCTTCCCGAAGCGCGCGTGAGAGGCCGCGTCGTCGGTGCCGAGGTAGGCCTCTACCTCTACAATGCGGCCCGATAGACGCTGGTCACCCAGTCGGCGCACGAGGCGTTTGTTGAGCAGCTCTCGGGCGACGGTCAACGTCGGACGGGCGTAGAATTCGGTCGGGAGTTGATGAAACACGCTGCTTTCTCCCTTGGCGAAGGGATAGGGCCGACGCGGCTAGCTTAAGAGCTGACGGACGAGTTTCTGGAGTTGAATGACGAGCTGGGATTTGGGTTGGCTCAACACGGAGGGCACGCCGCTGTTCCGCGCTCGATCTTGTTGAGTGTCGTAGGTGATGTGGGCCGCGATGGGCCGATGTAAGGCGCGTTGGAGCGCCTCGAGCGGCGGTTGTCGGCCTGGTGTCGGGTTGTTGACGACCAGCAGGATCTTTTCCCGGTAGGCGTCGAGCACTTTGAGCGTCTGTAGCGTCGTCTGAATGCCGGGGGAATCGCTGCCGCTGACGAGCACAATGCGTCGGGCTTCGTCGAAGAGCTTGGGGGAGGATTGGTTGAGCCGGGAAGAGGTGTCCACGACGATGAAACGCATATACTTGCGAAAAACATCGAGGAGCAGTTCTACTTGCTGGGCGTTGAAAGCCTCGTCGGTGAGCGGTACGGGGGGCGCGGCCAGGAGACGCAGTCCAGACGCGTGCTTGAGCGTCAACCCGCCGATGGTGGTGGCGTTGTCGAGGTCTGTCGCCTGGAGCAGCGTCCCCCAGTGGCGGACCGGCTTCAAGCCCAAGTAGAGCGCGCAATGCCCGGAGTTAGGGGAAAGGTCGAGCAGCGCCGTCGGCCCGACCTGTTGGAGCAACAGGGCGAGATTGACGGCCACGGTGGTGGTGCCGATGCCACCTCGTAGGCTGAAGATGGGGAAGACGACCGACTTGTGTTTTCTCTCCCGAGCGCTGACCAGATTCTCGATCTCGCTGAGCAGCTCCTTAGCATCCACGGGCTTGGACATGTAGTAATCGGCGCCGGCTTCCATGGCTGCGATTCTGTCCACCGGCTGACCGCGTGCGGTGAGGATGATGATACCCATCTCCGCTGTGGTGAGATCGGCCCGCAAATGTCGCACTACCTCGTAACCGTTCATCTGGGGCATCATCACGTCGATGATGGCGACGTCCGGACGGCGGGTGAGGGCCATCTCCAACCCTTGCTCGGCTTCTGCGCTGAGGAGAACTTCGTGATCCCCCTGATGATGGAGGATCATCTTCAGCATTTCCAGCATTTCGGCGTTGTCGTCGATGACCAAAACACGAGCCATAGCTCACACCCCTTTTCCCCTGCTCACATGCCTATGAAACTGATCTTGGATTTGTTGACGATACCGGTGGCACCTTCATACGTGATCTCTGGATTTGAGGTCGTGCGTGCGGTGACGTCCATCAAGGTGATAAACCTCTCCGTCTGGGAGCTCAGAAGCACGCGCGGATCGAGGCGTCCGGGCATGCGCAGTTCCCCTCTGATCTCGAAGAAGGGCAGGGTGATGAAGACTGATTTCAGCTGGGGCCCCAGGTAGCTGCCGTATTGCTGATCACGCCGTAGCGCCACGTTTTTGTCCATGGTGAGCACGAAGGTAAGCTCTGCCTTGATAATCAGCGCTTTGGGGTAGTTGGCCGAGATTTCGGCCGGTCGAGTGACCGGCGAGATGTAGGCGTCCTGGATGGTGAGATAGGCCGTCGTGGTGTCGTAGACCACGTCGCCTAGAGAGCGCTTGCGGGCGTCGAAGGTGCCGGAGAGTCGATAACCGAATGAAAAGAACTCCACCGGGATTTGCGCGCGATTGGTGTTCATCTGTTTGTTCCCTTTTGTTGATCTGCAAGTGGTTATGAGCCCCGGGCAGGGCAAACCTGCCCGCGTTCATCTAAGTCTTTGGTTTTACGTCAGAGAGGGTCTACCCCTCCTTCTCGTCGAGGGAAGTATCCTGGACAGATTGAAATTGCTCACGGACTTACACGGATAAACACGGACACGATATAGTCTGTGAAAATTTGTGTTGATCTGTGGACTTTTTCGTAGCTCGTCTGGCAGCAAAGTTAGGGCTTCACTCATTCCCGACAAGAAACAATTCTTTATTCCACTTTCCAGAAGAACTCGCGGGTCTCGCTGGGTTGGCTGAGCATGACGTAGGCGGGATGTGGTTCCGCTTCGGTTTGGCGGACGACGGCCACAGACCAGTTGAACCTGCGATTTTCCACCTCCGCCGGCGGAAAGTACTCCTCCGGCACGCGCCACGCGGTGCTCTTGACGTAGGCGTGTTTCGTTTCCGGTCCCTCGGTTGTGGGCACGTTGAGGGTCACGCGGTAGAATTCGTCTTCCTCCAAAATGCCTGCCGATATCCACTGGATGATGACGATGGCCGAAGCGCCGTTGAACGTCGTCCCAGGAGGAGGATAGAGCAGTGTGGGCGCGTGATAGCGGGCTGCAGAGGGTGTAGGTGGCCCCGTCTGCACGATATGCTGCTCCGGCGTGACCTCCGGCGTCGGCGTGTAGCGGGGGATCTCCAAGACCTGATTGGCCTGGATATTGGCGCTGCCCGGCGGCATGTCGTTGGCCATCCGAATGTCCTCTATGCTGACTCCGTAGCTCTCAGCAATCTCCGAGAGTGTCTCACCGAACTTAACGGTGTGGAGGACAAAGGGTGCGAAAGTGGGGGTGGGTTGGGAGGGGTCCAGCGTGGGCGTCGGGCCGGGCGTGGGGGTTGGGGGAGGGATCTGCAATGTCTGGCCCTCGACGATGTTATCACCGCTCAGATTGTTAAAGGCCTTTAATTCCTGGACGGTCAGGTTGAAATCTGCAGCGATGGAGAGCAAGGTGTCACCGCCCTGGACCGTGTAGAACTCCGGCGGAATCGGGGTGTCGGTCGGTCGGGGTGTGGGCGTGTGCGTCGGGCGGGGGGTCTCGGTCGCCGTGGGAGAAGGCGTGGAGGTGCGGGCGACGGTCACCGTTGGTGTAGTGGTTGGGGAGGGAGGTGGCGCGCTCTGCGCCAGGTTGAGCCCCAGGAGGACCGCCCCTCCCAGGATGAGAAGCGCCATCCCAACGAGGAGCGCGATCTGTTTCGGCCCCAGGCGTCGTCCGGCCTCCGCTTTTGTGCTCTCCGCATCCGTGTGCGAGGCCATCTCCGTCAGCGATGCGCCGCACATCAAACAGGTCTTGGCCCCTTCCGCTACCCGAGAACCGCAGGCAGGGCAGTGACGCGGGGGACGATCAGGCAACGTGCGTATCTTAGTTTCGTTTTCCATACGTGGAGCTACTATAGCATCATGTGAGAAAAGAACAAGGCAACTTCCTCGTTCGGGTATAGGACGGATGGGGAAGGGCTGAAATCGCCCGGTCAGGAGACCGACGCCGTTTAGGGGCGCCTCCCGGATGCAAACGGCGCTCGTGGCGTCTCTCTCCGGAGCGGTCACTCCTAATTTTCCTAAAATCTGCTAAACTTAGGCTGATTGCATACACAGACTATCGCCGTACCCACATACAACGTAAAGGACCATCCATGTACACGAAACCAGACGATTGGGAAACCCCGCACGTGATCGCCAGAAACAAAGCCAAACCCCATACGTCGCTGATGCCCACCGACGGCGAGGAGGAGACCGCGCAGGAGCGGACGCGCTACGTCCGCTCGCTCAACGGGCAGTGGCGCTTCGCCCTCTATCCCAGCCCCGATGCCGTCCCCGAGGATATCGTGAGGACGGACTTCGACGACAGCGCCTGGGCCGAAATCACCGTGCCCGGCAACTGGCAGCTCCAGGGCCACGGACAGCCCATCTACACCAACGTCCGGTATCCCTTTCCCATCGACCCTGAGCTGGAGGCCATGATGCTGCGCATGCAGCAGCACCTGGCGGCCCATCCGCCCGCCAGCATATTAGAGGTCCAGGCACCGCTGGAGGCCTACGCGCGCCCGCTCACCGTCCCGCGCGACGACAATCCCACGGGCTGCTACCGCACCCGTTTCACCGTGCCGAAGGAGTGGAGCGGCCGGCGCATTTACCTGCGCTTCGAGGGCGTCGACTCCGCCTTTCACCTCTGGCTCAACGGCGAGGCCGTCGGCTACAGCCAGGACAGCCGTCTGCCCGCCGAGTTCGATGTCACGCCACACCTGTATCCAGGCGAGAACGTCCTCGCCGTCCGCGTCTATCGCTGGTCCGATGGCAGTTACTTAGAAGATCAAGACTTCTGGCGGCTCAGCGGCATCTACCGCGACGTGACCCTCTGGTCCGTCCCGCGCGTCCACCTCTGGGACTACACCGTGCGCACCGCGCTCGACGCCGACTACCGCGACGCCACGCTCGAAACCCGCGTCACCGTGCGCAACACGCGCAAAGACGCCATCAGCGGCTTTACCGTCGAGGCAGCTCTGTTGGACCGCGAGACCGACGCGCTCGTCGTCCGGACCGAGGCCGCCGTGGACGTGGAGGCCGACGGCGAGGCCACCGTCACCCTCAGCCGCCCCGTCGCCGATCCCGCCAAGTGGACGGCGGAGACGCCCAACCTCTACACCCTGCGCCTCATCCTGCGCGACAACGCGGGCCACGTGCTCCAGACCGAGCGGACGCGTGTCGGCTTCCGCACCGTTGAGATCAAGAACGGGCAGTTCTGCGTCAACGGGCGGCCCGTCACCATCCGCGGCGTCAACCGCCATGAGCACGACCCCGACACCGGACACACCGTCACTGAGGCCTCCATGCTTCAGGACATCCGGCTGATGAAGCGCCTCAACGTCAACGCCGTGCGCACCAGTCACTACCCCAACCAGAGCCGCTGGCTTGAGCTCTGCGATGAGTTCGGGCTCTACGTCTGGGACGAGGCCAACGTCGAAAGCCACGGCATCTGGGACATCCCCGCCAACGCGCCCGAATGGCGTGACGCTATTCTCACGCGCGTCCAGGCCATGGTGGCACGTGACAAGAACCACCCCAGCGTCGTCGTCTGGTCGCTGGGCAATGAGTCCGGCTACGGTCCCAACCTCGCCGAGGCCGCCGACTGGATCCACACTCACGACCCCACGCGGCCCGTCCACTACCACCCCGCCGCCGACGCGCCGGAGGTCGATATGCTCGCGCCCATGTACCCCCCGGTCGACCGCCTCATCGCCCTGGCGGAGGACGAGAGCGAGACCCGCCCCATCATCATGTGCGAGTACGCCCACGCCATGGGCAACGGCCCCGGCGGCCTCAAGGAGTACTGGAACGCCATCGCCCGCTACCCGCGCCTGCAGGGCGGCTTCATCTGGGACTGGGTCGACCAGGGCTTGCGCCGCACCACAGACGACGGCGAGACCTGGTTTGCCTACGGTGGTGACTTCGGTGACGAGCCCAACGACGGCAACTTCTGCCTCAATGGCGTCGTCGACCCCGACCGCCGGCCCCACCCCGGCGCGTGGGAGATGAAAAAGCACTACGAGCCCATCGCCATCGAGGCTGTTGATCTTACCGAGGGCACATTTCGCCTGACCAACCGTTATGCCTTCCGGAACCTGAGTCACGTCCGCGGCCTTTGGACCGTGAAAACCGAGGGGGAGACGCTGGCGGCGGGCAGCCTGCCCCCCCTGGACGCCGGCCCGGGCGAGTGCGTCACCGTCCAACTCCCCCTCGCCGAAGTGGAGATGCCCACCGACCGCGACGTCATCCTCACCCTGCGCTTCGTCCTGGCGGAGGCGACCGCGTGGGCCGAAGCCGGTCACGAAATCGCCTGGTCTCAATTTTGGCTGATCAAAGGGTGTGATCGTCCCGAGGCAGTCTCTATGGATCTATCCATCTTTTCCGTCAGGGAGGGGGAGAAGAGCACGGTGTTCTACGGGTCGGGCTTCGCCCTGGGGTTCGACGACGCCACGGGCCACATCCATCGCTTGACGCAGGCTGAACGCACCGTGATCGAGGCGGGGCCGGTGCTCAACCTCTGGCGCGCCCCCACCGACAACGACGCGGCGCGCATGGCCGCCCTCTGGAAAGCAGCCGGGCTGGATCGGCTTGAGGAGCAGGTCGAAGCCTTCGACTGGATGCTGCAAGCCATCGGCGTCAACCGCGTGGAGGTCACCACAAAAGCGGCGCCGCCGGGCGGCGAGACCGTCGCCACGACGCACTACGTCTACCGCATCGAGAGCACCGGCGAGATCCGGCTGACCTACGATGTGGAGCTGGCGGACGACCTGCCGCCGCTGCCGCGCGTCGGCCTGCGCTTCACCCTGCCGGCGCGTCTGGAACGCTTCACCTGGTTTGGGCGCGGGCCCCACGAGAGCTACCCCGACCGCAAGGAGAGCGCGCGCATCGACCGCTGGGCCAGCACCGTCAGCGCCGAGTTCGAGCCCTACATCGTGCCGCAGGAGAACGGCAACAAGACCGACGTCCGCTGGGCCACCTTCACCGACGCCGAGGGCGCGGGGCTGCGCATCGAAGGCGCGCCGACCTTCAACGTCAGTGCGCATCATGTCACCGCCCACGACCTGGCGGCGGCGCGGCACATCCACGAGCTGAAGCGCCGTCCGGAGATCACGCTCAACGTTGACATCGCCCAGGCGGGATTAGGGACGGAAGCCTGCGGCCCCGGCGTCCTGCCGCCCTACGAGCTCACGGCGAAGGTCTATCACGGCGTGCTGCGGCTGCGATTGATAGAACCGGGGACGGAAGAAGATCTCTAAAGATGAGACCTCGGAGGTTTCCAAAACCTCCGAGGTCTTTTGTCGTCTAAACAGCTGTGGCCGGTGTCCTCACCGTGCCGTCCTACATCCATTGTTCGTAAATCCCCTGCTCCATCTCCACGATCTCGCGCGCTTCCTCCGGTGAATAATAGCGTCGGATTGGTTTGATGGCGAGGGTGTACCCCTTTTGTGCCACCCACTCCGCCAACGCCAGCATCTGTTTCAGGCCCGCCTGCATTGCCAGCCCGCCCTGATTGCCAAAGCGGTACGTCAACAGATAGGGATTCTCGTGCTCCAGGTAGTCGAGGATGGGCCGCAGCCCGGTGATGATCTTATCAACAGTGGGCCGCTCCACCAGCCGTTGCAGCGTCTCCACGGGCATCTTCAAGTTGCTGCGGAAGATCTTCAGAATCACAGGCCGATGGAAGAACTTGGAAAGCGCGGCCTTCTCTTTAATCTGTAACGCTGGGGGGAGGGGCACAACCTCACCCTGCGTGTTGCGCACCTCGACGTCCAGATCAAAGCGTTCATCCTTGATCGTCGGCTGTCCCCGACGATCCTCGGGTGGAATCAGCGCCTCTACCGCGTCCATCACCTGAGACGCATACTGGCGGAAGTACGCTTTGCGCGGCATTCCCTCGGGGAGGTCGGCCGGCAGCAACGGTGTGCCCACGTTCATCTTGAGCAGCGGTCGTTCCAGGCGCAGCCCGGCGTTGAGCATGCCCGTTGTGTCGCTGAAGCCGATGGGCAGCACCGGCGCCCCGCTGCGGTAACTCAACCAGGCCACGCCCGGTTGTGGTTGTAGAGCCCCGACTTCCCAGAAGCCGCCCTCGGGGAAAATCCCGATGACACCGTCCTGTGCCAACACGTCCAGTGCCTGGCGCAGCGCGGCGCGGTCGAAGTCACCGCGGTGCACGGGGATCATGCCGAAAAACCCCATGCCCACCTCGGTGATCTTCTCCGCCGGAATGTCCGCCGCTCCCATCATTTCCACCTGCCACGGCGTGTAGACTGCCAGCAACACTGCTTCCATTGCCGCGGTGTGGTTGCCCACCACGATCAGCGGCCCGGAGTCCGGGAAGTTCTCGCGTCCCTTGAATTCCAGGCGATAAAGCAACGGCATCGCCAAACGTCCCAGGATCCGAATCAACCCGCGCTGCCAACGCTTGCGGGGGTACTTCAACGTATAACTCTTTGAACTCATCTCTCGCCTTTTTCACTCTGTTCAGGTAATGGCTGCCTTGAAAAAAGGGCCAGCCATGCATGCTATCCGCGAAATCTGCTTGCTCTGGGGTGCAGATGTGAAACTGTCCGGTCGCTACCTTAATTCGTTACAATGCTAATTCCAACCAGGCGGGCAGCGCATCCAACAACTTCGTCATGACGCCGCGCGTGCGTTCCCTGAAAAGTGTCAATGTGCCGTCGTATGCCTCCCCGCCATCAGGGCCGACCAGGTCCGTGACGCCGCGCAGGATCAGACAGCGGACCTCGTTGCGGGCCGCCACGTAAGCAATCGCCCCCGACTCCCAATCCACTGCCGCACCGTCGAACTCATGCCGCAGGCGCGGCAGGTCCTCCACCACCAGATCCCGGTCGGCGGAGAGCAGCCGTCCGCGCACCACGGGCTGCGGCAACGGGGCCTTCAGCCACGAAAGGTCGAGTTCCGTGGCGTAGTGTGCCAGTGCCGCATCGGGATCGCCCATCTGTTCCATAATGTCATAGATCAACGTGCGCTCCGCCAGCACGATGGTGCCGGGCTCAATCTCGCCCTTGATCCCTCCACATGTTCCCAGGTTGACCAGCAGCTCTGGCGACCAGTGGTCGAGGGCGTACTGTGTGGAAGCTGCGGCTGCGACCTTGCCCCAGCCGCCGTGCAGAAAGACCACCGGCTCCCCAAGCGACGCCGGTATCTGCGCAAACCACTCACCGTAGGGGGAGGGCGCGGGTTCGACGGCGGGGAAGCGCTCGCGGACCGTGTGCCATTCGGTGTGCGCCGAGATCAGGATCACCGCGTGCATCGGAGCTAAAACTCCTTCTTCGTCAGCATCTCGGCCGCCAGCGCCGCCCCGACGATGCCGGCTTCGTTGCCCATCTCGGCGGGGAGCACCTCGGCGCCGACGGTGAGATAGGGCATGAACTTCTCCCGCCTCTTGGGCTTACTTGCGCCGCCGCCGATGATGATTAGGTCGGGCCAGAGTAGCTGTTCCATGGTGTGCAGGTACTCGTCCACCTTGCGAGCCCACTTTTCCCACGACCAGTTCTTGTGTTTGCGGGCCGAGTCGGAGGCGCGTAGCTCAGCGTCCTTGCCACGGATCTCGATGTGGCCCAGCTCGGTGTTAGGCACCAGCACGCCATTGGAGAAGAGCGCCGTTCCCAAACCCGTTCCGATGGTCACCAGAAAGACCACGCCCCGGCGCCCTTTGCCCGCGCCGAAGCGCATCTCCGCCAGTCCGGCGGCGTCGGCGTCATTGATCACGTAGACGGGACAGCCGCTCTTCTTCGTAAATCGTTGAGCGACGTGTTCTCCCAACCACTTCTTGTCCACGTTGGCCGCTGTCATCGCCATACCGCCGCGCAGGGCGCCGGGGAAGCCGCAGCCCACAGGCCCTTGCCATTCGAAGTGACGCACGATTTTTTTGACCACCTTGCTGACCTTTTTCGGGCTGGCGGGATCGGGTGTGGGGATGCGGTGACGCGGGGCCAACAGCTCGCCCGTCTTCGTGTCCACGGGTGCGCCTTTGATCCCTGATCCGCCGATGTCGATACCCAATATTTCCATGTTCAACTCCTTGTCTCTACTGAAAAAAGGTGAAAAAACTTCGATTTATTTGTTCGTATCTGTTGGCTTTACTGAAAAAAGTTTTTCAGTAAAGAGAGGGGTACTATATGTTGTGGTTGGCCGCAGCCCAACCACAACATATACCCCATATTTTTCTTTGGCTGACCCTTTTTTCAGGGCAGCCATCTGTTTAATCTTCTGAGGTGCGACGCACTTTCGCCGAAGTTCACGAGCCGCGGGCTCTTAAACCATGCTCGAAGAGCTTTGTCACGCAGTTTGTTTCGATCCGTAAGTGCGTTGCACCTGGACGCTCACAAACCCAAACGGTTGCCTTTGTTCTTTCAGGGTAGCCAACTTTAGTTTCATTATAGTCATACGCCTCGAAAAGTCTAACGGTGACTACGTAACCGTTGTCTCTGGGAAGATGTGATTTGGTGTGGATCGGTTATAATGAGCGCCGATCTGATATAAGGAGCGAGGACCTTGAGTCATCACAGTCTCTTCGTCACATTACGCCGTCTGCGCGGCAACGTCCGTGGTTGTGTCTACGCCGAACCCCTCTGGGGTATCCCCTTCAACCTCTACGCGCCCTACGTCTCCGTTTACATGCTGGCCTTCGGTCTGACCGACGGTGACATCGGGTTGATCACCAGCGTCGGGTTGGCCTGCCAGGTCGTCTGGACGCTCCTCAGTGGGGCCATCGCCGATAAGCTGGGGCGCAAACGAACCACCCTGATCTTCGACATCATCGCCTGGTCTATCCCTACCCTGATCTGGGCTGTAGCGCAGAACTTCACCTATTTTCTGGTAGCCGCCGTGGTCAACAGCGTCTGGCGCGTGACGCAGAACTCCTGGACCCTTCTTCTGGTCGAGGATACTGATCCCGATCTGCTGGTGGATGTCTATGCCTGGGTGCACATCGCCGGCCTGCTGGCGGCTTTCGTCACGCCTCTCGCCGGCTTTCTGGTGGGTGAGTTCGGCCTTGTCCCCACCATGCGCGGCCTTTACCTTCTGGCCTTCGTGATGATGACGACGAAGTTCCTGGTGATGAACGCCATGGTGACGGAAACGAGCCGGGGCAAAACGCGTCGGGAGGAGACGCGGGATCAGAGCCTTTTCGCGGTGCTGCGCGGATTCCCGGCCGTCCTCCGGCAGATATGGCGCGCGCCCACTACCCTCTATGTGGGCGCGCTGATGATCGCGCTCAATATCGTGTGGATGGTGCGCGGTACTTTCTGGTCGATTCTGGTCTCGCAGCGACTGCTTATACCCGATGCCCGGCTGGCGTTTTACACCTTCGTGCGTTCGATGACCATGCTCCTTTTTTACTTTCTCGTCACGCCCAGGTTGCGCCAGATGAAGGACCACGTGCCCATGATTCTGGGGATGGGGGGGTTGATTGTGAGCCATGTGCTGTTGGTCACGATCCCGCCGGGTAGCCATTGGCTCCTCTTGTTGGTGACGGTGATTGAGGGGTGTAGTCTGCCTACGACGAATGTGCTGCTGGGGAAGATGGCGGTGGTCAACGTCGATCCGGCGGAGCGGGCGCGGATCATGGCGTTGTTGAACGCGGCGGTGTTATTGGCGACCTCGCCCTTCGGCTGGATCGCCGGGCGGCTGTCCAGTGTGGATCGCCGCTGGCCCTTTATCCTGACCGCCGGTCTCCTCGCCGCGGCGATGGCCTTGATTGTGCAGGCGCGACGGACCGAAAAGGCACAGGTGGGGATGTCCGGCGCGTGAGGTCTTCGCCTCTATCGTGTGAAGAGCAGCGCGACGCCCAGCATGGCGAGCAGCGTACCGCCGACGGCGCGCCCCGTGATACGCTCGCCGAAGATCCAATGGGAGAGTGGTAGCATCAGCAGCGGACTGAGGGCCATCAGTGTGGAGGCGACGCCCACCTGACTGAACTGCACGGCGACCAGCGAGAGCGTCATGCCGAAGACCGGCCCTACCAGCGTGCCTCCCACGACGAATCCCAACGCCCGTCGTTGTTGCAGAGCCAGGAACGAAGCGCGCGCCTCGCCTCGGAGCGCTGCCCCGATCCAGAGGAAGAGGGTGGCAGCCAGCACGCGCATCAGGCTGGCCGAGAGGGTGGGGAAGCCGCCGCGCATTCCCTGCTTGGAGAGCACCAGCCCCACGGCCTGACCGGTCGCGGCCCCCAGGGCGCAGAGCACGCCCAGCAGGTACGTGCGGTCGGGGGAGGCCACGGTTCCCGACGCGGCTTTTGCCGAAATGGAACGAGGTCGCCGGCGAGGTTCTGAGACGACCCAGGCCACACCCGTCACGCTTAAAACGACGCCCGTCAGTTCCCCGGGCTGCAGGCGCTCTCCCAGAAATCCCCACGCCAGCAGCGCGCCGATAATGGGATTGAGCGCCATGAGCAGCATGGAGAGCCGTGCGCCGATCTGGGTGAAGGCGTAGAATAGTAGGCCATCCCCGATGACCAGGCCGGCGAGCGCCGAGAGGCTGAGCCAGGTCCAACGTGCTGGGGAAGCGTTCAGGGGGAGGAGAGTGCCCTGCGCGAAAAGGTGGATGAGGGCCAGGAACGGCACGGCCAGCAGCAGGCGCAGGCGGTTGACGGCGCGCGAGCCGAGCTCCTGCCCGGCCAGGGTGAAGAAGATGGAAGTGCAGGCCCAGAAAAAGGCCGTGATTACTCCGGCGATCTCACCCAGATAGGTTTCCAAAGGCATCTTTGACTCACCTGAAAAAAGATCCTAAAAATCGGATTTTTCCGGAACTTGCCACTACATGTAGGAAAATTCACGGTTAAAACCACTAGATATAGGGGATGTCTTGCTAAAAATCCGATTTTTTCAGTGGAAGCATCTTTGACTCCACTGAAAAATACTCATCAAAAATCGAATTTCTCCAAAACTCACCCCTACATGTCGGAGCATTCGCCGGCCAAAACCCCCTGAGCGACTTAGCATCACATCAAGTGTACAGTTGACCGCGTCATCGTTTTTGACTATCAACATCGGCCCCTTCCCTGTCTTGTCGCTTCATGCTGGCTGACGTCTGCGCGCTTGACGACAAGCCTTCCGCTCGTAGTCAGCGACGCAGCGTCAGCGGAGTCGCGTTTAGGAAAGTAGGCCCATAGGCTCGCTTTTAGATGGCGTGGCGTCAGAGAGCACCGAACGGCACTCCACTGCGTTCCGTGCCTAACTACGAACGAGTATACCTGAACTTGATGCTCAAAAACCATAACCACTACATATAGTAGGGACGCGCTGTCGCCATCCTCTTACTCTTAAATTACGGTATTAGAACGTAGCCAGGTGCGACGCACCTTAGAATGTTTGAAAATAGCCATTTCATGCATGCTGACATAGGTTTTTAGCCAACATGATTGGGTCATCGCAGGTGCGTTGCACCTTATACCGTAATTTTAGCTCTTACTTGTGATAACCAGTCACTCAGGGGCCAAAACCACTAGAGAGAGGAGGACCGACTAGAGATCCGGTTTTTGCCACCTTTTTTCAGGTGAGTCATCTTTTCCTCCCGGCTGTGGCCTCCCTGCTTCCGTCGGTAGCGGCCCGCGTTGTCGGAGGCCGCTGCGCAGCACCCGGCGGTACGCGTGTAGGCGCTCTGCGCGCAGCGACCTCCGGTGTCCGACCAGCCATTTGCTCCCCTCCACCCCTATTTGCCAGACGTATTGTCCCAGCAGCCAGAGACGCAGGATCTCGGCCAGCCGGGGACCGTGATATTTGCGCGTGTAGTGGATTTTGCTCGATTGGAAATAGATGTGGCGGGCGGGGACCACCTGTTCGCTGCTTTTGCCCTCGTGGTGGATGATGCGGGCCTCAGGGGTGTAGTGAATCTCCCATCCGGCGGCGCGGATGCGTCGACACCAGTCCAGCTCCTCGGAGTACATGAAGAACGTCTCGTCCAGGCCGCCGACCTCGTCGACGACGGCGCGGCGGGTCAGCATGGCCGCACCGGTAATCCACTCGACAGGGTGCGCTGTTTGGGGCGACCGATCCTCAACGTAGTAGTGTGCCAGGAGGCGACGGGGAAGCAGGCCCTGGAGCCACGTACTTTCACAGAAAAGGACGGGCAGCGTGGGGAAGCGGCGGCGCGACGACTGCACGCTGCCGTCGGGGTTGAGCAGTTGCGGTCCGAGCATACCCACGCTGGGGTGTCGATCCATGTAATGGACCAGACGCGGGAGTGCGTCGGCGAGCACTTCGGTGTCGGGATTGAGCAGCAGCAGGTAGACGCCCTGGGCGCGTTCCAGGCCGTCGTTGTTGCCGCCGGTGAACCCCCGGTTCTCCTCGTTGGCTACCAGGACGACCCAGGGGAAGGTCTCGCGCACCATGGTCACCGTGCCATCGGTGGAGCCGTTGTCCACGACGACGATCTCCAGCCCCGGGCGCTCGCCCCAGGAGGCACGGCACGAGGTCAGGGCGCGGCGCAACAGCTGGCGCACGTTCCAGCTGACGATGATCACGGAGAGGGTGGGGCGGTCGCCGGTCATGGCCTCGCTCAGTAACGCCGCCGGACGGCGAAGTGGGCGATATCTTCCAGGGTCGCCCGATGAGGAGAGTCGGGATACGCCGCCAAAATATCGAGGGCGTCGTGAAGGTGGTCTTGGGCAATCTGTAGGGCGCGGTCGAGGGCCTCAGAACGGCGCACGTCGGCGACGAGCGCGTCGCAGTCGGCGCGGCTGCCGTCGTGGAGCACGTGTTGAAGGCGCGGGCGAGCGGCGGGATGCGCGTCCAGGTAGAGCAGCACCGGCAAGGTGACGATCCCCCGGCGCAGATCGTTGCCGCCTGGTTTGCCCAGCTGGGCTTCGTCGCCGGTGAAATCGAGGACGTCATCCACAATCTGAAAGGCCAGTCCCAGCGCCTTGCCGAAGCGCCACATGGCCGTGACTTCCTCGGCGGCGGCGTCGGCCAGGCGAGGACCGACCTCGGCTGCCAGGGCAAAGAGCGAGGCTGTTTTGGCGTAGATTCGCGCCTCGTAGGCTTGGGGGGTGGGCAGCGCGCCGCGTTCCTCGAAAGACTGATGGATTTCGCCGCTGCAAATGATTTCCAAGGTTTCGGTGAAGCGTCGCACGACCTGCAGGTTCTCGCTTGCGGTGACCAGGCGGGCGGCGCGGGCGAAGAGCAGATCGCCGACTAAGACGGCGACGGTGGGATTCCAGAGGGTGTTGAGGGTGGGGACGTTGCGCCGCAGGGGTGCGTCGTCGATGAGATCGTCGTGGATCAGCGTGGCGGTGTGGAGCAGCTCGACGGCGGCGGCTGTGGCGCGAGGCGCCTCGCCATCGACGTCGACGAGCCGGGCGCTTAACAAGACCAGGGCCGGACGCAAACGCTTGCCGCCGTTGAGAACCACTCTCTGGAGCGCGGCCCAGGCGGCAGGGGGCATCCGTTCCTTCCTCGGCAGGAGACGTTTTTCAACCTCAAGCAGTTCTTCTTCCAGCCACTTTGGATAACGGAGAGTCAACGTACGTTTTCTCATTCCCATGATACCTTGTGCTCAGGACGACCAACTTTATCTTATCGCAGATACCTTCAAGGTTTGGAGAGGCTAAGCTCTGGGGCCTTCTCTTGGCTTACAGAAGCGCCGACCGATTTTAGCCGCGTGTATTCAATAGTCTCTCTACCCTTGAAACGGGCGCGGACTTGCTCGCCCGATCCTGAAATTACGGTATAAGGTGCAGCGCACCTGCGATGACCCGATCATGTTGGCTAAAAGCCCATCCTAGCGTGCACGAAATGGCTATTTTCAAACATTCGAAGGTGCGTCGCACCTGGCCACAGTTTAATACCGTAATTTAAGCCCGATCAAATGCCCCCATTATACCATGCAGGCGTCTGGCTAAAATGCGCCCTCAGTGCGGGAGGTGGAAGAGCCTCCGGGCGTTGCGCGTTGTCTTTTCGGCGACGGCGTCGGATGAAGTTTCGCGGAGCGCTGCGATCCGCGCGGCGATGTGGGTCAGGTACGCGGGTTCGTTGCGTTTGCCGCGATGGGGCGCCGGCGTCAGATAAGGGCCGTCGGTCTCCAGCAGCAGCCGATCAAAGGGGACGGCGCGGGCGACGGCGTGCAGCCCCCGAGCTTTTTTGAAGGTCACCGGGCCGTCCATCCCAATGTAAAACCCCAGCTCCAGCACTTCATCGAGCAGCGCCGGCCCGCCGGCGTAGGCGTGCAGGGTGCCGGTACGGCCCGTCCCTTCGGTGACCCAGGCTTTCAACAGGGCCAGGGTGTCGTTGTGGGCGTCGCGATTGTGGATGCAGACGGGCAAGCCCACGTCGGCTGCCAGCGCCAGCTGGGCGCGCAGCGCTCGTTTCTGCTGCGGTGGATTGGCACAGGGCCAGTCGCGCTTCGGTTGGTCGGGCCAGTAGTAATCCAGGCCGATCTCGCCGATAGCAACGACGCGAGGATGGCGTGCCAGATCAGCCAGCGCTTCCAACGTTTCCTCGTTCACCTCGTCGGCGTCGGTCGGATGGACGCCGACGGTGGCGTAGAGGGCGCAGGGCGTCTCTGCGTAGCGCTCTGCCAGCTCAACGGCGGCGCGGCTGCTCGCCAGATCCGTCCCCGGCACGATGCAAGCCCGCACGCCCGCAGCCGCCGCCCGTTCCAATACGGCATCCAGGTCCTGGCGATAGGCGCGGTGTTGCAGGTGGATATGGGTGTCGATCATGGCCTCTTTCTCCTTTTGGATGTGTGAGGGTGTCTGCTGGGGTAAGGGGGGACGCTTTCGGTTTCCCCTCGAGCTTGATCTTGACATTCTTCAGCGCCCTCCTCACCCGGTGTTTCCCATTATACTTCAAGCCTGCACCGCCGAACAGACGCCGCCACCCGGGGGGATGGGCGTGTTCGGATTGTCAGGATCTGTTAAGCCGATATAATTATCTGGTATCCTTGCATGAGTACGGTTAGCGTTGGATTTGGTGGGGAGAAAAACATCCATTAAAGAGGATCGTGCTCTGGGTGCCGATCGGGGGTCTATCCGGGAAATCAGGATAATGTTGAGATGCAAACGTCCAAAGCGAAGATTCTGGTCATCGATGACAGCGAGGAGATACGGGAGTTTCTGAAAGATTCCGTGCTCCTGCCTGCCGGTTACCGCACGCTGTTGGTGCCCACGGGCGAAAAAGGGCTTGTCCTGGCCCAGCGCGTGCAACCGGATCTGATCCTGCTCGACTACGAGCTGCCCGACCTCAACGGTATTGAGGTTCTGCGCGCCCTCCACAAGGCCGGTTTCCGGCTTCCGGTCATCCTCATTACCTCCTACGGCTCGGAGTCCGTGGCGGTCGAGGTCTTCCGGTTGGGGGTGCGTGATTACGTCCCCAAGCCTTTTACCGTGGAGGAGATCTCCGACGCTATTACCCGCGTTCTGAAGACCGTCAGGGTCGAGGAACAGCGAGATGCCTTGCTGGTCAGTCTAAAGAAGGCGAACCGCCAGCTTAATCGGCGACTGCAGGAGCTCAACACCCTCTACCGCGTCAGCAAGTCCGTGACGAGTTTGCGGGAAAGCGAGCGGCTGCTGGATCGGATCGTCTCCGCGGCGCTTTATTTGACAGGAGCTACGAAGGGCGCGCTGATTCTGCGCAATCCGAAGACAGGCAAGTCAGTGGTGCGGGCGGCGAAGCAACAAGGCGGCGACGCGCCGGCGGATCTGGAGTTTGCCAACACGGTCAAGATCCCCGTTCAGATAGGGGGGGAGCTGCTGGGGGCGCTGCTGGTGGAGCAGGAGGGGATGCCAGCGGCGCTGGGTAAGGATCACCAGCAGTTGCTGCGCATGTTGGCGGATTACGCTGCCATCGCCATCGAGAACAACCGGTTAGTGCAACAGCTCGAGAGGCAGCGAGAGCGTGAGAAGCGCCAGCTGCGTACGCTCTTTGAGCACTACGTCGCGCCGGCGGTGGTGGAGCAGATCCTTCGCCGACCGGAGAGCGTCAAGCCCGGAGGGCGGCGGCAGACGGTCTCGGTCCTCTTCGCCGATCTGCGGGGCTTTACGACCTTTAGCGCCCAAACGTCACCGGAGGCGTTGATGGCGGTGCTCAATCAGTATCTGGCCGCTGCCGCCGCGCAGGTGCTTGAAAAAGAAGGAACGTTAGATAAGTTCATGGGCGATGAGGTCATGGCCTTTTTCAACGCGCCGCTGCCCCAGGAGGATTACGCCTGGCGGGCGGTGCAGGCGGCCGTTCACATTTTGGAGGCGACCTGGAGTCTGCAGCGTAAACTTCCCTCTTCACAGCGCCTCGACTTTGGCATCGGGATCAGCACCGGAGAGGCGATTGTGGGAAACGTGGGGATGTCCAATCTCGTGAATTTCACGGTCGTCGGTGCGACCATCAACAAAGCGCATGCGCTTCAGGAGATGGCGCCGGCCGGTGGCATTCTCATCTGCCGAGAGACCTATGAGCACGTGCGCAACCACGTTTTGGTTAAGGAGCTCCCGCCCGTGCGTCTCAAGGGGCAGCAGGAAGCGGAACCCATCTACGAAATCAGCGTGCCCGCTCGCCGTTGAGTTTCAGGAGGAGTGTAAGACCATGCCTGTGTTTTTCGACATCGAGACCCAGAACACCTTCCAAGAGGTCGGCGGACACTACCCCGAACGCCTGCGGCTCTCCGTTGCCGTCAGCTACAACAGCGGGGATCAGGCTTTCCACCGGTACACGGAAGCCAACGTGGGGGACTTGATCCAGGAGCTGCTGGACGCGGATCTGGTGGTGGGATACAATCTCTACGGGTTCGACTATCCGGTCCTGCAACAGTATACCAGGGTTGTGGAGCTGAACACCCTGCCTACTGTGGATATGATGGTGGAGCTCCAAAAGCGCCTGGGCTTCCGGCTCAAGCTGGATTCTGTGGCGACGGCGACGTTGAAGGTGGGGAAGAGCGCCGACGGGCTTCAGGCCGTGCGCTGGTGGCGGCAAGGGAAGATCGAAGCGCTCTTCGAGTATTGTGAGCAGGATGTGGAGGTCACCCGCCGCGTCTACGAGTTCGGGAAGCAGCATCGCCACGTGCAATACTACGACCGCAGCTACCGGATCCGCAGGGTACCGGTGGCATGGTAGACGACGTTGGCCGGCACTTGACAAAAAAGCGAACCTTTGTATAATAGCATCGCGTTGCGGGGTGGAGCAGTGGCAGCTCGTCGGGCTCATAACCCGAAGGTCGGCGGTTCGAATCCGCCCCCCGCTATTTTTCGTTTCGTGGGGCGAGGTAGCTCAATGGTAGAGCAGGGGACTCATAAGCCCTTGGTTAGCAGTTCGAGTCTGCTCCTCGCCATTTTAGACACCTGGCGTCCGGTCGGGTGTTTTTGTTTCTCCTCTTTCTTTTTATCGGACCCCAGATCCCGGTCAATGGGCGATCCGACACGATCTCTGTCTCCCTTACGCACTTTCCCAAAAGGGGGCCGCGTTTTGACCGCTCGGGACCGTCGGGTTAGCCTGGGGAGGCAGGCGCTGGATGTGCAACGAAAAGGATCGCACGTCCGCCCAGTTGCTGCCGGGCATCGACGTGGGCACGTCTTCGGTCAAAGGGCTCGTCTGCGACGAAGAGGGGCAGGTGGTTGTCCTGGCCCTGCGGGAACACGCGCTCTATGCGCCGTGTCCGGGCTGGGCCGAGGAGTCGCCCGCTGAGTGGTGGGAGAATGTCGTCGCCGTGGTCCACGCCCGCCTTGCCCATCCTCAGGTGGTGCCTGATTGCATCGCAGCCGTCGGCGTCGCCAGCTTGGTGTCCACCGTGGGCGCCGAAACTGCTGGAAAGTGGCCGCGTGCCCGCCGGGCGGCTGCCGCCCATCCGTCAGCCCACTGACGTCATCGGCACCGTCACTCAACAGACCGCCGGGCAGACAGGGCTGGCGGCGGGTACGCCCCTCGTCGCCGGCACCGCCGATCACGTAGGGGCGGCGCTGGCGACCTGCCGGTCAAGTACGGCAGCGCGGGCGATGTGCTCTACAGCACGGAGACGCCGGTGTTCGATCCTCGCCTCTACATCTTTCAGGTGAGCTACATATGAGGAGGAAAATTTATGTGTACCACGTTACTGTTGGCTGACGCGGTCGTCACTCTGGATTCGGCGGATCGCATCCACCGGCCTGGCTACATTGCCGTTGAAGGCGACCGGCTACGTGATCTGGGGCCTCAGGAAGCCGTGGATCCGCAGGACTTCGACGAGGTCATCGACCTGGGCGCGCGGTTGATGATGCCCGGTCTGATCAACGCCCATACACACACGCCCATGACGCTCTTCCGAGGCCTGGCGGAAGGCCACTCGCTCTTCACCTTCGAGGGCTGGTACCACGGCATTCGCGTCTGGGAGGAGGTGATGGATGCGGCGATGGTGCCGCCAGCCGTCGCCGTCTCCTGCGCCGAGATGATCCGCACGGGCACAACGTGCTTCGCCGATCAGTACTTCTACATGGATCAGGTGGTGCCGGTGGTGCGCCGCAGCGGACTGCGCGCCAGTCTGGCCTACGGGATCGTGGAGATGGGCGATGCCGAAGCGCGCGAGCGCGAGATCGCCGCGGCGACGGCCTTCCTGGAGAGCGTGCAGGACGACGAACGCCTGCTTGGGTGGATCGGGCCGCACGCTTTCTTCGTGGACAACAGCCCGAAGGCCATGGAGCTGGAGCTGACGCTGGCTGACCGCTTTGACGCTGGCCTGCACATCCACCTGGGTACCAGCGGTGAGGAGGAGCGTTACTGTCGCGAGCACTACGGGCGCAGCGCCGTCCAGCAGATGAAGGCGCTGGGTGTGTTGGACCGTCCGTTGCTGGCCGCGCACAGCATCACCATTCCGGAAGAGGACTTCCCCACCCTGGCCGAACATCCCTTCACCGCCGTCATCGCCGGCTCCGCCTGCATGCGCAGCGGCGCCCAGATCGCCGCGCTCAAGGATCTGCGGGCGGTGGGTGTCAACACCGCCCTGGGCACCGACAACGTTGCCAACAACAACAGCTATGATCTCTTCAACGAGATGCAGATCACGGCCAAGCTGATGTCGCTCCGCGAGCAGGAACCCGACGCCGTCCCCGCGCGCGATATTCTGGAGATGGCGACGCTGGGCGGCGCCCGCGCTCTGGGCCTGGCGGACGAGATCGGCTCGCTGGAGCCGGGCAAACGCGCCGACCTCATCGCTTTAGACCTGGCCGAGGTCGGTTGGAGCCCCATGAGCGGGCAGGATCTGTACACTGCCCTGGTCTACGCTGTCAACGGCAACTACGTGCGCGACGTGATGGTGGACGGGCGCTGGCTCTACCGCGACGGCGACTGGACCACGCTGGACTACGCCGCCGCCCGCCGCGAGCTGGATGCGGCCTGTGCAGAGCTCCAGTCACGCCGGAAATAGGCTGCGTGCGGAGGCGGGGTACGGGTCCCATGGACCATGTCTGATTCGGCATTCGTAGTTTTCATTTTTAATTGAACATTTCCACTTTTCTTTGGAGGTAACATGATTCGCCTCGTGATTGACACCGATCCCGGCGTCGACGATGCCCACGCCTTGATGGCCGCGCTGGGACATCCCAACGCGCAGGTTGACGCGCTGACCACCGTGGCGGGCAACGTGCCGCTGGCGCGCACCACGGCCAACGCCTGCGCCATCGCAGACGCCATGGGCGCCGAGGTGCCTGTCTACGCGGGCTGCGCGCGTCCCCTGATCTCGCCGCCACACCACGCCACCGACTTCCACGGCGAGGATGGCCTGGGCGATAGCGACCTGCCGCCTTCCGAGCGGCAGGTGGAAGCGGACCATGCTGTCAATGCGCTGATCCGCCTGGGCAACGAAGCGCCCGGTGAGCGCACGCTGGTCGCCATCGGACCGCTGACCAACGTGGCGCTGGCGACGCGGCTCGATCCCCATTTACCTCAGAAATATGCGCACCTCGTGATCATGGGTGGCGCCATTCGCGGCATGGGCAATGCCACGCCCGCCGCCGAGTTCAACATCTACGCTGACCCGGAGGCCGCCGCCATCGTCTTCAAGGCGTGGTCAGGGCTGACGCTGGTCTCGTGGGAGACGACCATGGCGCACCCCTTCGCCCCACCGCAGGCCGAGGCGCTGCTCCAGATCGACTCGCCTCGCGCTGACTTCTTCCGTCGTGTCAGCCAGACGACGCTGGCCTTCGTAGAGCGCTTCCTGGGTCAGCGCATGATGCTGGAACCCGATCTGCTGGCCGTCGCCGTGGCCCTGGAACCCGACATTGTGCTCAAGAGAGAGACGCACTACGTCGATGTGGAGCTGGCGGGCGCGAACACGCGCGGTCAGACCACCGTGGACTGGTTCGACAGGACCGGCGAGGCCCCCAACGTCGAACTGGTGCTGGAGCTGGACACACAGCGCGTCTGGGAGATGATGAAAGCCGCCCTGTCAACGGATGAAACGGATGTTTAGATTGCATGACCGGGCACGGTGAGGACACCGGCTCGAAATTGAGAAGATAGGCCGGAGGAAAAACCAATCGAAAATCCAAAATCGAAAATCCAAAATCGCCGGTCACCGAATCACCTGCTATTGAAAGCGCAGGCCTATCGCGCCGACCTCCTCGACTTCCTGAGTGCGCTGGTACGCCTCCCATCGGTCAACGGGCGGGAGAACGAGGCCGCGGTGGCGCAGCGTGTCGTCGAGGAAGCGACCCGGCTGGGCTTCGACGCGCGGCTGGCCGCCGCTGACCCGGCGCGGCCCAACGCGCTGGTCGAATGGGGCCACGGCCCGGCGGGCTTCGCGCTCATCGGTCACCTGGATACCGTCGCCGAGGGCGATCCTGCTGCGTGGACGGCGCCGCCCTTCGCCGCCGAGATCCGCGAGAGGCGACTCTACGGGCGCGGCGCCGCCGACAACAAGGCCGGCATCGCCTGTGGCCTCTATACGCTGGCGCTGCTACGGGATCAAGAGCTACTGGATCCGGACGACGTGCACGTGACCTTAGCCGGGGTAGTGGACGAGGAGTCGGGCGCCAGCAGCGCGCTGGGCGTCCGCCACCTGCTGGATCAGGGGCTGCTCCGTGCGGACGGCGCCATCTACACGTACGCCAGCGACATCGTCTGCATCGGACACCGAGGCCTGCTCCGCCTGATCCTGCGGGCTGAGGGGCGCGCCTTGCACTCCGGCAGTCCCGCCTGGGCCCAGGGCCAGGGCGGCGTCAACGCCGTCACCGGGTTGGCGGAGATCCTGCTGGCGCTGGAGGCGCTGGAGCTCCCCGCGCCCGCGCATCCCGCCTTCGAGGGGCTGGGTTGTACGCTGACGCCGGGCACGCGCGTCGCGGGCGGCGAGTTCGAGAGCATGGTCCCCGCCCATGCTGAGGCGTTGGTGGACGTGCGGCTGATGCCGGGCCAGGATTCGGCGGACGTCATCGCCGCTGTCGAAGAGGTGATCGCGGAGGTGACGACGCGCCGTCCCGGCCTGAACGCGACCGTGGAGGTGAAGAACGATCTACCCGGCGCAGCCATCCCCGTCGATCACCCGTTGGCGACGACGGCGCAGCGCTACGCCGAGCGCATCACCGGCGTGACGTGGCCCATCGCCGGGGCGGGACCGGCCAACGAGGGCTACATGCTCATCGAGGCAGGGATCCCCACCCTCTGCGGCTTCGGTCCGACGGGCGGCAACGCCCACGCGCCCGACGAGTGGGTGGCGGTGGAGAGCTTGCCGGCGACCGTCGCTATCTACGCGGGGACGCTGCAGACGTATCTCCGCTCGGTGTTACGGGAGCTGCGCTAGCGTCGTAACTTCGGCTGGCATCCGACGCCTCCCGCTTTGGAGGCTTCTGGGCTATGGGAAAATCAAACGCCGGGTGCACGAAGGCGCACCCGGCGTCCTTGCAGCTCCGCGTGTGATTCTAGTCTGATCTCCCTCTTCCCTTTCCCCTGCCGGCGGCGTGATCGGGTGGGCCGGGGTTTTCTGGGGATCCATCGTTCTCAGGTGGGCCAGCGTCGTCGGGTGGGCCTGGGTTCTCGGGGCGTTCGACATCCTCGGGAGGCCCGGCGTGATCCGCTGGCCCGGGGTTTTCGGGGCGTTGGGCGTGATCGGGCGGACCGACCTCTTCCCGCCGGCCGATGAGGTTCAGAGATTGCCAGATTTGTCCCCAACCTTCGCCTGCCAGTCGGCGTTCCAGGCTACTCTCCGGCGATTCACCGGTTATCTGGGCGGTGTGCAGGGCGAGCATGATCTGCCCAAAGCTCAGATTGTCCTCGCAGAACCAGCTCATCACCTGCTCGTAGGTGACTTCGTAGCGCTCCGCGAGAGCTACGCCGGCAGGATGGGAGAACTCGGAGTTAGCGCAGAAAAAGTTGACGCCGTCGTTTTCCTCTTCTCCTTCCTTTTCCTCCTCGGCGTCTGTCTCCTCTTGCACTGTGTCGGCTACGATGACGCCCTCGTCCTCACCCGGAACGCCCTCGACTTCAACGACGCTTCCTACCTCAATCTCCTCGAAGTTGAAATCCTCCGGCGCCACCACGGTGTAAGTTTGGGTCTCGCCGTCCTCCGCCTCCACTTCGATGACCAGAATACCGTTCGTTTCGTCGATGGTGACCACCGTGCCGACAACTTCCACTTCCTCGTCTGACGACTCGTGCGCGGGGGCCGCGCCCACGGCGCTGACGCCCAACATAGCTCCCAACAGCATTAACGTGACTAAAACGACTAACCATCGTCCGGGTTTCATCTTTTCTCTCCTTGTTCTATGTTCTACGGGTCTGCTTGGCAACCTTTCGCCACCGTCGCCAAGGGCATTTTCACCGTTCCATTCGCTTATCACATCGCTCGCTGTCTCTCTTTGGTCACGGGGCATGAGTAGGAAAATGGTACTAACTCAAATTTGACCTACCTGTATAGCGGCGAGTTTTGGGTAAATATGATTTTTATGACTTATTTAAGTGAACCCGCATTTTATCCTCGTGGAAGAGCCGAAAGCGGCGTGGGGGAGGGGGGATCTATGGACATGCTCTGCGATGGCCCGCACCTCGATACTTTTCATACGGTTTCTCCATATTTTCTTAACAACTGCCTGCTATAGTCATAAATGAGGACGCAGAAACGCCCGGTGGTTGGGCGGATTCCTATCATACAAAAGGGAGGTTGCAGATGTTGAAGAAAACTTGGATACGTGGGTTGGTCGTGGGGCTTGCCGTGGTGCTCCTTATCGGAGGGACGGCAGGGGTCGTCAGCGCTTACGGTGGGCCGGGCGATGGGTGGTTCGGCTTTGGACGTCGCGAGGACTATGACGCGCTGCTGGCCGAAGAGCTGGATGTGACGGTGGAGGAGTTGCAAGCAGCTCGTGAGGCCGCCCATGAGCAGGTGCTGGAACAGGCGCTGGAAGATGGAGTCATCACGGAAGAGCAGTACGAGAACGCTCAAATGCGGATGGCTCTTCGGCCCTATCTCGATCCCCAAGCGCTGATGGCCGAGGCGCTGGGCGTGAGCGAAGACGAGTTGGCTGAAAAGACCCTCGCCGAATGGATGGAGGAGCTCGAATTGGATCGCGAGACGCTGATCGACCGTCTGGAAGACGCCTACGAGGCCGCCCTGGATCAGGCTGTGGCTGACGGGATCATCACCGAGGATGAGGTCGACGATCTTGAGGATCGCTTCTTCGGTCTGCGCCTGCGCGGTAGGGGGGTGCCGTTTCAGAGAGAGCCCGGCATGCATGGCTTTCCCCGCAGAGGACACGGGCTTGACGAAAACGCGCCTTTAGATGACAGTGGGTTCGCGCCGCGCGGCTTCATGCCCGGTTTCTAGCGGCCTGTTTACCCTTTTAGCCCCCGAGAGAAGGTTCTCGGGGGTTTTTCCATGGTGAGGTCATCCGCGCATTCCCATAGCCCCGCCTGGGCCGAGAGATTCGCCGGGATGTCATTTTGTTGGGTTTGCAGCAGCGCTCCCCGGAGCCTTGGAGGCTTGAATCGAGGGCTTTTGTGGTATAGTAGTGATGGAGGTGAATGATGAGGAAAAACAGGCAGAAGATCACTGTAATGTTGGTGTCTCTCACGTTGTTGATTCTGTTGGCCTGCAGCCCTTTTGCGTTGACGCCAGAGAGTATGACGTCTGAGGAGGGTATCAACCTCACCGAGGCCGAGTTGACGGAGCGGATCGAGGCGGAGGTGGCCCGGCAGCTGGGAACTCCTCAGCCCCAGCAGGTCAATGTCATTGAGACGGATCTGGAGAGGGTGCTTATGGACCTCTACCGCCGTGCCAATCCCGCTGTCGTCTATATCGTCGTCGGCGGTGGGAGCGGCAGTGGGTTTGTCTACGACGAGGAGGGATACATCGTCACCAACAACCACGTTGTCGCCAATGCCGACAGCTACGAGGTCGTCTTTTTCGACGGCACCCGCGCGCGCGCCACCCTGGTGGGCGCTGATGTGGACAGCGATCTGGCGGTGCTGCAGGTGGACACGCTGCTCGATGGCGTCGCGCCGCTTCCGCTGGCCGAAGCCGACAGCTTGCAGGTGGGGCAGTTTGTTGTCGCCATCGGCAACCCCTTCGGTGAGCAGGGCTCCATGTCTCTGGGCATCGTCAGCGGGCTGGGACGCAGTCTGCCCTCACAGCGCAGCACGCTGATGGGCAGCACCTACTCCCTGCCGCAGGTCATCCAGACTGACGCGCCTATCAATCCGGGTAACTCCGGCGGCCCGCTGCTTAACCTGGACGGCGAAGTCGTCGGGGTGAACGCAGCCATCGCCTCGCTCACCGGCGCCGGTTCCGGGGTAGGGTTCTCCATTCCGGTGGCGGCGGTGCGGCGCGTCGTGCCCAGTCTTATCGAAGAGGGCAGCTACACCTATCCCTACATGGGCCTGGTTTTCGATGGCGAGATCACGCTGGCCGACGCCGAGCAATATGGTCTCTCTCAGACCCAGGGGGCCTACGTCTTGGAGGTCGTGGCGGATGGACCGGCCGACGAGGCGGGTATCGTGGGCGCTGATCCCACCACCGGGCGGGGTGGGGATCTGATCATCGCCTTGGACGGGCATCCCGTCAACAACTTCGATGATCTCAACGCTTACCTGAGCTTCCATACCGGTGTAGGGCAGACCATTGAGGTCACCTTACTGCGGGAGGGGGAGGAGATGACGTTGCCGCTGACGCTGGGCGCTCGCCCCTAGCGCCCCTTGGTTCAGGGCTGTCACTCACCAGCTCGTTTTGTGTCCCTGATGGGGAGGCAAAGGCTCTTGGTCAGCCTCGGATTAGGTGGAGGAGGGGCGTCAAGAGGCGACTTCGTTGAAAAGGGGCTCGATTTTGTAGGGTCGAAGTGAGATATTGACTATAGACTGCAAAAATCCATAAAGACCTGCGCCATCTGTGGATAGAATTAAAGCCGCTTTTTAAGTCGCCCTGGAGCTACGGCATCAAGATTTGGCTCGGTCAGGTGCGGCAGGCGAGGTAGTCCGATGAAAAGCGAAAACCGCACAGCCAGCGGAGGGGCTGTGCGGTAATTGTTGGTGTGATGAGGTTGTTGGGGTTAGAGGGGCTTAACGTTAACGGCCTTCAGGCCTTTGTCGCCCTGTTCTACGTTGAACTCGACGCGCTGGTTCTCGCGAAGCGTGTGAAAGCCCTCACCCTCAATGGCGGAATGGTGGACGAAAACGTCCTCTCCGGTCTCGCGGGAGATGAAGCCGTATCCCTTCGCATCGTTGAACCATTTAACCGTCCCAATCTGTTTTTCTGACATCTACTTACTCCTTGATGGTTTGATTTAGCGAAGCGGCGTGGATGGGAAGAAAAAAGCCGCCCACCTCCGCAAGTCTGGGCAGCCTCTTCGCATCCATAACCTACTTCAATTCGACTTTGTTATTCTACCACGTTTCCACAGAACGTCAAATGCACTTTTCACACGTCCGCTGAGGTGATCAAGACTTTTTGGATCGCCGCTGCGAGGGGACATATCGGGCGCAGGGCGGGCGTGGCTGCTAGCGGCAGATCAACACGGGGCGACGGGTCTCATGTAACACCAGATCCACCGCGCTGCCCAGCACGATTTCAAGGAGCGGACCGGCGCCATAGCTGCCCATGAGAATCAGGTCGGCGTCATAGGCTTCGGCGGTGAGCAGAATCCCGCTTCCCACCGACTCACAGTCTTCTTCCACCGGGGTGGATGCCACGCCGTGATGCTCCAGATAGGCTACCGCATGCTCCAGTGCCCCACTGCTCTGCGCGCCGTTGGATTCTGAGATCGAGAACACGACGAGGGGGAGGTTCCAGTGGCGCGCCAGGTGAGCGGCGATGAAGAGCGCTTCGTCGGCCTTGGGACTGCCGTCGTAGGCCAGCAGCGCTCGCTGGATGGACCGGGCGCCAAGGCCGGGCACCGCCAGCACCGGTGAGGAGGCCTGGTAGAGCAGGGTGCGGAAGCCCGCTTTCCACTTCGAGAGCGGATGGGGTTCCGGCGGGTGCAGCAGCCCGGCGACCACCAGGTCCGCCCAACGCCCGTATTCCCAGATACGGGACACCACCTCGCCCGTCTCGACGATGCATTCGCCGGGCACGCCGGCATCACGACAGCGGCGACCGAACTCCTCGCGGATCGCCTGGGTCGCCTCGGTGGTGCGCGCTGCCTCGTCGGGGACGACGTAGAGCCCGTGTAGATAGCCCTCCTCTCGGCGGGCGACGTCTATCGCCTGGCTCAGCGCTGCCCATCCGCCCGGCTCGCCGCTGATGGCCACCAGAATGTCGATGAAGAGGCGATCTTCCGCGCGTCCTTCGCGTTCCTGACGCCAGACGCCCGCCGCCGGGCCGGTCTCCAGCTCCTGGGGCGTCACCGCCTGGAGAAGCCGACGCCCCCATCCCAGAACGCCGCGCTGCCGACGCCCGTGCCGTTCCGCCAGCGTGGAGGCCACCGTCTGCGCATCGACGGCCCAGCCCAGCCGTTCTGCCAGCTCGGCGCGATGCTCGGAGACCCAGAGATAGAGGTCGGCGACGGTGCGGTCGGGAAATTCATCCAGGATACCGGTTTCCTGAATGATCTCCACCAGTGGCAGGTAGACGTTGTCAACCCAGGAGGCGACGGCCTCTTCGTAGGGAACTGCGGCGTTGCGTTCCTCGCCCAGGTACCAGCGGTGCACGGCGATGTGTTCCAGCAGCTTCTGATACTGGCCCGGCTCCGTCACCTCTACGTTCACCCCCGGGCGGATCTTGTGGATCTCGGTCTGATGGAGGAAGGCTGCGTACTCCTGTTTTCGCAACAGCGCGTCGATGTCTGTCTCCGGCGTGAGCTCCACCGGCACGGTGACCTCGGTGACGTAAGCGTCGATGGCAGGCCAATCGCGTGTGCGCGCTACAGAGACGCGGTGGTTCCCGTCTTTGACGAAGTAGACGTCGCCGATCTTATAGAGCTCCACCGGCGGCAGCGCCACGCCTGCCTCCACGGCCTTGTCGATGCTCTCCCAGCGGTACCGCGTGCTCTCGTTGCGCGGTAAGAAGGCGCGATCAAAGTCCTTGTAGCGCCCTACACTGCCGATGATCTTTTCCAGGGGCACGCTCTGCAACCCCACGTAGCGTTGACCTTCAAAAGGCAGGCGGCGGCGCACCTCGTCGAAGGGCAGCAAGGCGTTATCTTGCCCCGTGATCCAGCTGGCGACCCGCCGCCAGAAGGCGCGGTTCTTGGCGCGCTCGAAATCTTCGTGGGCCATATAGGAAGTGCTCACGGTGTCCCCCTCATGTCTCTGTCGAAGGTCTCGCTAACGCCTGATACTCGTCCTCGGTGATGAACGCCCCGCCTTCGATCTCGCGCTCCACGATGTGATAGCCTTCGTCGAAGCGCACCTTGAAGTGAAAGAGCTGGAAACAGGTCCCGTCCATCACCTCTTTGTGCAGGATGTAACCGCCCTGCTCGAAGTCCCGTCGCAGATCGTAGTGCCGATCCACGCGAATCTTGACCGGCGTACCACACCGCGCGCACTGCACGTAGAAGTAAATCCCGGTCGCGTCGCCCCGACCCGATCCTGTAAACAGATTGCGAATTTTGTCGAAGACCATTAGCTCCCTCCTTTACCGGCCTATTTCGTTTCCATTATACACAACGTGGACGTTTCACAACTGGGCAGCAGCGGAATTCCAAAGTCTGGGTCGTCTCAGGAGGGGCTTGCTCTACGATTTGCGATCGCCGCGGGACCGGTGAGAGCCATGTTAGCGGAGTCGCGTTTGGTAAAGCGTAAACCTGAGATGAGATTCGCGACGGCCGGGGTTAGACGAGCAAGCGTATCAGTGTGGTGGGGCGCAGCAACCGCCGGGGCGACGCTGCCCCGATGACAACCTTGCCGACGAGTAAAGCCAGCGTCGGTTCGGCGGCCAGCCGCCGAAAGGTCCGGTTGAGGAGCCAGGGTTGGTCCAGGGCCTGGCGCAACCACCGGGCATAGCGCCATTCGGCCGCGTAGCGCGTGTGCAGCGCCCGCGTGTAGGCTGCCAGCGCCGTGGCCGAGAGGTCTCCGGCGTTGAGCGCCCTCAATGCGTGCTGCGCGGCCAACTCACCGCTTTCCAGGGCCGGCGCGATTCCCTCGCCGGAAAGCGGGCTGACCAGGCCTGTCGCCTCACCCGCCACCAACAGCCGTTCCGCGTGGGTGCGTGTCTGTCCGAATGCTGTGCGGATGGGATGTCCCTGCGCCCGCCCCAGGGGCTCGGCTTCGGCGAGACGACCCTCCGCGTTCCGTTGTTGCTCCAGGAACGCCGCCAGGGTCGCTCTGAGATCGACATTGTCGTGGCGCACCCGCGCTAGGGATGTGCCCAGGCCCACATTGACGCGACCTGGGCCCATGGGGAAGATCCAGAGATAGCCGGGTAAGAGGGTATCGAGGAAGTGGATTTCCAACCGTCCCATCGGTCCCCGGTCGCCGATCAGATACTGCCGCACAGCCACGAACTGGGGCCGGCTGTCCAATAATCCCACGCGCCGGGTGATGGGAGCGTGGGCGCCGTCGGCCAGGATTACCAGGTCGGCGGAGAGGCGCAGATCTTTGGCCGTCACGACGGGATGCGGCCCGGCCCTGCGCACCACGTCGCGCACGCGCACGCCCTCGAAGAGACGGGCACCTGCGTTCACCGCTGCCTCCACCAGCCGGGCGTCCAGCTTCCGGCGGGGGATGGTCCGTCCGTAGCAGGAGGCGTCGTCGGGCGGGGGGTGGGTCTCTACGATGTGTCGGTTGGATGTGAGGAGCAGCGTCTCCGGCGCCGGAAAGCGCGCGCTCCACGTCTCGAGCCCCAGCCGCGCCAGTGCTTGCAGACCCTGCGACGAGACACCGTCGCCGCAGACCTTCTCGCGGGGAAAAGTGGCCTGGTCGATGAGGGCGATGCGGACGCCGGCGGTTGCCAGATAGCAGGCAGCTGCAGCGCCGGCAGGCCCGGCGCCAACGACGGCAACGTCAACATTGAGCATCCGCCCTCCTCACATGTGCATCATGAAACCGGACGAGCCTACCGGCAGAGCACATAGTCATCTCACGGTGACTTAATACGGTATTAGAACTGGCCAGGTGCGTCGCACCTTCGAACGTTTGAAAATGTCCATTTCGTGCACGCTGGGATGGGTTCTTCGCCAGCATGATCGGGAAACCGCAGGTGCGTTGTGCCTTATGCCATCATTTCAATCACGGTGAGGATATAACGCTTGGACCATGGTGTCAAGTTTGATTAATCTCGGCATGATACGCATGCGGCCCGCGGTGGCGCGGTGGGGAGACCTTCAGAAGCTCGGGCGCCGGGTCCCACCGCGCCCTTGTCGGGCGTGGATGGTTGATGAAGCCAACTCACCCCCTGTTCACGTCATTCCGAATGAGCGAGCGGCGTCGTTTGCCGAGCGCGAATCGAGGACTCTCCCCGCTGCGACGTAGGGTTGCCATCGGGGGGGGCGGTGGGGACACCGGCCACAGCATGCCAGGGGTGCGTCTGCTGTCGTTAAGTGAAAGTTTACTAATCCCGTTTTACTTCCTGTTTTGTAAAGTATCACTTGACAACAGAGCCACATTCTTGTAGGATGAAGGCAGCGTCTTCAACCTCAACCCATCCATCAAAAGGAAGTGTGCCATGGAGCTGACAGGCTATCTTGATTTCTGGTTCAAGGATGTCCCTCTTGTGCAGCGGGTGGAAAGGTTCGTCGATCTGGGCATCCGTCGCCTCGACGTCTGGTGCTGGCGCGCCGCCCCTATGGCCGAGCTGGCCAGCGAGTGTAAGCGTTACGGTGCAATCCTCAACTCCACGTTTGACGAGGAGATGGGCTCGTTGGCCGATCCCGCCGATAACGAGCAGACCCTCCGTTCCTGGGGCGAGAGTCTGGAGATGGCGGAACGCTACGGCGTCGAGCATCTTTTCATCTTCTCCAACCAGGTGAACATCGTCGGCGGGCGGGAGTGGACCAAGCGGCTGTCCGCCAACTACACCGAGGCCGAGCAGTACGCCAATCTACTGGCGCAGACGGAGAAGATTATGCGCCTGGTGGAACAGACCGAGGTCGAAGTCTGGGTGGAAGGGCTCAACGAGTTCCATATCCAGGGCGGCGTGCTGGTCCACGACCAGGCGCTGGCTGCCGACTGGGTGCGCCGCATCGACCATCCGCAGTTCCGCCTGGCTTTCGACTGCTATCATCAGCAGCGTGGGGCCGGCAATCTGATCTGGGGGCTGGAAGCGTACAACGGTCTCTATCCCACCTTTCACATCGGTGACGTGCCGACGCGCCAGGAGCCGGGCACCGGAGAGATCAACTTCCCCAACCTGGTCAGGAAACTGCGTGAGCTGGGTTTTGACGGCTACGTGGGTATGGAGTTCTCGCCTTCGGATACAGAAGCCAACGCCCTGCAGCGCGTCAAGGATTTGTTCGGCCTCGATTGATTTGATAGTCTTGATTTTGCTTCTGGTCAGACCCGGCGTCCTTGGACGGCGGAGCACTTGTGCTGTTGACCCTCACAGTATCAACATAACTCACGAGGTCATTCTATGAACATGAAACGTTTTGAAGACCACGTCGTCATCATCACTGGAGCCGCCAGCGGCATTGGCAAGGCGTGTGCCCTGCGGTTTGCCCGGGAGGGTGCGAACGTTGCCTGCCTGGACGTCAGCGATGCCGCCCGTGAAGCGGTCGCCTCCGACTGCCGCGACGAAGGCGTCGAGGCGTTCAGCGCGCACTGCGACGTGACGTGCCCTGACGAGATGGAGGCCGCCGTGCAGCGCACGCTGGAACGCTGGCGACGCATCGACGTCCTGATCGCCTCGGCGGGCGTCTACAGCGGCGCGCCGCTGCCGGAGGTCTCCTTGCAGCAGTGGCAACGCCTCATCGAGATCAACCTGACGGGCGTCTTTCTCGCCAACCGCGCTGTCGCACCGGTGCTGATGCAGCAGAAATCGGGCAGTATCATCAACCTCTCGTCCATGGCGGGCAAGACCAGCTTTCCTGCCTCGGCCGCGTACTCGGCCTCAAAGAGTGGCGTCATCGGGCTGACGCGCGCCGTCGCCATGGATCTGGCGCCCTACGGCGTCACCGTCAACGCTATCTGCCCGGGCAACACGCGGACGGAGATGATCCGGCGCGTGGCCGAGCGGGCCGGTGCCCAGGACGGGTTGACCGCCGAAGCCTGGTTGGAGATGCGCGCCGCCGATTGTCCCCTGGGACGGCTGGCGGAACCGTGGGAGATCGCCGGCGTCGCGGCGTTCCTGGCCTCCGAGGACGCGCGATACATCACCGGGCAGGCCATCGAGGTGGACGGCGGCATGGTGCTCTGCTAAGGGGCAACCCGGTTCAGAGACTGCTTGACAGCCGCCGGCCCCGGTCCTCGTTGCTAGCGCTCCCAATCGGCGAAGGCGTCCACCACCGGCTCGATCTCATCCATCAGCGGGTAGAGGATGGGACAGGTGACGCCGGCGTCGACGTACTCACCGACTTTGGCCCGGCACTCCTCGCTGGTGCCCACGGCCATGATGTTGCGCACGATCTCGTCGGGGATGACCTCGCCGGCGCGGGCGTAGTCTTCCTCCGTCGCGGGCCAGCTCATGACGGACTGGACGCGCGCCAACAGCTCCTCGCTGGCGCCGCTGGCTTTCATGATGTGCGGCTCCGTGGCGAAGTAGTAGGCGGCCAATTTCTTGGCCTCGGCCATGGCTGCGTCCGGGTCCTCGTCGGAGAGCGAGCAGACGATGAGCTCGGGCCGATCCACGTCATCCAACGTCTTGCCCGCTTTCTTAGCGCCTTTCTCCACCAGGGCCACGGCCTCGCGGATATAATCGACAGAGACGACGTAGTTGAGCACCACGCCGTCGCAGATCTCGCCCGCCAGCTGCAACATCTTAGGGCCGGTGGCGCCGATGTAGATGGGGATGTCGCGCGGTGACGTGTCGCCGAAGGCCACGTCGAGTTTCACGCGATCCAGGTGGACGAAATCGCCCTCGTAGGTGACCTCCTCCATGGTGAAGAGCTGGCGGATAGCTTCCACGTACTCGCGTATGGCGGTGAGCGAGCGGTGACGGTGTACGCCGACGCGGCTGGCGATGGGTTCCCACCAGGCGCCGAGGCCCAGCATGACGCGCCCACGTCCGTTCACCTTGCCGCCCAGCTCCCACATGGTGCTCCAGGACGCGGCGATGACGGCCGCATTGCGCGTCCAGATGGGCAGCACACCCGATCCGATGCGCAGCCGCTCCGTTGCTGTAAGGAAAGCGCTCATCATCACGATGCAATCGCGGGCCAGGCGTGTGTCGGCCTGCCAGATTTCGCTGAAGCCGCGCGCCTCGGCGTACTGCGCCATCTCCAGTTCATACCGCATGTCGTGCTTGTCCTGCATGTACAGTGCCATTCGTTGGGTCATGGTTTCTCCTTGCAAAATGGGTGACTCACCTGAAATAACTCATAAAAATCGGATTTCTCCAAAACTCACCATTACCTGTAGGGGATGGCTGGCTAGAAATCCGATTTTTCTCACCGTTGATCGGTAAGACGTGCTGGAGGCCGGGGATCGTGGGCCGGTCTTCTCTTCATCCGATGTGCGGGCGCGGTCTAATCGTTACACGTACGCGTTCAAGTCGACGTCGGGGTAGCGGATGCGCTCGCCGTACTCCCGCCGCTCCGGCTTGTACGTCGCGTCGATGCCCACCTTGGTGTGTACGCCGCGCGCGTCCGCCGTGGGGTCCATCTCGTGGCCCTGGGCGCCGGGCACGGTGAAGGTGTCCCGGCTCCAATCGACGCGGTTGGTCAGCGCCCAGAACACGTCGGCGGGATCGTAGATGTCCACGTCCGCGTCCACCACGATGACTTGCTTGATGTTGACGTGGGCCGTCATGGCCGCCAGGGCGACGTTCTTCGGCTCGCCAGGATGAGTTTTCTCCAGCTGCACAAGGGCGGAGAAGCCATTGCCGTGGGGCGGGATGTGCAGGTCGAGGACGCCTTTGCTGACGTGGCGCACGAAGCGCAGCAACAACGGCTCGCGGGGCAGCACGTTGCCCAGATAGACGTGCTCGGCGGCGCCCGGCACGATGGTCTGGTAGATGGGATGGTCGCGGAAGCAGAGGGCGGTCACGTGGAAGACCGGGCTCTCCCAGAGCTCGCCGTAGTAGCCGTGGAACTCGGCCAGCGGCCCCTCGGCGTGGCGTTTCTGCGGCGGCAGATAGCCTTCGATGACGATCTCGGCCTCGGCGGGCACGTCGACGTCCACGGTGACGCCGCGCGCCACGGGTACCCCCTCACCCCGGATGGCGCCGGCGATGCGCAGCTCGTCGTCCTCGTAGCGGCAGCCGGCGGCGATCATGATGGCCGGATCCAATCCGATGGCGACGGCGATCTCCAGCGGCTCACCCTCCTCCTCTCGCACCTTGTAGAACTGCATCACGTGACGCCACGCGTTGACGTTGAAACCCAGCGTCCGCGGCCCCAGCAATTGCATGCGGTTGTAGGAGAGATTGCCGCGCCCGCTGAGGGGGTCTTTCGCTACCGTCACCCCGCCGGTGATAAAGGGGCCGCCGTCGTGTTGGCCGTGGATGGGGATCGGAAGTCGGGAAAGATCGACGTCGTCGCCCGTCAGCACGTTGGCTTTCCAGGCTGCCTCGGCGTCACGCCGGGGGGGGATGCCGTGGGTGGGCTCCAGCGCGCGGCCCATCACGTCCGTCACCTCTTCGGGACGACAGCCTAAGGCCAGCGCCGCCAGTGTCTGATGGGCCACCGCGCCCGCGAAAACGGGCCAGTCGCTGCTGCCGGGACGCTCGAAAAGCACCGCGCCCAGGTTGTGCCGGGCCACCGTCACCGCGACATTGGCCAGTTCGTGCTCCAAACTGACCGGCGTGGGTACGCGCACCAGCCGATCCTGAGCCTCCAAACGGACGAGAAATGAACGCAAATCGTGGATTCTATCCATCGTTGACTCACCTGAAATAACCCATAGAAAGGAAGCTTAAACGGTTCGACGCGACTACGTGACTAAACGACGATTTAACTCCTATTTACAGGATATAACGTTTAGGGACTGGTGTCAAGTTCTACTTCGCAGTTAGTAAAGTGTCACTTGACACCGGGCGAAAATTGAGTATCATGAAAAGTAGAGGCGCCCAAGAAATCACCTCTAAGGGGTACTCGCATGAAGGAGAGAGCTATGGCCTCGGATACTTCCATCGGCGGACGGCTCAAGAGACGACGACATCGGATGGGACTCAGCCTGCGGGAGCTGGCGCGTCGCACAGATCTCACCGCTTCTTTTCTCAGCCAGGTCGAACGCGGGCAAGCAAACGCCTCTTTGGACTCGCTGCGCCGCATCGCCGAAGCGCTCGACGTCTCCATGCTCTACTTTCTTTCGGAACCACAGGCCGATCGCACTCCAACAGCGACGATCGAGGACGCGCCTAGCCGCGAGAGGGAGATGCCTGGTTACGATCCAGTGGTGCGCGCCGACGCCCGTCCTCAGCTGACCTTCCCCGATTCCGGTGTCTCCTACGAGCTCCTGGTCCCCTCCTTGAGCCGCAAGATGGAAGTCATCCGTGGCGAGATCCCCCCCGGTATGAACAACGTCGTCCGCCGACTGCGCGAGCCTACCGAGGAGTTCATCTACGTGCTCTCCGGCCTGCTGCGCGTCGAACTGAAAAGCGGCACGCACCTTCTCCAGCCAGGCGACACGATCTACTTTCAGGGCATGGACCTCCTGGATCTGACCGCCGCGTCCGATGAGAATGCGGTCTGGATTTCGGTCATCACGCCGCCCGTATTCTAGCTTAGCACAAAGGATTTATTATGCACACTCACATTGACTGGGATGCCATCACCGCGCCCTTCGACTACAAAAAGATCGATGTCGCCTCACACTTCCTCCGCTGCTGGACCGGCTACGAGCGCACCGACCGGGGACTCGTCTTCGACTGCCGCCTGGCCGACCAGACCCCGGTGCGATTCCGCGTCGACGTGGTCAAAGCCGCCGTGGTGCGTGTCCGCCTCTATCACCAGGAGCCGCAACCCACGCGCGCGGGCGAGATGCTGGTGCAAGCGGCGTGGGAGCCCCCCGCTTTCGAGATCGCAGCGCGTGAGGACGAAGTGACTTTGACCACCGACCGGCTGCGGCTGCGCTTCCGGCGGTTCCCGTGGCAGATGGAAGTTTTCGACCTCGAGGCTCACCCCGGCGCTCCACCCTTCTTCAGTCAGCGCATCGACGACCGCGCGTATGGACGCGCCTACGAAGTGCATCCCACCGGCTTCGGCGCCACGGACGACGGACGCCAGGTCGTGCGCGAGACGGTGGCGGTCCAACCCGGCGAGGCCTTTTACGGCTTCGGTGAGAAGTTCACGCCGTTGGAGAAGTGGGGGCAGCGCGTCATCTCCTGGGCCACCGACGTGGGGAACGTCAGCAGCCACCGCTCCTACAAGAATGTGCCCTTTTTCATGAGCACCGCCGGTTACGGCCTCTTTGTTCACACGTCCAACCCCGTGGTCTACGAGATGGGCACGGAATCCAGTATTTCCTACGCCTTTTACATCCTGGAGGGCCAGCTGGACTACTTTTTGATCCATGGACCTTCGTTCAAGCGCATCCTCAGCACCTACACCGAGCTGACAGGGCGTGCGCCGCTGCCGCCCAAGTGGTCCTTCGGCTTTTGGCTCTCGCGCTGCGGGTACAAGAGCCGCGCCGAGGTCGAGGGTGTCGTCAAAGAGATGCGCGAACGCGGCTTCCCCTGCGACGTCATCAGCCTGGATCCCTGGTGGATGGGTGACGCGCCCTGGTCGACCTACGAGTGGGATACCGACGCCTTCCCCAATCCGCCGGAGATGATGGCGGGATTGCGCGACCAGCACGTGCGCACCTGCCTCTGGATCTCGCCCTACGTGACGGAAGGCTGCGATGCTTACGAGGAAGGCAAGGCGAAGGGCTACTTCGTCCAGGACGAAGCGGGCAACATCAGCCCCGTGCAGGAAGCTTTCGCGGGTGAGCATCTGGCGGCGGTGGACTTCACCAACCCCAAGGCCAGGGCCTGGTTCCAGAGTAAACTGAAGCGGCTGCTGGAGATGGGTGCCGCCGTCTTCAAGTCCGACTTTGGCGAGCAAGCGCCGCGCGAGGCTCGCTACCACGACGGGCGCGACGGCATTGAGATGCACAACCTCTATCCGCTGCTCTATAACCAGGCCGTCTTCGAGACCACGGAGCGTCACTTCGGGCGTGGGCTGACCTGGGGACGCTCGGGCTACGCGGGCTCACAGCGTTATCCCGTCCAATGGGGCGGCGACAGCTACAGCAGCCTCGACCAGATGGCGTGTCAGGTGCGCGCCCTGCTCAGCTACGGCATCTCCGGCGTGCCCTTCTGCAGCCACGACGTTGGCGGCTTTGACTACGCTCCGGCGGCCTTTGACGCCGAGACTCAAGAGGACTTCCCCAAGGCCCCGGTCGTCTACGCCCGTTGGTTGCAGTTCGGCGTCTTCTCCTCGCACCTGCGCGCTCACGGCAAGCAGCCCCGCGAGCCGTGGAGCTACGGCCCGGAGATCGCGGCCATCGCCCGCCGCTACCTGGCGCTGCGTTACCGGCTGCTGCCCTACATCTACACGCAGGCCGTCATATCGACGCGGACGGGCCTGCCCATGGTGCGCCCGCTGGTTATGGAGTATCAGGAGGATCCCAACGTCGAGCACGTCGATCTGGAGTATCTCTTCGGCGACGACTTTCTCGTGGCGCCCGTGGTCACCCGCGACGGGCGACGGCGCGTTTATCTGCCGCAGGGCACCTGGTTCGACTACTGGACCAAGGAGTCGGTCGGCGGCGGGCGCTGGATTGAGGTCGAAGCGCCGCTGGAGACGCTGCCGCTCTGGGTGCGCGCCGGCGCCGTCATCCCCCTGGGGCCGGTGATGCAGTACGTCGATGAGAAGCCGCTCGATCCGCTGACGTTGGAGTTCTACGCGCCGGAAGACGCGGGCGAGCTGCTCATCTACGACGAGGATCGCCCGGAGATCACGGTGCGGTACCGACGCGACGGCGATGCGCTGCGCGTGGAGGTGGAGGACGCGCCGGGTGATGTGCAGGTCAGGGAGTATGGAGTAAGGATTAAGAAGTAGGGGGAACAGACGTGGTCTTTGATCTGGTGATTCGCGGCGGGACGTTGGTGACCGCGCGCGAGACCGTGCGCGCCGACGTGGGCGTGCGCGATGGCACCATCGTCGCCATCGGTGAAGGCCTGGAGGGCCGCGAGATGGTGGACGCCGATGGGCTCTGGGTGTTGCCCGGCGCCGTCGATCCCCACGTGCACCTGCAGATGCCAACGGGCGCCACGACGTCCAGCGACGACTGGCGCACGGGCACCGTCGCCGCCGCCTGCGGCGGCACAACCACGGTGATCGACTTCGTGGAGCCGGAGGGCGACGAAACGCTGCTGGAGGCCTTCGAGAAGCGTCGCGCCGAGGCCGAGGGCCGCGCCGTCATCGACTACAGCCTGCACATGACGTTGATGGACGCCGATGACGCCACGCTGGCCCAGATCCCGGACGTGGTGGACGCGGGCATGCCCTCGTTCAAGACCTACACCACCTACGAGGGCTTCAAACTGAGCGACCGCGAGTTTCTGCGGGTGATGGACGCGGTGCGCGAGGCCGGAGGCCTGCTCATGGTGCACGCCGAGGACGACGCTATCGTCAGGCAGGCCACGGCGGCGCTGCTGGACGCCGGGGAGACCGGTCCGGCAGCCCACCCCAGGAGCCGTCCGGCGGCCGCCGAAGTGGCAGCCATCCACCGGATGCTGGCGCTGGCCGAGGTCACGGGCGTGCATCTCTACATCGTCCACATTTCGACGGCGCGCGGCGCGCAGCTGCTGGCCGAGGCGCGGGGCTGCGGCGCCCGGCACGTCGACGGCGAGACCTGCCCGCAGTATCTGTTGCTCACCCAAGCAGCGTACGAGCGGCCCGGCTTCGAGGGCGCGAAATTCGTCTGTGCGCCGCCACTGCGCACGGCAGCCGACAACGCCGCGCTGTGGGATGCGCTCGCCGACGGCACACTGCAGACCGTGGGCACGGATCACTGTCCCTTCTTTTACGAGGGCCAGAAAACCCTGGGGCGCGGCGATTTCACCAAGATCCCCAGCGGCCTGCCCGGCGTCGAGGCGCGGCTGGCGCTGTTGCACACCTTCGGCGTGCGCTCCGGTCGCATCTCGGCCAACCGCTGGATCGAGCTCTGCTGCATGGCCCCGGCGCAGCTCTTCGGGCTCGCCCCGCGCAAGGGCACGCTGGCACCCGGCGCCGACGCCGACCTCGTCCTCTTCGATCCCCACAAGCGCGTGACCCTCTCCACCGACATGCTGCACGAACACGTTGATTACACGCCCTACGCCAGCCTCGACCTGAGCGGCTATCCTGTCGCCACCTTCGTCCACGGCAAGAAAGTCGTCCAGAACGGCACCTGGCTCGATCAAGCCTCAACGGGCCACTACCTGCCAGCCCAGATCACTTGTGATCTTTGACCCTTGACTTATGATAACTCGACTATCCGACCACCAGACTCATCGACTAAAGGACTAATCATGACCAAGACTGCCATTCTCGTCTCGGAAACTCACTGGGACCGCGCCTGGTACGCGCCCTTCCAGGTCTTCCGCATCCGCCTGGTGCGCCTCGTCGACCGGCTGATTGAGATCCTGGATAGCGATCCGACTTTTCATAGCTTCACGCTGGACGGGCAGATGATCCCCATTGAGGACTACCTGGAGATCCGCCCGGAGCGTCGCGCCGACCTGCAACGCCTCGTCGAAGCGGGACAGCTGCACGTCGGGCCGTGGTACGTGCTGGCGGACGAGTACCTGGTCAGCCCGGAGGCGCTGATCCGCAACCTGCTTATCGGCATGGAGATGGCGGAGTCGCTGGGTGGTGTCTCCCGTGAGGGCTACGTGCCCGACAGCTTCGGGCACATCAGCCAGCTGCCGCAGATCCTCAAGGGTTTCGGGATCGACTCGGCGCTCTTCTGGCGCGGCGTCGGCGACGAAGGCGAGCGGCTGGGCAACGAATTCTGGTGGGACGCGCCCGACGGCTCCCGCGTGCTGGCAAGTCATCTGCGCGACGGTTACCATAACGCGGCGAACCTCGGCTATCCCGTGCGCGGCGGTGACATGAGCGCCGTGGAGTTCGAGATGGAGACGGCGCTGGCGCAACTACGCGAGGCCATCGACGTGCTGGCGCCCCACGCGCAGGCCGACGTGGTGCTGCTGCTCAACGGCGTCGACCATGTGGAGGCCGATCCCCACGTGCCGGCGGTCATCGCCGAGGCCAACGCCACTTTCGACGATATGGAGATCGTCCACGGCACGCTGACGGACTACGTGGAGCGGGTGCGGGCAGCGGTGGACGATGAACTGCCCGTCTTCCAGGGCGAATTCAACCGCAGCCGCTACGCTTATGCGCTCCAGGGTGTCTATTCCTCGCGGATGTACCTGCAGCAGGCCAACGCGCGCGCGCAGACGTTGCTGGAGCGCTACGTTGAGCCGTTGAACGCCTGGGCCTGGCTGCTGGGCGAGCGCTACCCCACGCCTTTCCTGGCTCTGGCGTGGCGCACGCTGCTCAAGAACCACCCTCACGACGACATCTGCGGTTGCAGCGTGGACAGCGTCCACCGCGAGAACGAGGCTCGCTTCGACGAGGTGCAGCAGATCGGCGCGACACTGGCCCGCGACGGCTACCGCGCGCTGATGCGGCACATCGATCGGACCGCACAGCCCGGCGTGCCCTTCGTGCTTTTCAATCCGACGGCGCGGACGCGCTCCGAGACGACGGTGCTGAATCTGCAGTTCGAGGTCGATGACGAGACCGCCGAGGCCTTTCACCTGGTGACCGCTGACGGGAAGGGGGTCCCCCTGCAGGTGCTGGATCGCAAGGTGTTGTTGGAGATGGAGGTCAACAGCACGAAGAGGCATCGGCAGATTCGCGCCGCGGTACAGGTTGACGTGCCCGGCTGCGGCTACCGCGTGCTCTACGCCCTTCCCGGTCCGCCGGATGTGTCGCCGGCTGTTGAAACCCCCGTGCGTGCGTTGGATCGGGGTATGGAAAACGCCCGGCTGCGCGTTGAGATTCAGGACGACGGCACGCTGGATCTCTTGGACAAGCGCAGCGGGCGTCGCTTCCACGGGCTGGGCTATCTCCAGGACGACGAGGACGCCGGGGACGAGTACGACTACTCGCCCGCGCCGCAGTCCGAACGCATCACCACCGTAGGACGAGAGGCGGAGATCCGCCGGCTGCACCTCGGGCCGCTGCAGGTGACCTACGAGATCCGCCGCACCCTGGCGCTGCCTGTATCTCTGACCCCGGACCGGCAGCGACGCAGTGAGAGGCTCGTCCGCTGTCCCGTCGTCAGCACGGTGACGCTGCGGGCGGACAGTGCGCGGGTGGAGGTGCGCACGACCGTTGAGAACCGCGTTCGTGACCACCGACTGCGCGTCTGCTTCCCCAGCGATCTGGAGACCGATGTCGCCTGTGCCGACGGGCACTTCGACGTGCTGACCCGCCCTATCGACCTGCCGGAGGCCGAGGGATGGACGCAGCCGCCCTCGCCCACCAGGCACCAACGCGCCTTTGTCGATCTCTCCGACGGTGAGACCGGGCTGGCGATCTTCAACCGGGGGTTACCGGAGTACGAGGTGCTGCGCGACGGTGGGCGCAACACCGTCGCCGTGACACTGTTGCGCTGCGTGGGCTGGCTCTCGCGCGACGATCTGCTGACCCGCGAAGACCACGCCGGGCCGGCGCTGCCGACGCCGGAGGCGCAGTGCCTGGGATCGCACACCTTTGAATACGCTATCGCACCGCACGCGGGCGACTGGCGCGCCATCTACTACGACGCCCTCTCCTATCGCGCGCCGCTGGCGGTGCGACGCGGCACGGAACAAGAAGGTGTGGTGCCGACCAAGGACCAACTGGCGATGCTGCCGCGCCCCGTCCGCCGTACGCCGGTGGATCTGAGCGGCGATTTACCGGACGCGCACTCGCTGTTGACGATCGAACCGACGACGCCGGTGCTCGGCGCGGTCAAGCAAAGTGAAGATGGCGAGCGGCTCATCGTCCGGCTTTTCAATCCGCTGGACGAACCCCTCGATGTCATGGTGCGGTTCGCTTTCCCCATCCAGGCGGCACATAAAGCCAATCTGCGTGAAGAACCCGAGGAGGCGCTATCGATTGAGCACGGAGACACCCTACACTTGACCCTAAACGCCAAGCAGGTGCAAACCCTCTCTTTACAACCCAAGGGGAGGTGATCGAAACAACTTAGCGTTCAACTTGCAACTTAAAACTTTAAATTTGCAAATCACAACTCTTATCAAGGAGGAATGAAAAATGCGCAAACTATGGTTAACCGTAAGTATGCTTGTCATCGCGAGCATGGTGCTGGCGTCTTGTGCCACACCCACGCCGGAAGTTGTCACCGTCACCAAAGAGGTCGAGGTCGTCAAGACCGTAGAGGTAGAAAAGACCGTAGAAGTCGAAGTCCCTGTCGAAGTTGAGAAGGAAGTGGGTCCCATCACCATGTGGGCGTCCTACGACCTGACCGATGAGGAAAACCCGCCATCCGTTACCTTGAAACAGGCCATTGAGACCTTCGAAGCCACCACCGGCATCAAGGTCAACTACGAACAGGTGGCCTGGGATCAGCTGGCGACCAAGCTGGCCGTGCAGGCGCAATCGGGCGGTGATATGCCTGACGTCGTGGAGACCAGCAGTCAGCACGTGCTGGCCCTGATCAACGCCGGCGCGCTGATGGACATCGCGGAGATGGCTGCCGATGCTCCCTGGGCCGACGAGATCAACCCCAGCGAGGCGCAGGCCTGCGTCATCGCCGGCGCGCGCTACTGTGTCGCCGCTGACATCCGCGGCGGTGCCTGGTACTACAACACCGCCGACTTCCCTGACGGTTGGCCCACTACACCAGAGGGGTGGCTGGAAGAGGGCGAGCGTCTGGCAGCCGAAGACATGTACGTCTCTACCTTTTTTGCCGGACGCCATTATGGCGCAGTCGAGCTGACCTGGGCCCCCTGGTTCTACTCCAACGGCGGCAGCGTCTTTGACGCAGAGGGCAAACCCGACTGGGCCTCTGAGGAGAACGTCGAGGTCGTTGAGTGGGCGCGCGAACTGTTGGCCAACGGGTACATCCCGGAGACCTGCTTCACGGGTGATTTCACCGCCGGCGAGACGCCCTGGGTCGACGGCACCGCAGCGTCGGTGCGCGGCGGCTCCTGGTCCTACCTCTTCATCCCCGGCCTGCAGGATAAGATCGAGAACAACGAAGCCGAGCTCGGCCTGGCGCCGAACTTCGGCGAGGGCAACTTCGTCTTCCTGGTCGGCGAGGGTTGGGCCATCGCCGAAGGCGCTGAGAATCCCGAAGGGGCTATGGCCTGGATCAACTTCTTCATGAACCCCCAGATCCTGGCGCAGTGGGCCAGTCAGCACTACGGCATTCCCACCATCGATGCGGCCTTCCAGAGCGGCGAGTTCAGCGGCGAGTTCTACCAGGCGACAGCCCAGAACCTGGCCGAGAACGGCGTCTTCATCGAATCCAGCGAGTTCTACGTCGAGAGCCTCACCAAGCTGGCCGAGACCTTGCAGGAAGTCATGTTAGATCCGGAGATGGACGTCATGACCGCGCTGCAAGGCGCGCAGGATGAGATTCTGAACCGGTACTGGTAAAGCCATTGGGGTGCTCTCCACGAAGTTGAAAACTTGTGGGGAGCGCCATCTTTCACTCGCACTTAAATTACGGTATTAGAGCGTAGCCAGGTGCGACGCACCTTCGAATGCTTGCACATAGCCATTTCATGCACGCTGGGATGGGGTTTTAGCCAGCATGATCGGGCCATCGCAGGTGCGTTGCACATTATACCGTAATTTCAAACTCGCAGAACGTGGACATGTTTTCTTATCTGAAGATGGCGTCGTTATGGCATGTTTGCGTCACGTAAGGAGAGTTGAATCATGCGCCAACGCAAGATCACGCCTTATCTACTCGTCGCTCCTGCCTTCATCATGCTCTTTCTGGTCACGCTCTATCCCACGTTGTACAGTTTCTACCTCAGTCTCAACCGTGTCCGTCGCGGCAAGCTGGAATTTGTAGGCCTGGACAATTTTCGGATCATTTTTCAAAGCAATGATTTCTGGGAGAGTCTTAAACTCACACTGATCTTCGGCTTCTTCTATGTCCTCATCACCCTGGCCTTCGCCTTCATCCTGGCGATGCTCTTCAACCGTGGCCTCAAATTCGGCGGCGTCTACATGACGCTGGTCTTCATCCCCTGGGTGCTCTCAGAGATCGTCTCCGGCGTTGTCTGGCGCTGGATGTTTTACCGTGATTACGGCGTACTGCAAAATCTGGTCGGCCCGCTCTTCGGCGGCGAGACGCTGATGGCGACCCCGGCCGGCGCGATGGGCATCGTCATCGCCGCCTCGGTCTGGCGCGCCACGGCCTACGTCATGCTGTTGATCCTGGCCGGGTTGCAGACTATCCCCGACGAGGTCTACGAGGCCGCTGCCATCGACGGCTCCAACCGCTGGCAATCCTTCTGGCAGATCACCTGGCCCCTGATCCGACCGACGACGCTGGTCACCATCGTCTTGCTCACGATTGAGAGCATCAATGCGGTGGGGATGTTCCTGGCCATCACGGAAGGCGGGCCGGGACGGGCCACCGAGGTGCTCAGCCTGCACATGTACCGCGAAGCGCTGCAGTTCTTCCACTTCGGCTACGGTTCAGCACTGGCTGTCGTCATGTTCTTCATCAATGTGATCCTGGGCGCTGTCTACCTGAAGTTCCTGCAGACCGAGAACGCCTTAGCTGGCTAAGGAGGCGATTATGACATTCCGTCGTTCCAATCAAGCCGGCAAACTGCTGATCAACGCTTTTCTCATCATCATTGGGTTGCTTTTTATTTTCCCTGTCTTTTACGCCATCATGACATCCTTCCGCGCCCCCGGCTATGGCTTGACCAGCCAGATTATCCCCCGCGACTGGTACTTCGGCAATTACGAGCGGCTTTTCAACTATGGACGCTTTCCCCGCTACGTGCTCAACAGTATCATCGACGCTCTGGGGGGTGCGCTGCTGACCAGTGTGGTAGCAGCGTTGGCCGGCTACGGCTTCGCCCGCTTTGAGTTCAAGGGTAAGAATGCGCTGCTTTTCTTCGTGCTGGCGGTGATGATGTTGCCGCAGATCACCAACCTGATCCCGCTTTACAAAATGGCCAGTGACCTGAATCTGCTCAACACTTACACGGTGATGATCGTGATCCTGGGCGGCTACGGCGTGCCGCTGGGCATCTGGACGATGAAGGGCTTCTTCGAAAGTATCCCGGTGGCGCTGGAAGAAGCCGCCGCTATCGATGGCGCGTCGTCTTTCCAGACCTTCTGGCGGGTTGTGATCCCCATCTCCGCGCCGGGACTGCTGGCGACCTTCTTGATCAACTTTGTCTACAACTGGAACAACTTTATCACGCCGCTTTTTATGTTGACCAAGAGCGAGATGAAGACCGCGACCGTGGGTCTCTTCGACTTCCAGCACGCGCTCCAGGGCGATCAGGATGAGTTGCTGGCGGCGGCCTGCGTCATCATCATGGTGCCTGCGATCCTGCTCTTCATCGCGCTGCGGAAGTATTTCCTCGAAGGTATGGTCGAAGGCGCGGTGAAAGGATAAGATGAGCGAGAAGATTCTGCTCGATACCGATATCGGCTCCGACATCGACGACGCCGTCTGCCTGGCCTACCTGTTGGCGCAGCCCGACTGCGAGCTGCTGGGGGTGACCACTGTCACCGGCGAAGGCGCGCGGCGGGCGGCCCTGGTCAGCGCGCTTTGCAAGATCGCGCAGCAAGACGTGCCCATTCACGTGGGCGCGGAGACGCCGCTGCTCGTCGATCAGCGTCAGCCCCATGTGCCGCAGGCCGCCGCGCTGGAGCGCTGGCCCCACGAGACCGACTTCCCGCGCGGCGAGGCCATTGAGTTCATGCGGCAGACCATCCGCGCGCACCCCGGTGAGGTGACGCTGTTGACCATCGGCCCGCTGACCAACGCGGCGCTGCTCTTCTCCGTCGATCCGGAGATCCCGCAGCTGCTCAAGGGCCTGGTGATGATGGGCGGCGTCTTCGGCGACGGCGATCCACGGCATCCAGAGCGTGGCGCCGAGTGGAACGCCATGCTCGATCCGCACGCCACGGCCATTGTTTTCCGCGCGCCTGTCGCCGTGCACCGCGCCGTCGGCCTGAACGTGACGTTGCAGGTGAAGATGGACGCCGATGAGGTGCGACGGCGCTTCGACGCGCCGCTGCTGCGCCCTGTGCGCGACTTCGCCGAGGTCTGGTTCGAGGAACGCGATGAGATCGTCTTTCACGATCCCCTGGCGGCGGTGACCATCTTTGACGAGGAGGTCTGTGGCTTCACACGCGGTCGCGTCGCCGTGGATCTGGAGGCGCAGCCGGGTCGTACCGGGTTCACGCCTGAAAAGGATGGTCCGCATGAGGTAGCGACCACGGTCGACGCCGCACGTTTCTTCCAGGACTACTTCGAGGTCGTTGAGGGATAAATCTGCTCAATCCGCTTAATCTGCTAACATAAACTGGAGACGGTAAACCATGCTGATTCTGCCCGATTGGCTCATCACAACGCCGCAGGAAGCGCCCAAACGCAACTGGGGCGTGCGCGTCGTGGGCGACATCATCGACGACGTGGCGTCCAACGCCGACTTACGCGCGCGCTATCCCAACGACAAGGTGCAGGACGCGGCGGGCACGGTGCTGGCGCCGGGCTTCGTCAACGCGCACATGCATCTCTACGGCGTGTTGGCCCACGGCATCCCGTTGGCGAAGGCACCTTCCGGCTTCTGGCCCTTTCTGGAGGAGTTCTGGTGGCCCCTGGTCGAGGACGCGCTGGATCACGAGATGATCCAGGCGGCCACGGATCTCCAGTGTGCGCGGATGCTGCGGAGCGGCGTGACCGCGTTCTACGATTGCTTAGAAGCGCCCCACGCCCTGCCCGGCTGCCTCGAGGCCGAGGCCGAGGTGGTGCGGCGGCACGGTCTGCGCGCCATCCTCTCTTTTGAGGCCACGGAACGGGTCTCGCCCGAGAACGGAGAGCTGGGGTTGCAGGAGAATGCGCGGTTCATCGAGGCGTGTGCAGAATCACAACCTGTAACCCGTACCTTGATTTCAGGGGCGATGTGCTTCCACACGACCTTCACCTGTTCGGAGGACTTTATTCAACGGGCCTTTGCGCTGGCGCGCGAGCGGGATGCCTTTGTGCACGCGCACGTCTCCGAGGGGACATACGAGCCGGAGCACAACCTGGAGCGTCACAGCGTCCGCACGCTGCAGCGGTACGCGCAGCTGGGCGTGCTCGGCCCGGACTTTCTGGCGTCGCAGTGCGTGCAGATCGACGCGGCGGAGATCGCGCTGATGGCGGAGCACGGTGTCCGTATGGCGCACATGCCGCTCTCCAACTGCGAGGTCGGCGGGGGGATCGCGCCGCTGCCCGCGTTGGTGGACGCGGGCGTTACCGCCGGGCTGGGGACCGACGGCTACATCGACGACTTCTTCGAGGTGATGCGCGGCGCGTTCCTGATTCACAAAGCGAACCACCTCGACCCGCAGGTGATGCCCGCCCAGGAGGTCTGGTATCTGGCGACGGAGGGCGGCGCCCGCGCCCTGGGCCTGAAGCAGGTGGGACGGATCGCCAAGGGCTGGCAGGCGGATCTGCAGCTCATCGACGCACGACTCCCCACGCCGTTGACGGAACACAATCTCTACGAACAGCTGCTGCTCTACCGCAATTTCCGCGACGTGCGCGACGTCTGGGTGGCGGGGCAACAACGAGTACAAGACGGCGCCCTGATCGACGCCGATATGGACGCGCTGACCCATCACGCGCACCAGGCCGCCGAAGGCCTGTGGCGCAAAGCTCGCTAGAGGAGACCATGATTTCCCAACAATTGAAGGTGGACCAGGATCACCTTCGCACGGCGCGAGCCTGGCTTGTGCATGCCTACACCGCCACGGGCCTTATCGCCACCTTCTTCGCCGTGCGCGCGCTGCTCGACGGACGACCGCAGGCGGTCTTCGTCTTTTTGGGTGCGGCGCTCTTCATCGACGCCACCGACGGCCCCTTCGCCCGGCGCTGGGACGTCAAGCGGTGGACGCCGGATTTCAGCGGGCGCAAGCTGGACGATATCGTCGACTACATCAACTACACGCTGATCCCCGTGATCTTCGCCTATCACTTCGGCCTGGTGGAAGGCGCCTGGGTCGCGGCGCTGCCGCTGGTGCTTATCGCCTCGGCCTACGGCTTTTGCCGGGAGACCGCCAAGACCGATGACGGCTACTTCACCGGCTTTCCGTCTTACTGGAACCTGCTCGTCTTCTACCTCTATCTGTGGGGCGGGCCATCGTGGCTTAACGCGGGCGTGCTGACGCTCTTCGCCGTCCTGGTCTGGATCCCCATCAAGTATGTGACGTGGAAAACCGAGGTGCTGCAAAAGACCACGTTGATTACCAGCCTGGCATGGGGCGTAGCGCTTCTGATGCTGCTGGTGCGGTTTAAAGAAGCGTCGTCCCTGCTGATCTGGACGTCACTGCTTTATCCGCTCTATCACTTTGGACTTTCGTTTTATCTCCATTTCTCTGGACGTAGTTCGTCGTAAGGAATGTAATACTGACTCTGCTGAAAAAGGTCCTAAAAATCGGATTTTTAACAAGACATCCCCTATATCTAGTGGTTTTGACCGCGAATTTTCCCAAACGTAGTGGCAAGTTCCGGAAAAATCCGATTTCTGCCGGTTATTTCAGTGGAGTCAATACTGAAAAGGTGAAACCGTTATGAATAAAAAACCGTTAGCAGCGTATGCCAACGACTTGCTGAAGCAACTCTACCGCCGGATGGTGCTGGTGCGCGAATTTGAGTTGCGCGCTATCGAGGAGCGGCGCGGGGGCTTGATCCCTGGCTTCATCCACTCCTGCGTGGGCCAAGAGGCCTCGGCCGTGGGCGCGACGGCGGCGCTGGAAGCAGATGACGTCATCACCAGCACCCACCGGGGCCACGGCCACCTGCTGGGCAAGGGCGGCGATCCCAAGTATATGATGGCCGAGCTGGCCGGGCGTTCGTCGGGCTACTGCCTGGGGCGCGGCGGCTCGCTGCACATCGCCGATTTCGACCTGGGCATTCTGGGCGCCAACGGCATCGTCGCCGGCGGCATCCCCATCGCTGTGGGTGCGGCGCTGGGCTTCCAGATGCGGGGGGAACGCCGCGTGGCGCTCTCTTTCTTCGGCGACGGCGCCGTCAACGAGGGCGCCTTCCACGAGGCGGCCAATCTGGCCGGGCTCTGGATGCTGCCGGTGATTCTCTTCTGCGAAAACAACCTCTACGGCGAAGGGACGCCGCAGGACGAGCAGGCGCCCATCACCGATCTGGCGAAGCGCGCCGAGAGCTACGGCTTCCCCGGTGTCATCGTCGACGGCCAGGACGTGCTTGCCGTCTACGAGGCGGTGAAGGCGGCGGCCGAGCGCGCCCGCGCCGGTGACGGCCCCACGATGATCGAGGCTAAGACCTACCGCTACCGGGGCCACTACGAGGGCGATCCGCAGATCTACCGCAAGCCCGGCGAAAAGGAAGCCTGGCAACAACGCGATCCCATCGCCACGTTCCGACAGCGGCTGCTGGACGGAAGCGAGATCAACGAAGAGGAGCTGGCCGAGATCGAAGCCGCCGTGCAGGCGCAACTGGACGAAGCGGTTGCGTTTGCGGAGGCAGCGCCGGAACCGGCTACTGAAGAAGCACTGGCGGGCGTCTATGCGGACACGCATGACGGGTTAGTCTTTTAGTCGGGTCGTCGGATAGTCATTAGTCGGGTCGTCGGATAGTCAAGAGACGGAACACACAATGCGATACAACATACAACAAGGATAACCATGCGAGAAATCAGCTATTCAGAAGCCATCCGCGAGGCCATGAGCCAGGCCATGCGCCGCGATCCCAGCGTCTTTCTCATGGGCGAGGACGTCGCCACCTTCGGCGGCGTCTGGGGCGTCTCCGCCGGGATGTTGGACGAGTTCGGCCCGGAGCGCGTGCGCGACACGCCCATCAGCGAGATCGCTATCATCGGATCGGGTCTGGGTGCGGCGCTGGTCGGCATGCGGCCCATCGTCGAGATTATGTTCGGGGATTTTCTGATGTGCGCGGGTGACCAGATCGTCAACCAGGTCGCCAAGGCACGCTTTATGAGCGGCGGCAAGGCCGACGTGCCCTTAACCATCCGCGTGACCAGCGGCGCGCCCGGCTCGGCGGCGGCGCAGCACTCCCAAAGCCCCGAATCGTGGTTTATGAACGTGCCCGGACTCAAGATCGTCACCCCGGCCACGCCCGCCGACGCCAAGGGCCTGCTCAACACGGCGCTTCGCGGCGAGGATCCGGTGATCTTCTTCGAGCACAAGATGCTCTACGACGTCAAGGGGCCTGTGCCCGAAGACGCGGACTTCGCCGTGCCCTTCGGGCAGGCCAACGTGCTGCGCGAGGGCGCCGACGTGACCATCATCGGCGTCGGCATCATGGTGCAGAAAGCGCTGGCGGCCGCCGAGCTACTGGCAAAAGAGGATATCAGCGTCGAGGTGGTCGACCCGCGCACGTTGGTGCCGCTGGACAAGGAGACGCTCATCGCCTCGGTTGCTAAGACGAGCCGCGTGGTCATCGCCCACGAAGCGCATCTGCGCTCAGGCCCGGGCGCGGAAATCGCCGCCATGTTGGCCGAGGAAGCCATCGAGTATCTTGACGGTCCGATCCGGCGCGTCGGTGCGAAGAACGTGCCGCTGCCCTACAATCCGCAGCTGGAGCGCTACGTCTTGCCGGACGTCGACGAGATGGTCGAGGCTGTACAGTCGTTCTGGACGGCGTAGCCACAGTTCACCCACAGGGGGAAAGGGGGTGACGAAAAGGCCCTTTGAGAAAAGTCAGAACAAATCATAGTATTCAGTCCAAGGTCTTCATGATTGACACATTCAGATTTTAAGGAGACATAAGATGTCACAAGTTCCTGCTGGTCAAGAACGAGAGGTTGAATTCCTGGGTGGCGCTTCCATCGATGGCGCTCCGGTAGCGTACATCGTCGTCCTGGCGGCAGTCTGCACCGCGCTGGCCTTCATCCCCTTCTCCGTTGTCCTCGCTTCCGGCGGTAGTTTCCCCATGAGCCAGGGCGTCTTTCCCCTGGTCGGTTGGGTGCTCGGCCCCATTGCCGGCGGCGTCGCCAGCGGCATCGGTGCGCTGATCGGCGTCTTCGTCGCTCCGCACACTGCCGGCGTCGCCGTGGTCACGGTGATTGGCGCCATGGTCGCCAGTTTCGTTGCCGGGCTGATGCGGCCTGATGACCGCCGCAGCGCCTGGGCCCTGCCCACCGTCATCGTCGGCGTCATCTGCCTGCTGCTTTTCGCCGGACGCGCCGTCGTCCAGAACGGTGTCGGTGTCGGTAACGCCATCCTGGGCTCCTTCATCGATTGGTCCGGTCTACTGCTCTTCGCCTTGCCTACCCGCAAACTCTTCGGCAAGTGGATTAAAGGTGAGAACCTGGGGCTCCTCGCCTTGGGCCTCTTCCTGGGCACCTGGATGGCAGGCGGCGTCTCTCACCTGGTACAGACCACCATCACCTATTTCATGTTCAACTGGCCCGAGGACATCTGGATCATGCTGATCACCATCATTCCCCTGGAACACTTCTTCCGCAGTCTGATCGGCACCGTGATTGGCACCGGCGTCATTGCCGGTCTGCGCGCCATTGGCGTGGTCAAACCCGCCGAGGCCGTTTACTAAAGTCAGGATGTGTCCGTGATGCGTGAGAGCCCTGATACACAACTCGCGCATCACGGCGCTTCTGTGCAGCCATGTCTGATCAAATGTACATGGTAAATAGAGCGGTATATGGAAAGTATTTATGACTGAAATTATCGCGCACTTGGATAACGTCTCGTATATGTACCCGCGTTCCGAGGCGCTGGTGCTCAGAGACATCAACCTGAAGATCCACAAGGGTGAGTTCCTGGGGCTCATCGGGCCGACGGGCGCGGGCAAGACGACGCTCTGTCTGACGTTGAACGGCATCGTGCCGCAGTTTTACGGCGGACGTTTCTTCGGAGCGGTAACGGTCGCCGGATTGGATACGCTGGAGCACCCCATCAGCACGCTGGCGCAGCACGTAGGCGCCGTTTTTGAAGATCCGGAGACGCAGCTGACGGCGACGTCGGTGGAGAACGAGATCGCTTTTGCGCTGGAAAACCTGAAGGTCCCCCGCGAGGAGATCCGCAGGCGCATCCCGCTGGTGCTGGAAGCTGTCCGTCTGGAAGGCACCGAGGAGAAGCATCCCCACGAGCTCTCCGGCGGACAGAAGCAACGTCTCGCCATCGCCGCTGCGCTGGCGCTACAACCCGACGTCTTGATCCTGGACGAGCCGACGTCGCAACTGGACCCCGTTGGGGGACAGGAGGTCTTCGCTACCGTGCGCGATCTAAACAAGGAGCTGGGCGTGACCATCGTCATGGCCAGCCACGCCGCCGAGGAGATGGCCGAGCACACCGACCGTATGGCGCTGCTCTCCCAAGGTGAGCTGCTCAAAGTCGCCACGCCTAACGAGATTTACAGTGACGTAATCCTTCTTCAGGAGCATGCTTTGCGCCCTCCGCAGGTCGCTGAGACCTTCTACATCATCAACAACTTCGGTCTTGACGTGCCCACCATTCCGGTGCGATTGCAGGTCGGCATCGCAGCGCTGAAAACCGTACGAGAAGCCCACGATCACTGTATCAAGCCTCCCGGTGACCTGGAAACCTCCCCCTCTCCCCAAGGACGTCCGCTGCTCGTCGTCGAAGACCTCCATCACACGTACGGCGATGGCACCCACGCTCTCAAGGGCATCTCGTTGGACATCCGCGAGGGTGAGTATGTGCTCATCATCGGACAGAACGGCGCAGGGAAAAGCACGCTGGTCAAGCACTTCCTCAAGCTGCTGGAGCCGACGGGCGGCGTCGTGCGCGTCGACGGCGCCGATACCCGCGAGCTGAGCGTCAGCGATCTGGCGCGCCGCATCGGCTACGTAGCCCAAAACCCGGACAATCAGATCTTCAACACCACCGTCTGGGACGAAGTCGCCTTTGCTCTCAAGAACCTGGGACACGCTAAGGAGGAGGTCGAGGCGCGCGTCAGCGAGAGCCTGGCGTCCATGGGCCTGCTGGAGGAACGCGACCGCCACCCCTTGTCGCTGCCTAAAGGCGACCGGGCTCGCGTCGTCATCGCCGCCATCCTGGCGATGAAGCCGGAGATCATTATCTTTGACGAGCCGACGACGGGACAGGACTACAAGGGCGCCAAATACATCCTGGAGATCAGCCGTCGGTTGCACGAGCAGGGCAAGACGGTGATCGTGATCACCCACCACCTCTACCTGATGCCAGAGTATGCCGAGCGCGTCATCGTCATGGGCAAGGGGACGAAACTGCTCGATGCGCCCATTCGACAGGCCTACCACGAGCTCGACGTCCTGGCCTCGACCTACCTCACGCCGCCGCAGGCGGTGCTGCTGGCCCGCTCGCTGAGCGATGATGAAGACGCCACTTATCCGCTGCTCACGCCCAGGGAAGTCGCCGCGTGTGTGACTGGACAACCCTTTGCAGGAGGTGAAGTGTGAGCAGCCTGACGTTCCAGACCGTAGAGCGTGACTCTTTCTTTACCCGGCTTGATTTCCGGCCCAAACTGCTGCTGATGATGGTCATCACCATCATCGCCTTTGTCTGGGAAAGTCCCACGCTGGGCGGGATCCTGGCCCTGTTCATCATCCTGGCCTGCCTGGCGGTGGGCGTGAAATTCAGCTACATCCGCACCCTGGTCACCATCATGATCCCCTTCTACATCATTCTGATCCTCACCCAGGGCTTTTTCGCTGGTCCGCTCATTACTTCGCTGACGGGCAAGACGGAGGATCAGTTTACCATGCTCTTCGTCTTCCCGGAGAACTGGTTTTGGGTCGGTGGCGCCGGCATGTCCCGGGAGGGCGTGATGTACGCACTCAACGTCGTCGCCAAGACGCTGACCATGACACTGGTAATCCCGCTGGGCATCTTCACCACCGACGTCAACACCATGATCGTCGGCATGGTCAAGGCACGGATCCCCTACAAGCTGGCCTTTATCTTCTCCTCGACCTTGCGCTTCTTCCCGCTGCTCTTCGAGGAGATTCAGACCATCATCGAGGCGCAGCGGCTGCGTGGGTTGGCCTTTGAGAAGATGGGGCCGATCAAGCGCGTGCGCGTCTACGCCAAGGTCGCCGTGCCGTTGATCCTGGGCGCCATGGTCAAGTCGCAGATGCTGGAGGTCGTGCTGCAGTCCAAAGCCTTCTCCGGCAGCCCGGATCGCACCTATCTGCACGAATCGAAACTGGGGCGCGCCGACTACATCGTCTTCGCGCTTTCGGCGCTTTTCTTCATCGCCGCTTTGATTGCCTACGTCGGCTGGGGCATCGGTCGCTTCGGCGGTCCGATCTAGATCAACGGATGAAGCGGATTTAACAGATGAGACAACTCATAAAAATCGGATTTCTCTAAAACTCGCCCCTGCATGGAGGAGAATTTGCGGTCAAAACCACCAGATATGGAGGATGATCGACTAGAAATCAGATTCTTTCATTACCTTTTTTAGATAAGTCAACAGATTTTGTTCCTTAAACCGTCGTTTATGGACTATGAGACTGCCAGACAATCTGACTGATTCCAGGAGGACCTTTTGACAACACTTACTTCACGCAACGGAGAGTTGGAGTTTGGTCCCGAATTGCCGACCATGCTCATCAACGATCAACTCCGGGTCATGGATCAGAGCCCGGAGGTTCTGGAGGAGCTGAAGGCAGGTAAGATCGACAAGCTGTTGGAACTGGCGCGCATGGGTGCGGAGAGCGGCACGGACATGGTCGATATTCTCATCAACCATCCCGATCTGGACGAGGCGGCGCTGCTGCCCAAGATCGCCGTCGCCGTGCACGAAGAGATCGGTTGCCCTATCTCATTGGACTCCCGGGATCCGGAGGCGCTTCGCGCGGCGCTGGCAGCGCTTCGGCCCTACAAGGTGTTGATTAACTCCATCACGGCGGAGGCCGAGGCCATGGACATGCTGCTGCCCATCGCCGCCGAGTTTGGGGCTGCCATCGTCGGCATGCCTATTGGCGATACCCACGGGATGCCCAAGGACGTGGAGGGACGGTTAGCGGAGGCCCGCGTGCTCATCGAGGCGGCGGCCGAGCATGGTATTCCCCGTGAAGACATCGTGATGGACGCTATCTGTCTGGCGTCATCGGCGGAGCCGGGCACCATGCAGGTGACGCTGGAGACGCTGCAAGCCTTCCACGAGGAACTGGACGTCGCTACCACGCTGGGCATCGGCAACGCGGGCCACGGCATGCCCACCCCGACCTTCATCGATCTGGCGTTTCTGGTCGCCGCCGTGCCCTGGGGCCTGGATTCGGCCCTGGTCGATCCCAAGACGCCCCACCTGATCGAAGAGGTGCGCGCCATCGACTTCCTCACCGCGCGCGATCCGTATGGACTGCGCTACATCAAGCACTACAGGAGTAAGGGGTGAGGGTGGTGACGGCATCACGTAACACGAAACACGAGAACTGTCATGCGAAACATATCCGTTAACGCAGAAGGACACTTATGATTGAAACTGATAAGACTCACACCGTCGTCATGCCCAAACTGGGGCTGACCATGACAGAAGCCACGCTGGTCGAATGGCACAAGGACGACGGCGAGGCCGTTGAGAAGGGCGAGGTGCTCTTCACGCTGGAGACGGCGAAATCAACCCTGGACATCGAAGCGCCGGCGAGCGGCGTGCTGCACATCCTGGTGCCGGCCGGGGAGACCGTCCCGGTCAAGACGCCGGTGGCGCAGATCGACGGAGACGCCAAAGCGCCGCAGCCGCAAGCCGACACGATGGTCAAACCAAAAATGGAAAGCGCGGCGGAGCCGCTAAAGGGCATAGACGCGAAACTCGCGCCCGCGTCGCCCAAGGCGCGGGCGCTGGCGCGAGCGCGCGGCGTTTCACTGGAAGCCATCGATGGGACCGGGCCGCGCGGCATGATCGTCGTCGCCGACGTAGAGCGAGCCGCTGTCGAGCCACAGGTCAAGGCGTCGCCCGTGGCGCGCAACGTCGCCGCACAGCTGGGCGTCGATCTGCGCACCCTCCAGGGCAGCGGGCCGCGCGGTCGCATTATGCGCGCCGACGTGGAACGCGCTGCCAGGGTGCCCTCGCCTCCGCCGTCAGAAGCAACCCCCGTTTCCGCCGACAGTGTCGTCGCGCTGAGCGGACTGCGTGGCATTATCGCCGAGCGTCTGACGCGCAGCTGGCGGGAGCGTCCGCAGGTCACGCTGATCACCGAACTGGACGCCACCAACCTGGTCAACGCGCGCGCCCAGCTCAACGCTGAGCCCGATGTGAAGGTCTCGTACAACGCCTTCCTGGTCAAGGCCGTGGCGTTGGCCCTGCGCGATCACCCCGAGGCCAACGTGGCGCTCACCGAGGCGGGGTTACAGCAACGGCAGCAGATCAACGTCGGCCTGGCCGTCGACACCGAGCGCGGCCTCATGGTTCCCGTGCTACACGACGCTGATGCCAAGGGCCTGTTGGAGATCGACCGGGCGCTGAAAGAGCTGGCCCAACGCGCTCTGGACGGCGTCAGTTTGCCCGACGAGCTCGTCGGCGGCTCCATCACCGTCACCAACTTGGGCATGTATGAGATCGACGCTTTCACACCCATCATCAATCCATCGGAGAGCGTGATCCTGGGCGTCGGGCAGATTGCAGCCAAGCCTGTGGTCGCCGACGGCGAGATCGCTATTCGCCAGATGATGACGCTGAGTCTGGGCTTTGACCATCGAGTCATCGACGGCGCGCCGGCCGCGCGGTTCCTGCAACGCATCAAGCGACTGCTGGAGCGGCCCGCTGCGTTGCTTATCTGAATGAGGAGGAGCATATGCTCAGTCAAGATGAACTCCGGCAGATCCTGCAACACTCCCGCACCATCGCTGTGTACGGTATGTCAAGAGATGTTCACAAAGCAGCGCACCGCGTACCCGCTGTCCTTGCCGATCTGGGATACAACATCATCCCTATCAATCCCTACGCGGACGAAATCATGGGCAACGTTGCGTATCCTACCCTCCTCGACGTGCCGGAGCCTATCGATATCGTGGACGTCTTTCGACCGTCGGAGGACGCCCTGCGCGTTGTGCAGGAGGCACTGACGCGGCGCGAGGCGCGCGGTGACGTGCAGCTTATCTGGCTCCAATTGGGTATCGTTAACGAGCGTGCCTGTCAGCTGGCTGAGAGGGCGGGGGTCTCCTTTGTCCAAAACCGCTGCATGGCCATCGAGGTGCCCAGGCTGCTGCCCGGCGGCCTGAACACAACTTGAGTCATATTGTATAGACCAACCTACAGTATCTTTTCCCATTCGGAGGTATCAACAGATGAAAACCAAGAGCTTACGTGGACGTGATTTTCTGGCCGAGACCGATTTCTCTCAGGAAGAGATCAAGACGGTGCTGGCTGTCGCGGAGCGGCTGAAGGCCGACCGCGCCATGGGCGTCTACCATGACGACGTGTTGCGCGCCAAGACGCTCTTCATGCTCTTCTACAACCAGTCGCTGCGCACGCGCAACTCCTTCGAGGCCGGCATGACGCAGTTGGGCGGCCACGCGCACTTCCTCGACCCGAACAAGATCTACACTCCGGCCCTGGAAGGCCAGGAGGTCGCCTACAGCACCGAGCGCGTCTCCGACGTGGCCCGTGTCCTCTCCCGCATGGGCGACGCCATCGCCATCCGCTGCTACGGCGACCCCGTCGAGTGGGAGTACGGGGCAGCCCATGCGCTGCTGCGGGAGTTCGCCAAGTGGTCCGATATCCCTGTGCTCAACATGGAGGACGACATTTATCACCCCTTCCAGGGCTTGGCGGACATGCTGACCGTCAAGGAAAACTTCGGTGGCTTTGAAGGTATCAACTTCACCATGTCCTGGGCCTACTCGCCCAGCGTCCACAAACCGCGTGCCGTGCCGCAGTCGGCCATCCTCTACGCCACCATGCTCGGTATGAACGTCACCCTGGCCCATCCGCCGGAAATGGCGCTGGACCCCGAGATCATCGCGCAGTGCGAGGCCTACGCCGAGGCGACCGGCGGCTCTTTCCGCATCACGCACGACTTCGCCGAGGGCGTCAAGGGCGCGCACGCCGTCTATCCCAAGGCCTGGTGCCCCACGACTATCTTCCAGCCGCCTATCGGCGAGTACGACATGGACAAGTCCCAGGAGATCTTCGACCGCTACAAGGATTGGAAGATGACCAAGGAGCTGATGGAAACCGCGGCCAGGGATGCTATCTACATGCACTGCCTGCCCGCCGACCGCGCGCACGAGGTCAGCAACTACGTCATGGACAAGACCGAAGGCCCCGGTTGGCGCTCCGCCATCTTCGATCAGGCCGAAAATCGGCTCCATGTGCAGAAGGCCGTTATGAGCTTAGTCATGTAGTCGGTTAGTCACTTAGTCAGGTAGTCAAGTAGTCGTTTAGTCGGATGGTCGCTACTACCAGACTATCAGACTACCTGACTATTGGACTATCAGACTACCGGACTACCAGACTACACGACTACCGGACTACACGACTACCAGACCACAGGACTACTAGACTATGAGACTAAAAGACTCTGTCGTGCTTATCACTGGCGGCGCGGTGCGCGTAGGACGGGCGGTGGGCCTCTACCTGGCCGAACGCGGCGCGCACATCGCCTTCAGCTACTATCTGGAGGACGAACCCTGGCAAGCGACGCTGGACGAGATCAAGGCCCACGGCGTGGACGCCATCGCCGTCCAGGCCGCCGTCGAAGACGCTGATTCTGTCCGGCATCTAGTGGACGTCACCCTGGAGCACTTTGGGCGCATCGACGTACTGCTCAACAACGCCTCGGTCTGGCTGAAATCGCCCCTGCTGGAACTGAGCGAGGAAGAGTGGGACCGCGCGTTGAACGTCAACCTCAAAGGGCCGTTCCTCTGCAGCAAAGTCGTCGCGCCCATCATGTTGGCGCAGGAACGCGGCCTGATCCTCAATATCACCGACATCTCCGCCTTCCAGGTGTGGGAGGGCTACGCCCATCACGCCGCCAGCAAAGCGGGCCTGGTCTCACTGACCAAATCGCTGGCCGTGGAACTGGCGCCGTACGTGCGCGTCAACGCCATCGCGCCGGGCACCGTGCTCCTGCCGGAGGATTGTCCTCCCGAAAAGGAGGTCTGGGCCAAAGAAAAGTCGCTGCTGGGGCGCATTGGCTGCCCGGAGGACGTGGCGCGCACCGTCGCTTTCCTCATGGAATCGGATTTCACCACCGGCAGCGTCTATTTTGTGGATGGGGGACGCGCGCTGGTATGAGCAGCATCCTCATCCGCGACGGCGCGGTGCTGACCGAGGCGGGCTGGATCCAGCCGGGCTACGTGGAGATCGCCGGAGCGACCATCGCAGCGCTGGGTGAAGGCTCGCCGCCGGACGCGGTCGTCGCGCGGGCGGAGACGGTTATCAACGCGCGGCATCGCGCCGTGCTGCCCGGGTTGATCAACGCGCACACGCACCTCAGCCAGACCTTGATGCGCGGTCTGGCCGGCGGTCGCCCGCTGCTGCCCTGGCTCCGCGAACTGATCTGGCCGCTACAGCGCGCTCTCACGCCTGAGGACCTGCGTCTCGCGGCGTTGCTGGGTCTGGTGGAGAATCTGCGCTGTGGCGCGACCCACGTCATCGACCACCACAAGGTCGCCACGTCGCCCGCGCATACCGACGCCGTCTGCGAGGCAGCGGAAGAAGTTGGCCTGCGCCTGACGCTGGCGCGCGCCTGGTCCGATCAGGGCAAGAACGCCGAAGCGCCCGACGTCCTCCTGGCGGATCTGGAGCGGCTCTTCGAACAGTGGGCCGGACACGACCGCCTGCGCGCCGCCAACGGTCCCCTGGCGCTCTGGCGCTGCTCTGCACAGACGCTGCAGCGTGCCCACAGGCTGGCCCGTCGTTACGGCAGCGTCACCCACGCCCATGTGGCCGAGACCGAGGACGAGGTGCGCATGTCGCTGGACGAACACGATCTGCGTCCCGTCGCCTGGCTGAACGAGATCGGCGTGCTGGATGAAGCAACGCAGATCGTCCACGCCGTCTGGGTGGACGCGGACGAGATCGCACTGCTGGCAGAAAGCGGCGCGACGGTCGTGCACTGTCCCGTGAGCAACGCCGTGCTGGGATCGGGGATTGCGCCGGTCGCGGCGCTACAGGCGCACGGCGTGCGACTCCGCCTGGGCACCGATGGACCCGCCAGCAACGACACGCAAGACCTCTTCGAGACGCTGAAGGCCGCCCTCGGCTTTGCGCGCGCGACGACGCGCGACGCGACGGTGCTCCCCCCACAAGCGGCGCTCCGGCTCGCCACCGGCGGACGGACGCTGGCGCCGGGCGTCGTCGCCGACGTCATCGTCGTCAACCTCGATCACGCCCGCGCCATGCCCGTGCACGACGTGGACTCGGCGTTGGCGCTGAGCACCCACGGCAGCGACGTGGAGACCGTCATCGTCGGCGGAGACCTGCTGATGCACGAGGGGCACGTCCTCGTGGTGGATGAAGTCGCCCTGCTGGCGGAGTGCCGGCAAGCGATCAGGCGACTGCAAACCTAACTGCAGAAACACTGAATGTATTCCATACAGTAAGTTACGCCAAATAGGACAAAATTGAGTCAACGGATTAAGCGGATTCAACAGATTCTCCCTAATCCGTCTCATCCGTTCAATCCGTTGACAGTTTGGCGACCTGACCAAAAGACTACGACGCTATTTTCAGAGGATTAGATCAAATGAATTCACGCGAGCGCGTACGGCGCTTAATCAACCGCGAGCCGGCGGATCGGATCGCCATCTTCGACTCATTCTGGACTCAGACCCTGGTGGATTTCCGCGCGCAGGGTATGCCGGCGGACGTCTGGCCCGAGGATTACTTCGACTTTGACATCGGCATGGTCTGGTTCGAGCAGTCCTTTCTGCTGCCTCAAGAGGTCGTCGAAGCAAACGAAGACTACCGTATCGTCCGCGACGACTGGGGCACGCTCAACAAGGAGTTCCGCGAGGCGCAGACGACGCCGGGCCTGCTGGGCTTCGCCATCGAGACGCGGGCGCAGTGGGAGGAGTACCAGCCGCTGCTGGCCTACGATCCGGCGATGCGCATCGAGTGGGAGCCTTTTGAGGCGCGCTACCGGCACTTCCGCGAGCGGGACCGCTACGTCGTGCTCTCCATGCTCGATCCCTTCGAATGCACGTGGCATAAGGTCGGCCCGGAAAAGCAGCTGATGCTGACGATCCAGGACCCGGCGTGGCTGCAGGAGATGTACGCCGCCGACGTGCAGCTGATCAGCGACGCCTGGCGCGACCTGCAGAGGCGCGGTATCCAGCCGGACGCACTCTGGCTCTATGGCGACATCGCCTACAACAAGGGCATGCTCTTCTCGCCCCGCCATTACCGTGAGCTTCTGCTGCCCTTCCACCGCCGGCTTTGCGAACTGGCCCACGCCGACGGCGCCCAGGTGATCTACCATAGCGACGGCGATCTCACCAGGGCCGTGCCGCTGCTCATCGAGGCGGGCGTGGATTGCATCCAGCCCATGGAGGTCAAGGCGGGCATGGACGTCTTGGCCCTCAAGGAAGCCTACGGCGATCAGCTGGCCTTCATGGGCAACATCGACGCGCGGCTCTTCCAAGATAACGACCGCGAGGGGTTGAAGGCTGAGATCCAGCGGAAGGTTCCGGCGGCTATGGCGGGCGGGGGCTACATCTACCACAGCGACCACTCCATCCCGCCGGGCGCCACGCTGGAGATCTACGAATACGCGCTCTCGTTGGTGCGGGACATCGGACGGTACACAAAGCTATAGGAGAGAGTCATGCGCGTTTTGTACATCGATATCGACACGCTGCGTCCCGACCACCTCGGCTGTTACGGCTATCACCGTGAGACCAGCCCCAACATCGACGCTTTGGCTGATGCAGGCGTGCGGTTCGACAACTGCTACAACACCGACGCGCCCTGTCTGCCCTCGCGCACAGCGCTGTGGAGTGGGCGCTTTGGCTTTCACACCGGCGTCGTCAACCACGGCGGCACAGCAGCCGAGCCGTTTATCGAAGGCCCGGACCGTGGTTTCCGTGACACCTTCGACGCGAGCAGCTGGATGCGCGCGCTGCGCGACGTCGGCCTGCGCACCGTCACCGTCAGCCCCTTTGGCGAGCGCCACGCGGCCTGGCACTGGTACGCGGGCTATTCGGAGGTCTACAACCCCGGCAAAGGCGGCATGGAACTGGCCGACGACGTGACGCCGCTGGCGTTGGATTGGATCGAGCGGAACGCCGCCAGCGACGACTGGTTTCTGCACGTGAACTACTGGGACCCGCACACACCCTATCGCACACTGGCGGACTTCGGCGATCCCTTTGCTGAGGAGCCGCTGCCCGCCTGGCTGACTGAGGAAGTGCGTCAGCGCAGCTGGGAGGGGTACGGACCGCACAGCCCACAGGAGCCGCATGGCTGGGGCCGCGAGACGTTCTATCAGGACTATCCGCGCATACCAGCCCAACTGGATTCCATGGCGGCGGTGAAGCAGTGGATCGACGGCTACGACACCGGCATCCGCTACGCCGACGCGCACGTGGGACGGTTGCTCAATGCGCTGGCTGATGTGGGCGTCCTTGATGAGACCATCGTCATGCTCAGCGCCGACCACGGTGAGAACCAGGGCGAGCTTAACATCTGGGGTGACCATCAGACCGCCGACGTGCTCACCTGCCGCGTGCCGCTCATCGTGCGCTGGCCCGGGCTGACGGACGCACCCCGCGTGGATCGCGCGCTGCACTACCACTTCGACTGGGCCGCGACGCTCGTCGAGCTGCTCGGCGGTGAGATCCCCGGCAACTGGGACGCGGCACCGTTCACGGAGACCTTTCGGCGCGGCGAGGTGGCCTCAGGCCGCCCCTACCTGGTCATCAGCCAGAACGCCTGGTCCTGCCAGCGCGGCGTGCGCTTCGACGACTATCTCTGCATCCGCACCTACCACGACGGTTACAAGCAACTGGCGCCGGTGATGCTCTTCGATCTGACGGAAGATCCCCACGAGCAGCACAACCTCGCCGCCGAGCGCCCGGACGTGGTCAACCGCGCCATGGGCATGCTGGCGGACTGGCATCACGAGATGGTGACGACGGCGGGCCACGGCGTCGATCCCATGCAGACGGTGCTGCACGAGGGCGGCCCGTATCACGTCCGAGGCGAGTTATCCGCTTACCTGAGGCGCCTGCGTGCCACCGGTCGTGCCCACCACGCCAAGATGCTCGCTCACCTTCATCCGCACGAACCCTAACTCATGGCTCCCACAATCATCCCGCACCACGCACTTGACTCATGAAGCGCAGTGGGCACTAGACCGACCATGAATGCTCCGACCGCCTTCCACATCATGACCAAGCCTATCGGACCGACGTGCAACCTCGACTGCGCGTACTGTTACTATCTTTCTAAGACCCGGCTCTACCCGGATACGACGGACTTTCGCATGTCCGACGCCGTGCTCGAATCCTTTACGCGCCAGTATATCCAGGCGCAGCGTGTCCCGGCGGTGACCTTTGGCTGGCAGGGCGGCGAGCCGACGCTGCTGGAGCTCGATTTTTTCGAGCGCGCCCTGGCGTATCAGGCCAACTATCGGCGCCCCGGCATGCGCGTCATCAACACCCTGCAGACCAACGGGACGTTACTTGATGATGTGTGGGGTTGCTTCTTCAAGCGGCACACCTTTCTGGTCGGCCTGAGCCTCGACGGGCCCCGCGATCTCCACAACGCCTACCGGCGCACCAGGAACGGCGCGCCGACCTTCGCGCAGGTTATGGACGGCTTGGACGTGCTCAAGCGGTACGACGTGGCGTTCAACGTACTGGCGACCGTCCATGCAGCCAATGCGCCGCACCCTCTGGAGACGTACCGCTTTCTGCGCGACGAGGTCGGCGCCAAATACATGCAGTTCATCCCCATTGTGCAGCAACGAGCGGACGGCGGCCTCACGGAGCGCTCGGTCACGGCGCAGCAGTACGGCGCGTTTCTAACCGCGATCTTCGACGAGTGGGCACAACGGGATCTGGGCACCGTCTCCGTCCAGATCTTCGACGTGGCGATCTCCGTAGCATTGGGGCGCCCGCCGGGCCTCTGCGTCTTCTCGGAGACCTGTGGCACGGCCCTCGCGCTGGAGCACAACGGCGATCTCTATGCCTGCGATCACGTCGTCGACGCCCGGCACCGCCTGGGCAACATCACCAGGACGTCACTGGTGGAGCTGGTCGGTTCGGCGAAGCAGCGCGCCTTCGGAAAGGCGAAAGCCGATCTGCCGGACATCTGCCAGACCTGCGACGTGCGCTATCTCTGTCACGGCGGCTGTCCGAAAAACCGGTTGCCCGCCTCACCTGGCGAACCGCCGCTTAACGTGCTCTGTGCGGGCTACAAAGCGTTTTTCCGGCACATCGAACGGCCCGTCAACATCATCGCGCGGCAGATGCGCCAACGGCGGTCGCTCCCTGCGATGCGTCGGCGGATGCAACGCTATTTCACGTCATAAGCCTGGAAGACTCTGCTGAAAAAAACTTCATCGCCGACGGCCTACGGGCATGAGATAGAGCGGTCGCTCATCGTCGGATAGGCCCACAACGCGCTGCACCTCGTTGTCGTCGAAGGCGCCCACGGCGACGGTACCCAACTCCAGGGCCGTGGCCTGCAGGTAGACGTTTTGTGAGGCATGTCCCGCTTCCATGTGGACGTACTGTCGTCCCCGAGTACCGTATTTCCCTGTCGTACGCTCGTAGACCGCCGCGAAGACCAGCACCACGGCACCCTCCTCTACCCAGGCCTGACCCAGGGCGGCGCGGCTCAGTGCGGCCCGCACGTCGGATCTCTTGACTTGTGTCAGCGCGTGCGCGGCGGGATCGTAGTGATAAACGCCGGCATCCAGTTCTTCCACGTCGCCGACCACCGCGTAAAGCTCCAGCGGATAGAGGGCGCCGGCGGAAGGCGCCGTGCGGTAACGCCGGTTCGCGCCGCTGATCCCTTGGGCAGCCCAAAGCAGCTGGCCGAGATCCGCCAGTGAGAGCGGTTGCCGGGCGTAAGATCGAACGGAGCGACGTGCTGCCAGCGCGGCTTCCACGGAGAGATCGCCCTCCAGACGGGGGTCCGGTAGGGGGAAGGATGTCGTCGAGGAGAGAGTTGCACGAGAACTGTCCCCGCTTGAGGTGCACGCAGAAGCCGAAAGGAGCAAAAAGATGGATACCCCAACGTTCATGAGTCTGTTCCCATCTCTAGGGTTCGTTCCAAACATGTTCACCAGCTTTCCTTATGGTGGGGTGGTTTTGAGGCATGTGGAACGTCTGACTGCCCATAAACTTGAACCCCTACGTCAGTTTTTGCTCCTCGATGAGCGCCAGATCCTCCGGGAGATCGGCGTCGAAAGCCAGGGTGGGGATGCGGCAGATGGTGGGATGGACCCCGCGCGCTTCGGCCAACGCCAGATGGCGATGGAAGGAATCGGGTCCATAGCAAAAGGGCATAAAGCGCGGGGGGCTGAGCAGCAGGACATTGGTGCCGCGCTCGCGGTGGTCGGGGACGAGGACGACACTCGGCGGGGGCAGTGCAGCGTCCAGGACGGCCTCGACGTTGGACGCCTCCAGCAACGGAAGATCTCCGGGCACGATGAGCACGCCAGTCGCGCCCTGGGCCTGGGCCTCGGTCGCAGCGCGGGTCAAAGAGACGTTCAGTCCCGGCGCTCGTGGCTCGGGCAGGAGGTGCGCGTCGTGTTCGCGGGCTACGGTCGCCACCTCAGCGTCGGCGCTGACGACCAGGACGCGCGCCAGGCCTTCGACGTCACGAAGCACGGTGAGGGTGTGACGCAGCAGCGTCAACACCAGGTGGCGGCGCGCTGTGGGATCGAGCGCGGGCGCCAGGCGCGATTTGGCCTGGGCGAGGGGTTTGATGGGGACGATAGCCCAGACGCGCTGCATCGCCGGGCCCTACAGCAGGGAGAGCGCAAAAGCCAGCACGTCGCGCGCCACCGGGAGACGTCTCTCCGGGTCTACCATCAGCGTGGGCATGGCCCGCGCTGCCATGCCCAGCGCCTCGACCTGAGGCACCAGCTCGGCGTCCACGGTGTCCAGCACAAAGCCGCTCAGGAGATCCTGATAGTGTTGCGCCACGGCGACCGCCGAAGGCGCCGAGCCCAGTTCGCGGAACATCTTGGCGGCCGGGCCTTTGACGACCTCCCCGCCCAAGATTGGGCTGACGGCAACGGTGGGATGGGCGGCCATCCGCGCGCGCACTCCCGGCAGCGAGAGAATGGGATCGATACTGACAAAGGGATTTGAGGGGCAAAGCACGATGAGATCCGCTTGGTCTAGGGCCGCTTCTACGGCGGGCGTGGGGTGTGCGTCCTCGGGGTTTTCCCAGCGGAAGCCGTAGACGAGAGGCTCGCAGCGGCGTTTGACAAAATACTCCTGAAAGGCCAGATCGCCCTCGTCGGAGAGAACGCGGGTGCGGTAGGGCGCATCGGTCATCGGCAGCAGGGTGGGCCCCACCCCCAGGGCTTCGGCGAGGAGGCGCGTCACCTCGGTGAGAGAGAGGCCCTCTCGGAGTCCCTGCGTGCGCCGCAGGTGCGTCGCCAGATCGCGGTCGCCCAGGCGAAACCACGTCGGGCCGCCGAGCGCCTCCATGGCCTCCAGACAGTGAAAGGTTTCGTCGATGCGCCCCCAGCCCGTTTCGGGGTTCGCTACGCCGCCGAGGGTGTACATGACCGTGTCCAGGTCGGGGCAGATGGTCAACCCCCAGTGTTCAAAGTCGTCGCCGGTATTGACGACGACGCTGAGTCGTTCCGGCGGTAGTATCTGCGCCAGGCCGTGCGCCAGCCGGGCGCCGCCGACGCCGCCCGCCAGGGCGACGACGTTGAGATCTTCGGGTATCTGTGTCACGTTCACCTCACTATGTGTTGTCATACCAGCGGACGACGTCCGACAGCGGCCTGCGGGCTTTCTCGGCCGGGGGCGGCTCATCGGGATGACCCAGGAGGATCAACCCCTGCGGCTCCCACGTTTTCGGCAGGGTCAGCGTCTGCCGCACCGTCTCCGGGCAGAAGCGTGGTGCGCAGAGCCAGACGCCGCCCAATCCTGCCGCGTGGGCTGCCAGCAGCAGCTGCCCGCCCGCCAGCGCAACACTCTGCACCGCCATGTCGCGCTCGGCGGCCTGCCGGCGGGTGTCGGGGTAGCGGTCCATGTTCGCCATGCTCAGGGAGAGTACGATGACCACGGGGGCGTCGCCGATCGTCTGTATCGAGGCGCTGACCAGGGCGTCCACACGGGCCGGCGGCACACCGTCGGCCTCCAGGTCTCGCCGGAAGTCGGCGGCCATGGCCTGGGCGAGGCGCCGGCGCACGGCCGGCGTCGTTAACACGGCGAAGCGCCAGGGTTGGGCGTTGTGCGCCGAAGGGGCCAGCGTCGCCAGCTCCAGGAGTTGGCGTACCAACGATCGGAGGACGGGATCGGGGCGGAAACGGCGGACCGAGTGGCGTGTACGCAGCAGCTGTTCAAACGTTGTCATATCCATCATGGGTGTCATCCTACCATAAAACGACGTTCAGAAAAGCGATGTTGACTCTACTGAAAAACCTTTTTCAGTAGAGAAAGGGATACTATATCTCGTGGTTGGGTGCAGTCCAACCACAACATATACCCCATATTTTCTTTGGCTGACCCTTTTTTCAGGGCAGCCAAGATTTGTTAGCAAGGCTTTGCCATGGTATATCTTCTCCCATTTGACATTCCAAGTCAGCAAAAGTATTATATAAGTGTCCGTATTAAGTCTGAAGTTCTATATCTAAGGAGGAAAATCCGATGAAGAAACTTTTGACGACTGTTGGTCTGATGGTGACAGCTGCGCTGGTGCTGTCGGCCTGCGGTTCTGCGGAGCTCGGGACGGAGGAAAACCCCATTGTATGGGCCTTTGTCCCCTCGGGTGAAACGCAGACGGTAGTCGCCGGAGCCGAGGAGTTGAGCAGCTTGCTGACCGAAGAGACGGGCCTGTATTTTGACGTGCTGGTGACCACCGAGTACGCCGGCGCCGTCGAGGCGATGTGCGCGGATCCTCCCGAGGCTCACATGGGCTCGCTGAACACCTTCTCCTACATCCTGGCCAACGAGCGCTGCGGTGTGGAGGCCGAACTGGTCGCCGTGCGCTACGGCAGCCCCACCTACAACGGACAGATCGTTGCTAACGTTGAAAGCGGTATTCAGTCTATTGAGGACCTCAAAGGCGCGACGTTCTGCCGCCCTGACCCTCTTTCCACCAGCGGCTGGATCATCCCCATGCTGACGATGCGCGCCAACGGCATTGATCCGGACACGGACCTGGCCGAAGTCGTCGACGCGGGCAGCCATGACGCGGTGGTGGCGGCCGTGTACAGCGGCGACTGTGATGCCGGTGCGACGTACGTTGACGCCCGGGGCACTATCGAAGAGGATCACCCTGACGTCATGGAGAAGGTCCAGGTGATTGCCACCACGGAGGACATCCCCAACGACGGCGTGCAGTTCATCCCCGGCATGGATGAGGAGCTCAAGAGCACTATCGTGAACGCGCTGCTGGCCCTCTCCGAGACCGAAGAGGGCAAAGACGCGCTGGACACGGCCTACAGCTGGGCCGCGCTGGAACAACACGGCGACGACTTTTACGATCCCTTCCGCCAGGTGCTGGAGGCCTCGGGCATGAGCATCGAGGATCTTCAAGAGTAGTTTGGAGATTGATCATGCGAAGGGGGGACGATCTCGTCCCCCCTTCGTTTCACGTAGGAGGATACATGCTTGAGGTCAAAAATCTCACGAAAGTGTACGACGACGGCACCGTCGCCTTGCGAAACGTCAGTTTTACCGTGGAGGATGGCGATTTCTTGATCATCATCGGCCTGAGCGGTTCTGGAAAGTCCACGCTGCTGCGCTGTATCAACCGGCTTGTGGAGCTTACAGAGGGCCAAATCCTGTGGAACGGGCGAGATATCGCCCAGGCAAACCCGACGGAGCTGCGCCATTTCCGCCGCAAAGTCGGTATGATTTTCCAGCATTTCAATCTGGTGCGGCGGTCCAAGGTGATTACCAACGTCTTAAGCGGTCGATTGGGTTATGTTAACGAATGGCAGAGTCTCCTGCATCGCTTTCCCCGAGAGGATTATCAGCGCGCTCAGGTGGTGTTGGAGCGCATCGGCATCGCCGATCAGGCGCACAAACGCGCCGATGAGCTCAGTGGGGGACAACAACAGCGTGTGGGCATCGCGCGGGCGCTTATGCAAGATCCGGAGATGATCCTTGCCGATGAACCGGTAGCCAGTCTCGACCCCGTTCTCTCGCATTCCATTTTGCAACATCTGGAAAGTCTGAATAAGGAGGATGGCATCACTGTTATCTGCAGCTTGCACTATCTGGATCTCGTGCAGCGTTACGCCACTCGCGTGATCGGTCTGCGAGCCGGCGAAATCGTCTATCGGGGAACTCGTGAGCAGATTCGATCCATGACCGATGAAGAGTTTAAGGAGATCTACGGTCAGGAAGCCGAGCGCGTTGGCGGTAGCCTCGAGGGCACGATAGGAGGTTCACATGGCTGATAACACGTACAACAACCACAAAGAGCCCCGTCCCAGTCTGGTCTCCGCGCCGGTTGCCGGCGTCGCGTCTCTGATCATTCCCGGGCTGGGGCAATTGTTAGCCCGCCAGCTGCGTCGGGGTTTGGTGATGCTGGGGGCCGTCATCAGCATCATCGGTCTGTTCATGTGGCGTGTCTCCATTCTGGCCCGTCGGATCACCGGAGGTCCCTGGGATGAGTTTGCCAAAGCTTTTGAACGGCGCCCTTTTTTCGTCGGACTTATAGTCGGCGGCACGATCCTTTTGTGGGTATGGAATGCGCTGGATGCCTATCGGCTGGCCGAGGCGAGCAGAAAAAAGGAAGAGGTGCGGGGCAACCTATCCATTTTCTTCTTGATTCTGCTCCTTTTCTTTGCCCTGGGCTGGCAAATCGGGCAGATCGATCTTTACAAAGCGGCCACGGAACTTTCGGATACGCTTCCTATTCTCTCTAAGGTGCTCTGGCCCTGGGAAGCCGCTTTTACCCACGATGAGGAGGTCATCCAGGCGAGTGCGCCCATTATGGTTCCCTGTGAGGAAGGCACCGAGCTGCCGAAGGTGCCCGAAGAGGTACCCGGTGAACCTTACGTTATGGTGGAGCCGCGGTGTGGTGAGATGACCCGACAGGATGAAAACTATCAGAAGATTCCAGGTTCGAAGATCACGATTACCGCCAGAGGCTTTGAGCCCAACAAGCAGGCGGAGATCTGGTGGGAGAATCCCATCGGCGATGTGTACCGCCTGCTGGAAGACGGTGACCCCGTGGTGACGACCACCGACGCGCAGGGCCGTTTTGAGATTCAGGTGACGTTACCTTATCGGGCTATACCGAAAAGCGCCGTGGGGCCTCAGATTTTCGAGATCCAGGTACGTCAGAGCTTCGTCGTCGGCGGCCCCAGGCCCAGTGAGCCACTTCTGCAGACGATTGAGCGGATGATCGAGACCATCTTCCTGGGCATGATGGCCACGGCCTTCGGCATCGTCTTCGCGGTGCCGGTCAGCTTCCTGGCCGCCAAGAACCTGATGTCCGGATCCTGGTTCTCGTTGGGCGTTTACTACGTTGTGCGCACGATTTTGAACATCGTGCGTTCTATCGAGCCGCTGATCTGGGCCATTATCGCCACGCAATGGGTTGGGTTGGGACCTTTCGCCGGGATCATCGCGCTGACGGTGCACACCATCGCTGCGCTGGGCAAGCTCTACTCCGAGGCCATTGAGAACATCGATCCGGGTCCCATCGAGGCCATCCAGGCCACCGGGGCGACCCGCCTGCAGACGATCATGTTCGCCGTCGTTCCGCAGATGATTCCGCCTTTTGTCTCTTTCTCCATCTACCGCTGGGACATCAACGTGCGCATGTCCACGGTGATCGGTCTGGTGGGCGGTGGCGGCATCGGCTTTATCCTTGTCCAGTACATTCGTCTCTTCCAATTCCGCTCTGCCGGTATCGCGGTCTGGTTCATCGCGATGACCGTGGCCCTCCTGGACTACGTGAGCGCGGAGATCCGCGAACGCTACGTGTAAAAACGCTGTCACTGTAAGGCCCCTGGAGGGACGGTGGCCCTTTTCAGGGGCCTTTCTGTATCATAATCGTTTTGGAGCATCAAGTTTGACTCACCTGAAAAAAAGTTCAAGAAATCGGATTTTTAGGTGGCCATGCACTACATCTAGTGATTTTGCTCATGAGAAACCCACATATAGTATCAAGTCGTAGAAAAATCCGATTTCTGCCGGTTATTTCAGTGGATCCAGGTTTGACTCATCTGAAGAAAGGTCCTAGAAAACCCTGGTTGTGTCATATGGCACAACCAGGGTTTCTTACCTCTTGAAAAGTAGCCGATGTTGATGGTCAAAAACGATTATGTGTTGGATGCCCGGTCCCGAATGCAGGCTTGAGGAGGGGGACGATGACGTTTGAGATCGCTTTCTTGCTGTTTGTCGTCGCGGTAGCTCTGGTGCTCTTCTCTCTGGAGCTCCTCCCTGAAGACCTTATTGCGATGAGCATTCTTATCGCGTTGCCGTTAGCCGGTCTGTTGCCGCCGGAAAAGGCGTTCGCAGGTTTCGGAAGCGAGACGGTGGTGATGATCTTCGGTCTGTTGATTATGACCGCCGCCCTGGTGCGCACCGGCGTCGCCGACGACATCGGAAAGATGATTGTCAAGGTGGTGGGGGAGCATCATGGTCGGCTGCAAGTGGTCATCATGGTGACAGCGGCGCTGTTGAGCACCTTTATGAGCAACACGGCTTCGACGGCGCTCTTCGTTCCGGTGACGCTGGAGTTGGCCCGACGCTTGAAAGTTCGCGTCTCCAAACTGTTGATGCCGCTGGCCTTCGCAGCCATTTTGGCCAGCTCCATCACGCTTATCGGTACCTCGACCAATCTGGTCATCAGTGGCCTGATGACCGGCTACCATATGGAGCCGCTGGGTATGTTTGAGTTGGCCCCCGTTGGGATCCCTGTTCTCGGCGCCGGTCTGCTTTACATGATCTTCCTGGGGCCGCACTTGATCCCCAGCCGCGAGCCTCCGGAGGCGCTGGAGGAGCGTGATTTCGGCATCTATCCTTATCTCGCCGAGATCGTGATTTTACCCACTTCTCCGCTGGTGGGGAAAACGTTGGACGAAGCCGGGTTGGGTAAGAATTTGGATTTGACGGTGTTGAGGGTGGTGCGGAATAAGCGACATTATCTCGTCCCCCGTCCGAATCTTGAGCTGCAAGCGAGTGACGAGCTGCTCGTGGAGGGGCTGCGCCATCAGATCCTGCGGATCAAGGACATCGCCGGCATTGGCATCAAAGCCGACGTCAAGCTCTCCGATCCGCGTTTTCAGACCGAGAACTTGCATCTGGCCGAGGCTATCGTGTTGCCCGGCTCACCTCTCATCGGACGCACGCTGAAGTCGCTCCGTTTCCGCCAGCGCTACGGCTTGCAGGTGCTGGGTATCAACCGGCGCGGAGAGACGGTCTTTCGCAAGCTGAGCCAGACGCCCCTGCAGATCGGCGATCAGCTGCTGGTGCAGGGGCGGCGTAGCCAGATCCAGGCGTTGGATGCCGACAACACACTGCACGTCATCGGCAGCGTCCGCCACGAGTATCCCGACCGCAAGCTGGCCCCTGTCGCCCTGGGTGCTTTCGGCATGATGTTGGTGCTGTCGGTCGTCAACGTGCTCTCCCTGCCGATGGCCGTGTTGGTGGGCACCTTGATCACCTTTCTCACAGGCTGTATCACTCCGGAGGAGGCCTACCGCGAGATCACCTGGAGGGTCTTGATCGTCATCGGCAGTATGTTAGCGCTGGGTGCGGCTATGGAGAGCACAGGCGCCGCTGAGTATCTCGCCTCATACATGGTGGGGCTCATCGGTGACAGCGGCCCGTTGGTTCTGCTTTCGACGTTCTTCTTTCTTTCCCTTTTGCTCACGCAGCCTATGTCCAACCAGGCCGCGGCGGTGCTCGTCGTGCCTATCGCCATTCAGACGGCGCAGCAGCTGGGCTTGAACCCGCGCACCTTCGCCGTGATGATCGCCGTGGGGGCCAGCTGTTCTTTTATCACTCCGCTGGAGCCGGCCTGCCTGATGGTCTACGGCCCGGGGCACTATCGTTTCACCGACTTTACGAGAGTCGGCTTGCCGTTGACGCTGATCGTTTACCTCATTTCCATTATCATGGTGCCGTGGATCTGGCCGTTGTGACGGGTTTGGGGTCGGTCAGATGCGTTGCATGTGACCGACCCCTCAGGCCGTGTAGTTTCTCAGGGGCAGGTTTACAGATCGGCGCCTTTACCTTTGCCTATCTCGATCTGTCGCCAGGCCGCGACGACGACCAGCGTGATAATCGCCGAGGCGGCGGCTTCCGGCAGGCCGTTGGCCAAGATGATGGGCGGCAGTGCGGCCCAGGGTGCTGCCCCGGTGAGCCCGATCATACCCAGGACGAGGAGGGTATTGGTCAGGCTGCCGGTGATGCCGGCGGCGATGAGTCCCACGGTGGGCCTTGTCTCCAGGGCGCGCCAGGTCAGCCAGGCGATGACGCCGATGAAGAGGCGGGGGAGTACGGCGATCAGAGGGTTGGTGAAGAGCACGTCGCTGGGGCCGGAGGGCGCGATGGCGGCTTGCAGCATGCTGAACGCGCCGAAGATGAGGCCGATGGCCGTGCCCACCAGCGGGCCTTCTAAGACTGCCCCGATGATGACGGGGACGTGCATAATGGTGAGAGAGGCGCCGGTGAGCCAGGGAATAAAGCCCCAATGCGTCCAACCTAATAACACGGAGATGGCCCCCAGCACGCCGGCGATGACGATCTTACGCGTGCGGTCTTGCACCATGGTATGACTCCTTCTGCTACATGTGACGGATAAACCGTACCCATTATACTCTTCTGGTTGCGCTTTGTCCAGGTAGAGGAGCGTGTGAGGGACAGCGATTCCAGTTGTCTGCAGGCGCTTCCAGGCCCGGTTTTGACTTTTTCCGGTGGAGTACTATGATAAGCGTATTCGACTTTTTTATGTTTAGGTCTGGGTTGAGCAGGAGAGATGGCATGCCACTGGATAGTGTGGTTCAGATATTGGATATTGAAAAACAAGCCGAAGCTAAGTTGCAGGAAGCTCGGCGACAGGCCGACGAGATGGTGAGGGCGGCGAAGGAGGACGCAGAGACCGCGCGTCAGAACGCCCTTGCGGAGGCGCGCCGACAGGTTGAAGAGATCATCGCCGAAGGCAAACGGGAAGCCAATGCACGGCAGCGTGAGATTATGGAGGAAGCTCGGGCTGAGGCTGACCGCTGGGCAGAGGAGGCTGAAGCGCACTTTGAGGCGGCGGTGCAGAGGGTGCTGGATTCGCTGATGGGAGCGTAGGCGCGATGGCCTTGGGAAGCGTTACCACCTACGCCATGGTTCAAGCCACCGTCCGCGCCTTATACGGGGAGCTGCTTTCGGAAGCCACGCTGCAGGAGATGGTCGCGGCGACCGATTACGGGGCGCTGTTGACGCTGCTTTCGGACACCGTCTACGGCCCCTATCTGGAGCTGGAGCGTCAACTGCTGACGCCGCGACGCGCTGCCTACCAGCTTCGCAAGCGCCTGGCGGCGGTTTACAAAAAACTCATCGACATCACACCGGAACCCGGACGGCGGTTGATCCTGGGCCTCTGGCGTCTGTTTGAGGTGGATAACCTCAAGGCTACGCTGCGCGGCATTGAGCATGACGCCTCTTGGGATCACGTGCGGTATCTTCTTTTTCCCATGCATGCCTACACCTCTATTACCCCGCAGCTCATGCGGCAGATGGTGGAGGCAGACGATATCCCTGCTGCGCTTTCGTATCTTGAAAGGACGCCCTATTACGATCTTCTCTCACACGCCGTGGACCGTTATCGCCAGGAGGCGAATCTCTTTCCTCTGGAAGTCACGCTTGATCTGGATTACCGCCGTAATCTCTGGAAGCAAATCTTCGCGCTACGGGGAAAAGATCGGGAGGAGAGCCGGCGCATTTTGGGCACGGTGTTGGATCTGGATAACCTGCTTTGGGCGATCCGGTATCGTGTCTATCACCATCTCTCGCCACAGGAGATCGTCAACTACACGCTTTCCGAGGGTTACCGTCTGCGCAACGAGCACATTTTGTCCATCGCCAACGGAGAGGATATCTCTGCAGTGGTCGCCGAGGTCTACCCGGAGATTGAAGTCCCGGATGATCTTTCTAAGTCGACGGGGGCGGCGCTCGAAACACTCGAATACAATTTTCAGCGCTATATTGTGCGCCTTTGTCGACGCACGTTTCTTGGTGATCCCTTTCACCTGGGCCTACCCCTGGCATACTTACTGCTAAGCGAACACGAAATCAAGAATTTGACGGCGATAATTGAGGCCAAGGCTGCTCATCTGCCCCCGGCGCTGCTGGGACGTGTATTGGATATCATCGCTATCTCCCCGGAAGGAGAGCAGATCTAGAAATGTTTCAGTCCGTAAATATGCGCAAGATCGAGATCGTCGTGTCGAAACAGGACGTCGTGCCGGTCACCGAAGCGCTGGCCGCCTCCGGGGTCTTCCAACCGATCTCCCCGGAGTGGGGGAGTGAAAAAGGGGAGGATGAGGAGTGGACGGCGTGGAAGAATCAGTTCACCGATCTCGAACGCCGGGTGCTCAAGGTGTTGAAAGATTTGGGGGGGGAGGCGGGTGAACCGCCGGAAAAACCTCCTCATCTTATCGATCCTCACGTGGCGCAGCGAGCAGTCGCGCACATTGAGACGGAGATTCAGCAGGTTCTCGGAACCTTGGAACGGGTAGATGAGCGGATCGGCGAGCTGCAGCAGTACATGGATCAGCTGCGTCCCATTGCGGAGCTGGACGTGGATCTGGACACCCTGCGCAACATGAAACACGTCTTCGTGCTGCCAGGTACCATGCCCACCGATCGGATCGAGCGGTTTTCCGAAAGCCTGGGGCATCTGCCTTTCGTGTTGGTGGTGTTGAAGCGTGGGAGCTATCTGTCGACGGTCGTGCTCTTCGGAGACGCGCAGGACGCTGAGATCTTGAAGCGTGCTGCCCGCAGCGCTTATCTCAATCCCGTTCACATCCCCGGGCACTACCAGGGCACACCGGCGGAAGTGCTGGAGGCTCTGGAGGTGGGGATGAAGCGGGCGCAGCAGCATCGTGCCGAAGTGCGCGCCGAGATCGACGCGCTCTATCAGACCCATGGCGAGCAGTTGCACTCCCTGCTCTGGCGGATGCGCGCCAGTCGCACTATGGTGAGCACCATCGCCCGGTACGAGCGCTTCCATTACACTTATATGATCACCGGTTGGGTTCCCCAGACGTGCTTGAAAGAGCTGGAAACGCAGCTTGAAGAGGTGTCCGATAACCTCACCGTAGAGGTGTTGGAGCCGCGTCCGCGTTTTGCAGAAGACGAGGCGCCGGTGGCGTTGGAAAATCCGCCTCTTCTGCGTGCTTTCCAGCCGCTGGTGACCACCTATGCTTATCCCGAGTACAGAGAGCTGGATCCTACCCTGTTGGTGGCGTTGACCTACCCTTTGATCTTCGGAATGATGTTCGGCGATCTGGGCCACGGACTGCTGCTGGCGTTGTTAGGGCTCTTTCTCTCCCGCAGCAAGGCGCCCGCGCTGGGACGGGTGGCGATGATCTGTGGAGGGTCCGCTATGCTCTTCGGTCTGCTCTACGGGAGTGTCTTCGGCTTTGAAAGTGTCTTATCCCCGTTGTGGCAAAGTCCTTTGGACGACATCAATGCGATCCTCTTGACGGCGGTTAAAATCGGCGTGGGTCTGCTCAGTCTGGGCATGGTGGCAAACATGCTTAACGCAGCCCGGACCCGCCGTTGGGGCGCCTTGTTCTTTGACGCTCACGGGCTGGTGGGCTTGCTCTTCTACTGGTCGCTGGTTGGATTGGCCTTCACGCAGTTTGGGCAGGGGGTGGGAAAGCCGTTTACCTCGGTGCTGATAGGGTGTGCCGCCGTTTCGGGCCTGGGCGTGGTCTTCAGTGCGCCGCTGCAGCGTCTGGTCGCGGGTGAGAATGAGCTCTTTGAGGAGGGGGTGGGGACCTTTATTCCCCTGGCTTTCTTTGAGCTCTTTGAGACGCTGCTCTCGTTTCTCAGCAACACCCTTTCCTACGTGCGTATGGGCGCGTTCGCCGTTGCGCACGGTGCCTTAAGTCTCACCGTCTTTATCCTGGCCGAAACTATCGGCCCGGCGAAGGGGGCTGGCTACTGGCTTATGGTGGCGTTAGGCAACCTGTTTGTCGTCGGCTTCGAGGGTATGGTGGTGGCCATCCAGACGCTGCGTCTGGAGTACTACGAGTTCTTTACCAAGTTCTTTTCTGGAGGTGGGAGGCCGTTTAAGCCCCTGGCATTTTTCTCGGGGGACTGAGCGCGCCGGCTGAGGCCCTGTCTGGTGATCCGTTGAGTGACTCTCTTGGATTTTCGAGGCAGGGGGACGTTTTTGCAGCGGTTTCAAAGATGACACCGTCAGAATAATTCAGAAAAATCGGATTTCTCCAGAGCTCACCACTACACGTGGGAAAATTCGCGGTCAAAGCCAGTAGATGTAGGGTGTGACCGACTAGAAATCCGATTTTCCCCACTTTTTTTCAGATGAGTCAAGAGGTTCTGTTCAGATAGGAGGCATGAAATGCATTGGTTAGGCGTGATCTTTGTTATGGTATTGACATCCTTGCCCCTGGCGGTCTTTGCTTACTACCGCCGCCGCGTCCGGGAGTCGGCGTTGACCTGGGAGGTTGTGACCAGGTTGCGCAGTTTCGATGTCTTCATGGCTGCGTTGGTGATTGGATTGGGGCTGATCTGGCTGGTGGCCCCCGGCGTTGTGTTCGCCTCTGACGTGCGGCAGGAAGCCGGGCCCGCTGACCCTTACGCTTCACTGGCGGCGGGGTTGGCCGTCGGTCTGGGTTCTCTCGGTGCGGCCTACGCCGTGGGTGCCACCGGTTCGGCGGCCATCGGAGCGGTGGCGGAGCGACCGGAGCTCTTCGGGCGAGTGCTCATTTTCGTCGGTCTGGCCGAGGGCGTGGCCATCTACGGTTTGATCATCGCCTTCATCATCCTGGGAGGATGAGCTCTATGCGGATGCGGGTTGTAGGCGCGGAAGCGGCGGTGCGCGGTTTTGCGCTGGCCGGTGTGGGCGGTGAGATCGTCACCACGACGGAGGAGCTGCACGCCGCCCTTAACGCTGCGCTGAACGACGAGAGCGTGGGCATCGTGCTGCTGACCGAGGACGCAGCCTCTTTGGATCGTGAGTGGATCGACGAGGCGAAGGTGCGCAGCACCGTCCCGTTGATCGTGGAGGTCCCCGGACCCGGCGGCCCGGACTCGGAGCGGCCCGCGCTTGGCGAGGTGGTCCGACGCATTACGGGGGTGCGGATATGAACGCAACGGTAAGTACCAAGGTTGGCAGCGTGAACGCGGTGCGGGACGCGGTCATCTCGGAGGTGCAGCGGGAAGCCCGCGAGATCCTTGAGGAGGCCCGTGCCAAAGCCGCCGACTACCGTGCAAAATCGGAAGCGGAAACCCAGAAAGAGGTTGAGCAGCTGCTCAGGCAGGCCCGTCAGCGGGCCCAACGAGAACGCGAGCAGGCCGTGGCCCGGGCGCGCCTGGAGGCCCAGCACCTGAAATTGCAGCGCCGTGAGCAGCTGTTGGACGCGGTCTTCGAGGCCGCGGAGGCGCGGTTGGACGAGATCCCGGCGCGTGAAGATTACCCGGCGCTGGTCTCCCATCTGATACGCGAAGCCGCCCTTCGGCTGGGGGGTTCAGACCATACGCTGGTGGTCCACGCCGACGCGCGGACGCAGAGCGTGGTTGCGGAGATCCTGGACGATTTGCAGGGTGAGTTGGACATCGAGCTGGAAATGGGGCCTCCCCTGCGAGAGGGGCTGGGGATCGTGGTGGAGACCCAGGACGGCCATCGCCGTTACGACAATCGTCTGGAGACCCGTTTTACGCGCCTTAAGGAGGATCTACGGGCGCCGGTGTATCGTATCTTAAAGGGGGAGGCGGCGGGTGAGTGAGTCTGGGACCGAGCGGCGTCACGAGCAAATTGGGGAAGTGATCTGGATCAACGGCCCGGTGATTCGGGTGCGCGGCTCCCGGCGGGTCAGGATGCTGGAGGTCGTTGAAGTCGGGACGGATCATCTGGTGGGCGAGGTCATCGGCCTCGAAGGCGAGATCATCACTCTCCAGGTCTACGAGGAGACCTCGGGCCTGCGCCCCGGCGCGCCGGTCTACGGGACGGGGATGTCGCTTTCGGTGGAATTGGGCCCCGGTCTCCTGACGAGTATCTTCGACGGCATCCAGCGTCCGTTGCCCATTTTGGAGATGCGCAGCGGTGCCTTCATCGGGCGGGGGATCAAAACCACGGCGCTTTACCACAAAGAGACCTGGGCCTTTACTCCCAAGGTTCAGGTGGGTGACGAGGTGCAGGGCGGCGCCGTGCTGGGGACCGTTCCCGAGACGTCCGCCATTGAGCATCGGGTGCTGCTTTCACCGGATCTGGCGGGCACGTTGACGTGGGTGGCTCCGGAAGGTGAGTACGCCCTGGTGGAGCCCATCGCCCGCCTGGCGTCCGCCGACGGTGACGAGGTCGAGGTCTCCATGCTGGAGCGCTGGCCCGTGCGTCGTCCCCGGCCCTATCGCGAGCGTCTCACCCCCAGTGAGGTATTGGTTACAGGCCAGCGCGTGCTCGACACCTTTTTCCCCCTGGCCAAAGGGGGGGCCGCGGCCATTCCCGGCGGCTTCGGTGCCGGCAAGACCATAACCCAGCATCAGATTGCCAGGTGGAGTGATGCTGACGTGATCATCTACGTCGGGTGTGGTGAGCGCGGCAACGAGATGACCGAGGTGTTGCAGGAGTTTCCTGAGCTGGTTGACCCGCGCACCCAACGCCCGCTGATGGAACGTACCATTCTCATCGCCAACACCTCGAATATGCCGGTGGCGGCCCGCGAGGCCAGCATCTACACCGGCGTGACGCTGGCGGAGTACTACCGTGACATGGGTTACCATGTCGCGTTGATGGCCGATTCTACCTCGCGCTGGGCCGAGGCTCTGCGCGAGATCTCCGGGCGCCTGGAAGAGATGCCCGCCGAGGAGGGCTACCCGGCCTACCTGGCCAGCCGTCTCGCCGAGTTCTACGAACGCGCGGGTCGGGTGAAGACGTTGAGCGGCGCGACGGGCTCTATCAGCCTTATTGGTGCCGTCAGTCCGCCGGGCGGCGACTTCTCCGAGCCCGTGACGCAGCACACCCGGCGCTTCATCCGCTGCTTTTGGGCTTTGGACAAAGAGCTGGCCTCGGCGCGCCACTTCCCGGCCGTCAACTGGCTGGATAGCTATAGCGAGTACGTGGAGGATGTGGGAGACTGGTGGCGGGACGCCGGCTACGACGATTGGCACACGCTGCGCAGACGCGCTTTGAACCTGTTGCAGCGTGAGGATGAGCTGCAGCAGATCGTCCAGCTGGTGGGGCCGGACGCGCTGCCTGACGATCAGCGCCTGATTTTGGAGACGGCCCGCCTGTTGCGCGAGGGTTTCTTGCAGCAAAACGCCATGAGCGACGTCGACGCTTACGCGTCCGTGGAAAAGCAGATACGTATGTTGCGCGTTATTCTGCACTTTCACGAGCGGGCTTCGAGAATCATCGACATGGGCTGTCCCATCATGGTGATTCACGATCTGCCGGTGACCCAACGTCTGATCCGCATGAAGAGCAGCATCGCCAACAGCGAAGTTGAAGAAATTGACGCGCTCAAGAAAGAGATCGATCGGCAGATGGATGAAACAGAAGAGGATTACGCCGGAGGCGGCGCCTGACCCGACGCGCCGGTGAGCAGAGGGCGCGAAGTGGGAGCGTCGTGTCGTTCCGGTGACGTTTCAGGAAGAAAAGAGAGGGATGGCGTGGAAAAAGCGATGGACGTGGGTGCCCAGGAAGTCATAGGGGTGGCGCGGATTGAAGGCCCTCTGGTGGTCGTCAGCGACGTGGAGGGCGTGGGCTACGACGAGATGGTGGAAGTCAGCGACGCCGAGGGCCGTCGGCGTCGCGGGCGGGTGTTGGAGGTGGGAGAACGCGTGGCGGTTGTGGAGGTTTTCTCCGGTACCACCGGGCTCTCCATTCAACGGACGCGGACACGCTTCCTGGGCCGGCCCATGCGTGTCCCTGTCTCGCGTGAGATGTTGGGCCGCACCTTCGACGGGCTGGGCCGGCCCATCGACGGTGCGCCTCCGCCGCTGGCCGACGAGTGGGCGGACATCAACGGCCAGCCCATTAACCCCACGGCGCGTGTCTATCCGCGTGATGCTATTCAGACCGGCATCTCCGGCCTGGATGGGATGAATACACTGGTGTTGGGTCAAAAATTGCCTATCTTCTCAGGCAGTGGTCTGCCCCACAATCGCCTTGCCGCGCAAATTGTACGGCAGGCGACGCTCCCGGAGAGTGTAGCTGCTTCGGAGGGTGGGGCGGAGGGATTTGCCATTGTCTTCGCCGCCATGGGCGTGAAGCACGACGTAGCGGCCTTCTTCCGCGACACCTTCGTCGCCAGCGGAGCGCTGGAGCGCGTCGCCATGTTCCTCAACCTGGCTGATGACCCGCCCATCGAGCGTTTGGTCACGCCGCGCGTGGCGTTGACTCTGGCCGAACACCTGGCATTTCGACAGAACCTGCACGTTCTGGTCATCCTCACCGACATGACTAACTACTGCGAGGCGCTGCGACAGATTTCTAACATCCGCGGCGAGGTGCCCAGCCGCAAAGGCTACCCCGGTTATCTCTACAGCGACCTGGCGTCGCTCTACGAGCGCACGGGGCGCATCAGCGTCAGCGAAGGTTCCATCACCCAGATCCCGATTCTCACCATGCCTAACGACGACATCACCCACCCAGTTCCTGATTTGACCGGCTACATCACCGAGGGGCAGATCGTCTTGGGCCGCGACCTTTTCCAGCGGGGTGTTTATCCGCCCATCGCCGTGTTGCCCTCCCTTTCACGGCTGATGAAAGACGGCATCGGGGAGGGACGTACCCGCGCCGACCACGCCGACCTCTCGGCGCAGCTTTACGCTGCCTACGCCCGCGTCCAGGATGTCCGCGCGTTGGCCTCCGTCATCGGTGCGGAGGAACTGACCGCTACCGATCAGGCCTATCTGGAGTACGGGGAAGCCTTCGAGGAGCGGTTCGTCGGCCAGGGAGAGCACGAGAACCGCTCTATTGAGGAGACGCTGAGCATCGGCTGGGAGGTACTCTCTTCGTTGCCGCGCGAGGAGTTGACCCGCGTTTCGGAGAGCGAGATCGATCAGTATTACGGAGAGTAAGGATGTCTTCTCGTTTCAACGTCGCGCCCACACGCAGTAACTTGCTACGCATGCGTGATGCGCTAGAGCTGGCGCAGGAGGGCCATGATATTCTGGACAAAAAGCGCGAGGTCTTGATCACCGAGCTGCTGAACGTGGCCCACCAAGCCACCGAGGTTCAGCAAAAGGTGGAGGCACTGATGGCAGAGGCTTACCGTGCCTTGAACGTGGCCCAGCTCTCTATGGGACGTGAACGGCTGGAGTGGACGGCGCTTTCGGTCAATGAGACGGTGGAGGTGCGGATCATTCCGCACAGCATCATGGGTGTGGTCGTGCCCACGATTGAGGCGCGGGGCGAACCGCCGGAGATGCCCTACGGTCTGGGGGATACTACACTGGCCGTCGACGAAGCCGCCGCTGCTTTTCGGCGGGTATTGTTGCAGATCCCGACTCTCTCTGAGCTGGTGACGCGGGTGTGGCGGTTGGCTCTGGAACTGCAGAAGACTCAGCGTCGCGTGAACGCGCTGGAGCATATCTTCATTCCGCGTTACAAGGAGACCATCAGCTTTATCGAAAGTTCGTTAGAAGAACGTGAGCGTGAGGAGATTTTCCGCTTGAAGCTGCTCAAGTCCAAGACTGAGGAGAAGGCGGCGCGTGTGGGACCCGCACGCCGCGAATACGAGCGTCCCTACAGAGACGTACGCGCCGGACGGGGGCAGCCGGGCGGTTATGAGATACCCTCTCGCAATATCCGCGCCGGCCGCGGGCAGCCGGACGTGTGAGGTCAGCCTGAGGGCACGCTAAGTTCGCAAATCCAAGAAAGGAGGTGTGTGCTCATGTTTGATGGCTTTGAGGATCTCAACGATCTGCAGGGAGAGAGCTGCGCAGGTGGCCTTTTCCATCACGTCTTGGTACCTGTGGACGGGTCCGCTGCGTCGATCAGCGCCGGGAAAATGGCGATTGCCATCGCGGAAACTCATTGCATTCCCATCACGTTTGTCTACGTTATCAACTTGCGGGCGGCTCAGGACGTGGCGAATGCTTCTCGAAGGAACCTCGATCTCGTTTGCCAGGATATGAGCGCCAAGGCGGAGAACTATCTGAACTATTTGATGAATCGGGCGCGTGCTCGTCACCTTGAGGCCGACGAGCTGATCCGACGCGGTGTGCCTCACCGGGAGATCGCCGCCACGGCCCGCGAACGCGGCGCGGACCTCATCGTCATGGGGCAGGCTGGCGGACGTGGGACGGGACAATTTCGGCGGGCGCACATCGGCAGCGTGACCCAACAGGTGATCGAGCACGCCCCCTGCCCGGTACTGGTGGTGCGCCACGACGCGCTGCGGCGCTGATGCCGGGATGCTCTGTCCTCACCAGGGTTCGTCTTCAAAGGGATTGCCCAGGTAAAAGACCTCTGTGCCGTCGTCCAGGCGGGCCCGTCGCCCGACGGTGCGTTCAAAGAGGCTGATGCTCTCCGGCGTCTTCCCTTTTCTGCTCAGCTCGTCGAAATCCTCAGGTGTGAACTTTGGCGTCTCCGGCGTATCCGGTAAGCTCAGGATCTGTTCGATGAATAGCGCGCGGTAGGGGATCAGGTCTCTGGGCAAGCGGATCCCTTCCTCACGATTGTGTTGTAACGCCGTGAGGATCTCCTGTTTAACGTCCGCCGGTCCGACTTCGAGGGGATCGACGCCGCGCGCTTGCCATTTCCCCACGACCAGGTCCTTCAGTTTCTGAGGCCTGCGCCTGGGGAGCAACATGCTGTCTTTAAGGGCGCCCTCCCAGGGGGGATTGTGGTCGATGAGGAACTGGAACCCGGTCGCGCGGTGCCGGTGCTGATTCGTGTACCACATCACAAGGATGAAGCCTTGCGAACCAAATCGGTCGGTGTGCGTGTACGCTTTATAGAACAGGTTGGGTTTCTGTTCGATTTGCTCCAGTGCCTGCTCTGCGACGTCGGTCTCTTCCAACCAACCCTCGATACAGCGCTTTTCGGTTGCGTCGAGCGTACGCTGCTTGGCGATCTCTATCAAAGGATCAACGTACTCGTGCTCTTCGAGCCATTCAGGGATAGCGTCGTCAAGCCGCGTCTGGACCTCCGGTTTGGCATCGCACGCCGTCTTGATCAGGATGGGCAGAAATTCTTCAGGAGCCAGTCCTTGAAACAGGGCGTCCAGTTCACGTTTAAGGGACGCGTCCTCCATCCTCATCACGGATTCGGCCTCCAACAGCGTTCCCAACTTGGGGCGCAGCATGGAAAGCCGTAAGTGCTTGGGCAGTTTTCGTTTCTTGGCCATACGTGTTCCTTTCTGTCTATTTGTGATCTATATGTCCACGCCGAAGACAGAGCGGATGAGGTAGCCAACCCCGAAGGAGAAGGCGGCGACGCCCAGGCTGATGGCTGCCATCTCGCCGAAGCGCCTGCGGAAGGAGAGGTCTTTGGCAATCGCCAGGTAGAAGTTAAAGATGGCGATGACGATAATGCCCGCGATGAGCGTCAGCCCCAGGCAGAGCAGGTAGTTGTTGAAGAGCAGATAGGGGAGAATCAGCACGAAGACGGTAAAGATGTAGGCCAGACCGGTGTAGAGCGCGGATTTAAGTGGCTCTTCCTCATTTTCCCCGGCTCGCGCCGAGAGGTACTCCGAAGCCGCCATGGAGAAGGACGCGGCGATGCCCGTGATCAGCCCAGAGAGCGCGATCAGGCGGGTGTTCTGGAAGGCGAAGGTCAGTCCGGCTAACGTGCCCGTCAGCTCCACCAGCGCGTCGTTAAGGCCCAGCACCACCGAGCCGGCGTAGGCCAGCGCTTCCTCGTCCAGCATATTCAGCAGCATCAGCTCGTGACGATCCTCGTCCTCGATGATGTCCTGGATCTCGGGGACGTACTCGGCGATCTCGCTGTAGGCTTCCTGAGCGTCCTCTTCCCCGTGCTCCATCAGTTTCATGCCAAAGGTGAGGCCGAAAAGGCGCGCGATCCAGTAGTAGAAAAGGATGCGCAGCCGGTTGGGTTTCACCTCTTGACCGGTGTGGGTCTTCAATCGTTCGGCATGGCGGTGCTCGTCGTTGCCGATGTGTTGCAGGACCCGGCGGTTCTTGGGGTCTTGGATGCGCCGAGCCAGCCGGGAGTAGATGTGGTATTCGGTGATCTCGCCCTTTTGCATGTCAAGCATCTTCTCTTGAATCTCTTGCGGAACCGTGTTTGTGCTCATCTTAACTCCTTTGGATGCAGACTAGCATTCGCTATAGCCGCAGGTGGTGCAGTGGCGGCAGCCCTCCTCACTGATCAGGGTGGCGTTGCCACAGTCCGGACAGAGGTCAACCGTCCCCATCTTCGTCGACGGGACAGAATGGGGGCGCCCTGTGTTCTGCTCCGACGGAGACTCGGCCTTGGCGCCCGGCGTGTAGGTGTTCAGATGTTCCGTCAGCACCTGCGCGACGCCGTCGGGCAGACTGCGGACCTTATCTGGCCCAAAACCCAGGGGGCGCCCGCCGCCGATGCCCTCGAGCTGGCGCACCACCTGTTGCAGCCGATCTGTTGGGGAGAGCGGCGACGGTACGCGCAGCACCAGCGAGATCAACCGTCCAATGGCCTCCGCAACGGCGGCGGTGTCCGATCCGACCTTGCCGACGTTCAAGAAGACCTCGAAGGGTTCACCGTACCCGTTGACGTTGACCGTCGTATAAGCCGTGCCCAGCGGTGTGGCAAGCCGGTAGGTTCGACCCGGCAGCGTGTGCGGACGCGGGCGGATGGCGTCGTCGCGGAGCGTCGTCGCGGCGGGCTGCGGTGGTTTCGCCGACTGCGTTTCCTGCGTCTCCAGCACCACATCTTCGCGCGAGCCGGTGACGTAGACGGTGAGACCCTTGCAGCCCAGTTCCCAGGCCAGCTGGAAGGCCGAGGCGACGTCCTCCGGCGCCGCGTCGGCGGGGAAGTTGATGGTCTTGCTGATGCTGGCGTCGACGAAGGCCTGGAGCGCCGCCTGCATGCGCACGTGTTCCTCGGCGGTGATGTCGCCCGCCGTGACGAAGACCTCGCGCAGCGCCTCGGGCAGCGCTTCGACGTCGCGGCAGCTGCCGGAGCGTGCGACTTCTTCGATGATCTGCTGTTGGGTTTCCCTGTCCAAGTCCGCCGTGTCCAGCGCCTGCTGGAAGAGCGGGCTGGTGTAGTGCAGATCCAGGTGCTCGTCCTCGCCCTGGTGGACGTGGCGTACGTAGGCCAGGGCGAAGACGGGCTCGCAGCCGTAGCCCTCGACGCCGGCGATGGTGGAGCGGGTGCCCGTCGGCGCTACCGTGGTCTGCGCCGCGTTGCGGATGCCGTGCTTGCGGATGCCCTCGACGATACGTTGCCAGTCCAGAGGCGGCCGTCCCCAGCGCTCCGGGGTCGCGTAGGGCGCGACGGGCTGTGGCGGCGTCCAGCGTAGCTTATCAGGGTCGTAGATGCTGCCTTCGATGGCGGGGAAGGGGCCGCGCATCTTGGCCAGGTCGATGCTGGCGCGCATGGCGTGGTAGCGGATAAACTCCATCACCTGCGCCGCCAGCTCCTGCCCCTCCGGGCTGCCGTACCGCACGCGCAGGCGATAGAGCACGTCGGCCAGGCCGGTGATGCCCAGACCGATGCGCCGCGTGCGCTGCGCGGCCTCGCGCAGCTGCGGCACGGCGGGCACGTAGGCGTTGGCCTCGACGACGTCGTCGAGGAAGCGGGTGCTGCGTCTGACGGTCTCAGCCAGTGTGTCCCAGTCAATGCGCGCGCCGTCGTCGCCGTCGACGAGGTGCACGGCCAAATTCACCGCGCCGAGACAGCAGTTCTCGTAGGGAAGCAGAAACTGCTCGCCGCATGGATTAGTGCACTCATATTTGCCCAGGTGCGGGCAGGGATTGTCGCGGTTGGCCGTGTCGAGGAAGAGCATGCCGGGCTCGCCGTTGCGGTAGGCGTTGGCGACGATGGCGTCGAAGAGCTCGTTGGCGTCGACGGTGTCCCAGACCTCGCCGTCCTGGGGATTCACCAGGTCGATCTCGCCGCCTTCCGTCACCGTGCGCATAAAGGCGTCGGTCACGCCGACAGAGAGGTTGAAGTTGCTGATCGCGCCCTCCTCGTTCTTGCAGGTGATGAACTCGCGAATGTCGGGATGATCGATGCGCAGTACGGCCATATTGGCGCCGCGCCGCGCTCCGCCCTGGCTGATGATCTCCGAGGCCGTGTCGAAGACGCGGAGAAAGCCGATGGGTCCTGTCGCCTTGCCGCCGCTGGAGCGCACCAGAGCGCCTTTGGGCCGGAGGCGGGAGAAGGAGAAGCCCGTCCCACCGCCCGTCTGCTGGATCAGGGCCATATTGCGCAGCGTCTGGAAGATGCCGTCCTCCTCGCGGCCCATGTCGTCGGCGATGGGCAGGACGAAGCAGGCGGCCAGCTGACCTAACGGCGTCCCCGCGCCGGTAAAGGTCGGTGAGTTGGGCAGGAAGCGAAAGGTGGTGAGCAGATCGTAGAAATCGGCCTCGCGCGCGTCCACGTCACCGCCCCACGTTGCCTCGATGGCTGCGACGTGCCCGGCGACGCGGTGAAACATTTCCGGGATCGTCTCGATGGGCTGGCCGTCCTCTCCCTTGCGCAGATAGCGCCGCTTGATGATCTCCCGCGCGTTGGGGGCGAGATCAAGTTCTTCAGTTTCAATAGCGTCTTGCTCAGATAAGTCCGTGTTCTTCGGCGTTGCTTTTCCCATGATATGGCACTCCTCTCATCCAAGAATAAATCTAAGGTGGAAAGTCAAAGGTTGAACGTCAGAACGTTCCAACGTTTTTAACTGGGTGAAACCGATATGCCAAACCGCGCTAACTCTTCTTCCGTGTGCTCGTAGGGGCAGAACTCGTGCTCACCGGGGATGTAGCCGTGCACGGGGCAGACGCTGAAGGTCGGTGTCAGCGTGAAATAGGGCAGATGGTAGTGCTCGGCGATGGTGCGTACCAGTCGCCGGGCCTGCCGCCAGTCGTCCAACCGCTCGCCCAGGTAGGTGTGGAGCACCGTGCCGCCGGTGTAGCGTGTCTGCAGCGGGTCCTGGTGGTCGAGCACGGCGAAGAGGTCGTCGCTGAAGTCCACCGGCAGGTGCGTCGAGTTGGTGTAGTAGGGTGCGGTCTCCGTGCCGGCGGTGATGATATCCGGGTAGCGCTGCTTATCGGTGCGCGCCAGGCGATAGGTGGCGCCCTCGGCCGGCGTAGCCTCCAGGTTGTAGAGATTGCCCGTCTCCTCTTGGAAGCGTGCCAGCACCTCCAGCATGAAGTCCAGCGTCCGCTCGGCGAAGGCCCGGCCCTCAGGTGTCTCGATGCCGACGCCCAGCAGATTGAGAGACGCTTCGTGCATGCCGTTGAGCCCAATGGTGGAGAAGTGGTTGCTCCAGTACTGCCCGGTGCGCGCTTTAATGCTGCGCAGAAAGTGGCGGCTGTATGGGTAGAGCCCCCGCGCGGTGAAATCCTCCAGCAGCTTGCGCTTGATCTCCAGGCTGGTGCGCCCGATCTCCATCAGCCGTTCCAGCCGCGCACGGAACTCGCTCTCGTCGGCGGAGAGGTAGCCCAGGCGCGGCAGGTTCATGGTCACGACGCCGACGGAGCCCGTCAGCGGCGCGGCGGCGAAAAGCCCACCCATGCGCTTGCGCAGCTCGCGGTTGTCCAGGCGCAATCGACAGTTGTGAGTCAAAATCCCCGTGGTACCCACAGTAAACATGGGCTCCTCCCCATCCGCCACTTCAAAGCAATAGGCTACCGAATTGGAGATTGGTTCAATGGAGATAATTTTCATCCACAATTTATCTGTCGTTTTATACCAGAAGTCTCCGTACTTCTCTCTGTTCAGCTGATAGACTAACACCGCATAGTTGGGTTCCTTACCCAAGCGAGCGGGGCGTTCATCCCGGTAGACACTGGTTGTTGTGCCCAGGGTAGCCGCCAGCATGTTCAAAGATTCTACCATCTTCGGAGAGGATGTATAGATTCTGTGCCTGTTACCACCGTCTGTAGCATAATGTCCTGCGATCACTCCCCACCTGAATTCGACGCTGGTATCAAAGACCTTAGCCTTATAACGCTTATTTCTTTTCTTGCCCGCTACAAAATCTCTGCAGAGGCCCACTGCTGCACGAGAATGGACTCTCAGGGTGAGCAGTTTTGTGGTTTTGTAGGTGGTGATAGAACACTTGGCTCCAAAGTATTCTCTCGCTATGCGTTTTAGCTCCTTCACGAGATCGTCACTTTCTTGGTTCAAGGAAAAGATGACAGTTGTGTCTCCGTCCAGGGAGCCATCCCCTGCATAGGCTCCGACAAAAAAGCCCAAGTCTCGGTTACCACCCTCGCCAGGATACACTCTAAGGGAGTAGGGAAGGTACATCTCAGTCTTCAGGTCTTCGCCTTTGAGTTCTTCGACTGGACTATTGGGTCCTCTCATGACGTAATTCAGGTGTTCTGTGCTCATCTTGATTTCGTGACCGTTGGCAAGTGTGACCTTTAGCATATCTTGATCTTCAAACTTATTGAAGCGTCCTCGGATGAATTTGCCATGGCTGTATATCTCATACGTTTCTTGTTGAGAGTTGCCTTCATAAATACCTCGAATTTCTGCATACTCTAGTCCGTGCCCTCGCGTAGATCTGATCAGTACCTTCTCCTCGGCTGCGATCGGACACATGGACCGTGCGTCCTCCGGCTGCATGTCGCTGTTGACAAAATTCGCAAAATAGGGAATGCCATATTTGGCCGTCATCTGCCAGACGGGCGCCAGCTGGGGATTGTCCCAGTCGAAGTCTGCCGTGATATTGTAGGTGGGGATGGGGAAGGTGAAGACGCGCCCCTTGGCGTCGCCATCCACCATGATCTCGGCGAAGGCGCGGTTGAGCAGATCCATCTCACGCTGGAACTCGCCGTAGGTCGCGTCCCGGGTCCGTCCGCCGATGATCACCGGCTGCTCGGCGAGCGTGGGCGGTGGCGTGAGGTCCATGGTCAGGTTGGTGAAAGGTGTCTGGAAGCCGACGCGGGTGGGGACGTTGATGTTGTAGACAAACTCTTGCACCGCCTGTTTTATCTGTTTGTAGTTCAACCCGTCGTAGTGAATAAAGGGCGCCATCAACGTGTCGAAGTTGGAGACGGCCACGGCGCCCGCGGACTCGCCCTGCAGGGTGTAGAAGAAGTTGACCAGCTGGCCCAGCGCGGTGCGCAGGTGACGCGGAGGCTTGCTTTCGATCTTGGCAGGCACGCCGACGAAGCCCTGCTGCAGCAGATCCTGCAGATCCCAGCCGCAGCAGTAGACCGAGAGCATGCCCAGGTCGTGCACGTGCAGATCGGCCTCGACGTGGGCGGTCTGCACCTCCGGCGGGTAGATCTTTTGCAGCCAATAGCGCGCCGCGATGGAGGAGGCCAGATAGAAGTTGAGGCCTTGTAGCGAGTAGTTCATGTTGCTGTTTTCGTTGACGCGCCAGTCTGCCCGCTGCAGATAGTCGTCGACGAGTTGGGCCGTATCCAGCAGCATCTGCTCGGTCTCGCGCGCTTCGGCGCGCCGCTGCCGGTAGAGGATATAAGCCTTGGCGATGCGCGGTTTCCCGGATTTGACCAACACTTCTTCGACAATATCTTGGATCTCCTCGACGTGGGGTGGGTGACCGTTGCCGCCGAAGCGCTCTTCAAGGAGGGCGGTTACGGCCCAGGAGATGGTCTCGGCCCAGGGATGCCCTTCGCCGTTACCCACGGCTCTGGCGGCGGCGTAGACGGCCCTCTCGATACGCTGGCGGTCAAAAGCGACGATTGAGCCATCACGCTTGACGACGTGCTTGATGCTCATAGTGAAAAGGCTCCTTTCTTGATCAAATGCTCGATGCCGGTGGGATCGCATCGCAACCCCAACATCTGGGGGTTTGCGAGGATTTAACAACTAGATGTTGGGCTTGAATGGTGGCAACTATAACACGCTTCGGGAACGTTGTCAAAGTCCATATCGAGGTTACCAGACCGGTCAACGGGTAAAGGTGGTGAGAAGCGCGCCCCTTGGCAGCCCGGCGAGGTTTTGGCACGCCACCCTCAGAGCGGTCAGGCAGCCCGGCAGCAACCTGGAGAGCACGCAGGCGCTGCTCTCCCCGGCGTTGACCACGATGGTCAACGCCATGTCTCATACCGGTTGTGGGGTCTTTTCCAGGGAGGTGATCATAGAAGGGCATTGTAGCAGGAAACGCCGGGCGGTCAACGCTGCGTGTCCTCCGATAGGAGAGCAGGGCTGCCTTACAAATCTGACTCACCTGAAAAAGGTCCAAACCTCGGAGTTTTAGTCATACTCACCCCTACGGCCGGTGATTTTGGTGGGGAAGCGCTGCCTGGCCAAGATCGGTCTAAAAAATCCTTGACAACGTAAACGTTTTCGTTTATAATCAAAGATGCGTAAACGTTTACGTTTCCTTCTGTCTGCAGTTGCCGGAGTGTCGGTATGCCTGTAACCCTTCATGATGTCGCCGAGCGTTTAGACGTTTCCATTGCCACCGTTTCCCGGGCGCTTTCCAATTCCCCGGGCGTCTCGGAGGCGACGCGCCAACGTGTGCTGGCCGTGGCAGAAGAGATGGGCTACCGTCCCAACGTCATCGCGCGTCGGTTACAGCAACAGCGCACGGAGACCATCGGCTTCGTTATTCCCACCTTCGGACCGCGTTTCTCGGATCCCTTCTTCAGTGAGCTGCTGGCGGGCATCGGCAACGAGGCGGCGGAACACGAGTACGATCTGCTCGTCTCCACCCGTGCGCCGGGCCCCGAGGAGCTGCAGGGCTACGAGCGTCTGGTCACGGAGCGCCGCGTTGACGGACTGCTGGTGGTGCGAACCCGCAAGCAGGATCCCCGCATCGCCTATTTGTTGGAGCAGCGCATCCCCTTTGTGGCCTTCGGGCGTTCCGACCTCGCGGAGGATTTCCCCTATCTGGATGTCGATGGGGAGGCCGGCATGTTGATGCTGACCCGGCATCTCATCGAACGTGGACATCGCCGCATCGCCTACGTGGACGCGCCACCCGATGTCATGTTCCGCCACTATCGTCTGCGGGGCTATCGCCGGGCCTTGAGAGGGGCGGGCCTCGTCTACGACCCTGAGCTGGTCGTGGGCGGGCGGTTGACCAACGCTTCCGGCTATCGCGCCGCCAAGCGCCTCATGGCCCTCGATCCTCGGCCCACAGCCGTCATCGCCAACAACGACCTGATGGCGCTGGGAGTGATGAGTGCCCTTTCGGAGATGGGGTTGCGCGTCGGCAAAGAGATCGCCGTGGCGGGTTTCGACGACATCCCCATGGCAAAGTCGACCCATCCGCCCCTCACCACCGTTCAACAACCCATCTACCACATTGGGCGTCGGATCTGTCGTATGTTGCTGATGTTGTTGCAGGGTGCGTCGTTGGACGAACCACACGTGGTGTTGAAGCCTGAGCTTGTAGTACGGGAGTCGACCGATTTTACTATTGCGCAAAGGGGGTGAGATTGCCGTCAATTGAACGCATAGCATTCGATAGGTAGGTTTGCAGCTTTGGTCGTGGGCTGGATAAGCAAAATCTAAAGGAGGAGTCTAATGAAACGGAACATGCTTTTTGTGGCAGTAGGGATGTTAATCGTGTTGGGCCTGGTGCTTAGCGCCTGTGCCACCCCGACCCCGGAGGTTGTGACGGTGACCAAAGAGGTGGTGGTGGAAAAGACGGTGGAGGTGGAAAAGACGGTAGAGGTTCAGAAGACCGTCGAGGTTCCGGTGAAGCCGGAGGTGGTAGTGGAGTTCTGGACCACTGACAACGAGGAAGAACGGGTGAGCCGCTACGAGGAAGTCGCCGCGCGTTTCATGGAAGAGCACCCGGAGATTGAGGTGCGCATTGTGCCCATTGAGGAGGCCGGTGTCTCACAGCGCATGGCCACGGCTCTGGCGGCCAACCGTCTGCCCGACATCATCCGTATGGGTGTGGAGCGGGTTGCGGCCTTCGCCGCCGACGAGATTCTGGACGAGGACGCCGCCACCGAGGTCATCCAGAACGTCGGCGAGGATGACTTCCGCGAGGGGCCGCTGCAGATGGTGACGGACCCGGCGACGGGTAAATACGCTGCGATTCCCTTCGATGGCTGGATTCAGGCTATCTGGTACCGCCAAGACATCTTCGATGATCTCGGTCTGTCTGCGCCCGTTACCTGGGACGACATCGACGAGGCCTGTGATGCCCTGCCCGGTGCTGGTAATTTGCTCTATGCGATTACGCTGGGCACGGATCCTGGCCAGAATTACGGTCACCAGATCTTCGAGCAGGTGGCGATGTCCAATGATGCCTGGCCCTTCGACGAAGAAGGCAACGTGACCTTTAACACCCCGGAGATGATCGAAGCCTTGCGTTTCTACACCGGCCTGCAGCGCTGTGCCGTCGAAGGACCGCAGTATTGGCGGGGCGCCCGTGAGGCTTACGAGCTCGGACAGGCCGGCATGCTCTTCTACAGCACTTACATCATGGACGACCTGGTCGAAGGCTCCGGCACGGAAGCGGGGGGTAAGGTCCAACTGGCGTATGAGGACCTCGCTGCGCGCACCGGCTTTGCGCCGATGATGGAAGGCCCCAACGGCGCAGCTTCTTACGGTCAGCTGGTCACGCTGGCGATTCCCAACGGCGCCGATCCCGAGGCCAAGATGGTGGCCGAGTACTTCCTGAAGGAGGGCTATCAGGATGTGCTGGCGCTGGCGCCCTTTGGCAAGGTGCCCGTCCTCAAGAGCGCTGTGGAGGAGTGGAAGAGCAGCAGCGACTACTTCGCCAATTACTCTGAGGAGACGTTGGAGCAGATCGCCAACGGCTATGAGACGATGCAGCGTTGGCTCTTCCGCCCCGATTATGATGCCACTCAGCGCGCTGTCATCGGCGATATTGAGGGGCGCCTTTTGATCCCCAAGGTGATCAGCAACATCGCCATCGAGGGCTCCATGACGCCTGAGGAGGCCGCCGAGTTCCTCCAGACGGAGGTCGAGGCGATGATGGCTGAGCGGGAGTAGGGACGTTTACGAGATGAAAAAGGGGATGTGGCCGCTTGGGGTCGCATCCCCTTTCGGTTGCTCTTCTGGTCAGGAGGTTTGCTATGTCGGCTACAAGCAAAACCGGGCTTTCGCCCCGCTCACGGTGGAGTCTGGAGCAGCAGGAGACCCGCCTGGCGTGGTTGTTGATCGCCCCCACGGCTTTGATTGTCTTCGGACTGGTGCTTTTTCCGGCCGTCTTCAGTGTTTGGATCAGCTTTCATGATGTGGGGTTGAAGAATCTGAACGACGTGTTCGGCGCCGAGTTTGTCGGGTTGAAGAACTACCGGGCAGTCGTCAACGATTTCGCCTTCAAATTTCAGGGCTGGGACCAATGGGGTGCTGCTGTCACCAGCGTGGTTTACTCTTTCGCGTCCACCATTCTAACGTTGATCATCGGTCTTATCGCGGCTTTGCTGCTCAATCAACCCTTTAAGGCACGCGGTGTCGCGCGGGCCGTTTTTCTCTTTCCCTACGTCGCGCCCATCGTCAGCGTTGCCTTCGTCTGGCGCTGGATCTTGGATCCGCGTCCCTCGGGCGTGCTCAACGATTTGCTGATGCGGCTTAGGTTGATCGAGATGCCCAAGGCCTATCTGGCGACGCGCGGATTGGCGCTGTTCCTGGTCATCATCTTCCAGGCGTGGCGCTATTTTCCCTTTGCCATGTTGATGCTCCTGGCGCGTCTACAGGCCATCGACTCGACGCTCTACGAGGCGGCCAAGGTGGACGGTGCCAATCTCTGGCAGCAGTTCTGGTTTGTGACGCTGCCCGAGCTGCGCTATGTGTTGGGATCCATTTTCCTGCTGCGTTTGATGTGGACCTTCAACAAGTTCGACGACATCTGGCTGCTGACGGGTGGTGGCTACGGCACTAACGTCCTGCCGGTGCTGACCTATCAGTTCAGTTTCGGCTCTTACAACTTCGGCAAAGGCGCCGCTAATGCTATGATCCTGTTGGTGATCCTGGTCATCTTCCTGGTGGCCTATGTCAAGATTGTGATGCGCGATACGGAAGCGGCGTGAGGAGGGGACGATGTCAAGACAAGACGAAAACCTCGGTCTCTTAGATCGGCTGGCTCGTTGGATCACCTGGCCTCGCTTTCTGCTGATCGTGGGCCTGCTCTTCTTCCTGACCGGCATTCTCTTTCCTTTTTACTGGATGGTCAGCTCCTCGTTCAAGACCTACGCGGAGATTGGCGGGCGTGAGCCGGTCTACGTCCCCAGCGCTCTGCGGTTGGAGGCTTACCGCGAGCTCTTCGACCCCAACCATCCCAGTTACCAGGACTTCGGGCGCAATGTGCTCAACAGTGTCAAGGTAGCCGTGCCGACCGCGATCATCGCCGTGATTCTCTCCACACTGGGATCGTACGCCGTGGCACGCTTTCATTTTAAAGGTAAGGAGATCCTGCTCAACAGTATTCTTATCGTTTACCTCTTCCCCGGCATCCTGCTCATCATTCCCATCTTCGCTATGCTCTCCCAGATCGCGGCGCGGTTGGGCTTCTCCGTCCAGGACAATTTGGGGGTCCTAGTCTTTACTTACCTGGCGCAGACGCTGCCCGTAGCGCTCTACATGTTGGCGAACTACTTCCGTACTATCCCTTCGGAGATCGAGGAGGCCGCGCTTATCGACGGCTGCAGCCGTCTGGAGGTGATCTGGCGGGTGACCTTGCCGCTCTCGATCCCGGCGCTGGTTTCCGTCGCCATCTACACCTTTATGATTGCCTGGAACGAATTCCTTTATGCCTTTGTCTTCCTCAACGACCGCACCCTCTTCACCATGCCCATCAAAATCAACACCATCTACAACGACCCCAGCCCGCGCCCCCACGTGGTCATGGCGGCCTCAACCATCATGACGTTGCCCGTCGTGACCCTCTTCCTGGCCTTGGAGCGTTTCCTGGAGGAAGGGTTAACCGCCGGCGGTGTCAAAGGCTAATGACGGTTGTGTGGTATACTTGCTTCAGTTTGAGGAACTCATAGGAGTGTGAATTCATGACCGCACCTGAAGCACGTATTGTTGATCACCTGCGGTTTCTCTATCCTGAGGCGGCACCGGAGGCGCTCTGGACGCGCCTGCGGGCGCGATTGGAGGCCTTCCGCGCCGCGCATCCCGAGCTCCGGCAGCCGCTGCCACCGGAGGAGCGGCTCACCGAACGCGATGCTATCCTCATCACCTACGGCGATCAGGTTACCGAGCCGGGCCGTGCGCCGCTGGCGACATTGGCCGACGTGCTGACGACTTACGCCGGGGACGTCATCTCCGGTGTCCACATCCTGCCCTTCTTCCCTTACTCCTCGGACGACGGTTTCTCCGTCATCGACTACATGACCGTCAATCCTGAGTGGGGCGATTGGGAGGACGTGGAACGCATCGGCGCGCACTTCCGCCTGATGTTCGACGCCGTTATTAACCACATCTCCCGTCGGAGTGCCTGGTTCCAGGGCTTCCTGGCGGGCGATCCGCAATACAAGGACTTCTTCATCACCGTGGAGCCGGGCACCGATCTTTCCGATGTGGTACGTCCCCGGGCCAAGCCTCTGCTCACGCCGGTGGAGACGGCGGAGGGCGAAAAACTCGTCTGGACGACTTTCAGCCCCGATCAGATTGACTTGAACTTCGCCAACCCCGAGGTGCTGCTGCGCATCGTGGACGTGCTGCTCTGCTACGTGGAGCACGGCGTGGAGATCATCCGCCTGGACGCTATCGCCTATCTGTGGAAGGAGATCGGCACCCCCTGCATCCACCTGGAGCAGACCCATCGCGTGGTGCAGCTCTTCCGCGCTATCCTGGACCTGGTCGCGCCCAACGTCATGCTCATCACGGAGACCAATGTGCCGCACGCGGAGAACATCTCTTACTTTGGCGATGGGACCAACGAAGCGCAGCTGGTCTACCAGTTCTCGCTGCCACCGCTGGTGTTGCACGCGCTGGCGCGGGGCGATGCCTCCTATCTCACCACCTGGGCCGCCGGGCTGGCGGGCGACCTATCTTCCAAGGAGACCACGTTCTATAACTTCCTCGCCTCCCACGACGGCGTGGGCGTGCGTCCCGTGGAGGGGATTTTGCCACCGGAGGAGGTGCAGTGGCTGGCGGCACGGGCCAAGGCCCACGGCGGTTACGTCTCCTACAAAGCCAACGCCGACGGATCGCAAAGTCCCTACGAGCTCAACATCTCCTACTTCGACGCGCTCTCCGATCCGCAGGGGAGGGAGCCCTTGGGTCTGCAGGTGCAGCGCTTCATGGTCTCTCAGGCTATTATGTTGGCGCTGCAGGGCGTGCCCGCCATCTACGTCCACAGTTTCTTTGGCTCGCGCAACTACCCCGAGGGTGTGGAGAAGACCGAACGCTATCGTTCCATCAACCGGCAGAAGTTCCGCCGCGCCGAGCTGGAGGCTGCGTTGGCGGATCCGAATACGGTACAGGCGCGCGTCTACCATGCCTATCACCGTCTGCTCTCGGTGCGACGTGAACATCCGGCCTTTCACCCTGTGGGCGCGCAGCGGGTGTTAGATCTGGGGCCGGCGGTTTTCGCCTTGACTCGCACGGCGCCCAAGGGGGATGAGGTGCTGCTCTGCCTGCACAACGTCACCGCCGAGCCTCAGACGCTCGAGCTGCAGGCGTTGGATCTGGGAGCCGTGGAGGACGTCATCGGCGGCGAGGTCTACCCGCCTGAAGCGTTGACCTTAGGGCCCTACCAGATCCTCTGGCTGCGACCGACCCGCAACTCACAACTTGCAACTTGCAACTTCTAGGGGAACGCTTATGAACCACGATCCATCTTGTATCGGTTTTGTGTCCACCCGCTTCGCGGGCACTGACGGAGTCTCGTTGGAGACGGAAAAGTGGGCCACGATTCTGGAAGATATGGGCCACCGCTGCTGCTACTTCGCCGGGGAGTGTGATCGCCCGGTGGAACAGTGCTACGTCGTGCCGGAGGCGCACTTCAGCCACCCACGCATTCAGGCCCTCAATGCTGATCTGTTTAATGATTACGTCCGTCAACCGGAGACGTCGCAAGCAGTCGATGCGATCAAGGCGGAGATCAAAGAGCACCTGTACCGCTTCCTGGCAGGCTTCTCGCCGGACTTGCTCATCGTCGAGAACGCCTTTGCCATCCCCATGAACGTGCCTCTGGGCCTGGCATTGATGGAGGTGATCGCCGAGACGCACCTGCCTGCCATTGGACACCACCATGACTTCGCCTGGGAGCGCCAGCGCTTCTCCGTCTCCGCTGCGCAGGACTATCTCCAGGCCGCTTTCCCGCCGACCTTGCCTTCCGTGCGTCATGTGACCATCAACTCGGCGGGTGAGCGTCAGCTGGCGCTGCGCCACGGCGTCAGCTCGACGTTGATTCCCAATGTGATGGACTTCGAGACCTCGCCGCCGGCGCCCGATGGCTACGCTGACGATCTTCGGGCGGAATTAGGTATCTCTCCTGACGCTTACCTCATCCTGCAGCCGACGCGCATCGTGCCTCGCAAACGCATTGAACGGGCCATCGAGCTGGTGCGACGTCTCGAGTTGCCCGCTGTGCTCCTTATCTCCCACACCGGCGGCGACGAAGGCGCCGAGTACGAAGGTTACCTGCGCGATTACGCGGCGTTTATGGGCGCAACGGTGATCTTCGCCGGCGAGCGCATCAATCATAAGCGTGGCCGGACGCCGGAGGGGAAGAAGATCTACAGCCTCGCCGACGTTTATCAACAGGCCGATTTGGTCACCTATCCCTCGGCCATTGAGGGTTTTGGTAACGCTTTCCTGGAGGCGATCTACTATCGGCGGCCCATCGTCGTGCAGCGCTACGCCGTCTTTCAGACCGATATTCTCACCAAGGGCTTTCGCGTGCTCCACTTCGCGGATTATCTGGATGCCGCGACGGTGCAGGCGGTGCGTGACCTGCTGCGAAATCCGCAAGCGGTGTCGGCGATGGTGGACTACAACTACGCACTGGGGAAGCGCTATTACGCCTACGCTACGCTCAAGCGCCGCTTGAGCGCGCTGCTCGACGATGCTTTGGGTGGCTAACTAGTACCTTTTTCCTATTGTCAAAAAACGACTGAAACAGTAGAATAGGGTTGTCTTTGGTTAGGGGCCGCCTCCCCTGATCAAAATTGGTTACCCTCCTTTCGTAAGAAGTGCGCCCACGTTCGGGCGCACTTCTGCTTTTTGAGGGTGACCGCTCTCTTCAGGCGATGAGCAACCGTCCGCAGCTGTCGCAGTAAGTCTCCTTCCCTTGCTGGGCCGCCTCGCGCCTGGACGAGATGACCTCGATGCCGCAGACCCCGCAGGTGGTGCCGCGCAGGCGGGCGATGACGGGGTTGCCAAAGCGTTTCTGGCGATAGCGGTAGGTCTCCAGCATCGAGGTGGGGATTTGTTGCTCCAGTTCTTCGGTCTGCTGTTCCAGGCCAGCGATTTGCTCGCGTAAGACCTCCGCTTCTGCGGTGAGCGTTGCGTGTCTCTCCTCCCACGCCTGCTCTGCGCGTTGCAAGGCTTCCGTCGCCGCCCGGGCCTCAGCGTCCGTTTCCTCTCGCTCGATCATGGCTTCCAATAGCTGATCTTCCAGCTGCGCCCGGTACCGCTCCAACGACGCTATCTTGGCCTGCAGATCCTCCAGCTCCCGGGGATTGCGAACGCGTCCGCTGTAGAGGTGGGCTTCCGTCTGTTGGCGTTCCGTCTCCACCTGCTGGACTTTGAACTCGATCTCCTCCTGACGTTTGGCGGCGCGTTTGGCGGCTTTTTGGGTGTGTTGGACGCGTGTGCGCGCTCGACGCAGCGCCGCGTCGTCCTCGAGCTCTTCCTCCACCTCGGCGAGACGTCGCCGGGCGCCGTTCAGCTCCAGATCAACGGCCTGTAGACGTACAAGGGCCTCGGTCCAGCTCATGGTAGCCTCCTCTACGTGGGATTGTAGACGGGTTCACCTCTTCAACTCATCTCCCCTGAAATGACCATCAAATAAGGTGCGACCCCGCCTGTGCCTCTCTGGTTATGTCGGATCAACACGCCTCTGGGAGTGTGTGAACGGGTTGTTTTCAAGGTATCCAATGCTTTCAGGTGAGTCAACCTTCAACGAAACCTACGCTGCGTTGGATCAGATACAGGATGTAGAACAGGGTCTCCCGCGCTAAAAAGCGCGCTTTGGTCACCCGGCTCCGGTAGCGGCTTGTCGGTGTGGGCGCCGGATAGGCTGAAAGGCCAAGATCTCGCGCCATGGTCATCGCGCGTTTCATGTGCAACGGATCGCTGACGATCAGCACGCTCCTCCATCCCTGGGTCTCAATGATGGCCTGGGCTCCCTTCAGATTCTCGTAGGTAACCTGGGACGTTGCTTCGCAGTAGATGTCTTCCTCCGCCACCCCATGTTCCAGCGCGTAGCGACGACCGACGTCCGCTTCCGTCAGTCGGTCCCCGGCTCCCTTGCCGCCGGTGAAGACGATAGCCTGGATGTTCCCTGCCCTGTAGAGGTGCACGGCGTGTCGGATGCGTTCCTCGAACACCGGTGATGGCCGGTCGCCCCAGACTGCGGCCCCCAGCACGACGGCCACGTCGCCGGTCGCGTAGCTCCTGAAGGAGTAACGGCATATCTCTCGGGCCGGCTGCCCGATGACGAGGGCCAGGAGCAGGCTCGCGCCCAGGGCAAGCCAGAGACGGAGGCGTTTAGGCTTCCGTCTCTTCCACGTTTCGATTAAAGAGACGATGACGCACGACCAGGAGGATGACGCCGCAGGCGATGAAGATCAGAGAGAAGACCTGGGCTGCGGCCAGCTGGCCCATCCGCCAGGCGTCGGGGCGCAGCATCTCGGTGAAGAAGCGAATGACGGCGTAGCCTATGAAGTAGCCGACCACCAGATCGCCTTGCTTGAGCCGCGCGTAGCGTTTGGCCCCGATCACGAAGAGGACGAGGAAGAGGACCAACGTCGCCAGCGACTCGTAGAGAAACGTGGGGTGAAAGCGCGTATCCAGGGGATACGTCGCCAGGTCGGTGTAGGGTAGGATGCGATGTTCGGCGGGGATGATCAACCCCCAGGGCAGGTTCGTCGGCGGACCGTAGAGCTCGATGTTGACGTAGTTCCCCCAACGACCGATGGACTGGCCCAGGGCCACCCCCGGCGCGGCGAAATCCATCCACTGCAGGGTGGAGAGCTTGTGACGCCAGGTGTAGAGCAGGACGCCCAACGCGCCGCCGATGATGCCGCCGTAGATGCCCAGGCCGCCGTTCCAAACGTAGAGCGCTTCGATGGGATTCTGCTTGTAGTACTCCCAACCGATCAACCCGCCCTCCGGTTGGGAGAAGACGTGGTAGGCGCGGGCGCCGATCAAGGCCAGGAAGATGACCAACAGCAGCATATCCCAGATGTGTTCCGGGTTTTCACCGGCCCGCTTCGCCAGATAGGCCGCGGATGTAGCCGCTAACATAATGCCGACAACGATGAGCAGGCCGTACCAGTGAACGGCGAAGGGACCGAACTCAAAGATAATGGGATCAACAGGAGGTGTCATAGGTGTGTGCTCCTTTTTACCAATGGTAGCGGCTCGCAAGCCGCGCTTGGATATCCTCAAAGAAATCGTTGATGCCGGGATAGACCAGGGCGATGGAACAAAGCCCGAAGAGGGCCCCGGTGATAGTGCGGGCTATCGGCCCCGATTCGTAAACGGGTAGCAAGCCAGGCTTGACCATCGCCGCCAGCTGCGAGAGCAGCTGGTAGCCGCCGTCCAGGCCCATGGGCAACAGGCCGAAGACGAGGTAGGCCCAGACCGGCAGGGAGGGGAGATGTCGGCGCTTGCGCAGGACCCCGAAGATCAGGCCACCCAGCACCATGGAGCCGTAAATCGCCACGTCGCGTTGACAGAAGGCCACCTTATAGCCCAGCGTCGGGCTGCCCAGAAAGCGAGGAGCTTTGTGGTATACCTCCGGCAACAGGGCCTCTCCCGGCCTGTAGGCTGCCTGCGCGCCGAAGAGGAACCAGGAGCGGATGGGATACTGGTGACAGACGTGGTTGTACGCGCCGTACAGCGCGTTGGCAGCGTTCTCATAGCCTGCGACCAGCAGTGTCGGCGCCAGGAAGGGCAGGCCGACGTAGAGCAGCAGGGCCAGGTTGAAGACGGCGATCCAATGTTTGGACAGCCAGAAGACCATGCGGTTGAGCAGCTGCACCGTTCGCCGCCGGAACGGCGCCTCTGCATTGCTTTCGCGCCCGTTGCCATGTTCCCGCTCGGTGATCCGCCGCTGTGCCTCGGCCAGGATCTCCTCCGCCGTCGGCTCCCGACGCTGCTTTTCGATGGTAGGCGGTGCCTCGTTCATAATCCCAGATCCCATCCGATGCCTACACTTTCTAACCAGCGACCGAGGACGGTGAAACCGTCTGTCAGAATCACCACACCCACCAGCACCAGCAGCACACCGGTGAGTTTCTGGATCAAGGGTAGATACCGGTTAATGCGATTCAACAGCGCGCTCAGCCGGTCGACGATCAGGGCGGCGAGGATAAAGGGCACACCGACGCCGGCGGAGTACGCCGCCAGCAGCAGCGCGCCGCGTCCCGCCGTGCTCTGGTTGGCGCTCAGCGCCAGGATCGAGGTCAACGCCGGGCCGACGCAGGGCGTCCAGCCGGCGGCGAAGACCATGCCGATAAGCACCGACGAGACGTAGCCCCACTCACGGTTGCCGCGCCACTCTAACTTCGCCTCGCGGTACAGGAAGGGCACGTGGAACCATTCCATCAGCGTGAGGCCGAAAAAGATGACGATCACACCGCCCACGTAGCGCAGCCACGGTCCGCGCAGAAACGCGCCCAGCGAGCCCGCTGCCGTGCCCAGCAGGATGAAGATCACGCTGAAGCCGACGACGAAGGCCAGCGCGTGGAGCACGATGGTGAACCGCTCGCGTCCGCTGCGCGTTTCGCCGGGTTCCAGCACCGCATGCCCGCTCAGATAGCTCAGGTAGGCGGGTAAAAGCGGCAGCACGCACGGCGCCAGAAACGAGGCCAGACCGGCCAGAAATGCGAGTCCAACACTAATCTCTACGCTCAACATTTTCTATACACCTATCTCCCAAAGCTATAACGCGATTATACCATTCTACCCAAGGCCTTCAACCCTAAACGCGGCGACATTATCGTTTTTGGCTCTCAACATCGGCTACTTTCCATGCTTGGCTCAGGATTCCATGCCTCATCGTTTCATGCTGGCTGACGTCTGTGTGTTTGACGATAAGCCTTCCGCTCGCAGTGACGCAGCGTCGGCGGCGTTGTGTGTAGGAGAGGTGTCCCACAAATGCCTGTGGGCCCGCTTTTAAGTGGAGTGCCGTTCTGTGCTGGCCGACGTCATGCTAAAGGCCGAAAACCGGTTACCTATCCCTTTCATGAGGACGGTTTTGAAACCAACTCAACCCCCCGGTCACGTCATTCCGAGTGAGCGAGCGGCGTCGTTTGCCGGGAGCGAATCGAGGAATCTCCCCTCTGCGACGTAGGGTTGCCCATCGTTATGCCCAAAAAAGAGACATCCGATTTCTGTCAGAAATCGGATGTCTGGGGTTTGCCTGGGTGCACGTTATTCGTGCTGGTAGCGCAGCACTGGCTGCCGCGCGGCTTTGACCTCGTCCAGGCGGCGCACCGGGCTTTCATGCGGCGCTTCGTGCAATAGCTCAGGGCTCTCTTTCGCCTCCTCGGCGATCTTGAGCAACGCTTCAGCGTAGTTGTCCAGGGAGCGTTTGCTCTCCGTCTCCGTCGGCTCGATCATCAACGCCTCGTCCACGATGAGGGGGAAGTAGTACGTCGGTGGGTGGATGCCGTAGTCGATGAGCCGTTTGGCGATGTCCAGCGCGTGCACGTCGGGGGCATCCTTGAAATGACCTTCCGCCACAAACTCGTGCTTGCAAATCCGGTCGTAGGGCACGGGGTAGACATCCCGAATGCGGGCGCGGAGATAGTTGGCGTTGAGCACTGCGTGTTCGGCGACTTCTCGCATGCCGGCCGCGCCCAGCATGCGCATGTAGGTATAAGCGCGCACGTGCATCCCGAAGTGTCCCCAGAACGCCTTCACCGGCCCGATAGACTTCGGCGGCTCGTAGAAGGTGAAGAAGGGATACTCCTCGTCGGAGCGTTCCTCGTCTTTGACGACGATGGGACTGGGTAGATAATCGATTAACCTCTCGACGACGCCCACCGGTCCGCTGCCGGGTCCCCCGCCGCCATGAGGGGTGGAGAAGGTCTTGTGCAGATTGAAATGCATCACGTCGATGCCGACGTCGGCGGGGCGCATGACGCCCGTCAGCGCGTTCATGTTGGCGCCGTCGCCGTAGACCAGACCGCCGCAGCTGTGGACGCGCTCGACGACTTGCTCGATGTGCTCCTCGAACAAGCCCAGCGTGTTGGGGTTGGTGATCATCAGCCCAACCACGCGATCGCAGAGTTGCGCCTCCAGCGCTTCTAGATCGACGTTGCCGCGCTTGTCCGAAGGCAGCTCCACGACGCGCAGCCCGCTCATGCTGGTGGAGGCGGGGTTGGTGCCGTGCGCCGAGTCGGGTATCAGGATGGTGTCGCGCTGGGTTTCACCCCGGTCCACGTGATACTTGCGCATGATCAGCACGCCGGTCAGCTCGCCCTGGGCGCCCGCCGCCGGTTGCAGTGTGATGCCGGCGAAGCCGGAGATCTCCTTTAAATACGTCTGCAGCTGATACATCAGGTAGAGCGCGCCCTGCACCAGATCCACCGGTTGGTAGGGATGCAGGCCGGTGAAGCCGGGTAGCCGCGCCGCGACCTCGTTCACCTTGGGATTATATTTCATGGTGCAGGAGCCCAATGGATACATACCCTTGTCGATGGCGTAGTTGAGCTGAGAAAGGCGCAGGAAGTGACGTACCACATCGATCTCGCTGACCTCCGGCAGAGGCAGCTCCTCGCGGATCAACTCTGTAGGTAACTCGGCCGGGGGAACATCCAGTTTAGGGGGTTGTACGCCCTCCCGCCCCGGCGATGAAAGTTCGTAAATCAGAGGTTCGACTGCGTCTTTACTCATGGTGATTGCCTCCCAGGGTGTGGTGTGCGAACTCCGCCAGCGCCTCCGTGAACTCGTCGATCTCGTCGCGCGTGTTCATCTCCGTGACGGCGACCAGCATCTGACGCTTGCGGTCAGGATACACGCGGCTCAGGTCGAAGCCGCCGATGATGTCGTAGGGCCATTCGGTGAGCAGGAAATCGTTGACCTGCGCTACCGGCGCCGGTGTCCGGACGACGAACTCGTTGAAGAAGGGCTTTTCGGTGAGCACGCGGAAGCCTTCGAGCGCGTCGATCCGCCGGGCGGCGTAGTGGGCTTTGTGGTAGTTCAGCTCGGCGACCTTGCGAAGTCCCTGTTTGCCCAGTGCGGAGAGATAGACCGTCGCCGCCAGAGCCATCAGCCCTTGATTGGTGCAGATGTTGGACGTGGCGCGTTCGCGGCGGATGTGCTGTTCGCGCGTCGTTAGCGTCAGCACGTAGCCCCGCTTGCCCTCCACGTCCTCCGTCTCACCGACCAGCCGTCCGGCGATCTGGCGCAGATACTTCTGGCGCGTGGCGTAGAAACCCAGGTACGGCCCGCCGAAGTTCAGACCCAGGCCCAGGGGCTGGCCCTCGCCGAAGACGATATCGACGCCGTCATCGCCCGGCGGGGTGAACAGGCCCAGGCTGATGGGGTTGACGGCCACAGCGATGAGCGCCTTCCCGTCACGCGCGCGGACGCTTTCCACCAGCGCAGCCAGATTCTCCAGCTCACCGAAGAAGTTGGGGCTTTGCACGACGATGCAGGCCGTCTCGTCATCCACCAGCTCGATGACCTTCTCCAGCGGACGGTTCGGCTCCTCGTCGCCCACGATCTCCAGGTCCATGCCCTGCATATAGGTGCGGATGACGGCGCGGTAGTGGGGATGAAGGGTGGGGGCCAAAACGACCTTGTGGCGCTTCAGGCGGAAGCGGTTGACGGCCTGGATCACGGCCTCGGCGGCCGCCGTCGCCCCGTCGTAGTGGCTGGCGTTGGCGACCTCCATGCCCGTCAGGTCGCAGATCATGCTCTGATACTCGAAGGTGGCCTGAAGTGTGCCCTGGCTGACCTCGGCCTGGTAGGGCGTGTAAGCCGTGTAGAACTCGCCCCGGCTGATGACGTAATCGACCACGGCGGGCACCCAGTGGCGGTACGCGCCGGCGCCCAGAAAAGTGGGTACGGCGTTGGCGTTGAGGTTGGCTTCGGAGAGCTCGTGGAGCTCTCGCATAATCTCCATCTCAGAGAGAGGCTCAGGTAAATCGAGGTCAGGGTAGCGGTGGCGCACCGGCACGTCCCCGAAGAGATCTTCGAGGCGGTCTACGCCGATAGCCGCCAACATCTCCTGACGTTCTTCTTCTGTATGTGGTATGTAAACCATAGACTTTCTCCTTATTTTAGTCGGATAGTCGTTTAGTCCGATAGTCGGGCAGTCTGTTGGTCGGATAGTCGGGTAGTCATGGGATCCTAGGGCTAGAGATTGACTCTACTGAAAAAGCCCATTTACCGCAGAGAGCACAGATAACGCTGAGAGAAAATGAGTATTATGTTTAACTATCTTCACAGTTGGTTGAATTTAATGATAGGAAATCACATAAAACTAAAAATCTCTGCGCCCTCTGCGTGCTCTGCGGTTAGCTTGACCTTTTTTTAGTGGAGTCAAGATTGCAAGACTAAGGACTATCTGACTACCAGACTAATTGACTAACTGACAAAATCGCCGACCCCGGCAATTGTTGCGTGCCGATGGTCGGCGGTGTGATTCATAGACTACGGTGAGATCCAGATCAATGGTCTTCTTCGGCCTCGACGACTTCTTTGTACGCTTCGACATCCAGCAGATCGTCCCACTCGTCCTCGTCGCTGGCCTCGATCTTGATCAGCCAGCCCTCTCCGAAGGGATCGTCGTTGACGAGCTCGGGCGCGTCTTCCAGTGCCGTGTTGACGGCGATGACCTCGCCGCTCAGGGGCGTGTAGACGTCGCTGGCGGCCTTGACCGACTCGACGACGCCGAAGACCTCTTCTTTGTCAAACTCGTCGCCGACCTCGGGCAGCTCCACGTAGACGACGTCGGAGAGCGTGCGCTGAGCGTAGTCGCTGATGCCGATGACGTAGGCATCGTCCTCTTTGCGCGCCCATTCGTGCGTTTCCAGATAGCGGGCTTTCTCATCAAATTTCATGGTTTCACTCCTTGCGATAAATAGGGTAGGTTTTCAGGGGAGAGATCCTTGACTTCCCTGAAATATTGGGTTTTTAACTCTGCCTCGATACTCCATGTAGATTCGCAGACATCACCAGATGTAGAGGGACCGACGACCTTAAATCATCGTATCTTTGGTACCCATATTATAGCATTGTCAGATAACAGGTACAACTGAGATACGGTATGAGGTGCACTGCCCCTGACTGAATCCTGATGCGGTGATTTCAGAGGCACAAGCGCAGCCACTAAGCTGTTGACGTCGCCGATGTCAGCACGGCCCGCACCGCCGCGACGGCCCGATCCACAGCCTCGTCGTCGATCCAGTAGTGGGTCACGGCGCGGAAGTGGCGATCGCTGCGCGCCAGGATCAGGACCCCGTGCGTTTTGAGACGTGCCTGGACCTCTGGGGCGCGCAGTGGCACCTCATCGGTGAGGCGGAAGTAGACGATGTTGGTGGGGGTCGGGTTGACCTCGATCCCCTCGATGGAGGCCAGGCCCTCTGCCAGCCGTCGGGCGCGGGCGTGATCCTCCGCGAGCCGGGGCGCGATCTGCTCCAGCGCCACGATGCCGGCCGCGGCGATGAAGCCCGCCTGGCGCATGCCGCCGCCCAGCACCTTCCGCGCCCGACGGGCCTCAGTGATGAAAGCCCTGTCGCCGCAGAGCACCGAGCCGACAGGCGCGCACAGCCCCTTGGAGAGGCAGAAGGTCACCGAATCGACATCGCGCACCAGCTCGGCAGGATCCACCTGCAGGGCGGTCGCCGCGTTGAATAACCGCGCACCGTCCACGTGGACGCGGAGACCGTGGGTCCGGGCGAGCTCGGTGACCTGCGCCGTATACGCCGGGGTCAGCGGACTGCCGTTGCAGAGATTGTGCGTGTTTTCCAGGCAGATAAGCCGCGTGCGCGGAAAGTGGGGGTTGTCGGGGCGGATAGCGCCCTCGATGTCCGCCGGGCGCAGTGTGCCGTCCGGCTGATTGGGAAGTGTGTGGGGCACAATGCCGCCCAGGGCTGCCATGCCCCCCTGCTCGTAGAGAAAAGTGTGACTCTTGTCGCCTAAAATCACCTCGTCGCCGCGCTGACAGTGGGTCAGCAGCGCCGTCAGATTGCCCTGCGTGCCGCTGGTCACCAACAGGGCGGCCTCCTTGCCCAGGCGTTCCGCCGCCAGTGCTTCCAGCCGGTTGACCGTGGGGTCTTCGCCGTAAACGTCGTCGCCGACTTCTGCGCGGGCGATAGCCTCGCGCATGGCGGGCGTGGGTTGGGTCACGGTGTCGCTGCGCAGGTCAATAGGGTGCATGATACCTCCTTGTTTGGGTGTGGTCTTTCTCGCATTATAAGCCCACTGCGGGAGAGGACAATCGAAGGGGGGTGAGGTGGGGGGAAATAAAGAAAAAAACCTCCGGCGGGACCGGAGGCTCTGAATGCCGAAGGTGGGAGTCGAACCCACATGAGCGTAAGCTCACTGCGCCCTGAACGCAGCGCGTCTGCCAATTCCGCCACTTCGGCGTGTTCATGCGGTGAAGGGTCTATTGAAGCCCGAACGCTTGACATTGTACCTCAACCGCCGGTTTTGTCAAGCGTGAGCGCACCTCCGATCCCCTTCGTTGGGTTGAGCGCTTTCTCACCGCAAGTGGGGTGAGCGTCCGGAGAAAGCTCATGAGGAAAACCGAGTTCACATCGTCACTGAGAGATGTGCTAAGCCGGCGAGCTTTTCCGTCGGATGCGAAGTTGTCTCTCAAAGATTCTGTGGTACAATCCCTACTTGGGTAGTTCCAATAATCACGCACGCGATTGGACCGCGCGGGGTGTGCCGACCAGCCAACGGTTCCCGGGCGGGGTGAAGATCGCGGAGGACAAAAACACTCAGGAGGATGAACGACATGGCTATTGTAACCATGAAACAGCTCCTGGAAACAGGAGTGCACTTTGGGCATCGTACCCAGCGTTGGCACCCCAGAATGGCTCCATACATCTACACGGAGCGGAACAACGTCCACATCATCGATCTCCAGCAGACGGTCAAGGCGTTGGAAGAAGCCTACGCTTTTGTCCGGGAGCAGGTTGCCGAGGGCGAGAAGGTGCTCTTTGTGGGCACCAAGCGTCAGGCGCAGGAGACGGTGGAGCGGGAGGCGATGCGCTGCGGTATGCCTTACGTGAGTCAGCGTTGGTTGGGTGGGACGTTGACCAACTGGCAGACAATCAAAGGACGCATTGACTATCTGAAAGATCTGGAGGCCCGGCGTGATGCGGGTGAATTCGATCTTCTGACCAAGAAAGAAGCGCTGATGCGCACGCGGGAGATCGACAAGCTCAACCAGCGCCTGGGAGGACTCAAGGACATGGAGAATCTGCCGGGCGTAGTCTTTATCATCGACATTCGGGCCGAGGCTACCGCCGTCGCCGAGGCGGATCGCCTGCGCATCCCCATCGTGGCGATGGTGGATACCAACTGCGATCCCGAGCTGATCGACTACGTGATCCCCAGCAACGACGACGCCATCCGTGCCATTCGCTTGATCACGTCCAAGATAGCCGACGCGGTGCTTGAAGGTCAAGCGCTTCGTAAGGAGATGGTGCCGGAAGAAGAAGAAATTTACACCGCTGAGGATGAGAAGTACTTGAGCGCGGAGACTTTGGCCCGCCTGCGGCAAATTCAGATGGGCGCGGGCGAAGAGGAAGCCTCCGTGGAAGAGGTGCTGGAAGCCGCGGAGAAGATTCAAGACGTGGCACATATCGCTGAAGACGACAACGAAGAAGGAGACTAAGCAAAGATGGACATCACGGTTCAGATGGTTAAAGAGCTGCGCGATGCCACCGGTGCAGGGATTTTGGATTGTCGCAATGCTCTGGAAACAGCGGAGGGCGACTTCGACAAGGCCGTGGACTATCTGCGGGAGAAGGGGCTTGCGCAGGCTGCCAAGCGCATGGACCGCGAGGCCAGTGACGGGAAGATCGCTTCCTACATCCATGCCGGGGGGCGTATCGGTGTATTGGTCGAAGTCAACTGCGAGACCGACTTCGTGGCGCGTACCGATGAGTTTCAGACGTTGGTAGACGAAATCGCCATGCAGATCGCGGCCATGGCCCCCGCTTACGTGACCCGGGAGGATGTGCCCGAGGAGGTTGTCGAGCACGAGCGCGCGCTTTATCGCCGCTGGGCGCTGGAAGAGGGCAAGCCCGAACACGTGATCGACCAGATCGTCGAAGGTCGGCTGGAGAAGTTCTACGCCGATAGTTGCCTTTGGGAGCAGGCTTACATCCGCGACGACGACAAAACTATCGGTGATCTGGTGAAGGAGGCCATCGCCACCATGGGCGAAAACATCGTCATCCGGCGCTTCACCCGCTATGAGCTGGGGGAGAGTCTGGAGGGGTAACCTCCAGACCTTTTCTTTGGCGTTTTGCAACCGTTTAGGTTTGTGAGCGTCCAGGTGCAACGCACTTAACGGATCGAAACAGACCACGCTACAAAGTTCTCCGAGCATGGTTTAGGGGTCCCCGGCTTGTGAACTTCGGCGAAAGTGCGTCGCATCTCAGAAGGCTAAACAGATACGGCGTTTTGATCCTGGGGGTTTTGAGCGAGGAGCCTGGTTATGATGCCTCACTACAAGCGGATCATCTTGAAGTTCAGTGGGGAGGCGTTGGCCGGCCCCGAAGGTTTTGGCATTGATCCCCATCGCGCAGATCAGATGGCCGCCCGCATTGCGGCCGTCCACAGCCTGGAGACGGAAGTGGGCGTGGTTGTGGGGGCGGGAAATCTCTGGCGCGGTCGGGACGGCCTGATGCATGGGATGGAGCGGGCCACCGCCGATCACATGGGCATGCTGGCCACCGTGATGAACGCGCTGGCGTTAGCCGACGCGTTGGAGCGGCAGGGGGTCACCACGCGGGTGCAGACGGCCATCGAGATGCGCGCCATCGCCGAGCCCTACATCCGCCTGCGGGCCATTCGTCACCTGGAAAAGGGGCGTGTGGTCATCTTCGGAGGGGGAACCGGCAATCCTTACTTCACCACGGACACCGCCGCCGCGCTGCGAGGGGCCGAGATCGGCGCCGAGCTCTTCATCAAGGCAACCAAAGTCGACGGCGTGTATGCGCAGGACCCGCTGGTGCACCCTGAGGCGCAGCGTTTCGACCGCTTGACGTACCTGGGTGCGCTCAATCTGCACGTGGCCGTGATGGATTCTACGGCGCTCACGCTGTGTATGGATAACGACCTGCCTATCGTGGTGCTCAATCTGGAGGACACGGAAGGTCTGCGCAGAGCCGTCATGGGCGAGCCGGTGGGCACGCTGATCGGCAAGTGAGGCTGCGAAGAGCGGCCAAAGCGGGGCCGAAAAGGGGGCCCAAAACGTTTTCCAGGATCCGAACGTAACGTGAGCAAGGAGGAACGCGAGATGATCAACGACCTGTTGCGAGAGACGGAACAACGCATGCTCAAGGCCCTGGAGGCCCTGGAAATGGATTATCGTACCATCCGCACGGGGCGTGCGTCTCCTGCCCTGCTGGATCGGGTGATGGTCAACTACTATGGGACGCCGACCCCGCTCAAGCAGCTGGCGGTGATCTCTGTGCCGGAGCCCCATCTGCTGTTGGTGCGTCCCTACGACGCCGGTTCCCTGGAGGAGATTGAGAAAGGGATTCTGCAGGCGGATCTGGGCCTCAACCCTAACAACGATGGACGGGTCATTCGCCTGCCCATCCCTCGCCTCACGGAGGAGCGTCGGCGTGAGCTGCTCAAGGTGGTCAGGCGGCGTCTCGAAGAGGCCAAGGTCGCCTTGCGCAACATCCGCCGTGACACGCTGGCGGACCTGCGGGAGTTCGAGAGCGAGAAGCTGATCTCCGAGGACGAGCTCGAGCGTGGAAAGGAGCGCTTGCAGGAGTTGACGGATCTTTACACGGAAAAGGCCGACGACGTCGCGGCGCGCAAAGAGAAAGAGGTTATGGAGGTATAGCAGAGGAGTACATCGCTTTACGTGTGAGAGCTGACCTCTGCTGGAGGACGTATGGCCGAAGAAAAAGCGTACCCGAAGTTGTCCATTCTCCCCAAGCACATGGGGCTTATCATGGACGGAAATGGCCGCTGGGCCAGAGAGCGGGGGCTGCCGCGTCTGGCCGGGCACCGCGCGGGCGTGCAACGTCTCCATGAAGTGTTGCATTCCGCCGTGGAGTTCGGGGTGCCGATTTTGACCCTCTACGCTTTTTCGACGGAGAACTGGAAGCGCCCGGAGTCGGAGGTGCGGGGCCTGCTCAGGATCCTGGGGGAGACGTTAGAGACTGAGGTTGACAATCTCCACGAAAATGGTGTACAATTGAGGCATCTGGGAGATCTTGCCCCTCTACCCGAAGATCTCAAGCGCCCTATTCACTCTGCGATTGAGTTGACCAAGCACAATGAACGCCTGATCGTTAACGTGGCCTTCAACTACGGTGGACGAGCGGAGATCGTCGAGGCTGTGCGAGAGATCGTGCGTGAGGGCATCCCGCCGGAGGAGATCGACGAGAGCACCATCACGGCACATCTCGACACGGCCGGTCTGCCGGATCCCGACCTGATTGTGCGCACCAGCGGGGAGATGCGATTGAGTAACTTTCTCATCTGGCAGGCGGCTTATGCTGAATACTACGTGACGCCGGTTTTTTGGCCGGATTTCAATAAAGACGAGTTTTACAAAGCTCTTCAGGCTTTTGCCCGCCGCGATCGCCGTTTCGGTGGGCTGAACGAAGATTGACTCCACATGAAACAGGGTGGGAAAACCGGATGTCCGGTCGTTCATCCCCTTGTCATCCCGAACCTTGAGCATGGTGAAGGATCTCGTGGTTTTGACCGCGAATTTTCCCACATGTAGGGGCGAGTTTTGGAGAAATCCGATTTTATGAGTTGTTTCAGTGGTGTCAAGGTTAATACACCCGTGTAGTTTGTGTTTTGCGTTTCCCTCGTTTTGCGGGCTGGCCTCACCTTGTCTCGAAGGTGGCTCTCGTCGATAGTTGTTGAGTACGGAACGTATCCTACTGAGATGTGAAAGCTTACTGCGCCCTGGCCCTTTGATCCGCTAAAGCGGCACTGCCCGCAATGAACGGGAGCCGCTCTATGGGGAAGTCCTGACCCTACTGCAATAAAGACCCGACTTTTGAGACCTTTTTTCACAGGTGAGCCATCTTTGTGCTACCAAGGCTCTGTGTGGCTCGCCGACAAGCTTGACTGGTAAGGATTCCAAGGAACCCAAACGTTGAAGAACCGAGTCCTGAGTGCCCTTGTCCTGATCCCTGTTGTGTTGGCCGCTCTGTGGCTGGGGGGCTGGCCTTTTACGTTTTTAGCCGCAGTGCTTTTCGGGATCGCCGCTTGGGAGTTTGTGAGGCTCTTCTCCCTGCAAGGGATGGCCCTTTCCCCGCTTGTGATCTTTGCGCATCTGTTGGTGTGGCTGGCCTACGGGCGTTGGCGTCACCCCGGGATCCTGGCGTTGGGATTGCCCGGCGTGTTGTTGCTCAGCGTTGCCGAGCAGATCTTCACCCATCGGTTTACCGGTGCTTCTGTGGCGCGCTGGGCGCTGAACGTGGCGGGCAGCCTGTATCTGGGCGTGGGAGGGGCGTACTTGTTGCGGGTGCGCTGGATGGCGGACGGACGGTGGTGGCTGCTTTTCACGCTGGCGACGGTGTGGATAGCGGATTCGGCGGCCTATTTTGTCGGGCGTACCTGGGGTCGACATAAGATGGCGCCGCTGATCAGTCCCCGCAAAAGCTGGGAGGGGTATGCGGCCGGCGTGGGCGCAGCCGTCTTGACGGGGTTCCTTGTTGGCCGGCTGGCCCCCTTAAAAGTGGGGGCCTTCCCTGTGACTTCCTGGAGAGGGGTGGGGCTGGGGGCGCTTTTGGCGCTCCTTACCCCACTGGGAGACCTTTTCATCTCCCTGATGAAGCGTGAAGTGGGGGTCAAAGACACCAGCGATCTGATTCCTGGGCACGGCGGCATGTTGGATCGTTTGGATTCTCTGTTGTGGGCGGGGATCTTAACGTGGTTATTTGTCACGCTTCTGGTGCCATGAAGGTTGCTGGGGTGACGTGCTGACCTGCGTTGTTCTGAGGGCGACCGAAAAGAAATCGAGGCTTACGAGGGCCAAACACCGTTTTGAGACAGGAGAACTGTAAATGTAGAGGAGGGAGCTGTGGACGCTCAGCAAGAAGAGATCTCGACTGAAGAATTTGAGCAGGAACAGGCTGCGTCCTCGTCGTCAGGGCATGAAATGCATGTTGAAGAACGAGAAGCAGAGGAAAAGGATATGGGGGAATCAAACACATTTGAAAAAGACGCGGATCCGGTTCAGGAATCCGTAGCGGTAAAGGCAGATGAGGAGCCCCGGCGGGATGCCGGACGCCTCGAAGGGTTGGAGATGCGCGACCTGGAGGAGATGCGGCTGCAGGAGCTGCGCGATCTGGCCCGCGAGGAAGGCGTCTCAGGGTACAGTCGGCTCAAAAAAGAGGACTTGATCCTGCTCCTGTTGAAGGAAAAGACAGAACGCAAAGGTTTTTCCTTTGGGGGTGGGGTGCTGGAGATTATGTCGGAGGGCATTGGCTTTCTGCGCTCCGGACGCTACGCGCCGGGCCCCAACGACGTGTACGTCTCGCAGAGCCAGATTCGACGCTTTGGGTTGCGCACGGGGGACATGGTCGTCGGGCAGGTGCGCCCGCCTAAAGAGACGGAGAAATACAACAGCCTGTTGCGGGTGGAGGCCGTCAACGGCATGGACCCCGAGCTGGCCAAGAACCGTCCCCATTTCAAACGCTTGACGCCCATCTTTCCCACGGAACCCTTCAACCTCGTCACCGCGCCCCAACATTACACCCAACGTCTCCTGACGTTGATCTCTCCCATCGGGCACGGGCAGCGCGGGTTGATCGTCTCGCCGCCGAAGGCCGGTAAGACCACCGTTCTCAAGCGGATCGCCAACGGGATCTCCGCCAACCACCCGGAAGATCACCTGATGGTGGTGTTGATCGGGGAGCGTCCGGAGGAGGTCACGGACATGGATCGCTCTGTGGACGCTGAAGTCATCAGCTCCACCTTCGATGAGTCGGAAATTCACCAGACGCGGGTGGCCGAAATGGCGCTGGCCCGCGCTAAGCGGTTGGTGGAAATCGGGCGCAACGTGGTTATCTTGTTAGATAGCATCACCCGATTGACTCGCGCCTATAACCTGGTGGTTCAGCCCAGCGGGCGGACGCTGTCCGGCGGTCTGGATCCGGCGGCTCTTTATCCCCCCAAGCGCTTCTTTGGCGCGGCGCGTAACATCGAGGAGGGGGGCAGCCTGACGATCCTGGCTACCTGTCTCATCGATACCGGGAGCCGTATGGATGACATGATTTATGAGGAGTTCAAAGGCACCGGGAACATGGAGCTGCACCTCAACCGTCGTCTGCAAGAGCGCCGTATCTTCCCCGCCTTCGACGTGGTGCGTTCCGGCACCCGCCGCGAGGAGCTGTTGTTGGATCAGGAGACGCTGCGCAAGGTGTGGCTGTTGCGCCGCATGTTCTCTCAGATGATGGCGCCCAAACCCAGCGGAGTGGGCTACGATATCACCGCGGCGACGGAAGCGTTGCTGAAGCAGCTACGCCGCACGCGGACCAACCGTGAGTTCCTGGACAATCTGACGCGCGATCTATGAAAGCCTCTTCCCACATAGCGATGTTGGTTCGGAGGTGGTGAATGGCGTCCCCCGACTGCGTTTTCTGTCGTATCGTCGCAGGCGTAGATGGCGTGGAGGCCCTGAGGCGCACGCCGCGTCTGACGGCGTTTCACGACCGTAATCCACAGGCGCCGGTGCACGTCCTCATCGTCCCCAATCGTCACATCGCCGGGCTCAACGAAACCACGGCGGGAGACGCCTCGTTACTGGGGGAGATGTTGTTGTTGGCCCGGCAGTTGGCCGAGGAATTGGGCGTGGCGACCTCGGGCTACCGGCTGGTGCTGAACAGCGGGCGCGACGGCGGGCAATCCGTCTATCACCTGCACCTTCATCTTCTGGCCGGGCGCGCTCTGCGATGGCCGCCCGGTTAGGCGTGGGGGATGCGGGAGAAAATCGCGTTTGCATTTGGACAGGTGAGCTGAAAACGTCCCTTCTTTTGCTCTTTCGAGCGGCGGGCTGCTTTTGCCTGGTTCGAGAAGTCTCCCTGCCCTGCATGCAATCCACACGGGTTTCCGCTCAACGGGAGGTGCTTGGACCGTCCCGGCGTGACGCGATACCTCGACCGCGCCTGGGGTGACAGGGAAGGAAAAGGAATGTCATTCCAGGTCGGTTCTGACAAAGAAACGCCCCAACTCACTCCATTGTCACTAAGGACTTCAGAGAGGCCGGTCGGTTTTTTGTAAGACCGGTGAGAGGTCTAGGTTTTCTTTGAAAAAGCATCCCGGGAGGTGATACCTGACGCACCTGAAAAAGGGTGGGAAAAAAATCGGATTTCTAGTCGGCTATCTCCTATATCTGGTGGTTTTGACCGCGAATTCTCCCGCATGCAGGGATGAGTTTTAGAGAAGTCTGATTTTTGTGAGTTATTTCAGTAAAGTCATACTTTTATCTGTGCTTTTTCGATATTGACAGACAATACAGTTATAAACCTTTGACTATTATCTCAGATATGGTATCATCCTTCTTACCGTGCGGCAGCCGCGCGACTTGGACTTATTTTCTTATTCATTAGATGGTATAAGAGGGCGACCGGCTTGCGCGGTCGCCTATCTTTTTGAGGAGAATTTATTATGAACGTCGATCTTATTGCGCGTCTTGTGGGATTGGCTCTCTTTTTGCTGGGCGGGCTTGCGTTTGGAGAACGCCTCATGAGGTTATTGCCCGAACTCGCGGAGGGTGTCACGATATGGGTGCGCGTTGCCGCGGGTGTGATTGCCGGCGCGCTCGGCTTTTTCGTGGCCCCCTGGATCAGCACTCGCCCCTTTCGGCGTTTGCGCAGTCTTATCCAGCAATTGCCGGCCCACATGTTGGTTTCGTCCATCATAGGACTGTTTGTGGGACTCGCCTTTGGCGCCCTGACGGCTTATCCGCTCTCGCAGCTGCCGTCGCCTCTGGGACAGATCCTGCCCTTCGTGGTAGCGGCTCTCTTTGGGTATTTGGGCATCATGGTCGCTACGGTGCGTATGGACCTGGCGCAGGAGATACGGGAGCGCTTTCTGTCCGGTGAAAGGGGGAAGGAGTTTCGGGCGCAGCCCATTCTGTTGGACACCAGCGTGATCATCGACGGCCGCATTGCCGACATCTGTCGCACCGGCTTCATTCAGGGGGAGCTGCTGGTGCCGCTTTTCGTCCTCAACGAGCTGCAACACATCGCGGACTCCGCCGATACGCTGCGTCGCAACCGGGGCCGGCGGGGTCTGGAGATCCTACGTCAACTTCAGGAGGAATCCCCGGTGCCGGTGCGTATTACCGACGAGGACCCCGAGGAGGTCAAAGAAGTTGACGATAAGCTGATTGTCATCGCGAAACGAGTGAATGGTGCCGTGTTGACCAACGACTATAATCTGAACCGCGTTGCCGAACTGCAAGGTGTGATGGTGCTCAACGTCAACGAGCTGGCAAACGCTGTGAAGACGGTCCTGTTACCGGGCGAGATGTTCTCTATTCACGTTTTGCAGGAGGGGAAAGAGGCCGATCAAGGTGTAGGGTATCTGGACGACGGGACCATGGTGGTGATTGAGGAAGGACGGCGGTACATCGGAGACACCATTGACGTCGTGGTCAGCAAAGTGCTGCAGACGGCGGCCGGTCGGATGATCTTCGCCCGACCGGAAAATGAGAGCAATTAGAGGGCTGCTCTAAAAAAGGTGCAGCCAAAGGGGAGTCTAGGGCATATGTAGAAGTTGGATGTCATCCAACCCCTACATAGGGTGCCCTCATCTCTGTTGAAGGGCTTGTTTAGCAGAGCCAATGAGGAGGATCCATGGGTTTGAAAATCTACAACTATCTCACCCGCGAGCTGGAACCTTTTAAGCCGGTTCAGGAAGGACGTGTGGGGATGTATGTCTGTGGACCCACGGTCTACGACCACGCTCACCTGGGTCACGCTAAAACCTACGTAGCCATGGACGTAGTGGTGCGCTATCTCACCTATTTGGGCTACGAGGTGCGGCACGTGCGCAACATCACCGACGTGGGCCATCTTCTGGACAGTGGGGAGGATCGCATTGTCCGTGGAGCGCGACGCCACAAGCTGGAGCCCATGGAGCTGGTGGACAAGTACATGGCGAGCTTTTTCTCCGACATGGATGCGCTGGGTGTCTTGCGCCCCAACATCTCCCCGCGCGCGGCCTGCCACATACCTGAGATTATCCAATGGGTAGAGGGTCTGCTTGAAAGGGGGTACGCTTACGAGGTGGATGGCAATGTTTACTTTTCCATCGAGGCGTTCGAGGATTACGGACGGCTTTCGCACCGGAACGTCGAGGATTTAGAGGCCGGCGCGCGGGTCAGAGTGCGCGAGGAGAAGCGGCACCCGGCGGATTTCGCTCTCTGGAAGCGGGCGGAGCCCGAGCACCTTATGCGTTGGCCCAGCCCCTGGGGCGAGGGGTACCCCGGCTGGCACATCGAGTGCTCGGTGATGTCCACCAAATATCTGGGACAGCCCTTCGACATTCACGGCGGGGGATTGGATAACATCTTCCCGCACAACGATTGTGAGATCGCTCAGGCGGAGGCCTACGGCGACGCGGAGTTTGCCCGCTACTGGATACTCGTCGGTTCGCTCACCGTGAACGGGGTGAAGATGAGTAAAAGTCTGGGTAACTTTTTGACGCTGAAGGACGCTTTGGAGATTTACACGCCGGAAGCCCTGCGGTACTTCATCCTCGTCAGTCACTATCGGGGGCCGGTGGATTTCAGTCGGGAAGCACTGCAGTCCGCCCAGCGGGGCGTGGATCGGCTGCACAACACTGTGCGCAAACTGCGCCGGCGCATCGAGCAGGCACCGCCCGCCGGCACGGCGGTGCTCTCCGACGTCTCCGCGCTGGAAGATTACCGCAAGACGTTCGAAAACGCTATGAACGAGGACTTCAACACGCCGCAGGCGCTGGCGGTCCTCTTCGACTTTGTCAAGGAGGTCAACCGCCATCTTGATCAGAACGAGGAAGCCAGCGTGGGCACATTGACGGCGATGGACAAAATCTTCCGCGATCTGGGCGGTCGCGTGTTGCGCATTCTGCCCGAGGAGCTGGCCGAGGCGCCGGAGAGCGGCGAGTTGCTTGAAGGGGTCATGGATCTGCTGTTAGAATTGCGTCAGGAGTACCGTGAACAACAGGAGTGGTCCCAGGCGGATCGGATCCGCAGTCGTCTCGCCGAGCTGGGGATTGTGGTCAACGACGGGCCGGAGGGCAGCACCTGGCAGCTGGAGCACTGATCCCGTACTGATCCCGTCGGCGACGTGTGGCGAGGAGCGCGATCTCCGTTTTGGCTTTCGAAGCGTAACGCACTTACCCATGTAAGACCTTCGGAGAGCTGGTGAGCGACACAACGAAGGTCTGGGGGCTGAAAATCACCATGACCTCCAGGCCTTGACCCTACTGAAAAAAGGTTTTTCAGTGGAGAAAGGGATACTATATGTTGGGGTTGGGCTACGCTCAACCACAACATATACCCCATATTTTCTTTGGCTGTCCCTTTTTTCAGGGCAGCCAAGCCTTGAAGGTCTCTAAACGAGTACGGGGAGCTTGATATGCGTGAGACACTTTACGGACGACAGGCGGTGCGCGAATCTCTGCGCGCGGGACGTCGTACGCCCTACCGCCTGGTGTTGATGGACGGCGTGTTCAGCACCCCCATCATTGAGGAGATAGAGGAGTTCGCCCGGGCGCAGAACATCCCTGTGGCGCGCGTCTCTCATCACGAGATGAACAGCCTGGTGGGGGACGAAAATCATCAGGGTGTGGCGTTGGAGGTCTCCGGTTATCCCTATGTCGACGTCTATGACATCCTGGACGCGGCCGAGGAGCGGGGCGACGTCCCGCTCTTTCTGTTGTTGGATCTCGTCCAGGATGTGCGCAACCTGGGAGCGCTGTTGCGTACAGCGGAGGCTGTGGGCGTACACGGGGTGATCATTCAGGGACGGCGGGCGGCCGGTGTCACGCCGACGGCCGTCAACGCTTCTTCGGGTGCCTCGGAGCATCTGCTTGTCGCCCAGGTGACCAATCTTTCGCGCGCCATCGAGAAGTTGAAGGCGGCGGAGGTGTGGGTCGCCGGCCTGGAGCATGTCTATGGGGCTAAGCTCTACACGGAGGTCGATTTGACGGTGCCTCTGGCCCTGGTGCTGGGCAGCGAAGGCGAGGGTCTGCGTCGTCTGGTGCGCGAGCGTTGCGACTGGTTGATGTATCTCCCCATGCGGGGCGAGATCAGCTCACTCAACGTGACGGTGGCCGGGTCCATTGTCCTCTACGAGGCGCTGCGACAGCGGGGGTGGGGCGCATAACGAGTCTGTGCGTCCCCTCTCCGGCAGGCGCAGATGTAGCGGTCGGGCAGAGAAATCCCGGAGGATGCTCGACCGCTTTGGTGTGACGTCATAAGCTGAGGCGTCGCGCGAGGATGACATCCCGGCCGGCATTCCCTCATAGGATCTGATCGATGAGATGCGTGATGTACCCTCGGAGGAGGTGAATGAGGATGGCTCGGAAAAACGTCCGCTTCAAAAGCAAAGAAGTTCGCCCCACCGGAGAGGTGGCGGAGTTTTTGCATCGCTTGGCAGATAAGCTGGAGGAGGGCGAGGTCGTGTTGCGTCGGGGGGACGAGGTGGTGAAAGTGACGGCGCCCGCACGCCTGGGGTTCAAATTGAAGGTGAAAGAGAGGGAGAAGAAACGTAAGACTCGACACACCTTCACGCTCAAGCTGCGCTGGGACGGCGGCAGCCACGGGGAGCCTGTGACGTTAGATTAGCGAAAGTCGGCGTGCGCGTGATGCAGATGTCCCGGCCCGAGGGTTAGTCGGGGAGCAAGAGGTCGTTGGGGCGACGCCCTTTCGAACGCCAGGCCGGGGTTTGGTCGGGATTCGGCGATGCGAAGGGGCGTCGCTCCTTTGTATGGGTGAGGCCTCTCTAATCCAGGAAGATTTCGACACGCTCACCGTCTTCTTCGTCCAGAACGTCAACGACGTGCCCCCTGCCGCCCAGGAGCACCTTCTCCAGTGTTTCGCCGTCCAGGTGATCCAAGTCGGGACCGAGCCGCGCGCCCATCTTCAGGCCGGCGCGGACGAGGCCCACGGGCAGCGTGACATTGACGCGGCTGCGTCCGGTGTCGGTGTCGGTGACGCGAATACGCAGCCAACGCGGGGCCTGCTCCTGGCCCTTTTCCTCTCGCGCCGCAAGCGCATCCAGCAGCTCTGAGGCTTGTTCGGCGGTGATGGTGCCGTTTTGCAGCATCTCCAGAATCTTCAAACGTTCTTCGGTACTGGCGTTCATGTTTTCACCTTGCCTTCTGACTATATGCTCCACAAGTGGCGACGGTCACGGTGTTGAGAGCGGGCTGAGGCTTGGGCTCTCAGGCTGCAGGTGAAACGACGCATCTCACCTGCGTGTACCGTGCGTGATTTCAATTCATCTCCTGATACATTTGAACCAGTGTGCGATGGTGGCGGAATCCCAGAGTTTCCAGAAAAGGTAACGTAGGACTTCCGGCTTCCACCGTGACGGTGACGGGCCAATCTCGGTGGTGACGGAGCGTGGCTGCCCGGGCCTGGGCGACCGTCTCTTCGGCGGTGCGTTCAGGTTGCCGGGGGTGAACCAACAGATCCCAACGGTGAAAGCGGTGTCGGCGATCGGTGCGCACGCGCACAGCGCGGCGGGGAGAGGGCGTCGGTTCCAACCAGGCGTCTTCCCGTTCACCCTGGAACCAGAGGCTCAGGCGACGTTCCAGGGCCCCGAAGGCGTAGCGTGCCGGGTAGATTTCCAGGATTCTGCGCTGTAGGATGTCGTAGATGGAAGCGGCCAGCTGGGCCCAGAGGTGGCGGTCGGCGGGCCGCGTCGGACGCCAGGGGCCGGATGGCGCGGGGAAATCGGGCCAGGGATCGCCGGTGGACCGCAGCATGTGCACCGTTCGGCCCACGTCGTAGAAGTGCAGGCTCTTGTAGAGATGTCGCGCGACTTCGTTAGTGGCGCGGACTTCGAGCCCGATCCAGCGGCCGTCTTGCACGCGGACGGTGTCCAGAGCTGTCTCCATCAAGGCCCGACCGATGCCGCGTCCCCGGAAATCGGGATGAACGACGACGTTGCCGATGATCCAGCCTTGGCCTCGGCTGGCCGTGGCCCGGCGCAGTGAGAGGTTGGCGACGATGCACTCTCCCTCTTCCCAGACGAAGCCGGGCAGGGTGGAGTCCGGAGAGGAGAACAGAGTGAGGAGGGGGAGCGGAAGCAGGGGGTGCGCCAGGCGTTGCATCTGCTTGAGCATCTTCTGCCCTTCCGGCCCCAGCTCGTCCTGGAAGCCTATGGCGATGAGATCGACCACCGCGGGGAGGTCGTGTGCGGGATCCACGGGGCGGATGGGGCGCGGGGAGGCTTTGATCTTGATAGGAACGGAGACGGTGGCCATGTTAGCTGCTCTTTTTTAACAATTGGAGGGCCTCCTCGACCGTGATCGCGCCCTCGGAGAGCTGATCGAGCACCGCGGTGCGCTCCTGGATCTCTTCCTCGTCGGGTGCGCCCACTTCGTAGCCCAGGCTGCGGATGACGTCGTTGAGACGGCTGCGCACGGTGGGATAGGAGAGATCCAACTCCTCTTGTACACGGTTGAGCTTACCTTCACAGCTGAGAAATGTCTCGACGAAAGACCACTGTTCCGGCGTCAGGCGAGCCAGCCGTTGAAGGGTAAACGCGCCTTCCAGGCTGGTGCCGCATTGCTGGCAGATAAGCCTTTCGACGTATAGATCTCCTTGACAAACGGGGCATTTGGCCGGTACGGGATACATTTTCAACCTCCTCAAGGCGTTAAGTCTGTTGTTTATCGATGTCTGTAAACGGAGACCGCTCCTGGGAACGCTCTCTGACATCAATTATAATACGTTATCTAAATAATGTCAAGCATCAACATCAACTTTTTTGAGTTTTATATCAAAATAATTACATAACTACCCCTGTGGGGTGCCGATCCGTTTCCTCGACAAGCCCCCGGCGCTTCTTGTGAGCAGCCGGGTGTGACGCACGCATACAGGTGAGCCCACGGCGGAAGTCGGGCCTGAGCTCCTTTAGCCGGGGGGCGCGGGCGCATGGTTGCTTTTCTTCCGGCTCGTTCTATACTTAATTGAGGGCGCCTGTGGGGGCAAGTCTGAGCGCGATAGGTTCTCTGGGGATGAGGTTAGCGGATATGTCCGATGATCTAAGGCCAACGCGAGACGAAGGGGAAGAGGAAGAGACGGAAGAGTTCGAAAGTCTCTTCGAGTCGTTTCAGAGAGAGGGAAAGCGCGCCAGGCCGGCGGAGCCGACTGTCTCTTCACAGGAAGACAGGGGTGGGGGCTTGCTGGGGATGTTGCGTTCCCTCACCGGACGGCGCAAAGCGGGCCAGAAACGCCGTGAAAGCGTCGCGCGGGCAGCGTCGCCCTCGTTCTCGGAGGAGACGGAGAAGGTGCCGGCCTTCACGGGCCTGGATGAGTTGGACATCGAGGCTGCCCGTGAGAGTTTATTGACCGGGCTTGAAGAGGAGGAGGGGGAAGAAGCCGTCGATTCCCGCAAGCGCAAGTCCCACCGGGGCATAGCCGAACGCTTGGGCCTTAAACGAGGGCAGGCCGTGGTTTTGGGTCTGCTCCTGATTATGGTTCTGTTGGTCTACGTTGCCCTGGGCATCATCATCTTGCGGAGCCGCGCCCAGTGGGCCGCTGTGCTTCCTTCGCCTGAGCCGCGTTTGACCTCCACTACTCTCCCCCTGGGTGATGTGGGGGGACGCACGCCTTCGCCCTCTCCTGCTCCTGCTGAAGACGAAGCGTCTGAGGAGGGGAAAGGGGCGGTGACGACACCCACCGTCACGCCGACGGCCACGCCTCGACCCGCCGTCACTACGCGCTTCGATTTACAGGTTATGCGCAACCCCACGGACCTGGGCTTGCGCCTCGAACGGGGGTGGGAGTACCTGCGGTTGCAAGCCTATGAGGAAGCGGTCAGCGACTTCAGCTATATGATTGAACAGGATCCCGAACGCGCTGAGGCCTATCTGGGACTGGGGCAGAGCTATGTCTTCCTGCGGCGTTGGGAGGAGGCGGAGGCCGCGCTGGGAACCGCCATCTCCTTTGCCGAAGATCTGGAGGAGGCGCACTTCTGGCTGGGTCAGCTCTTATATCTGCAAGGGCGCTACGAGGAGGCGATGGCCGAGTTCGATTGGGCGGCGGAGATCCATCCGGAGAATCCACGCAACGAAGCGTGGCTGGCCCGGGCTGCTGTCAGGCTGCAGGATCTCACGGAGGCCCAAGGGGCGATTGAGCGGGCGCTGGCTCTGGACGACCGCTATGTGCTGACCTACGTGGCGTACGCTGAATTGGAGACGCTAGAGGAGAACTACGCGGAGGCGCAGGGCCATCTGCTGTACGCCCGGGATCTGGCGCCTCACGATTTTGAGGTGCTCAACGCGCTGGCGCGCCTCTACGTCGATCACTTCCCGGAACGGTGGGCCGAGGCCGAGGTGTTAGCCCAGTGGGCTTTGAATTGGGCGACGTGGAGTGTGGAGCGAGCACGGGCCCTTCACACCCTGGGACGTCTGCGCCTGGCCGAGGGGCGCTACGAAGAGGCGCGGGAGGTGTTGGCGCGCGCCTCCGATCTGGCGACGGTGGATGGCGAAGTGGCCCTCCCGGAGCTGGCGGCGGATTTCGACCGCGCTTTGGCTCCCCAGGAGTGAGCTGTCTGAGGGCGGCTGGTTTGATAGGAGAGCCGGGTGACAGTTGCCGGTGGCGGCTTGGATGAATGTGACGCACGCTGCTGAGGCCCCACAAGGACAGTACACGGATGTCGATTTCGTCGCCCGCCTGCGTCGCGATCACCTGCGGGCTATGTTGTTAGGGACGCTGTGGTTATTGGGCGTCCTGGCTGTACCCACGTTGTTGTTTCTCCTCTCCGTCCCCCCGCCGCTGGAGCTGCTCGACTTCTGGACTATCCTGGTGTTTGTGATCGTCATCGGGTTCACGGCGCGGGCGTTGCATCTGCTGGACAGCCGCGGCGCTTACCTGCGGGCGGCGCGCCTCTACGTTGTCGGTCTCCTGGTGGGGATGGCCTCGGCCATGTTACTGGCGCCGGAGGATGCGGGCGTCATTCGTACTGTGCTGCCCTTCCTGCTGCCCCTGATCACTTCCGCCGCGGGCCTGCTGCTCTCCTCGCGGGATGCGCTGTTGTTGACGGGTGTGGGCATGGTGTGGCTGATTCCCTTCGTGTTGAGCTATCGCTTTGCGCTGACGGCGTTTCTCTTCTCCGGCGTCGCTGCGCTGATCGCCCGGGTGACGGCCGGCAGTCTCTACGAGATGGCCGAATATACCACCATCAGCTACTTGCGGGCTAGAGAGCGCGCCGACGAGCTTTTTGAGAACAAGGAGCGGTTGCGCATCGCGCTGGCGCGCCAGGACTGGCTCAACGAAGAGTTGCAGAAGACCAACGTGGCCCTGGAGAAGCGCGCCGTTCAGCTGCAGACGAGCAGCGAGGTCAGCCGACAGGTCACGGCCATTTTGCGCCTGGACGAGCTGTTGGATCGCGTGGTGACGTTGATTCAGATGCGCTTTGGCTATTACTTCGTAGGGCTGTGGATGCTTGAAGAGGAGCGCCGGACCGTCGTTTTGCGGTCCGGCAAGCGGCGCGGGGACGCGGACGTGCTCCAGGAGACGATTCGCATATCTCTGGACGCTTCGAGCATCGTCGCCAGCGTCTGTCGTCGAGGCGAACCGCGCCTGGTCTCGGACGTGCATCAGGCGGCAGATTATCATCCCCTGGCCGCGTTGCCGGATACGCGCTCGGCGGCGATCCTGCCGCTGAACGTCGGAGGGCGCATCCTGGGTGCGCTCGACATTCAAGGCGACGCGCCCCGCGCTTTCAGCGAAGACGAGCGCCTGGTGCTGCAGGCGCTGGCGGATCAGCTGGCTGTCGCTCTTCGCAACGCGCAGCTCTACGGTGCTGAGCAGGCGCGCCGTCAACTCGCCGAGTCGCTGGTGCAGACGGGACGGGCGCTTTCCAGCAGCCTGGATCTCAGCGAAGTGCCCCAGCGCATCCTGGTCGAGCTGACGGCTGTGGTGCCCTACCGTCGCGGTCTGGTCTTGATCCAGGAGGAGGAGGCGCTGCGCAGCGTGGCGGCACGGGGCTTCCCGGCAGATTTCGACCCTGCGCGGCTGCACATACCCATCCGTGAAGGTGACGTTTTTCAACAGATCGTACACAGCCAAGAGCCGGTGCTCATTGACGACGTACAGACATCGTCGCGTTTTCGGCAGCTCGAGGGGTTGCCTGTGGATCATTCCTGGCTGGGCGTGCCCCTGGTGACTAAGGGACGGGTTGTGGGGATGATCTCACTCACGCGCCGGGAACGCGCGGCCTTCACGGCGGACGACGCGCAGATGGTCCAGGCCTTTGCCGGTCAGGCCGCTATCGCATTGGAGAACGCCCGTCTCTACGCGGAGATCACCCGTTTCAATGAGGAGCTGGAACAACGGGTGCAGGCACGTACCGAGGAGCTCCACGAAGCCTATCAAGCCCTCGAGAAGATGGATCGCAATAAGACTGTGTTCATCAACGTGGCCGCGCACGAGTTGCGCACGCCGCTGACGGTGATTCGCGGCTACGCTCAGATTCTTCAGATTCATCCGCTCGTCAAAGAGGATCCCGATCTGCGTTCCACACTGGAGGGTATTCTCTCCGGCACCGACCGTCTGCACGCCATCGTCAACAGCATGTTGGACGTGGCGAAAATTGGCAGCCAGGAGCTGGAGCTTTCCCGACGACTGATGTATCCTTGGGAGATTTTCGAGCGCATCAGGACGCGCTTTGAAAAGGCGTTGGAGGCGCGTTCTCTCACCCTGGAGATGCGAGGGATAGAAGATCTCCCGACCATCGAGGCCGATCCGTTGTTGCTCTATAAAGCCTTTGATAACCTGGTGGAGAACGCCATCAAGTACACGCCGGATGGAGGGCGGATTACGGTGGAAGGCCGGACGCGCTCCGTGGATGGAGATGCTTCTGTGGTCGAGATTGTGGTGCGCGATACCGGCGTGGGCATCGATCCCGAGGAGCAGGAGTTGATCTTTGAGAAATTTTATCAGACGGGCGAGATCAGCTTGCACTCCTCAGGCAAGACGAAGTTCAAAGGTGGGGGGCCGGGATTGGGGTTGGCGATTGCGCGGGGCGTCATCGAGGCCCATGGAGGGCGTATTTGGGTGGAAAGCCCCGGCTACGATGAAGTAGCCTGTCCCGGCAGCAGCTTCTACGTCTGGCTGCCCATGACTTGAGCGGTTTCCAGCCAGCGTTTGAGGTAGTGTCCGGTGTAGGAGTGCTCCACCTGCGCGATCTCCTCGGGTGTGCCCTCCGCGACGATCTCCCCCCCTGCATCCCCGCCTTCCGGCCCCAGGTCGATGATCCAGTCGGCGACTTTGATGACGTCAGGGTTATGTTCGATGACGATCACCGTATTGCCCCCGTCGGTCAAGCGTTGGAGCACCTGGATCAGCTTGTCCACGTCGGCAGCGTGCAGCCCCACGGTGGGTTCGTCCAGGATGTAGAGAGTGTGGCCGCGCGTCTGCTTGGAGAGCTCGCGGGAGAGTTTGATGCGCTGTGCCTCGCCGCCGGAGAGAGTAGGGGAGGGCTGTCCCAGGCGGATGTAGCCCAGCCCGACATCGTAGAGGGTCTGCAGGTGGCGTGTGATTTTGGGGATGGCGCTGAAGAAGTCCAGGGCTTCGGTGACGGTCATCTCCAGCACGTCGGCGATGTTCTTACCCTTGTAACGAATCTGCAGGGTCTCGCGGTTGTAGCGCGCACCGTGGCAGACGTCACAGGGAACGTAGACTTCGGGCAAGAACTGCATCTCGATGCGCAGCGTTCCCTGTCCACTGCAGGCTTCGCAGCGCCCGCCCTTGGTGTTGAAGGAAAAGCGGCCCTTGTCGTAGCCGCGCAGTTTGGAATCGGGCAGCTCGGCGAAGAGCTCGCGGATGGGGGTGAAGACGCCGGTGTAGGTGGCGGGGTTGGAACGCGGGGTGCGCCCGATGGGGGATTGGTCGATGTTGATGATGTTGTCCACGTGCTCCAGGCCCTCGATGGCGTTCACAGCGCCGGCGGGGTCTCGAGCGCCGTTGAGCAGTTGGGCCAGGCGGCGGTAGAGGGTCTCGACGACCAGTGTGCTTTTGCCGGAGCCGGAGACACCGGTGACGCAGGTGAAGAGGCCCAGGGGGAAGCGCACGTCGATGTTTTTGAGGTTATGTTGGTGTGCGCCGCGCAGGATCAGCGCCTTGCCGTTGCCGGGACGTCGCCGTTCGGGCAGGGGAATGCGCTGGCGCCCCGATAGATAGGCGCCGGTGATGGAGGTGGGGTGACTCAAAACGGTCTCCGGCGGGCCGGCCACGACCACTTCGCCGCCGTACTCGCCGGCGCCGGGTCCCAGGTCGACGATCCAATCGGCGGTGCGGATGGTCTCCTCGTCGTGCTCGACCACCAGGACGGTGTTGCCCAGATCCCGCATCTCCTTGAGCGTGCGCATGAGGCGCGCCGTGTCACGCTGATGCAGTCCAATGCTGGGCTCGTCCAGGACGTAGAGCACGCCGGTAAGCCGCGATCCCACCTGTGTCGCCAGACGGATGCGCTGGGCCTCGCCGCCGGAGAGCGTGCTGGCGGTGCGATCCAGGCTCAGGTAGTCGAGCCCCACGTTAACCAGGAAGCTGAGGCGGTCGTGGATCTCTTTGAGCGCGCGTTCCCCGATAGCGTACTGGGTCTCGGTGAGCTGTCCGTCTTCGATCAACGCCTGAACCCAGCGTAACAGACGGGCCACCGGCCAGCGCGTGAGCTCGTAGATGGGCTTGTCGGCGATGGTCACCGCGCGCGCGACGGCGTTCAGACGGGTTCCCCCACACGCTTTGCACGGCGTGCGGCTCATCACCTCTTCGATCTTGCCGCGCATGTAGTCGGAGTTCGTTTCCTCGTAGCGCCTTTCCAGGTTGGGGATGATGCCTTCGTAGGGGCGGTTGCCCTCCCAGACCCCATTAGGCCCTTCGTAACGCATGGGGATCCGTTCTTGCCCCGTGCCGTAGAGGATAATCTCTTTCTGGTCGGAGCTTAGCTCGCGCCACGGGTTGTCCATATCGATGCCGTAGTGCTCGGCTACCGTTTTCAGGCGTTTGAAGGTGTAGCTGGTCTTATCATCGGAGACGCCGAAAGCGATAGCGCCCTCGTTGAGGGAGCGATCCGGGTCGGGGACGATGAGGTCGGGATCCAGTTCCAACTTGTAGCCCAACCCCTGGCAGGTTTCGCAGGCGCCCTGAGGGCTGTTGAAGGAGAAGGTGCGCGGTTCGAGCTCCGGGAGACTGATGCCGCAGAGAGGACAGGCGAGATGTTCGGAGAAGAGGATCTCGTCTTTCGGCTGCGCGTGGGGATCGGGTGTGCGGACCACGTCGATGATGAGGAATCCTTCGCCCAGGCGCAGGGCGGTCTCCACGGAGTCGGTGACGCGGCTGACGAAGTCACGGTAGATCTCCTCCGGCGTCTCCTCGGGTTCGGGGATGACGAGGCGGTCGACGACGGCCTCGATGTCGTGCAGCTTGTAGCGGTCCAGCTTGGGGATGTCTTCCAGCTCGTGGACCTCACCGTCGACGCGCACGCGGATGAAGCCGAGCTTACGTACCTCGTCGAAGATGTTCTCGTGATGGCCCTTGCGTCCCCGCACCAGCGGCGAGAGGACCTGCAGGCGGGTGTGGCTGGGCAAGGCCAACACGGCGTCCACGATCTCCTGCGCACTTTGCTGCACCACGGGTCGGCCGCACTGGGGGCAGTGCGGCACGCCGATGCGGGCGTAAAGCAAGCGCAGATAGTCGTAGATCTCGGTCACCGTGCCCACCGTCGAGCGGGGGTTGTGTGAGACGCCCCTTTGATCGATAGCGATGGCGGGACTGAGGCCGTCGATAGCTTCGACATCCGGCTTGTTCATCTGGCCCAAGAACTGCCGTGCGTAGGAGCTGAGCGACTCGATGTAGCGGCGTTGTCCCTCGGCGAAGATAGTGTCGAAAGCGAGGGAGGACTTTCCCGAGCCGGACAGCCCGGTAATGACCACCAGGCGGTTCTTGGGTATTTCCACAGTGATGTTTTTCAGGTTGTGCTCCCGAGCACCCCTGACGATCAGCTTGTCGCTTGCCATGTGTTTCTTTCCTTCCCTTTCTGTGCAGTTGCCTATTATAACACGATTTGGGGGAAAGGGGTAAAACATATGTTCTACATTTCGATGATATCCGACGAGAAACGCGAGAAATCCTGATCCACCCTGATACTCTAAAAGGTTGTGGTTTTGCGTTTCGATTTGGGTGTGATATGATAGCGAGATAGATGTGTTTTCAAAGAGTGCATGGGTGAGGTGCTGATAAAAGTGCTGGACACCCTGAAGGGCTTATTGAGGGAATAAAAGAATAATAGCGTGGATACGGTCATACAGTTTGATCACGTTTCCAAGAAGTTTACCCTGCATCGTCAGCAGGCCCGTTCCTTTCAGGAGCTGGTTCTATATTTGTTGCGCAAGGGAAAGGTTTCCGGTGCTTCCGAGGAACGTCGCGAGGAGTTCTGGGCGCTGCGTGACGTCAGTCTTAGCGTGGAGAGGGGTGAGACGGTGGGGCTGATCGGCCCTAACGGCGCCGGCAAGAGCACCCTGTTAAAGCTGGTATCGGGGATCATCAAGCCTACCTCTGGACAGGTGAAAGTCAGCGGACGTTTGGGCGCGTTGTTAGAATTGGGCGCCGGCTTCCACCCTGATCTTACGGGGCGGGAGAATATTTATCTCAATGGATCCATCCTTGGTCTCTCCAGGTCGGAGATTCAGGCGAAGATGGGTGAGATCATTGCCTTTGCCGAGCTGGAGCGTTTTATCGACGCGCCGGTGCGTCATTATTCCTCGGGCATGTATGTGCGCCTTGGCTTTTCCGTGGCGGTGCACACGGAGCCGCAAATTCTCCTGGTGGATGAGGTGTTGGCCGTAGGTGACGCCGCCTTTCAGCGCAAGTGCATGGACAAGATCGACGAAATGCGCAGGGCTGGCGTGACCATTCTTTTTGTTTCCCATAGTCCAGATCTTGTGCGCAAGATCTGCAAACGCGCTATTTGGCTGGACGAGGGACGTTGTGTGGCCGATGGGTCCGCCGAAGGCGTCGCGGCACGGTATCTGGATCACTCGTGGGCGCAGGAGCAACCCCAAGTTGTCTCTGGAGAGGAACGGCGGTGGGGAAACGGCAAGGTGCGCATTACCGACGTGCGATTATTAGGCGGCGAGGGAAAAGAGCGGCAACGTTTTCGCACGGGAGAGCCGATGACGGTGGAGATGCACTACGTGGCAGAGGAGCGGATCGAACAACCGGTCTTCGGCCTGGCCATCCATCGAAGTGATGGGACGCATATCACCGGGCCGAATACGCGATTTGCCGGGCAGGAAATTCCGTATGTCGAAGGCCGGGGTAAGGTCGTCTATGCAGTGCGTACTCTTTCTCTGTTGGAAGGTGTGTATATGGTTTCGGTCGCCGTGACGAGCAGTGCAGACGATGAGATGTACGACTATCATGATCGACTTTATCCCTTTCGTGTGCGATCCCCCGGAGGCGCCGAACAGTATGGGCTTATCACCTTGGATGGGGAATGGCAAGTTTGTTGAGGGATATGGGGACATAATGGAGACCATATCTGTGAAGTATGAGGCTGGCGAACAATACGATGCCTATTATTTTGCCCATAATTGTGGCCAACCATATCGACGGGATGAAAAATGGTTATCTTTATTTGACAGAATCGCGGAATGCATCGTTCGTGATTTTCAACCTAAGACGGTGATGGATGCCGGTTGTGCTATGGGCTTCCTGGTTGAAAAATTGCGCGAGCGGGGTGTTGAAGCGTACGGTGTTGATATATCCAAGTACGCCATCGAACACGTACATGAATCGGTCCGGCGTTTTTGCCGCTTGGCGTCCGTGACGACATCTTTCCCGAGCCATTATGATCTTATTGTGAGTATAGAAGTGCTTGAACATCTTTCTCCTTTGCATGCGAGAGAGGCCATCGCCAACTTCTGCCGGCATAGTGATCAAGTGTTGTTCTCTTCTACCCCCATTGATTATCAAGAAGTCACCCACATCAATGTTCACTTACCTGACTATTGGGCGAAACTTTTTGCCGGACATGGGTTCATTCGCGACGTGGATTATGATGCTTCCTTTATAACCCCTTGGGCTGGCTTGTACCGCAAAATGGATCCGTTATTGCCCGATTTGGTTCAAAAGTTTGAACGACGTTGGTGGGAGTTGCAGCAGGAGAACGCTGAGTTGCGTAAAGCTGCCCAATCCCACGGAGCGTCCGCGAAATTAGCCGAGCAAGAGATGGCGAGGCTGCGTGCTAGAGTTGCGGAATTGGAGAAGAAAATTGAAGCTTTTGAGCAAGGTCGTGTGATGCGGTTTCTCCTGACTTTGCAGAGATGGCGTGAGAAACTGATATAGAGGGTTGCTGTGCCTTTTCTCATCACAAGTCTTGACTTTTTGGTGCCCATTCGGGTAAGTGGACGCTATGTGTATCAACATTCGTTCTATAATTGCTGAAGAGTCGACCGCGCTCGACAAGTGGTAGCGCAGATGATGTTGTTCGGTATCTAACTGGGAGCGAGGTTGGGTTTACAGGTGATGGATGTTTTGGTGATCAGTCACGATGTGGTAGGGAAGCGGATGGCCGGGCCTGGCATCCGTTATTATCACTTGGCACGGGTCTTGGGTCGAGAGTTCGAGACAGTGTTGGCTGTGCCCTCAGAAATCCCACCTGATATCTCTTCTGAAGGTTTTCGTTTTATCTCCTACACCCGACGCGATTGGGATTCTATTGCCACGTGGGTAGCTGCAGCAGATACGGTGATTTTTCCCAGTGACATCGCCAGTGATTTTCCTTTACTGGCCCAGAGCGACGCTTTTTTGGTCGTTGACGGATACGATCCCTTGTTAGCCGAATGGTTAACCTTGAGTCAAGGGGAACCTCTAGAGAATTGGGAACGGTACTGGTGGAATCGAATGTGTTCCTTAAACGAACAGTATCTGATGGGGGATTTTTTCATCTGCGCCAGTGAGCGTCAGCGTGACTGGTGGTTGGGTTTACTGGAAGCGAATGGTCGTATTAATCCGCACACGTTCAAAGAGGATCCCTCGTTGAGATCTCTGATCGACGTGGTGCCTTATGGCTTGCCGGACGTGGTGCCGCAGAGCAGGGAGCCGGTGATCAAAGGGGTCTGGTCAGGGATTGAGCCTGAGGATAAGGTCATTTTGTGGGGTGGGGGGCTGTGGCCTTGGCTGGATCCGTTGACGGCTATACGGGCGGTGGCGGAGGTTTGGCGACAAAGGCAGGACGTGCGTCTTATTTTCCCCGGCACGAAACACCCGAATCCCTGGATGGAAAAGATTCCCACCCACACTGAGGCAGCGCGGACATTAGCTCAGGAGCTGGGGCTTCTGAACAAAGCGGTGTTCTTCGGCGATTGGATCCCTTATGAGGATTGGTCCGAGGTGTTGTTAGAAAGCGATCTTGCATTGGCTTTGCACTATGATACATTGGAGACTCGGCTGGCTTTTCGCAGTCGGGTGTTGGAATATATCTGGGCTGGCTTGCCGACGGTGGCAACCCAAGGGGATGCGACCAGTGATTTGATCGACGACCACGAGCTGGGCATAGTGGTCGATTACGAGGACACGCAAGGGGTAACAGAAGCCATCCTTCGCCTGCTGGATACACCACGTCAGAGCTTTGCCCAACGCTTTGCAAAAGCGCGCGGCACGCTCACGTGGGAGCAAGCAGCAAAACCCTTACTGCGTTTCTGCCGCAAGCCACGCCGGGCACCAGATAAAATAAGATCGGGAGAGGTGGGGAATCCCTTTTATCTGAAACCACAACAGCAGTTAAGGATAGAGCGTGACTACTGGCGTGATCTGGTCAAGCAGTATGAGCAAGGTCGATTTATACGTCTGATGCACTGGTTACACCAAATTGGCCAAAGAATCCGAGGGAATGAAGGATGAAAGCCTCAGTCATCATCCCGGTCTGGAATGGAATGGAGTATTTACGGGATTGCCTGGATGCGCTGCTGGCGCAGGATTATCCAGACTTTGAGGTTATTGCTGTGGATAACGCCTCTACAGACGGTTCAGCCGACTTCATCGCCGAGCATTATCCAGGGGTGCGATTGATTCGTAATGAGCAGAATGTAGGATTTGTGGGCGCATGCAATCGCGGTTTAGGGGAAGGGGAAGGGGAAGTATTGGTTCTCCTAAACCAGGATACTCGTGTTGAGGAAGGATGGCTTTCCAATTTAGTTCGCACAATTTCTGAAGACTCAACTGTTGGTATTGTTGGATGTAAATTGCTATATCCTGATGGACGCTTACAACATGCGGGTGGATGCATCGACGTGAGGGGAAATAGCCATCACTTTGGGAGGGGAGAAAAAGATGTAGGGCAGTTTGATGAACGCCGTGAGGTTGATTTTGTGACGGGTGCCGGTTTAGCGATTAGTAGACCCGCATTTGAGGTTGTTGGAAAGCTTGACGAGGGATATACGATAGGGTATTACGAAGATGTGGATTGGTGCTATCGTGTTGCTAAAGCCGGGTTCCGAGTTGTTTATGAACCTTCAGCTGTGATGGTTCATAAAGAAGCGAGTTTACTGGCTGAATTTGATGATCATCGGCGTGTGTATTTGCCTCATCGTAACCGACTGCGATTTGTCCTTAAGCATTTGTCCTTATCTGAATTAAGGGAGGGGTTTTTGCTGGCTGAGCGGTCATGGCTTGAGAGTCTTGGCGAGGGAGAAGAGAGACTTGTTGCCATGATGCATAGAATTTACTTGTATTATCTGTTGAATCTCCATGAATTGGTGAAAGCGCGTCGCGCATTTTTTGATCCTTCAACAGATGAAGGTGATATTATTGCACTTGTGCTCTTGAGCTTGCGAACCGTGGTGCCTTTGAAGCCAGCTGGTTTAGATGATTCGCTGGAGACCTTTTCCGTAACGGCGGCAGATGAGTGTCTCTTGTCTCTTCGAGAAAGAAGAACTCTTGAAGAGCCGGATTTTTACTCAGATATTCCATGGGTGGGTGATCTAATTGCCGCCTTTCGTCGGCAGTGGAACAATATCTCAACTAAATGGTATGTTCGTTCTTTGATCCGCCAGCAAATGGATTTCAATACACAAGTAGTGACAATGTTCGAACGCCTTTATGAGGATCATCAACGATTGGGTAAAGTGCTCGCAGAATACATCCGAGAGGATGGTCATGAAATAGGGGAATTGAGTAAAAAGATTCAAAATCTGAACGAAATTATTACAGATGATTATGATATCTGATCTGAAGCATATTTTTACTCTGTACGTTTGCTGAAATAAAAACCTATAAGCGAAATTCGGTCTCTCTATGCTGTGGTGGTAAATCATAAAACCATGAGTTTAATACCACCCCAGTAAAAAGTAAAGCATTATAAAATAGCAAAGTTGTAAGGCATTTTTGAGAAACCGCCCCACTCACCCGCTACGTGGGTTGAGGAAGCGCATTAACAGCGACGACAAATCTGTGCAACGGCATTGCTGTCCGGGTAGCCACTGGTGCAGTGGGATATACAATGTGATTGTCGATCTGCGGGGCTGCTTGCCTACGCTCAGGGACCGTATGACGTCGGATGAATGAAATTTAGCTTCGCCACGCCTGGTGGGAATCGGGATCAGGGAGAACAGAAATGTATTCTTTGTGCAGAGATGTTGTTTCCTGATATCGGTTCCTGCAGCTAGGCGCGCGGATTGAGATTCCGGTTAGCGGTGGAGACACATCGGACTCGGCTAAGCGTATGTTTGAGCTCGCTGGATGTAATCTCGGCCCAGCCGAAAGTAGCCGTAATCACGCCGATGTCTGATTTCCAACAGCTCCCGGTGTCCGGACACCGGGAACCAATCGCCGAGATAGAGCAACCATAGGGTGGTCGGTCAGACGATCAGCAAACGATTGACCCGTGCTGCCTGATCAATGGGACTGGTCTCCAAATCAAACAAATCAAAACCGTAACTCTCCAATCCTAGAAGGCAGACTCAATCCAGAACCGTTGGTGGGGAGGTCACAGAAGAAATAGCGTGGTGCCTTCCCGTCATGGGTTCAGTGACCAAATTCACTTCCCGATCCGGTCAATGGGCAAACAGGGCTTGCGCAAGCGGCAAGTAATGTCGGGCCTGCGTGATGCGGGGATTAGCCAGAAACCGTCTCGGCCGTTGGATCAGACTGTCCCGGGATACCGGGATGGGTAAGCCAGGGCCAAGTTAGCAAATGATAATCTGCATCATAAAACCTCCTGAACATTACCTTTGATCCTGCCGTTATAACCGTTATGTGCTTAACTTGTCAAAAAAGTGAAGGTGGATGAAACTCCTGAGTACTTACTATTATTTGAAACAATCGGTTAACGTTTCCCAGGGCGAATTACCCTTGTAGGAAAATTATGCGATTCACCACTATTGGAGGTATAAATTGGATGGCTGCGAAGTTCCATTGACGCCGGCAGAAAATATGAAACGCATTCGTGAAATTGTGAATTCGGTAGATGAAGATTCTTCGGAGGAAGCTTATGACTTGTTGGTGGATTATACTTCGCGTTTAGAACGATTGCGTGCGCGAATTACGGAATTAGAGAGGCAAATGCTAGTTAGGGAGCGGCCTTTTGTTTCCCATGCTCCATTGGTTGGCCCGCTTATTGTGAAAATTCGTACTTTTTGGAATTGGATGTCTACTAAGTGGTATATGCTTCCTATACTTCGACAGCAGAACGCTTATAATATGGCGGTTGCGCAGACGTTGCGTGAAGTTGTGATGGCCATTGAGTCGCTCTCCCAATCTGTACAAAAATTAAAGATCAGAGAGGAACTTTCAGATAATAAGGATCATATTTCTGATAATGCTGGATGAGAGAGGTTTAGAGTATGCATATCGCAATAGATGCTCGGCCGCTTCAGCTAGACGCCTATAAAGAGCGGGGTATTGGCGTCCACTTACGTAGTTGGATTGAAGCTGCGCAACACCTGGATGTGAAAGAACAGTTCTCTTTGCTCATTGATCCCACTCTTCCTCGCCCTCGACTCCAGTTGACCTCTGCGCGGTGGCGATTCCAGCCTCTAGACTTACCTTTTGGGCCATTATCTAATTCCGCCGCCTTGCAGATAGATAAAGACGAAGAGTTTTTGTTTGATTCGGCTTTGGAATCTTATCTTTTGCAGCACCAAGTTGATGTCTTCCATGAAACCTATCCTTTTATGTGGGAAACTTTTGTGGCCCGTCGGCTTTACAATGTAAAATGGGCGGTCATGATTTATGATTTGATTCCTCTCCGTTTTAAAGATCACTATCTTACAAATCTAGGGGGGAGAGGCAGAGAAAGTTATGCCCAGCGGCTAGGGGGCGTAGTATATGCGCAGCGGGTACAGACGCTTAGTGCAGCCTCCATGAAGGATATAGTGGAGTTTACGGGCATATCACCAGCCAAACTTGACGTCGTTTATGGTGGAGTTGATGAATCATTTGATCTATTGCCAGATGAGCGCATAAAGTCGGATATTTCAAATTTGGGCGTCACTCCACCGTATATATTTAGCGTTTCTGGTCTCCATCATGCTAAAAATCTGCGTCGTTTGTTAGAAGCTTACTCGGGATTGCCTGTTACTTTACGCCGAACCTATCAGCTGGTCATACGTTGTCCGCTTGATTCCAACAAGAAGCCTATCGTAGATAAATGGCTTCGTGAGTTTAGAATCGAGAACCGCGTGGTCTTTTTGCGAGAGTTGTCTAAAGAACAGCTGGTCTCATTATACAATGGTGCGTCTTTGGTGGTTCATGCGACATTATATGAGGGTCTAGGGCTTCCAGTGTTGGAAGCAATGCGTTGTGGCACACCTGTGGTGGCTTCAAATGTGGCCTCGTTACCGGAGATAGCAGGTGATGCTGCGATGCTGGTAAATCCCTATAGTTCGTCTTCTATTGCCAAAGGGATTACAAGAGTTTTGGGTAGCCCCAATATTCAAGATGCAATGAGAGAACGCGGCTTATATCGGGCACGGTCCTATACTTGGGAACGGACCGCTAATGCCATTCTATCCTCGTTGAAAAAGGCCGCGAAGGCAGATCAATACAACATGAAACGGGTGTTCCCTATTTCATGGAATATATTCCGTAAACGTCGCTTACGCCTGGCCTTTTGGTCCCCCATTAATCCTTGTCGCTCAGGAATCTCGGACTATAGTGAGCAATTACTCGTTGAGCTCAGCAAATTGGCTGATGTTGACATTTTTGTGGACGGTTATCAGGGTACCAACACACCGTTTTTTGATTCATTCCCTACGTTTGACGGACGCGCTTATCCTTATTTGGCTCAACATCGTTCTTACGATATGTCGATTTATCAAGTCGGTAATAATCCTCTGCATCGATATATGTATAATCCATTGTTTAAGTGGCCTGGTGTTGTAACCTTGCATGATATTTATATCTATCATTTTGTCCACGCGGCAATTATGCTAGAAGGGAGGGTGGATGAGTTCTGGGATGAAGTCGCTTTCTGTGAAGGGTCTTCTGTTGCCCAAAAGGCGCGTGTAGATTATCTTAAGGGTGTGTTGGACGACTATACTCTTGCTCTGAACAAGCGAATCGTATTGCGTAGCCGCGGTGTTATTGTTCATAGTTCTTGGGCTCAGCGACAGATAAATCAGTACGAAGAGGCTCCACCGGTGAGAACCATCCCTATGGGGTTGCTCGACTTGCCAGATGATGGTGGTCGATTTGGGCGAATTGTTCGCCGGTTACTTGGTTTGCCTGAAGACGGCTTTGTGTTTGGAGTTTTCGGGAATATTCATCGTGTGAAAAGAATAACAACAATTCTCAATGCTTTTGCCCGTGTCCGAAAACAATATCCGACAGCTATCCTTTTCATTATGGGCAAAGCCGATATATCGGTTTCCGATGTTATCGCTTCCCTTCAGGATGACCCAAGTAGTTCTCGCCACAGGGGTATCCATCTGCATCTCGGTTACGTTCCGTATGATTTCATGTTGATGTCCATGCAGGCAGTGGATGTGGGTTTGAATCTTAGATATCCGACGGTAGGCGAGACGTCGGCATCGTTAAGTAATTTACTCGGTCAGCGGAAACCAACCATTGTTTCCGATATTGGCTCATATGCAGAGTATCCAGATAAGTGTTGTCCAAAAGTGCCTGTGGATAGTAGAGAAGAAGACGTTTTGGTCAAGTGGATGAGGAAGTTTATAGAGGATGATAACTACTATAGACGTGCGGTGAGTGCTGTGGATAATTTTGTGAGCGGTCGGACTTGGGCAGCATGTGCGGAGCAGTATCTTGAATTCGTGACAAGTTTGCTTTGAGCCTCCGGTTCATAGGCTTACATGACGTCTTATGACCAACCCCCTATTGTTTTCGTGAGAAGTCGCGTTATAATATAGTTAGAGTGGGCAATGGGTTATTTGTCTATCTGCACGGGGGCATTGGATGAGACGGTTAAAAGCAAGCCGGATTGTACTTGCAGTAGTTGTGCTTCTCCTTTCATTTTTCATGAATAATTCCAATCTTGTATTGAGTCATGTGGAGGAGACAGCCAAGGATCTGTCTATAGAAAGCATGGCAGAGGCAGAGATTTGGTCTATGAGTGGGACCTTCGTTTACGAAGCAGCAACTACCATAGCAGATATGGATGGGGATGGAAGCAAAGAGGTCATTGTGGGAGGGCGTGGACTTAATCCTGATGGCTCCCTTGCTTGCAATGGTAAGGTCTACGTTTACCATGGGGATGGCTCCCTAAAATGGGAGAAGGTTGTGCGTGCAGGTGTTAACTCATCCCCCACTGTTGAAGACATTAATGGGGATCAGATCAAAGACATCGTTGTTGGCATGGGCGCATGGCATGATCCCGAAATAAAGTATGAGGATGCTTCAAATGAGTGTGGAATCGGTGATCCCGATGCGTATGGAAACGGTGGTGTCGTAGCTCTAGATGGAAGGAATGGGGATCGGTTGTGGGTCTTCGATACGCAAGATTGGGGAGAATGGGGGGGGAGTGGGGCAGTGGGCACGCACGGTGCCTCGAATGGTGTACTGGATGGAGTTTTCTCTTCTCCCGCTGTTGGAGATATTCTCCGCAATGGTGAACCTGAGGTTGTTGTTGGGTCTTGGGACAATTGCATATACTTGCTGGATAAGGATGGTAAGCCCCTATGGGATCGCGTCCCTTTTGACTACAGTAATCCAGAAGCGGGAATTGATTTCTGTGGGGGACATGGTTTCTTCAATCATGATACAGTTTGGTCATCTCCTGCTCTGGCGGATTTGACAGGAGATGGACAGTTGGAGATTGTAATAGGTGGTGATATATCTTGTGACGTTTACGGTGATCCGGACCTCTGTAACCGTTACATGGAACCTGATGGTGGTTTTCTTTGGGTGATTAAAGCCAATGGTACTCCTTTATCCCGACGTTGGATGGATCAGGCGATCCAGTCATCTCCTGCTATTGCCGATTTGGAGAGAGATGGTGTTCTAGACATCGTGGTGGGGACTGGACAATCTTTTGCTAATAAGGGCTATTATGTCACAGCCTGGACGGTTGATGCATCTTTACCCATAACAGAATCTCTGGTTTTGAAGTGGAGGGCGGATGTAGTGGGGCGAACCCTTTCGTCTCCTGCCCTGGGAGACCTTAATGGAGATGGCGTATTGGACGTAGTTGTAATCACCAAGTATGGAGATTGGGGGGTTCCAGTTGGACCGGAGTACAATAATGGCAGTTACGTTTATGCCTTAGATGGCCGAGATGGGAAAATCTTATGGAAGACCCACTCGTGCAATAATGATAGTATAGGTCGTTCGTTTCCGGTGAATGCCTCACCTATCTTGATGGATATCGTTGGAGATGAGCGCCCGGAAGTGCTATTTCCACATGCATGGGAGATAGCAGTCCTCAACCCCGATGGTACGTACTATACTAAAGTCAACACAGCCAATGGATGCACGGATTCTTCTGGAGATACTTTGTATTCGGGGTACGGAAGTTTTTCTGCCTCTATAGCTGTTGCTGACTTGAGGGGGGATGGAAAGGTAGAGATAGTTGCACCGGGACGGTGGGACGAGGAATCTGGATCTTTACAAGGTGCGATCTACGTTTGGGAAGTTAACTCTTCCAGTGAAGATATCTGGCCCATGTTTCACCGTGATCCTCAACATACGGGATATTATCCTTCACCCCCCCGCTTGGAAGTCACTCCTGACTCTCTTTATCTTCTCCATCAGTATGGGAGCGGAGAGACAACACGTGCTCAAATCCACATCCGCAATGCCGGCGATGGGACGTTGGATTGGCAGATCACCTCCTCCCTTCCCTGTTCAGCCACGTTCACGCCTTCAGGGGGAGGGGTAGAGTTCTCTACCTCCGCGACGGTGACTATTGATGTAGCGAGCTATCTCACTGGAACATATACCCTGGGTGATATCACCGTGACTGCTTTACTCAATGGAGAAAATGTAGCGGGCAGTCCGGCAGAGATCCCTGTTACGCTCTACGTTGGGAAAGTCCATAGCGCGTATCTTCCCCTCGTTTCAAGGTAAACATTCCAGCACATGCGTGTCCTCCACATCATCCAGCGCTACTGGCCTATTCGCGGGGGAGCGGAGATTCATCTCGGTGAGATCTCTGCCCGTCTTGCTGAAGAGGGCCATCATGTCACGGTAGCCACGTCAGACGCGCGAGATTTTGAGCTCTTCTGGCATCCACAGAGTCGGCGGTTCCGTGAGGGGGAAGTATGGCACGATCACGTACGAATCCTGCGTTTTCCTGTCCGCCATCTACCCCTCTCTGGTTTGACTTATCCCGGTTTGCGTCGTCTGCTCTGGATCCTCTCCAATATGCGATGGGTTCCCATACCTGTTTTGTCACGTATGGCTCGCTTCACACCCTGGATGCCTGATCTGTGGCGCTGGTTGGACAGCACAGAGGGGGAGTTCGATCTGGTTGCCGGGATGACGATCTGCTTTGAACCTTTAATCGAAGCAGGATTGCGATACGCGCACCATCACCGTATCCCTTTTGTTATCTACCCGCTAACCCATCTGGGGGCTGCCTCTCGCCCTGGGGAGGATGAGTTAAGCCGTTTCTACACCATGCGTCATCAAATAGACCTGGTTCGTCAGAGTGATGCTGTTGTGGCGCAAACACCTGCTGAACGAGATTTCTACATCCAAAAAGGTGTTGAGCCGCGACGGATTCGTGTTGTCGGACCTGGATTTGATCCCCAAGAGGTGCTCAGTGGTAACGGTGAGCGCTTCCGCGAGCGTTATCATCTTCATGCCCCCATCGTATTCATGTTGACAAAAATGTCTTTTGATAAGGGCGTTATGCACACCATCGAGGCAATGCAACGGTTGTGGGATCGGGGTTATCAGGCGCACTTAGTGTTGGCTGGCGATGTACTGGATACCTTTCAGAAGTACTACGAACGGTTGTCCTCGCTTCTCCAAGATCGAATTCTCCTTTTAGGAACGATCAGTGACGAGGAGAAGCGTGATTTACTAGCTGCCGGTGACCTCCTGGTGATGCCATCGCGAACCGACTCTTTTGGCATCGTCTACCTTGAGGCCTGGGCTTACGGTAAGCCGGTGATCGGTGCTCGTACCTGGGGCGTTATGGATGTCATCGACGATCAAGAGGATGGACTGCTGGTGCCTTTCGGTGACGTTTCCGCTTTGAGCCAAGCTATTGCTTGGCTCATCAGCCATCCAGAGGAAGCGAAAAAATTGGGAGAGCGTGGTCGTGCTAAGGCGCTTACTTACCATACGTGGGATCGTAAGTATTGGAAAATTCGCGATCTCTACATGCAGCTTGGGGGAGATCGGTGATGAGAGTTCTTTATGCTGTTCATCAGTTCATGCCCGAATACATCGGAGGCACTGAACAAGATACTTGGGAAGTCGCCGAACGCATGCGCGCTCGTGACCATGAAGTGGCCATTGTACATCGTGCTCCAGGTAGAGCTGGACTGGTCCGAACACAGCGTGATGCGATCCCTGTTTATCGGATTGAAGCGGGATCGATGAACACATGGTCGCTTTTCAGGGCCACGTTTGGGTCTCCTCGTGTCATGCGTCAATTCCAAACGGTCTTTCGGGCATTTCAACCCGATCTGGTCCATTTTCAGCACTTGCGTGGATTGCCACCGCGTGTGGTGGGCTGGGTCAAGGACCAGGGATGTCCTGTGGTGATCTCCCTCCGCGATTTCTGGTTTGTCTGTCCAAACGCCCAATTACTCAATTATGAGACCGGTGATCTCTGCACAACACCAGGGGAACCGTTTCATTGTGCGCGTTGTGGTCTGGTTCGAATTGGTCTCCGTTCATTGTTGCCGGTGGCTGCGGTTTTCGTTCCTCTCATGGTGCGCCGCAATCAAATTCTCCGTGCCGTTATGGAACAGGCCCATGCTCTGTTCACTTACTCCGGATTTGTTCAGACCTGGTACGCTGAACGAGGTATTGCTATGGGCAATTTACACTATATCCCGCGGGGGATACCCCGGCCGGAAATGCCACCTGCTCCTCGTGGTGATGATAGCAAGATTCGGTTTGTGTATATTGGCGGATTATCATGGCAAAAAGGTGTTCATGTTTTAATCGAAGCCTTCAACGGCTTGGATCAACGGGCTGAACTCCTCATTGCCGGAGATGAGACACAATATGTTGATTACGTGCGGGCGTTACATGCCGCGGCTCATCATCCCGGCATTAAGTTTCTTGGACGCATTGATCGGGACACGGTATGGCGTACGTTGGCCGCTGCTGATGCAGTAGTCGTTCCTTCTTTGTGGTATGAGACGTTCTCTATGCTCACCCATGAAGCGTTCGCGATGCACGTGCCCGTCATTGCTTCAGATCACGGTGCGCTCGCGGAGGCGGTAGACCATGGGGTTGATGGTTTGTTAGTCCCACCAGGCGATGTTGCTGCTTGGCGGAAAGCCATGCAACGTTTTGTGGAATCTGATGCTTTGCGGGTGCGGTTGCGTGCTGGTGTGACCTCGCCACTTACCATGCGTGCCTATCTTGATCATTTAGAAGACTACTATCGGCGAATTGAACGTTGACAATCTTCTCCTAGATGATAGAATATTTCGCAGTTTAGGTTGGCGAGGTGGCACAGGAACTAACTCCTGTGCTTTTGTCTATGGAGGATGTTTCTAACGTGCGAAGCACGCAGTGGTTGTTTGTAGTGCTCCTTTTGGGATCTTTATTGACAAGCTGTGCTCCTTTCGTCGATACGGATCAACCGCATGCCCCCGAGGGCGTTGTCCTTCCGCCCAATCACACCCTTGGTCAGACTTTCGTCGCGCGTCATGGGGGGCTGAACGGCGTCGAGTTTTGGCTTAAACCCACCCCCGATACGACAGGGGTGTTGACGTTGTCCCTTCGGACGGAACCGGGCGCCGATAAAAATCTGGTCACAACTACGCTGGCTCTGGATGCCATCTCCACCGGTTTTCAACGTTTCACTTTCGAGCCGCTTCGTCACTCCCACGGACGCTATTATTATGCCTTCATCACCTTTGAGGGTGAAGGTGAAATCCAGATGGGAGCCGGGCCTGGCGATGCCTACATCGATGGGGCGTTGTACCGGGATCATGAACCACAGGACGCTCAGGCTGCTTTTCGTCTGACCTACGACCCTTGGTGGATGGCGCTGGAACTGGCCGGCGCGGCGGTGCGCGGGGTAGGGCTGATGGCGGTGGCGCTGCTGATCTACGCAGTGCCGGGGTGGGCGTTGCTGGCCTGGTTCTGGCCGCACTCTGATCTCACCTGGGCCGAGCGATTGGCGTTGGCCGTAGGCATGAGTCTGGCGCTTTATCCCCTGCTCCTGCTCTGGACCGACGTCGTGGGCCTGCACCTGGGCGCGCTCTATGCTTGGATCCCCGTCGTGGGAAGCCTCGTCGCGTTGGCCTGGCGCTATCGTGACTGGCGCCCAAGACATGGATGGGATGCGCTGAAGTGCTGGGTGCGCTCCGACGCGCTCTGGCCCGACGTGACCTTGTTGATCGTCCTGGCCCTGACCTTCGGCGTGCGGTTGCTCGTCGTGCGGACATTGGACGCGCCCATGTGGGGGGATTCGTATCACCACACCATGATCGCGCAGCTGTTGGTGGATAACAAAGGGCTCTTTGATTCGTGGGAACCGTATGCAGATCTCCGCTCGTTTACTTATCATTTTGGATTTCACACTGCTGTGGCCGTTTTTCACTGGGTGACTCGAACGCCCATGGTCAACTCAGTTATCTGGGTCGGCCAATTGCTGAATGGGTTGGCGGTTTTCACGCCGGCGCTCTTGACCCGGCGGATCAGCAAAAACCCTTGGGCTGTCCCCTTGACCGTATTATTATCCGGCTTGCTTTCACCCATGCCCATGTATTACGCTAACTGGGGGCGCTACACGCAGTTGGCCGGGCAGGTGATTCTGCCGGTCGCGGTGTGGCTTTCTTGGGAGGCTTTCAACGCTGAGCGGCGACGCTGGCGTTCGGTGGCGCTGACCTGGTTGGCCGTGGGCGGTCTCGCCTTGACCCACTATCGCGTCCTGATTTTCTACGTCGTATTTGTGTTGGCATGGTGGCTCGTCTCCTTCCGGCGCGATGGGCGCAGAGCTGTATCTCGTGTTGCCACGGTGGGGCTGGGAGGCGCACTCCTCTTTTTGCCCTGGTTTATGCACATCGCAGGGGGCAAGATTCTGGCCAACTTCGGTCATCAATTGACAACGCCGGCAGATCAGATCTCAGGATTCGCCCGACAGTACAACGCTATTGGGGATCTCACGCTCTATTTATCGCCCGCCGGTTGGCTCCTGCTCGCTGTGGCGTTGGGAGGGGAGCTCTGGCGGCGCAAGCGTGGTGCGTTGGTAATAGGAATATGGTGGTTGTTCCTGCTGATTGCCACCAATCCGGCCTGGCTGCGTCTTCCCGGCAGCGGTGCCATCAGCAACTTCGCTTTATTTATCGCCATGTACCTGCCCTGGGGGATATTGGTGGGGGTATGGGTTGCTCAAGAGGTGTCTCACTTGACGCATTCTAGAGTCGGGACTATCCTGGTTGTGTTGGTTGTGGTGGTGATAGGTTTGGTCGGTTTTCAAGCGCGCATGGGCGATCTGCGTGTCGCCCAACATGCCATGGTCACCCGACCCGACTTGCGGGCTATGGCCTGGATCCGTGAACACGTTCCCAGGGATGCGAAATTTCTGGTCAATTCGTTTTTCGCCTATGGGGATAGCGTGATCGTAGGATCGGATGGGGGGTGGTGGCTGCCTGTGCTGGCCGCGCGTGAGAATACTGTCCCGCCGTTGAACTACGGCACAGAAGACGGAGCCGAACCCGGTTATCGGTTGTGGATCAACGAAGTGACGGCACAGATTCAAGAGAGCGGTGTCGCAGATCCCGCGACGCTGGCATTGTTGGAGAAGCATGGTGTGACCCACGTCTATGTGGGTCAACAGGGTGGGCGGGTGAATTACCAGGGACCGCATGTTCTGAGTTGGAAGGTCTTGGAGGAGAATCCACACTTCCGGCTGGTTTATCATCAAGATAGAGTGTGGGTGTTTGAGATCAAAAGATGACAGCGATGAAAATAGCCATTATAACCTCTTCCTATCCTCGTTATGTGGGTGATGGGGTTGGGTCGTTTATCCATTCCTTATCTAAAGGCCTGATAGATTTGGGACAGCAAGTGGTGGTATTTGCCCCTTATGATCCCAATGTTGATTCGGGATGGCAATCTGCGGTTGATGTACGCCGCGTCCGATTCGTTTGGCCGCCTGTTTGGTCTAAGGTGGGACATGCACAATCATTAGTGAGTGATGTCAGGTTAAAATGGTATGCTTTTCCTTTGGTGACACTTTTTATCTTGGTAACAATCTGCCGTATCTTTAGATTGGCGCTAAAAGAAAAGATAGATGTAATCTATGCTCATTGGCTACTGCCGGGCGGGTTTATCGGCACACTGACTAGTCTCATTACAGGAATTCCCGTTGTAGTCCATCTCCACGGTTCAGATGTTTTCGTAGCGGAACGATATAGAATTTTTCAGCCTGTCGTAAGGTTGATCTTTCATCGGGTATGTCAAGTGATTGCGTGTAGTGCAGATCTAGCGCAGCGTGCAACAATCTTAGGACTTGCCTCGGAGAAGGTTACTGTAATTCCCTACGGAGTTGATCTTAAACGTTACGCCCCTTCTATTTCGACACAATGTAGTCGTGCGGAGTTGGGTCTCGAAGACGGATTTTATTACATTCTAGCCATGGGACGACTTGTCTATAAAAAGGGATTTGAATATCTTATTCGGGCCATACCCGAGGTTATCGAACGTTTTCCAGACACTCGTTTCGTCATAGCTGGTGAAGGGGATCTAAGTACTGATCTAATTGCTTTGGCAAGATCGTTGGGAGTTCAGGATCACATTATATTTCCCGGTCATGTTTTTTGGGATCAAACTCCCTGTTACTATGCAGCTGCAGATATAGTCGTCGTTCCTTCTGTTCGAGATGACTCAGGTAATGTGGATGGTTTGCCCAATGTGTTGCTAGAGTCTATGGCTATGGGGCGCCCTATTATCGCTAGTGAGATAGCTGGAATTCCAGAGGTTATTGAGGATGGGAAGAATGGGATACTTGTACAGCCTAAGAACGTTGCTGTTCTGGCTCAAACGGTATGTCGGTTGTTGGAGGACTCTTCGCTTCGTCAGCGGCTGGGGCGTTCAGCTAGGGCAACGGCGTTGAGCAATCTGGGATGGAAGCAGATAGCTGAGCGGATAGTAGTTTTGTTAAAACAGTGTGCGAAAGACTAATTCATGTGTAGAAAGCGACGTCCTACCACCATCTTGATAGATGCATCTGATATTGATCGCCCTTCGGGAGGGCGCACGGCGGTTTTGGATCTTTTTCGGGTTCTTTTCGCCCAGCGAACTGATTGGCATTTTATTGCTTTGGTCAGTCGTCATGAATCTGCCTTCGATTTTCCTCATGTTCAGCAGCGGATCGTTCCGTTTCGAAATCGTTTAATGGAACGTTTATGGATTCAATTCATTGTTCTTTTCTTGTCTGTGACTGGTCAGGTGGATCTTGTTCATTTTGCCCGCACGTTGGGTGGGATTTCATGGCCGGCTAAGAGTGTCTTAACTGTGTTTGATATCACGACGCTTAAGTTTCCACATCTTCACTCGCGTCATGCAGTTTGGTTTTGGCGAAATATACAGCCATTATTGATTCTTAATGCAGATAGGATAATTGCCATATCTCAAGATGTGAAGCATGACTTGGAATCCTTTCTGAGTGTTTCGCCTGAGAAGATAGATGTTGTTTACTGTGCCCCTAAATCTGTTTTCCATTGTCATTGTGAAAATTATAGGCCAAGGGCTTTGCGAGACAAGTATCATTTACCTGAGAGGTACATGCTTTTTGTTGGAATGATTGCTAAGAAGAAAAATTTATCAACTTTGATCGAGGCTTTACATCGTCTTAAAATTCGACGCGAACATTACTTGCCGCTTGTCATAGTTGGACGTCGTTATAAACAAAGTGATGACGTGGCTATTTTTGATCAAATACGTTCTCTGGGTTTGAAAAATGATATTTATTATCTAGGTCCAGTTCCAGATCAAGATCTGCCTGGGCTCTATCGGGGTGCGGATATCTTCGTTTTTCCTTCTTTGCACGAAGGTTTTGGGATACCTTGTGTCGAAGCGATGGCGTGCCGAGTTCCGGTGATCGCTTCACGGAGCGGGGCTATTCCAGAAGTTGTAGATGACGCTGCTTTACTAGTCTCGAACCCTAAAGATCCGCAAAGTTTTGCTGATGCCATTTTGCGGTTGATGGAGAATTCTGACTTACGCCGAGATCTAATCAATAGGGGGATCAAACGGGCGGAATACTTTGTTTGGTCACGATTTGCACAGCAGGTTTTGGGAATTTATGAATGTGTCTTGGGAGAAATGTAATGCCGCAATCACGTCTCGATGCACCGATCGGTCCAGAAGCGTACGTTGAGGAATACTTTCTCACAGAGTGTGATGGCCACGAAGAATATCTGAGTGGGCCGGAGATACAGTTGCCGTCTCGTCTTCACGCATTATGGGGCTTCTCTAACATCCAAGAGGGAATGCGCATTTTTGATGTAGGATGTGGTAGAGGAGAAATCTTGGTTCATTGCGGCATGCAGGGAATATCCGCCATCGGTATGGATTATTCTAATGCTGCGCTTAGCTTAACTCAACATGCTATTGCAAGGGTTGAGGAGCAAGGAATTGACGATCAGTGGGAACGTCCGGTGATTATCTGTGGGAATGCTAAAGAGATTCCTTTGCTTAGTCAAACCGTCGATCGTGTAGTGATGAGTGATATAGTTGAGCACTTGTATCCTGATGAATTGGATAAGACTTTCCATGAAGTATATCGCGTTTTGGTACCTGGCGGCAAATTATTCATTCATACTATGCCTAATCTTTGGTATTATCGATATGGGTATCCTTTGTTCCGTTTTGTCCAGAAGTTACGCGGCGTTTTCCTTCCTGCCGATCCGAGAGAACGTTTCCGTTATTCACATGTACATGTAAATGAGCAGACACCTTTGAAGCTGCATCGGTCACTTTCGCGTGTAGGATTCTCCTCTTGGCGGGTCTGGCTACATGACTATCGCGATTATAATGAGTATAATCCAAAAATCCGTTGGTTTATGCGATGGCTAACTAGGATTCCCGTATTGAAACTGATTTTTTGTGATGACATTTTTGCTTGCGCTCGGAGATAGATATTGTTAGGAGTTATAGGATTGACAGAGCACTCGACTTGGGTATTTGGGTCGAATAACAAGTATCTTTTAGCAAAGAGGGGGGTAGCACCACATTTAACCGTGGTGGGGCGGAATCGCCCCACAGGGGAATGATTTCTGGTACCTACGTGTCTCGGATTCCCCACTTTGGCGACTTTTAGGACGCAAAAAAGGGTAGGGCTAACCACTTTTAGGTCGACCACGGTTAAGTGTGGTCATACCAGGGGGGATTCTACTGAAAATACTCATAAAAATCGGGTTTCTCCAAAACTCGCCACTACACGTGGGGAAATTTACCCCTGAGTGACTTAGCATTATGACATCAAGTGTACAGTTGACCGCGCAAACCACTACATACAGGAAAAGTCTTTGACTATCCACTGCATATAGATAGGAAAGCACTGTCATCGTTGTCTCACCTATGATAACAAGTCGCTCAGGGGAAATTCGCGGTCAAAACCACTAGATATGGGGGGTGACTGACGAGAAAACCCTGCTTTTCCTGTTCTTGGTTGTTGGCCGAACATGAAGATGTGCCACGATAGACTCTTTCATATTTGATATGCGGTAGAAAAATCATGAAAATATATGATTCTAGATTACTAGAAAAATATGAGTATTACTCCAGGTTTATCAAGGCACAAAAGATTGAAATTATCCTCAAAGATTTTCTCCAGTTAAGTGATGATAGTTTGCATCGTTTAAAATGCTTGGATGTGGGATGTGCAATTGGTGTCATTACCGCCCGCTTAGCAGAGATATTCGGACAAGTCATTGGTGTGGATCCTTCAGAGGAAGCGATCTATCTGGCTCGAAATCTTCATCGTGATTCTTCGGCTCTTTTCATGCAAGGTGACGGGCTTCACCTACCTTTTGTAGATGCTTCCTTCGATGTTGTCGTTTGTGCCCAAGTTTACGAACACAGTAGTGTCCCTGAACTTTTGGCTGAGGAAATTTGGCGAGTGTTAGTGCCGGGCGGGAGTTGTTTTTTTAGTGGTCCAAATCGGTTGTGGCCCTTTGAGTATCATTATCGATGGTACTTTCTGCATTGGTTGCCTCGTTCCATCCTGGATCTTTACGTGCGGCAGCGATATGGGCACGATTTTGATCTTAATCTTTATACTCCCTGGCATCTTGCCACCCTGTGGCGACGTTTCGAACGGTACGACTACACGTTGGAACTCATCTATAATTCAGCTGATTTCTTCGGTGTCCCATTTATTCCTGCTTGGGCACCATTGGTTCCCCGTTCGCTTATTGAGAAAGTCTCTTATCTCTTACCGAATTTCAATTGGATCTTAAAAAAGCCGGTTTTTACAAATGAACGTGATTGATGTGTCGATTGATAAGCTCGTTCGGTTACGTCATTGGTACATTAGGCACGCGGACCACTCCAGATTCCGGTTACTTCGGAAAAGCCTCTCTTTTGCTGTTGTAGGGATAAGTTTTTGGTTTATCTGGGATCAGTTTTCTTCGGGGTATATGACCCTTTCGAAGACTGATTTGGAGTTCAACCTTGCTTTTCTTTTCCTTTCTTGGCTTTGCGTATCTGCTGCGACTGTGCTCGGCGCTTGGGAGTGGGCAGCGTTAGTCAGAGCATTGTATATTGAGTTTGACCTTATGCAAGGGATACGTGCCAGTTTGTTTTCGAATCTTGCTAAATATATCCCGGGCTTCATTTGGTCTTACGTTGGAAAGGCGTATGGCGCTGCGAGATTGGGCGTCCCTAATTCAGTTGCGGGTTTGAGTGTGGTTCTAGAACTGGGTATCGTTTACATCAGTGGCTTTTTATTGATGTTAATCTCAATACCGTTTAGTGGTTTCTTGAGTTTGCCTTGTCAACAACGATGGTTTGTTCAAATAATCATGATCCCCCTTGTGGCCATTGTGTTTGTTAAACTTTATAAAATGGGACAATTACTGCTGAAACGCCTGAAAAAACAGGAATCCGGATACCTGATCTCTATCAATATTGACTGGAATAGAATTACGATGGTGTTTGTTGCGGTATTGTTAACTTGGGGGTTATTGGGATTGGGGTTTGGGTTTCTTGTTGCATCGATAACCACTTTTGATTGGTATTGGTTGCCCAGACTAATGTTTTCAATGATAACTGCCCTCCTACTTGGCCAGGTTGCTTTTTTTGTACCTATGGGGATAGGTGTACGCGAAGCAGTTTTCATCACGATGCTGCAGCCCGTTGCACATCCATCATTAATCGTTATTATGGCTCTGGCTTTTCGACTTGAATCCCTGATTGGGGAAGTTTTCGTAGCGTCTTTGGGATATATTTCCGGTAGGTTATGCTCTAAATAAGAATAATACTAACGGGTAATTGATTTTCAAGTCTAGATCAACTAAGATAGAATTCAAAAGAATGGTGTAAGGGAGGTGAGGGAGACTGGGAAAAGAAGCGAGCCTACTAATCATTACGAGGATTTTTGATCCCTATGATGCTTAAATTCAACTTACCAAAACTTTAGGAGGTTAGAAGATGAAGAAGGTGCTTGGGATTTTGTCGATTGTAGCTGTGTTGGCGACCGTGCTGTTAGTCAGCGGGGCCTATGCGTTTCCGACGGGAACGTGGGTTTCTGGTGTGACGGTCGCTAACTTGTCGAGTGATACGGCTACCGTGAACATCAAGTTCTACAATCAGGATGGCAGCGTTGCTTTGGATTATGAGGGTGGTACTATTTCGGGCAATGGCTCGAAGACGTGGTATCTGCCAAGCGCAGTATCGGACCTGGGGGATGGCTTCATCGGTTCCGCTGTGGTGAGTGCGGACCAACAGGTTGCTGCGATTGTGAACACCCAGCTTCCTTCCGGCACAGACCCTGCCCGCGTAGGCACAAGTGTCGGCGTCAATAGCCCGTCAGAGAAGGTTTATGCAACTCAGGTGATGAAGGGGTACTATGGATGGAATTCCTACTGTGCCGTACAAAACACGGGGTCTAGCTCCGTTAATGTGACCGCAACTTACTATGATAGCTCTGGCGCTGTGGCAGATACGGAAAGTGCAAATATCTCGGGGTATGCGAGCTATATCTTTGATCAGAGCGAAAACAGTGATCTCGCCAGTGGCTTTAATGGCTCGGCTCAGTTTGAAGGAGACGCTGATCATCCGTTGGCTGTTGTCTGTAACTTTTACAATTCTGGAGATGCAGCAGATACATCGCAGTTCCACAGCTACAACGGCTTGGGTGCTGGTGGAGATACACTCTATGTGCCGCGTGTAGTTAAAGACTACTACAATTACCAGAGTGGTTTGAAGATCCAGAATATTGGCTCAGAGGCGCTTGAAGTCACGGTGACTTACAACATTGGAGGAAACACCTACACTCAGGATTCACCAAGCATAGGTGTAGGCCAGTCCTGGGGGCCCTATATGGGTGATGAGAGTCAGCTGCCTGCCTCTATGTCTGGTGTTAGCGGAAGCGGGTCTGCAATCATTGAGATCAAGAGCCCCAACGCCAACAAGGCTATCATTGCCACCGTTAACGAGGATAATCGGGTTGATCCAGCGGGGCGTGGTGTAACCTATGCGGCGGCGTTGGCAGCCGATGCTTCTGATACCTTGGTCTTCCCGCAGGTGACAGCGGAGTACTACGGCTATAGCAGTGGTATCCAGGTGCAGAAAGTTACCAGTGGTGAGGTAAACTGCACGGCGAGCTACTCCGCCTCCGGTAACGTGTCCAGCTTCGCCGACGGCTTCACATTGACCGATGCGTCGCCCTCATGGAGTCAGTTTGCTCCTAATGCCTCTGGCATGAATGCCGGAAATGGCAATGATGATTATAATGGCGCCGTGACCATTAACTGCACAGGCGGTAAAGTGATCGGCATCGCCAATCTCTCCTATCGTTACGATGTGGATTCACGATATGGTACGTTGACAGGTGACTCTTTCACAACCGCTCGTGGTATTGCTAAGTAGTTCGAGTAGTTAATTATATCAAGCCACCTGCATATGCAGGTGGCTTGATTGTACTCAGGAAAGATTTGAGGTCATATGAAGAAAACGAGGAACAACTTATTATTGAGTTTGATGCTTTCGGTGCTCTTGGGGTCGGCTTTGATGGGGTGTACTCCACCTTCGGGTTTTGAAGAATCGCCCTTATCTCAACCTCCTCCGTTGCTTGAAAGTCCGGTGAATTCTCCAGAACCTACAAGCACAGAAGAGCTTGTATCAAACTTGGCGGCGTGGGATATAGACCCTGCGCCAGGTAGAGCGGTAATTCGCGGACATATTGAGAAAACTAGAAATAATATCGTGTTGGGTGAGATCTTTCTTGCTAAGGCGGTACCGACTAGCAATCCTGATATTGATTTGCTGGAATTAGATGAGCAAACTGCTCCCAAGGCTGAAATAGATAGGGATACACTGACCTTTGTGTTCACAAATGTGGAGCCAGGTCGATATGGTTTGATCGTTTGGGAGCCTATGAATTCCGTGCTCCTCAATGATCCTGAAACCGGCGAGACGCTTTTCATTGATATCGAGAGTGGAGAAGTTATTGATCTTGGAACTGTATATTTCCCATGATGGTATGTTTTTAAACTAGGTGTTCGCTGATATTTACCGTCCTTTTTTCTCACCAACACTGTGCGGGGAGACTACCTAAGATTTGTTTCGCAATATAAACCTATTAATTATTATCATTCCGTGACGCATGGCGTATTTTAGGGAATATATATTGTCGAATCGCATATCCATATTTAACATAAACCTGATTTTAGAAGTTTTAATTGCCAATCCTGGTTGACTGACCAATTTAGCCTATATGTATATAAGCACTTTTACAATCTACAGTGATCACCTGCCACTGTGGCGGGGGAGATAAATCCCGTTGTCGTGACGCACGAGCCGGTTCTGGATCAGGGCTGAGGTCCAAATTGAAGCCTGAAAACGTTGGCCATTGACGGCGTACCTGTTGCCGGAGCCATTTCCAACCGATTTTGAGATAACTCGCGCCGCGATTCCAATGGGTATCGACCCACCGGCGCAATTTAGTCCGCACGACCCCGACGCCTATGCTGGTGAAGTACAAGGTGGCTACAGCCAAAACCAAGAATAACCGCTCGAGGGCTGCTGGGTCATCCAGACGACTGGCTTCTACATCAAATCCATTAGATTTATCATCCAGAAAATTCTCCTCAATATCAAAGCGCAACCCATACTCTGTGAAAGTCTTGATACTGGTAGGTTCATCACTGACAATATACCAAGGGTCCGTGGGCTGATCCTCAGGGGTCCCTAGGGCCAAATGGACATCGGGATGCTTCCCCTCCAGAACACTCACATGGTGCAGAAAGAGCGCATGTCCCCGAGGCGGACAGAGCTCTCCGACTGTCCAAGTACCGCCCTCGATCTGGAAACGAGTGTTGTTAGGCACACGGATACGATAGTGCCAGTGGTGATTCTCAGCCCAGGTCAACAAGCGCTCATGGTAGAATCCCCGGTCGGCCAACAACACGATCTGTGCCGTCGGGAACAGGCTATGGACCGCTTCCAACAGGGGACGATAATCGGAGAACGCGACCGAAGCACTTGCATGTGCTAGGACGCGCCATGCGACTGGAATAGCGCGGCCGCGATAAATCAACGCAGCTTGAATTAAGACAAAGGGCCCCAACGGGGAGGTATCCAACGCTATCTTTAAGCGCTGAGAGGGCTCCACGTCTCCTATCGCGCTGCGAAGCAAAGGCGCATACCATTGCATAGGCTTGACCGCAGGATGATGCAACCAACGTATTAACC
>JBNGCW010000004.1:0-49742 GCA_049975525.1 Anaerolineae bacterium
AGTGAGGATACCAGATTTTGGTTTTTATGTCCAAATTTAAGCGAACGTCCAGTCCTCGGGGTCTCAAGTGTAGATCAATACCGTGTAAACGTCCAACGGCACCTGCAGGCACGCCTCCTCTTGAACTCGAGGCGAAGCGTCCGAAGGGGTGAGGACTTCACATCTGCGCGGGCGTCGGAATTGAACTTCGACCGTCTGGGGGTCGGCGGCGTAGTTGACCAGGTGCAGCTGACGGCGTGCCCCCTGTCGCCAGTGCTCTACCAACAGCGGGCTTTCAGCCCTGATCAGGGGATAACGTGGGAAGTCCACAGCGGCGAGTAGCCTTTCCTGTTGCGCTGCGCCCGGCAGATCGAAGTAGGGAGTCTGCAGGAAGTGCTGCTGGGGCAACCCGGCGGCGTCCATGAGCTTGCGGACCCAACGACGGCGGAAGTAGGCGCGGAAGAGCGCTTCGACGAGGCGCGCGGCGAGCCGACGGACAAAGGGATGCCGCGCCAGGTAGGCGGGTTCGGGGAGCTCCCACCCCTCCAGATGCGGCAGAAAGACCGTTTTAAGCGCAGGGGGCAGCGAAACGTCGTCGGGCAGTGAGGTGATGTGCAAAAGCGTCTCCAGGGCAGTGAGGTCGTCCTCGAGAGTCACAACACGCCAGGGGACGGCCGCCCGCGTCAGGGTCTGCGCCGCGCCGAAGAAGAGCGGAGCGAGCTGCACCCACCGCTGCCAGAGCGCCTCACCCGGATGGAGCAACGCCACCTGGGCAGCGTTCTCCCGCGCCTGATAGAGCGCAGCGTGCTCTCTAAGCCAGGCGTGCAACGCGCCGATGGCCTCACGCTGTGGGGCGTACGCTTCGGCGGTCAACAGCGTAAAGGTTCCATCCGCCTCAATGAACTCGGTGCCTTTGACGACCATGGGGACGCCACAGGCCGCCGCTTCGGCGATGCCCTGCCGGAAACGACGCGGGGCGTAGACCTCGTCGAACCCAATACCCCGGTCGTAAGGATCGACGCTAAGCGGCGTCTCGCCGATCAGGGGACAGGCCGCGCGGATGGTCAGGGCATTGTTGACCAGGCGTTCGGCGGCTTCCGCACTCCCCGGACGCCATTGGGGAAGCGCAAAGTCCTCAATCATCAACACGTCCTGAACGTGGCGCAACGCCTTCAGATCGATACCGTAAGTGACGAAACTGGGGCGCATCACCGAGTCGAAGTCATTGACACTGACGAGGACCTCCGGGTTAAGCGAGCGGGCGTAGTTCGCCAGCATGCCGATAGTCTGCGTGACCTGCTCGGCCCGCCAACGCAGGTAGATTTGACTCGCCTCCTCGGCGGGATCGATCTCCCGTGGGATCTCCAGGCCGGTGGCCTCGCGATATGTCGCCCGGCAACGCTCGCAGTAGCAACCGGCGCCGCCCAGCCACGCGCCTGCGAACTGTCGGGGTTGGACACCATACCAGGGGTTGTCAAGGAAGACCCCATCGGCGCCGGCGGAGACCACTCCCCAAACCATCTGCTTAAGGTGGTCGCGCCACGCCGGATGCTGCCAACAAGCCATGTAGCGACCGGTGTAATAGTAAAAGGGTCTCCCCTGAGCATCCACGGCGTACCAATCTTTCTGCCGATATGTGCCCTGATTCACGTAGTTGGAAAGCTGGACGTAGCCGAAGACGCGCACGTTGGCGGCATGGTAGACAGGCACAGCCTTTTTGAAAGCCTCCCAGTCCTCCCGCTCGATCTCCGGGGGAAAGCCCCAATCGTAGGTGAGATAAGCCCAATTACAGAGCGCTTCCTGGGCGATGCGCGTTGCCCCGGTGAGCGTATACGCCTCCAGGTGCACACGCTCGTTCACCGGGGCATCCATAAACTTCAGGCGATTCATACGTATGGTACCCGGCCCCGCCCAGAGGTACACGGGACGATGGACACCGACGGCAAAGAGATCGTGGGACGCGGTCATGAGACCTCCTTACGATGGGATCACAGCGCCAGCTTCGGGATAGAAGGCCAACTCACGGCGGAAGCATGTCCTGAGCGCCGGACGCTCCTCCTCAGGGAGGAAAGCAGCTTCGACGGCGTTCCAGATAGCCTGATAGATCATGCGCTTTTTCAGCCCAACAGCCTCCACGGCCACCAGGTACTCGTCGCTGAGCGTCGTATCGCTCACACTGGGGTCGTCGGTGTTGATGGTGACGGAGAGGCGCAGGCCAAAGAGGTCGAGGAGTGGATGCAGGCTCAGATGGGGGATGACCCCGGTCTGAAAATTGCTGGTGGGACAGACCTCCAGGGTGATGTTGCGCTCGTAGAGCAAAGAAATGACCTCGGAGTTTTCGATAGCCTGGACGCCGTGACCGATACGTTGAGCTTGCAGGATTTCCACAGCGACGCGTACGCTTTCGGCACCGGTGGCCTCTCCGGCGTGCACCGTGAGCCCCAAACCCGCTGCGCGGGCGCGGCGCAAGGGCTCTTTAAACAGAGAAAAGGGATAGCGCGTCTCATCGCCCGCCAAGTCCACACCGCGCACGAAGGGGCCAAAGTAGGCGATGGCGAGATCGACAATCTCTTCGGCCAGGTCGGCCTCAGCGCGATTGATGGTGAGGATCAGACAGACGCGCGTGTCGCACTCCGCCTGGGTCTCGGCCGTCGCTTCTTGCACCCACCCCACCACCTCGTGGAGAGGGAACCCCTGCGTGCGGGCCAGGGCGACAGGGTTGAAGCGCAGTTCAAGGTAACGCACGTTGTCCTGAGCCGCGTCCAGGATGGCCTCGCGGGTGACGCGCTTTACAGCCTCTTTCGAGGTGTAAAAACGACGTAACAGTTTAAATTTCTCAAGAAAACCCCGATAGTTGGGAGCATCATCGGTGAATTGAACGTAAGGGCGCAGCTGTTCAATATCGTAGCTGGGCAAATCGATGCCGTGCTCCACGGCGATATCGGCCAGGGTCCGCAGGCGCAAGGAACCCTCCAGGTGCCGATGCAGATCGATCTTCGGCAGAGACTGAGCCCACTGCACTAAGTCTTGTGCTTGATTCATGGTCATCTCCAATCCCACCCCTGCTCGAGGTCAGGATTTACCCAACAGCCAGCCCCAATAAACCAGGGTCACGCTCAGATTGATGATCACGCCCAGCGCCAACGGGAGATGAAAGAGCAGCAGAGCCGCGAAAGGTCGCGTGAAGAAAGGCGGTCCACCGCCGAGCATAGCGTTGTTGTAAAGTGTATAACCCAAGATACTCAGGGTGACGAAAGCATTTCCCAGATTGAACCAACGATAATAGGGCTTCATCTTTGTAACCTCACCCATCCGCTTGCTGAAAATCCGCAGCATCTGCCCGATGTAGAGCACCGCGATAATGCTCGGCAAGGCCAGGTGCGAGGTGAGAATTTGCAAGGCGTTCATGAAGCCCGTTGATCTCCCATCATCTGCACATAGAGACGCTTGCCCAGGATGAGCAATCCCAGCCCGGCACAGAAGAGCGTGAGATTGGCCAGAGGATCACCGCTAAAGTTCAACGTCGAATCCCGGACGGCGAGCTGCCAGGCGTAACGCCCGGCGCCGTATCCGCTCAGGAGGATGGTGAAAAGATACCCGCGATACCAGGTGGGTTTCCCCGAGTTTTTCTCAAAGAAAGCGGCGATCCGCATGAGTATGTATTGGATCATCAGGATCCCCGCCCAGGTCACGACCAACAGACCTACGTTCAACCAAATCACCGACATCTCCAACTCATGGCTGTCCTGAAAAAAGGGTCAGCCAAAGAAAATATGGGGTATATGTTGTGGTTGGGCTGTGCCCAACCACAACATATAGCATCTCTTTCTCTACTGAAAAACCCCTTTTCAGTAGAGTCAACTCCTACTCGCTCCATAGAGACTTCCGAGATTTTCGGCTGGCCGATCTCTGGAACCTTCTTTGGGCTTGCGACATCGCCCGCCAGCACCTCGGAGGTCTTAGCCGGATTCGTTCAAGACTCACCTGAAAAAGGTGGGAAGATCGGATTTTTAGTCGCTCATCCCCTATATCTCGTGGTTTTGGCCACAATTTTCCCACATGTAGGGGCAAGTTTTGGAAAAATCCGATTTTTTCCGGTGTTATTTCAGTGGAGTCATTCAACAGCTCTTAACGGCGAATAAAGGCTTTGATAAAGGATTCGGCCATCTGCTGAGGCGTGCCGCTGAGAATGGCCTCGCGGCCCTTGAAAGGCCCCCGGATGTAGATTCCGTGCGGACCGATGTCGAACTGCCGGATGTGGGTGTCGTGACGACTCCCACGCATCTTCAACACGATAATAGCCCGGCGGATTGCGCTTTCGATCTCCACGTAGCGCAAAAGGATGTAGGAATCGACCAGGAAGCCCAGGGACGCGTCGGCCGTGGTCTCATCCTCGTCACCCAGCAATATGCTGGACTCCCGCGTGAGCAACGCCGTCACGCCCTCACGTTTGAGGGCGTTGAGGAAACCATAGACGTGGGAGCGGAGCACGGCGGGGGTCCGACTGATGCGTTCGAAGTGGGAAAGGCTGTCGATGAGGACGCGCTTGCACCCGGTTTCCTGAACCCAGTTCTGCATCCTCCCGTTCAGCTGCTCCCAATCGCTCTTCACCACCGCCGGGCTGCTCATGATGACCTTGAGCAAACCCGCGTCCTCCAGGACGTGGAAGTCCCAGCCGAAGGCGGCTGCGTCCCGGTAGAACTGCTCCGGAAACTGCTCGAAGGTTAGGATCAGACCGGGCTCCCCCTGCAACGCTCCGGCGCGGATAAAGTGCATGCCCAGCGTCGTCTTGCCACAGCCCGGCGCCCCCTCGACAAGGTTAGCCGTCAGCGGCAGAAACCCACCGTTCAACATCTGATCCAGTTCGGGAATGCCGGTGGGAACGCGCCCTTCCCGTTGGCCCGCCTTGTTCATAAGCCTCCTTTCTGTCGCTATTACCCTCGCTCTCGCATATCTCTGATCACGTGATACGTGGCCCGCACGCGGAATTGTTGGTCTTTGGTGGCCTCGACAAAGCCCTGGAGCTGCTTCCGGATCTCGGGAGAAGGGCTAAGCGCGTAGATCATCATGTCTCCCATCTGGGTCTCCTCAAGCAAGCCTTTGTCGACCAGTTCTAGAATTTCCAAACGCACGCTCTCCGGATCGCGTCCCGCGTACCGGGCGATGTTTTCTACGGTGTCAATGGTGTGCGGATTTTTGTGGAAGAAGAGCAGGAGATCCCACTTGATGAAGGAATCTACGTATCGCCTGACGAAGTGCAGCAACTCTGGATCCATATCCTCGTACACGCGACTGGTGAGATTGGATTTTGCCATAAGTTTCCCTCGATATAAACTTCTCGGCGCTCTCGACCGCACGTCGGGCCAGCAGGCCTTCAGACATCAGCGCGACGCACGTTGATCGGATCGCAGATGACAGTGCTTGTATTTCTTGCCACTGCCACACCAGCAAGGATCGTTGCGACCGGGGGTCTTTTGACCGCGCTTGGGGCGCTGGGGCGCTCCGGCGGCGCTTCCACCGGCGGCCTGCAGCTGTGGACGCCAAGAGGTCAGCTGAACTTTGGGTCGCTGCCGACGTCGTGTCGTCATCTGACGAGGCGCCAGGAAGAGAGACCGTACGATCTGTTGCTGGACCGACGCCAACATGTTCTGGTACATCTCGTACGCTTCCCGCTGATAGGCTACCAACGGGTCCTGCTGACCGACGGCCCGCAGCCCAATGCCCTCCCGCAAAACGTCCAGGTCGGTGAGGTGCCGTACCCAGTGATTGTCCAGAACGCGCAACATCAAGCGGCGATCACGGAACAAACGGTAGAGCCGCACCACCTGTTCCTCAACCTGTGCCTCATGCGAGGAAGGTAGACGTCGCAGCGGCAGATCCTTCCACTCCGCCCATTCCTGCTCTCCGAAGGCTTCTTGGGTTTCAACGGCCACGCGCTGCAAGAAGGGATCCTCGCTTTCCGCCATTTGGGCCAGCGAGAGCTCTTCCTGGCGCAAGTTGCGGTACACCTGATGCCCCAACTGTTTGCTCATCTCACGGTAATTCTCGTCCGCCCAAGAGAGAAGTTGGGCTTCCAGCTCCTCCGACGTCAGCGCGGCCAGTTTCTCGGCCGTGAAAGAGCGCGGCATGGGGATAAAGCGTCGCATCTCGGCCAGCAAACTCTTGGCATCCCCCGTCTCCGGATCCTCGGAAGCGGCGTGCTCCCGGATCACCCGCCGGATTTCCGAGGCGACCATCTCCATCAAATCCTCGTGAAGATCATCGCGGGAGAGAATCTTCAACCGCTCAGCGTAGACCACTTCTCGCTGCTTGTTGACAACGTTATCGTATTCCAAGACATGTCTGCGAATGTCGAAGTTGTAGCCTTCCACCCGCTCCTGAATGGAGCCGATGATGCGGCTGAGGACGTTGAACTCCAAGGGCGCCTCGTCCAGGCCGGCACGTTCCATCCATGGCTTCAAGCGTTCGCCGCCGAAACGGCGCATGAGCTCGTCTTCCAGCGAGATGTAGAAGCGACTGGAGCCGGGATCACCTTGACGCCCGGCGCGGCCCCGCAGCTGGTTATCGATACGCCGCGCTTCATGTCGCTCGGTGCCGATGACGTGCAGGCCGCCCAGCCGGTAGACCCGTTCGCGGTCGGCCTGACACTCCTGAACTTTCTCCCAGAGCACAGCGGCCCAGGGCTCCCCGTAGACGGAAGTAGGATCTTCGCCGCGCTGCGCCATTTTAAGGGCAGATTCCCAGTCATCGGAGGGGATGTCGGTAAGATCAAGGCCCTTCTTGCGCAACGCCTCGCGGGCCAGGCCCTCCGGGTTACCCCCCAACAGGATGTCGACGCCGCGCCCGGCCATGTTGGTGGCGATGGTCACGGAGCCCGGACGTCCGGCCTGGGCGATGATAGTAGCCTCCTGCTCGTGGTACTTGGCGTTGAGCACGTTGTGGGGAATGCGATGACGTTTAAGCAATCTGGAGAGCTGCTCAGAGGTCTCAATAGCCGTGGTCCCTACCAAAACCGGTCGCCCCGCCTCGTAAGCGGCTTCGATCTCCCGCAAGACCGCGCGGAACTTGGCCGCAATCGTCTTGTAGATCTGGTCGTCCATGTCCAACCGCCGATAGTAACGCTCACCGTCATCGCCGTCAAAGACGGTGACGTCCACATCCTCCGGCCGCGTCTGAGGATAGGGACCGGCAACGTGAGCGTTGAGGATCCCTGCGAAGGCCACGCCCGCCTTAGACAACGGAACCTTTTTCTCCTCCAGATCCCCAAAACGCGCCCGGTATTCGACGTTGGTGGGCAGGACGGTGACTTCCAGGCCGTAGATTTTGCGGAGCTCCTCTTCCTCCGTGGCCGCGGTGCCTGTCATACCGGCCAGCTTCTCGTACATGCGGAAGAAGTTCTGGAACGTAATGGTAGCGTAGGTCAGGGACTCGCGGCGGATCTCCACCCTTTCTTTGGCCTCGATGGCCTGGTGGAGCCCCTCAGAGTAGCGGCGACCGAACATCATCCGCCCCGTGAACTGGTCGATAATCACGATCTCCCCGTCGCGCACCACGTATTCTTTGTCGCGCTCGAAGAACTCTTTGGCGCGCAGGGCGTTGTCGAGGTAGGGCAACACGTGCGCGTGTTTGGAATCGTAGATACTCTCGTCCTCCGGTATGTCGAGGATGGCCTCCACGTGAGCCACGCCCTCTTCGGTGAGCATGGCGATGCGCGAGCGCTCGTCCACCTCGTAGTCGACATCACGTTGCAAACCGCGGACAATGCGAGCGAAACGTTGGTAGAGCTCTGAAGGCTCTTCGGCCGGCCCCGAGATGATGAGAGGCGTGCGCGCTTCGTCGATGAGGATGCTGTCCACCTCGTCGATAATGGCGTAGTGGAGCTCGCCCTGGCTGCGCTGGGAAAGATCGGTGACCATGTTGTCGCGCAGGTAGTCGAACCCGAACTCGTTGTTGGTCCCGTAAGTGATGTCGGTGCGATAGGCCTCCCGGCGGGTGATGGGTTTGAGGTACTGAAAGCGGTCATCGGCCGAAGTGTACGTGGGATCATAGAGGAAGGAGGCCTCATCGGGGTTGCCGGCGGCTGACTGGATGACGCTGACGCTGACGCCCAACGCGCGGTAGATCGGCCCCATCCACTGGACGCCGAACTTCGCCAGGTAGTCATTGGGGGTGACCAGATGGACATTGTCGCCTCCCAGGGCGTTGAGGTACAGGGGCAGCGTCGCCACCAACGTCTTCCCTTCGCCGGTGCGCATCTCGGCGACTTTGCCCGCGTGAAGGATCATCCCCCCGATGAGCTGCACGTCGTAGTGGCGCAGGCCAATGGTGCGCCGACCGGCCTCGCGCACGGCCGCGAAAGCCTCCGGCAACAGATCCTCAAGAGTTTCGCCCTGCGCCAATCGCCGTCGGAATTCCTCCGTCTTTGCCCGCAGCGCAGCGTCGCTCAACGCATGGAAATCCGGTTCCAGTGCTTTAATCACTTCCACCGTTTGTTGCAAGCGGGCGATCTCCCGCTGATTGCGATCTCCAAACAGCTTCCGAATAAAATCCTTGACGCCCATATCCCTCCTGTTCAATATATAGGTATCATTATACCACGCAGAAAGGTCAGGACAATGCCTCTGGTGTCGAAAAGGGGCTGCGTACCCCCGCGGAAAAAGACACTACATGGGGAGGCCTTGGTTTTTGACACCTGCGAGACACACCTAAAAGCGTGGCTCCCCGGGAGGGGGATCCGGGGAGCCAACAGCCAAGGAAAGGAGGAGAGATACGATGTCTCTCGATCTGTATGAACTTACGCTTTCCATGATACTAAAATTATTAGCTAGGCATAGTGACGAATGACTGCTTACCGGGTGACGGACATCAGCTGCTCCTGCAACCCTCCCCTGCATTCAGCTGGGTGCTTTAAGAGGGTCGAAACCGGTACCGTGCACTTCCCGGGCGCGACTGACGATAACGAAGGCATCGGGATCCACATCGGAGACGGTCTTTTTGAACTGCGCGACCTGGATGTCACTGAGGACGCAGAGAAGGACGTCCCGGGGGGCACCCGAGTACATCCCTTTACCCTGCAGGGCGGTGACGCTGCGCCCCAAAGCCTTAATCAGCGCTTGGGACAGCCGGGAGCCGTGATCGGTGATGACCGTGGCAAGCGAATTGCCCGCCTTGTACTTAGGAGCGCGCAACAGGAGCTTTGACTTGCCCGACTTGAGGAACTCGCGCGTCGTCTCGGGTAGACTGGCCAGCACGGCCAGCGCCAGCAGAGATAGATAGATACACCCGACACTCCCCACGACCCACGGACCAGACACCAGATCCCCGACGGCCGCACGTTGAATCATGGACGCGATGCCCTGAGCCGATGTGGGATGAACGTTGAGTTTGATGATCCAGCTGATTAAAACCAGAGTGATCAGCCAGAGGTAATTGCGTCTGAAACGGCTACCGACGGCTTCCCACCACTCCATGCGCAGGGTGGGATGCAGCAAAACGTCCTCCAGCCGCGCGCCCCAATCGGGGGAAGGCGTATGAGAGGAAACGGCGGCGGCGAAGAAATCCGTCTCGATAAGATGCGAGCGTCGGTACCAGAGCTCGTAGTAGCGATAACGCCGCGCCTCGATACTGAGAAAGGCTAACAGGAGAATGAGGACGAGCAAGAGGACAAAATGGGGGTTCTGCGGCGAGCTGAACGTGAAGGTCAGTGCTGCGGCGCTGGTGACGACGGACCAGTTGGTCGTGGTGTCCAACCGGCTACGCCACATATTGGCCCGCTGAACCTCCGCACGGTAGAGGTGAACGATAGCCGTGATGAACTGAGATGAATCCAGCTTGCATTCCTGATACATCCAAAAGGGGTCTTGGGAGACGTCGTCCGTCGCTGCTGACGATTGAAAGCTCTCCTCCATTTTTCATCTCCTCCAAAGCATAATATCTGCAGATGTGAACGTCGTAAAAACGAGCATCCTGAACGACAACGCTCGACACGCCCCCATTATGGCACATCTGGCCGAGTTGCCCATTGTGCACCTGGTCTTCTGTGCTACACTAGAGTCTGAGAACCCCCCGGGCACCAGAATTCAGATTAGGAGGCTATATGAACGAGAAAAGTAAAAACGTCATGGATGAGATAGAAGTTGTCGAAGAAGTAAAGGCCAAAGAGGTGATCATCCGTCAGGGTGGCGCCCAGCGCGTGGAAGCGGACAAGGTCCACGTGGAGCAAGGTGGCGTCGGCCGGGCGGAGGCCCGGTTTATCGACGTGGAGGAAGGAGGCGTGGGCCTGGCGCTGGGCGAAAACGTCACCCTGAAAGACGGCGGAATAGGGATCGCTGCAGCGCGTCATATCAAAATCGAAAGCGGCAGCGCTTTCCTGGCCGCGGCCCCAACCATCGAAGGCAAGGACATCTCCGTACTCTTCGATTTTCGGGCAGCTGTGCTCTTCGGGCTTGTCGTCGGCGTCGTGGTAGGGTTGTTCAATCTCTTCGGCAACCAGAAATCCGGGTAACCGCGAAAGGCCGTAGTTAGCCGCGCAGCCCAGGGTAAACTTCAACGGTGTTGCCTCCCCCGGCATGCCGGGGGAGGTCCTGCGTGCCTGACCTACAGGTGAAAAACTTGCCGGGCAAACAAAAAAGGCGGCCTTTCGGGGCCGCCCTTCTCAATCCTCCATCCGTCACTGCTGCATGCTCACCTTCACGACCTCGCTGAAGGCTTGCGGATCGCGCACGGCCAGATCAGAAAGCATCTTCCGATTGATCCGCACGTCGGCCTCTTTGAGACCGTGAATCAGCCGGCTGTACGTCGTGCCGTTCTCGCGGGCGGCCGCGTTGATGCGCGTGATCCACAGACGACGGAAGTCGCGCTTGCGGTTGCGCCGGTCACGATAGGCGTAGCACAGCGCATTCATCAACCCTTCGTGGGCACGACGGTACAGGCGATGCCGGGTCCCGTAGAAGCCCTTGGTTCGACGGATCACCTTCTTGTGACGACGACGGGTTACGACTCCACCTTTTACTCTCACGATTCCAACTCCTAGTCCTTCTTATGTAGATAAGGCGCCAGGCGCTTGACGCGCTTCTTGATCGCCGGTTCTTTGACCACGTGCATCTCATCGTACTCGCGCTTGACGTCCTTGGGCTTCTTGCGACGCAGGTGGCTCTTCCCCTGGCGCGTGCGCATCAGCTTCCCTTTCCCACCCTTGGAACGGCGGAAGCGCTTTGCCGTGGCTTGATGCGTCTTTATCTTCGGCATTGAAACTCCTTCCTTAACTCTTGGGCGCTAACACCATCAGCATAGTGCGCCCGTCCATCTCGGGTTTCTGCTCAATCTTGGCGATGTCCTCAAGGTCATCGACGATCTTTTGCATCTGATCCAGGGCAATCTGGGGGTAGGTGATCTCCCGTCCCCGAAACCGCACCCGTACCTTGACTTTGTTGCCGTCTTCCAACCACCTCCGGGCATCCCTTATCTTGAACGAAAGATGATGCTCCGTCGTCTTGGGCCTCAGACGGATCTCTTTGACCTCCACCTGTTTTTGGGCTTTGCGGGCCTTCCGCTCCTTCTTCGACTGCTCGTAAAGGAACTTCCCATAGTCCATGATGCGCGTCACGGGTGGATTGGCGTTGGGCGCGACCTCGACCAAGTCCATACCTTTGTCCATGGCGGCTCGCAGCGCCCCTTCAAGGGGGACAACCCCCTGATTGTTGCCTTCTTCGTCGATTAAGCGGACCTCGCGTGCCCGGATCTGCCGATTGACACGGTATCTTACTGATGTGCTGATGACGGCCCCCTTTGTTACACTTGGCTTTACGACTCTCTACAGCTGAAACTATGATAACATGAGTTACAACAATGTCAACCGCTCACGCGCGCTGCCATCTTCCCCGCACCGGAGGGCAGGCGCTCACGGTTGGGGCGCAACGCTCAGCTGCGCTTCCAACGCTAACACCTCGGTCAGCGTGGTCGCGCTGCCCAGCTTCCGCAGGAACAGACGTGGGGAGGCGCTCAGCGCCCACACCCGCCGCACGGCCGGCCCCGTTGGGTCGTCACCGGCGGCGCCCGAGCTGCTCAGGCTGGCGTAGGCGCCGTGGAAAGCGAAGTAGGCTTGATTCAGACGCCGGATGTAGTAGCCATGCTCAACGAAAAGCTGCCGCCGCGCTTCCATATAGGCTTCGGCTTGTTCTATCCTGCCCTGAGCAAGCAGACGATCCACCGTGACGCGGGTTTCGCGCATCTCCGCGTGAAAGTCGAAGGTCGGCGGCGCGGAGGGACTCTCTTCTTTCACCAGAGGGTCTGGAAAACGTTTCTCCCGGTCCAGAAGCGGGGCATAGAAGCGTCGTACCACCTCTTGTCCACCCCACTCCCCCACCAGCGAGGCAGCGGTCTCGTTGACGGTGCGCGCCTCCGCCGAATTGAAGTAGTTCCATCCCAGCGGCCTGGGCAGGAGATAATGATGAGTCCATTCGTGAGCCATGACGTCCGCCAGCCAATCGATGGAGTTGCTCTCCAACAACATCGCCGGATAGGCCGCCAGACCACCGATAGCCGTGACGTAGGACGAAAGATGCGGTAGCTCGGCCTCGATGCGTTGCTCCAGCCCCACCTGCTGCTCGATGGTCATGCCGGGGATCAGCTCTTTCTGATAGAGGCGCTCGATGTGAGCCCGGGGCGAGACCACCAACAGGTGAGGCAAAGGGGTGATCGCTCCCCGGACCGGCGGCAGGATCTGGCGCAGCACGCCGAACCCCTCATCTCCGAGCACGCGACTTACCTGCTCTTCTAAAATAGCCTCGGCGACGGCCCCCTGGACCTCCATAAAAGCGCGCAGCTCGTTCAAACGCCGTCGCTGAGCCCGGGTCGCCACCGCCGGGTCCGCGACGGCGGGATCGCTGTAAAGACGGTCAATCTCCGCCGCCAGATTGTGGGCGGTCGTGACATTGTCCAGATACTCCAACACGTAGCGCGCCCGCTCCGTTTCCGACATGAAACGCTGGGGAGAGAGCAGCCCGTAGGCTACCTTGTTGAAAATCGTCTTTAGTTCCCACGTGACGAAGTCGAAGGCGTAGCGATTGCTCAGTACGTCCAGACGAAACTCCTGATCCTGGGGGGGAGGCCCTCCGGTGAGAAGCAGGAGCAGCAATACCAAGCCCAGCAGATGGGGCGTCCAGCGCCGACATGCGTTTAGATACCTACTCATATCTATCAACCAGTGTAACGCAAAACGCGCCTAGGTCAACGTTCCGTCCCGACAGCGGGCAGCGTGAAATAGAAGGTGCTCCCTTCATTGGGACTGCTGTCCACGCCCGTTTCCCCGCCAAGTCGCCGAATGATGCGTTGGACAATGGAAAGTCCCAGGCCATACCCCGGAATGCGAACCTGTCCCAGGCGTTCGAAGGGCATAAAGAGACGTTCACACTCCTCCGCGGTAAGGCCCGGGCCGTTATCCCGCACCCAAAAGCGCACCATGGGACGCTCCTCGATATTTTCCCGTACGGCGCCCAATTCAAGGTAAGGCGGTGAGCCTCCGTACTTGAGGGCATTACTGAGGTAATTCACCCATACTTCTTCCACCCACGGCGCATATCCCCAGGCTCGGGGCCACTGATGGGGGACGTGAAGTTCCGCTTCGAACTGCCGGATCATCTCCGACAGCCGCTGACACGCTTCCTCCACCACCGCACCCATATCCAGTATCTGCGGCTGCACGTCTTGTTTGCGCACACTGGTGAGCAACAGCAGCTCGTCGATGATGCTGTTGATCTTGCGGCCTCGATCGGCGATGATCTTCAGATACCGGCGGACCTCCCCCCACGCCATCTCCTCCCCTTGATCGGCGAGTACCTCAGCGTAACCGATGATGGGCGTCAGGGGAGCCTTGAGATCGTGAACCACGGCGTCAGCGAAAGCGTCCAGCTCCGCGTTACGTTCTTGAAGGTCGGTGTTTAAACGCTGCAATCTCATCAGGTCGTCATAGCGAGCCAGGCCAATAGCAATGGCCCGATCCAATTCGGTAGACCGCACCGGTTTTACCAGATAGCCAACCACACCCGCGTCGCCCGCCTGACGCACCAGCTCAGGCGACTCGTAGGCCGTCAGCAGAATGATGGGCACCGGACGACGTTTATGAATCGCCCGCGCAGCTTCCAGGCCTGCCATCCGCCTCTCCTGACCGGTCTGAGGATCGGACATCCGCAGATCCATCAGCACGACATCGGGCTTCCTTTGAGATGCCATCTCAACGGCGTCCGCGGCACTGAAGGCGGCCCCCACTACTGTGTAGCCTAAACGGTCGAGTTGCGTGTGAACTAATTCCGTCACGAGAGGATCATCGTCCACGACGAGAACCCGTATTTCACGATTAAGACGAGCCATGCATCACTCCCTGTTCTGGTAGGACGTTTCTCCTGCTTGGGGAAGTGTAAGGGTAGACGCTGAAAGCCAACTCTGAGATAAGGACCCCTCGCGCTTCCTCACGATGTCTGAATCTTAAGAAGGTGTTTCATGTCCCAGGCGCGCACTCAGAAGACCGACTTGGAGTTGACCGGCGCCGGTCCCCTGACCGTGTTCCCACGCGTTTGAAACACACCCAAATCTTAACACGGCTCTCAACAAGGAATCAACTTAAAGGTCAACAGCGCCTCCGCGCCGTCGTCGTTGCTAAAGGTAAGCTCTTGCAACATCGGCCCCTCTGCGATGAGACGCATCAATCGGACCCCAACGCCGAGCCGGACACCCTCCAACACCTCTTCGGGCCAACCTGGTCCATTATCCCGATAGCGCAGGACGATCAGCGTTTCGTCCTCTCGGTCAATCTGCACCACGATGGTTCCCTGCGCCTGTTCCCGGAAGGCGTGCTTGATGCTGTTGGTGACCAGCTCGTTGAGCAGAATAGCCAGACTGGTCGCCTGTCGGGGGACGATCAACAACGGCTCCGGAGGCGCGTGAACCCGCACACTGATGCTTTGCCGGTTGGGAGCACTGCCCAGAGCAGCGTACAAAACCTCTTCGGTCAGGCACTTGAGGGGGAGAGGCTGCCACTGGATCTCGGAGAGCAAGCTATGAACCGTAGCCATGCCCTGAATTCGATTGAGCAGATCGCGCAATAGGGCGCGGAAATCGTCTGTTTGATCGTAAGGTTTTTGCAATTCCAAAGCCAGGAGACCCATAATGGCCGTAAGGTTGTTTTTGACGCGGTGGTTGGCCTCGTCCAGGAGGGCCGTCTTAGTGGCCGCGTCCTGCTGCGCCTGCTCGTACAAGCGGGCGTTCTCAATAGCGATAGCGGCTGTCGTAGCAAGCGACTCTATGAGCTGCAAGTCGGAGAGGTGGAAACGCCCGACTTTGGTATCGACAACCTGGAGCACGCCAAGGACGGCCTCTTTGGTTTTCAGCGGCACACAGAGGATCGAGCGGATCTCAAGCCCGGTCTTCTTCGCCACGCCCTCGAAGTGACGGGGGTCGCGGCGGGTGTCTTTCACGATGAGACTCTCACCACTTTGCAGCACCCAACCGGCGATACCCTGGTCGGCCTCCAGCGTCCAGCCAATCACCACCTCGCTCTGCGCACCCGTGGCATGGTGGCAGACCAGCTGTCCTGTATCAGGTTCCACAAGCCAGACGGAGCAGGCCATCACACCCAAGAGATCATGCACTTTTTGCAAGATGACGCACAACACCTCGCTGAGATCGAGGGGCGCGATCAGCGCGCGCGTGGCGCTGTTCAACAGCTCCAACTCGCGTTGGCGCTGGCGCAGCGAGAGCTCAATGTGGCGACGTTCCGCGATCTCCTGTTGTGCCTGCTCGTAAAGCCATGTGTTGACGATAGCGTTAGCCATCTGATCGGCCATCGTCTGAAGCACTGTAATGTCCTTTTCGGTGAAGGCAGCCTCCTGATCCGATTGGATGGTCAGAGCGCCGATGGCCTCGCCCCGGCTGATCAGCGGTAGGGCCAGCTCCGAGCGAGTTTTCGGCAGCCAGGGGTTTTCAAAGTGTACCTGCTCCTCCCCCACGTCGAGGGAGATACGAGCCTGCCGGTTCGCGATGCACCAGCCGATCATAGAAGGGCCGCCGATCTCCAACCGATGCCCCTCGGCGACCATCTGCCTGCCCACCTCGCCGGTCCCGGCACGGAGGACGGCCCAGTGACCGGGTTCTGAGGTCCAACGTCCACTGCGGTCGACCAAAAAAAGACCCACGTAGTAGAGATCGAAGCCGTCACGGATCAGATTCACGACCTGCTGAACCAGGTGTTGGGGATCCAGGATGCTGCCAATAGCGCTGGAGACTTCGGCAGCCGTCTGCATCTGGATGTTACGTCGCTGCAACATCGTCAACAGCCGTTCCCGCGCGAGCTCGGCCTTCCGCCGCTCGGTGATCACCGTCATCGTGCCGATCAAGACCGGGGCTTCCTTCTTCGCCCGGTGAGCGACGGAGCCGCGCGTCAAAATCCAGAGAGGCGTGCCATCCCGATGTTTGACCTTGCAGACGTAATCGAAAGCCGGCGTCTGCCCGGCGAGATGCTCTGTAGCCTTCATCCGCAACGCCTCCGCATCCTCTGGAAAGACGATAGAAGACCACTCGATGGGATCATCCTCGGCGTATCCGAGCAGCGTCCGCGCGTGTTGATCCAGGTAGAGCGTCTCCGTCGCCATATCGTACTCCCAAATGCCCACCTGTCCGGCCACCGCCGCCAGCGCATAGAGACGTTGGCTCTCACGCAACGCCTCCTCGGCCTCCTTGCGAGCGGTAACGTCCCGCGCGATCCAGACCACCAAATGTTCGTCCTTCTCCCGCGAGTGGATAGGAGCCGTGCGCCCCTCGAACCAAAAGCGGCCGGCGGGCACGTCCAGCCAATACTCCAACGTCTGGGTCTGGTTGGTCGCCAGCGCCCGGCGCAGAGAGGCTAATGCCGCTCTCGCCACCCTCGGCGGCAAAACGTCCTCCAGCGTGCGCCCCCGCATCGTGGTGGCGGACTCATAGAGTAGAGGGTGATCTTCTTCAGCCAGAACCTCAATGTAGCGCCCATCTTCGTCGAGCACAAAGGCGAGGTCGGGCAGCGCCTTGAAGAGCGCCGCCAGGCGCTCCTGCTTCTCCTCCAGCGCCGTCTGCTGTCCGCGCAGGCCTTCCAACTGCGCAGACAACCTCTGTTCTGAAGATTCCAGCTGAGCGATGCGCGCCTGAAGCCGCCGCACTGTTCGAGCGGCAGAAGGAGAAAGCGACGCTTCCGGCAGCCGGTCGACGTTGTTGGATGACATTTTTGGTCGTTTCACCTGATTGCTCAAAGGGAGTCTACCCCCAAATAACCACAGAAGCGCAGAGGTCAAAGAAAATGACGAGGACGTGTTTTCTGAGCCCGTAGCGGTCAGAGCCAAAAACGCTCTCACCTGATTTCAACCTGCATGCTGCCCCTATTGTAGTGAATTAGAAAAAGTTTGCAAGAGACATTCCCCCTTAACCTTCGACTGTGCCCCTCGGCTTTAGTATTCTCGGGGTAGAGTCATCCCGATGTGATATAATAGGCTTATCCGAAAGCCCTTCTCGCCCCCCATCGCGACGAAACGGGCGAGGTGGATTTCAGGTGCGAAGAATCTACAGGGGTCAGGATTCAGAAGTTAGAGGACCTTTTTAAATGAGTCAACAACGATCTCACACCTTCACGTGGGATGCCGTCTCAGTGTCACAGTGAGAAGAGGGTTAAACGCGCACTATGCCAACGAATCTGCCACCGGACTACTTTCGTCTTGAGGAGAAATTTCGTCAGGCCGGTTCCCCTGAGGAGAAGGTCGCCTATCTCGAACAGATGATGAGCGTGGTCCCCAAACATAAGGGGACCGATCACCTGCGGGCCGATCTGCGCCGACGCCTTTCGGAGCTGCGGTCTGCGCCACGCACTCAAAAAGGGCCCAGCCGCCAGGAATCCGTCTACCATATCGATCGGGAGGGAGCGGGGCAGGCGGTGGTGGTCGGTCCTGCCAACGTGGGGAAATCCACGCTGGTGCGGGATCTGACCAACGCCACGCCGGAGGTGGCCCCCTACCCTTTCACGACCTGGACGCCGACCCCGGGCATGATGCCCATCGACAACGTCCAGGTGCAGCTCATCGATACGCCGCCGCTCAACGGAGAGCACATTGAGCCGGAGATGATGGCCATGATCCGCCGCGCCGATCTGGTACTGCTGATGCTGGATCTGCAGGCTTTCCCCATTGAGCAGCTGGAGGAAAGCATCGCCCTTCTCCAGGAACACCACATCGTGCCCCATCACCTGCGGGAGCGCGTTGAGGTGGATGGCTACGTCGCCTATCTGCCCTTCCTGGTGCTGGTCAACAAGTCCGACGACGAAGAGCTGGACGAGGACTTCGAAGTGCTCTGTGAGCTGGTGGGGGAGGATTGGCCGCTCCTCCCCCTCTCCCTGACAACCAAACGCTACATCAACCGCATGAAACAGGCCGTCTTCCAGGCTTTGAACATCATCCGCGTCTACGCCAAGCCGGTGGGGCAGGAGATAGACCGCAGCGCGCCCTTTGTCATGCGTCGTGGCGGCACCGTCGAGGAGTTCGCCGGCAAGGTCCATCGCGACTTCCTGGAGAACTTCCAGTACGCCCGCATCTGGGGACACGGCGTCTACGATGGGCAGATGGTAGGGCGCGATCATGTGCTGCACGATGAAGACATCGTCGAGCTGCACGCCTAGCGTCCGCGCGCCCTATCCCACGACCGAAGTACGCTGGTTCTTCGAGGGCACAGTCCCTCCCCAGGTCGAGGCGTGGTTCCAGGCGCTGAACTCAGATGCAGCGGGCGGGGGGCGACGGACTGACTACTACCTTCGTCTGCCCAACGAGGAAACGCTGGGTGTGAAGTGGCGCGAGGACCGCATTGAGATTAAACGACGGGTAGGTGACGTCGAGGTGGTCTCCTTTGCGCCTCAGATCACCGGCGCCGTCGGTCGCTGGCGCAAGTGGAGCTTCGCACTGAGCGAGTCTGAAGCCACAGGGGCGTTGCAAACCTCAAAGGACTGGGTGGCAATTGCCAAAGTGCGCCGTCTGTACACCTACGCCGTCGACGACAAAGGCATCCCCCGTCTGGCTTCAGGCTTTGCCCTTCCACGAGGCTGCGAACTGGAGTTGACCCGCATCCAAGCCCTCGGACAGAGATGGTGGACGCTGGGTTTCGAGGCCTTCGGTGACGAGACAAGCCAACCTGAGGCGCTGCGCCAAACCGTTGCCCACACGCTTCAAGGCACGGAGTCCTTCATTTTGCCTCTCACTGCTTCCGCCGACTACCCCCGCTGGTTGAGCGTCTGTATGTCCTCCCGGCGCTGAAAAGCAGAGTGCACTTACAGCGCCGCCCCTCGCCCGCGCTCTTCGGACCGGCCCCAGGACCACAACCGCCGTGAAATCGGCCACTGTCGCCCGGCCCGGCACACCTTTCCGGGCACAAGGCTTTCAGACGACGCGGTGTCTCAAGGGTTCGCCACGCAGGACGCGGATCAGGTTAGCGTAGTCCTCCGCGCGCCGGGACGACTTCGTCTCCCCCTCGGCGGGTGAGCCCGCAGCGACATGGGGCGTCAGCAAGATGTTGGACTCGCGCTCGCGGGCCAGCGACAGCAGTGGATTGTCGGGACGCAGCGGCTCCCACTCGAAGGTATCCAGGGCCGCGCCGGCAATTTGTCCGCTGCGGATCGCCTCCGCCAGCGCTGCTTCATCGATGACGCTGCCGCTGCCACAAGAGACCAGGTAGGCTGAAGGCCGCATCTGCTCGAAGACGGAGGCGTCGATCAACTCATCCGTCGCCGGTGTGTAGGGCAGCAACATGGCGAGGATATCACTTTCGGCATAGAGGGCAGGCGGCTCGCAGTAGACGATGTCCAGCTCGGCCTCGGCGTGAGACGGCAGACGGTGGCGCTTGTAGTAGAGAACCTGGGCGGGCCGGAAAGGACGCAGGCGACGCGCCAACTCCGCCCCAATCTCGCCGAAACCGAGGACGCCCACGGTCTTGCCCTGCAGGCCGGCAATTCCACGCAAGCCCGACCAATTGTAGGCGAAGGTGTTCTCGTCGGTGCGACGGCTGACGCCCCAATCGCCGGCTTCCAACGCGATCCGTTCGGCGTGATGAAGACGCTTAAGCAGCGCCAACATCTGCATCACCAGGTGCTCCGCTACCATTATCGCACCGTGAACCGGAACTGCGCAGACAGGGACACCGGCCGCGCGCGCGGCCTCCAGATCGATGTCGTAGGTCAAAGAGCCCAGCCGCTGGATGAGGCGCAGGTGTGGGGCCGCCGCGATCATCTCCGCATCAACAACCCCGGAACGCTCCGAAATGAGAAATTCCATCTCCGGCAGCAACGCCAACACCTCCCTGCGGTCGGGGTCGCGCAGCAGCGTGATCTCCAGCTCAGGCGGGGCGGATTCCAACGCCGCGCGTTGGTGAAAGGCACTGCGATGGGTTAAAAACAAGGTGGAGTACTTGGACATAAAAATCCCCCTGAAGCTATGATCATTTTTAAACATCCAGTTCAAGTATACCGGCTCGTAGTCAGGCACGGAACGCGGTGGAGTGCCGGTCTGTGCTGGTCGACGCCACTCCCGCCTAACGGGCCGGGTTCAAGTATCCGAAGGGGGCATTGCACCGGCCCGAACTCTGAGGCCGTCATTTCAGAGTCTTCATCAACACGAAGACAAAACGCCCGGCGCGAAGACCGGGCTGTTTTCTATACCCCTGTCGTGACTTGAACACGAATCCCCGGCTCCGGAGGCCGGTGCTCTATCCAATTGAGCTACAGGGGCATAACATCTTCGATTGTACCACATTTCATCAGACTGACAAGTAACCGTCTCACATGTTGACACCACTGAAATAACTTACAAAATCGGATTTCTCCAAAACTCGCCACCCCATGAAGGAAAATTCGCGGTCAAAACCACGAGATCCCTCCCCCTTCGCCGTGCTCAGGGTTCGGGATGACAAGGGGATGAGCAACCAGAGATCCGCTTTTCCACCTTTTTTCAGTAGAGACACTGTATGGTATAATAGCCCGCAACGGGGAAGTGTCGGAATGGGCAGACGAGCATGACTTAGGATCATGTGCCGCAAGGCGTGCGGGTTCGACTCCCGCCTTCCCCAAAAGTAAAGCCCCGATCCGCGGATCGGGGCTTTGGGTTGTAGTAAGGATGGCCAGCGCTCTTATACGCGCAACGCCTCCACAGCGTTGTGGACAATGCCGCTAAAGGCCTCTACGGTGAGGCTCGCGCCGCCCACCAGCGCCCCGTCGATCTCCGGCATGACGATGAACTCCGCGATGTTGTGCGGTTTGACGCTGCCGCCGTATTGCACGCGGATGCCCTCAGCGGTCTTCTCATCGTAAAGCGCGGTCAACACGTCGCGGATCGCCTCGCGGATGATCCGATCGGCGTCCTCTGGCGTCGCCGTGCGGCCCGTGCCAATGGCCCAGATAGGCTCGTAGGCCAGGGTGATCTTTACGGCGTCCTCGGCCGAGACGTCAGCGAAAGCGCCGTGAATTTGCGTGCTGACGAAGTCCACAGTCTCCCCGGCCTCGTTCTGCTCCAGACTCTCGCCGATGCAGACGATGGGTTTCAGACCGTGGGCCAGCGCCGCCTTGATCTTCTTGTTGACGGTCTCGTCGGTCTCCCCGAAGTATTTGCGCCGCTCTGAGTGCCCGATGATGACGAACTCGGCCCACTCCTTGACCATGGGCGGGGAGATCTCGCCGGTGTACGCGCCGGCGTCTTCCCAGTACATGTTCTGCGCGCCTACACCGATGTTGGAACCTTCCAACGTCTCACTCACAGCGCTGAGCGCCGTCGCCGTGGGACAGACCGCCAGATCAATGCTCTCCACGTCGGCTAATGCCTCGCGCAGGCCCTCGGCAAGCGCCACCGCTTCGGTAACCGTCTTGTGCATTTTCCAGTTTCCAGCAATGAATGGTTTCCGCATCATTTCTCCTTAGGTAGTCCAATAGTCTGGGAGTCTGATAGACCTATGTGACTATCCGACCCCGTCACTATTTATCGTCCAACGCTTCCAGGCCGGGCAGCTCTTTGCCCTCCAGCAGGCGCAAGCTGGCGCCGCCGCCGGTGGAGACGTGACTCACCTTGTCGGCCACGCCCGCCTTGTGGACCGCCGCACCGGAATCACCGCCACCGACCAGCGTCACGGCGTCGATCTCCGTCAGTACCTCGGCGATAGCGAAGGTGCCTTTGGCAAAGTTCGGCAACTCGAAGACGCCCATGGGACCGGCCCAGGCGACCATGGCGGCTTTCTTCAGCTCCTCTTTGTAACGCTCCAGCGTCTCAGGACCGATATCGTAGATAGCCCACCCCGGCGTCACAGCATCGATGGGCACGACCTTGCGGTTGGCGTCGTTGTCGAAAGCATCACCCACCACGACATCGACGGGCAACACGATCTTGCCTTTATGCTCCTCCAACAGCGCTTTGGCCTCCGCAAGCATCTCGTCCTCCACAAGCGAATCACCGACCTCGTAACCCAGCGCTTTGAGGAAAGTGTTGGCAATGCCACCGCCGATGAGCATCTTATCGGCGCCGCACGCGAAGATGTTACGCATGGTGCTCAGCTTATCGGAGATCTTGGCCCCGCCCAACAACACCACGTAGGGATGATCGGGGCTCTCCGCCGCGCGGCCCAGGAACTTCATCTCCTTCTCGATCAGGAAACCGGAGACGGCGGGGAGGTACGTGGTCACGCCGACGGTACTGGCGTGTGCGCGGTGCGCTGTGCCGAAGGCATCGTTGACGAAAATGTCGGCCAGGTCAGCCAGCGCTTTAGCGTACGCCGGATCGTTCTTTTTCTCGCCCGGATGGAAACGGGTGTTCTCCAGCAGCATGACGTCGCCGGGCTGCATTTCCTCCGCCAGCGCCTGGACCTCGGGTCCAACGCTGTCAGGCGCCATGGTCACAGGTCGGCCCAGCAGCTCACCAAGGCGCTTGGCCACAGGCTTCAGGCTCAACTCGGGCTTCACCTCGCCGCCGGGCCGCCCCAGGTGGGACATCAGAATCAGCGCAGCGCCCTGCTCCAGAATATACTCGATGGTCGGCAGAGCCGCCCGAATACGGGTATCGTCGGTGATCACTTCGCCATCCAGCGGCACGTTGAAGTCGGCCCGCATGAGGACACGCTTGCCTTTCAAATCAACGTCACGAACGGTCTTCTTGTCCATGGATCCTCCTTATCTCGTTCAGGATATCTGACGTAAAGTGAGGGACATCGGTCCTTCGATGTCCCTCAAGTTTAAACGAAACGGCTCCTTAGAAACCGAACTTCTTGGCAACCCGCACACCCTCGCGGACCATTTGACTGGTGAAGCCCCACTCGTTATCGTACCAGGCCATGATCTTGACCAGATTACCGTCCACGACACGCGTCATCTCCAGATCGGCCAGCGAGGCGTAGGAGAGCCCGATGATGTCGGAGGAGACCAACGGTTCCTCGGTGACACCGAAGATGCCCTTGTATTTCTCGGTCTCGGCCTCTTCCTTGAGAATGGCGTTGACCTCTTCCACTGTGGTATCCTTCTCCGTCAGGAAGACCATGTCGCTGATGGAGCCAACAGGGATGGGAGCGCGCACGGCCACGCCGTCGAACTTACCCTCGTACTGAGGTAACACGCGCGTGGTGGCGATGGCCGCGCCGGTGGTGGTGGGCACAAAGTTGGCCGCAGCCGCACGACCCCGGCGGACTTTGCTGCTGGGACCGTCCACGATGGCCTGCGTCGAGGTGTAAGCGTGAATGGTGGTCAACAGCGCCTTCTGGATCCCCAGGCGGCGACCGATGATCTCCACCACTGGTGTGATGGAATTGGTGGTGCAGCTGGCACAGGAGTGCATCTTGGCGCTCTCATCCGGCACGTTAACACCATGGACGACGGTGGGAACCCCGTCCCCCTTGGCGGGCGCCGAGAGGATCACGTACTTGGCACCGGCCTCCATGTGTTTCTCCATCCCTTCCTGGGTGCGGAAGAAGCCCGTGCACTCAAAGACAATGTCGACGTCCATCTCATCCCAAGGCAATTCGGCGGGGTCACGCATTTGGAAGAACTTGATGCGTTCACCGCCAATAACCAGATCCTCACCTTCGACCGCCACATCCTTTTCATACCGACCGTAGACCGTGTCGTATTTCAGCAGATAGGCGAGATTGTCACGGGGAGCGATGTCGTTGACCGCCACCAGTTCCAGCTCGGGGGTTTCCATGATGATCTTGAGCGCAGCGCGCCCGATCCTACCTAAACCGTTAATCGCTACCTTAGCCATGCTTACCTCCTTAATATGTGAGATAGATTGACGTTGTTGCTAAGCGTCACCCTTCATGCCGACCTTCTTCAAAGAAGGATGAAGAGCAACGATGTTGCCGTTACGTCTTCGGATGTCATACCCTACTGTAACAGGCCGATGACCAATCGGGCCAGCTTGCGGCTGTCGTGCTGCCAGGGTATCGTTTCTGAGACCAGGGGCGCGGACAAGACCCGCACGGTTTCCCGCCGCCGAAACCTCGGCTGGACCCAGGTCACCTTCTCCGGCAACGGCACATCCGGCAAAGTGTCGTTGATCACCACGACGTCGTAGAGCTGAGGTCCCAGGTGCGTTTCCAGAACCTGGAGATGTTCTTCTACAGCGTAGCCGTCGGTCTCGCCGGGCTGCGTGGCGACGTTACAGACGTACACTTTGACCGCCGGGCTGGCACGGATGGCCCGCGCAATCTCCGGGACCAGCAAATTGGGCATGATGCTGGTGTACAGGCTTCCCGGCCCGATGACAAGCATCTGGGCGTTCAAAATCTCCTGCACGGCTCCGGGATAGGCAGGGGGATCGGCGGGCTCCAGCAACACCCGCAAGATCTCTCCACCGCTCTGCGGGATCTTTGACTCTCCGCGCACGCGCACCGGCGTGCCCTCGCCCAGACGCACGTCAGCCGCCAACACCACCGGGGTCAACGTGCTGGGCAACACCTGGCCCTGAACCGCCAACACGCGGCTCGACTCGCCCAGCGCCCTTTCGAAGGAGCCGGTGACGCCGGCCATGGCGCTGATAAAGAGATTGCCGAAACTGTGCCCGGCGAGCCCGCCGCCGTTCAGAAAGCGATATTGCATCACCCGCGTCATCAGAGATTCATCGTCGGCCAACGCGGCAATGCAGTTCCTGAAATCACCGGGCGGCAAGATGCCCATCTCACGCCGCAGACGCCCCGATGAACCCCCGTCATCCGCCACGGTGACAATGGCCGTCAAATTCAAGGTATACGCCTTCAGGCCACGAAGGATGGTCGCCTGCCCGTGCCCACCCCCCAACACCACGACGCGCGGGCCCCGCTCCCGGAGCCGATAACGGTAAAGCACCTCAGGATAAGTGGTTTCCGCTTTTTCCAGAAAGGGCTCCAAAAGGGCATGATTCAAGCGCCACAGGGCCACCCCTAGACCACCAAGGCCCAGCAAGCAAAAGAGCCCCGCGCGCACCTCAGGCGCCAGGAAATCCAGCCTCAGAAAGTTAAGGTGCCCAAATAGGGGAGGAAACAAACGAAACAGCGTGGCGAGCCCCACACTAAAAAGCCCTACACCCAGCATCAGCAGGAGCAACCAACGCTTGATGTGTAGGCCCGGTTGAATCCAGCGGAGGTGAGTGCGCCAACGCTCCTTTTTCACCTGTCCCCTACCTTTCCTCGACAAATTATACCCGTGATGTAGAGCGTGTCAACAAGGAACTCAGCGTGGCATCAGCGGTTTTCAGCGTCGGCCCCGATCGGTCCCCGGCAATATCCCGGTCGCCACAAGCAAATCCTGCCCCGGCAACGCTGTTCTTGGGGCTGAGATCAACGGGGGTTGGATTTCTTCGGAGAAGCCGGCTTCCTATCTCGCCTGAGCGCTCGTCGAAGGAATACAAAAGCCCAGAATCCTGTGATTCTGGGCTCTGGGCCTTCCCTGACGAAAGATCGCCGTGGACATCACTGAATGCGGGCAACGACCTTGCCGGCGCTCCACAGTTCTTCCAATTGGTAGTACTGACGCAAACTGCTCTCAAAGAGATGTACGATAACCGAATTATAATCGAGCAAGATCCAACCTGAATCGGCGGTGCCCTCTACACCTCGGGCCAGGAAACCGGGCCCCCATTTTTTCAACTGTTCCTGCACCGTGTTGACCATCGTGGTCAACTGACGACGATTGTCGGCCGAGCAGATGATGAAATAGTCCGCGATGAGGGTGAGGTCCCGCAGGTCCAGAATTAAGATGTCTTCTCCCTGTTTATCCAGCAAAATGTCGGTAATTTCACGCGCCAGTTCTATACTCTCCAAACCTCCTCCTTAAATGTAAGTGATCCTTTGATGTACGCCGCCATCAAAGAAAACTATAGCGTAGGCGGAAGGGGTGTGCGGCGCACCCCCCCACCTTGTTGACAGGCTACTTACATGATAGCATGAGACAGGCAACTTTTCAAGGTGTCAGTAGCGCGGTCAGAAGGTCAACCCCAGTGCTCACGCCTCCGGAGCAAGGGCAGAGAGGAGAAGAACGACGGCCTGCGCCACGTCATCACGATCCACCATCTCCGAGGGACTGTGCACGTAGCGACAGGGGATGCTCAGCCCCCCACTGGGAACGCCGGCACGGGTGAGCTGCATGGCGGCCGCATCGGTAGAACCGCGCTCCAAAATCTCCATCTGATAGGGGATCTCGGCGCGACGAGCGGCCTCGACCAGCAACCCGCGGACCTGGGGATGGGCGATCATCCCCGCATCCTGCACCTTGACGGCCGGCCCTTTGCCCAACGCGACGGCCATCGGCAACGCCTTCGGCGTATCGCCGGTGGCGGTAACGTCCACGGCGAGGGCCAGATCGGGGTCGATTTTGTACGCCGAGGTGCGGGCGCCGGAGAGCGTCACCTCCTCCTGGACGCTGAACAAGAAATACAGGTCGTAGGGAGAGACATCCAGGCGCCGGAGCACCTCGATGAGGACATAGCAGCCGATACGATCGTCCAAAGCCTTCCCGATCACCCGTCGGCCCTGAATCTCCAGAGAACGCTCAAAGACGGCGGGCGCGCCGACGTTCACCGGGGCGTCGTCAGGCCCCGTGGCGCCCACGTCGATGTACATGTGCTCCAGCTTAGGCGGCTTCGAGGTGTCCTCACGTCGCTCCACATAGATCACTCCGCGTGTGCCGTCGGCAAAGCGCACGCGGTTCCCCACGCAGTTCTGCGGAAAGACCCCGCCCATGCGAGCGAAGCGCAGGAAGCCCTGCTCGTCCACGTGGGTGACCATCACGCCGATTTCGTCGATGTGAGCTGCCAGCACCAGCTTCTTCTGGTCGGTGCCCACACCGGGTCGATGAACCACCAGGCTGCCCAGCGGATCGACCCACATCTCTTCAGCGTGGGGCTCCACGTGCTTGCGAATCACCTCCCGAATGGGGCCTTCGTAGCCCGGCGGCCCAAAGGCTTGCGTCAGCGCTTGCAGTAACTCCAGATCCAAGGGAACTCCCTTCTGTGCGACCGTTGCGTTTGTCTCGTTCATGCGACCTCCAGAACGTGCAGGGTAAAGCGCTGCAGCGCAGCGCGGGTCAGACCGATGGTATGCGCCAGATCTTGGGGATCCAACAGTGAGATCGGTCCGTGGATATAGCGACAGGGCACGGCCAGCGTGATCGACGGCACACCACCGCGCGCGAAGTGAATGGTGCCGGCGTCAGTGCCGCCGATACCCGGCTGTTTGAACTGATACGGAAACCCCTCCTCCTCGGCCACCTGGACGACGTGGCGCAGGAGACGGGGGTCAGCGACGTAGGAACGATCCATGACGGTGATGACGGGCCCCTTGCCGAGCTCCGAGGTGGGGCTAACGTCCTCCTCTTTGGGCAGATCGTCGGCGATGGTACCCTCCAGGACGAAAGCGGCATCGGGCGCCACGGTGTAACCGGCGACACGAGCGCCGCGCAGGCCTACCTCTTCCTGAACGGTGAAGACGCCGTAGAGGTCAAAAGGCAGGGGGGCGCCCTGCAACAGGGCCACGAGGGCGGCGCAGCCGGCGCGGTCGTCGAAGGCTTTGCCCGCGATGAGACGTCCCACCTCAAAGGCCTGAGTGGGGAAAGTCACACACGTGCCGAGGGGAGCCAGCTTCTCCGCCTCGTCCTTGTCGGAAGCGCCGATGTCCACCACGAGCTTCTCCAACGGCGTGACTGTCTTCCAGTCATTGGAGACGCGGTGAACGGCCTGTAGACCGATGACGCCGGGCAGCTGCTCATCACCCACGCACACGTCGAGCCCCGGCAGGAGCCGCGCGTCGATCCCGCCGACGGAACGCACCTGGAGTTCGCCATCGTTGGCGTGCCCCACAACCATAAACCCCACCTCGTCCATGTGCGCGGTGACCAACACCCGCAGGGGTGAGGCGCCGGTTCCCCGCTTCAACGTGATAAGGTTGCCCATAGCATCCACGTGCAGCTCATCGACGTGTTCTACCACCAAGGGACGCAGGACGCGACGCACCGCCGTCTCGTCGCCGGAGGTCGCCATAACATTCGACAGCGTTTTCAGAATCTCCACCTGGTTCACAGTTCATCCTCCCAACGGGGAGTGTAATCCCCCGGCAGATCGGCAACAAAAGCCGCCAGCAGCCGCGCGGTGCGCTCAATGTCCCCTAAGGCCACCATTTCCACAGGCTGATGCATATAGCGGACAGGGATGGAGAGCAAGCCGGTCGGGACCCCTTCCCGCGCCACCTGAATCCCCCAGGCATCGGTGCCGGAGGAGCCGGGCAGGACCTCCACCTGATAGGGAATCTCCCGGCTTTTGGCCGCCTCTCGCAAGCGCTCCACGACCTGGGGATGGAAATTCGGCCCGACGCCCACCGTGGGCCCTTTGTCCAGCGCAAAAGCACCCGCCTCACTGTCCCCCGCCTGTTTGGCGAAGGTGACATCGAGAGCCACGGCCAGCTGGGGTGCGACGCCATAAGCCCCGGTGATGGCACCCTTGATGCCCACCTCCTCCTGCACAGTGGCCACGGCGTAGACATCCCAGTCGTGTCTGATAGCCCGCAGCATCTCCAGCGCCTGCGTGAGTGCCGCGACGGAGGCCCGGTTGTCCAGGGCTTTACCTGCGACGCGCCGATTCTGCAGCGTCAACAGCGGACGGTGAATTGAAACCGGATCCCCCACGCCGACCACATCCTGCACCTCCTCGGCGGGAAGACCGAGGTCCACGAAGAGCTTTTCCCAGGGCACGACCTTTTTCCGCTCCTCGGCGCTGAGAACGTGAGGCGGACGGGTGCCGATGACACCGGGCAACGCCCGCCGTCCGTGGACGGTGACCCGCAACCCCAGAAGCACGCGGAGGTCCACCCCGCCCACGCGCCCCACGTGCAGAAATCCCTTCTCGATCTCGGTGACGACAAGCCCGATTTCGTCCATGTGAGCGGCGAGCATCAACTCCGGACGGGGCGCGGCGGTGGCGCCGCGCTGCACACCGATGAGATTACCCAGCGCATCCGTGCGCAACTCATCGACCCACGGCTCCCAAAGCGCCTGAAGATGGCGCCGCACTGCGTCCTCGCGCCCGGCGAGGCCGCTGATTTCGCTAAGTTCTTTCAACAAGGTCTCTGTCTTCACAACACTCCTTCGATTGGCGCTTCTCGATTTACGATTGAGACTCCTTCGAAAATAGACAACGAATTGAGAAATCAGCGAATGAAAACCCTGACTTCCTATGGTTAGATGGGTGTACCGGTTCTTTCATCCATCAGTTAAGACCTGACAAGACAGTCGTGTCATCCCGAGGAACACAGTGACGGAGGCTTGCCCTGAGCATAAGGGAGATCTCGTTCTGCGCAGACGCTGTGTGTTCGGACAACGAGATCCCGAACCTACCGCCATGCTCAAGGTTCGGGATGACAAGAGGACGACCGACTAGATTTTTCCATCTTTTTTCAGGAGAGCCAATTGACAAGCGGTAGATGTCATTTGACGAGCTACGAAGTCCTGGTGCTTCGGTAAACACCGGGGAACACAGCCAGGGCCGCACGCCGCCTTATCCTGAACCTGACGATGAACCTCCATACGCGCGTTCAGGGTGTCACAACCTGAGTGGCTGTCAGCGTGGGCGTCGCGGTGAACGTCGGCGTGGCCTCTGTAGCCGTGGGAGTAAAGGTGGGGGTCTGCGTCGGTGTGGCGGTGGCCTGCTTCGTTGGCGTAAAAGTGGGCTCCGGGGTGTTCGTCGGGCTGGGCGTGGGTCGCGGCGTAGAGGTGGAGGTGGCCGTGGAACGCACCGTGGGCGTCGCGGTAGGAGAGGCAGAGGTGGTGGGCGTGGCGCTCGGCGTGGGTGTGCTCGTAGGCGTCACAGAAACGGTAGGCGAGGGTGTAAAGGTAGGTGTGGAGGTAGGTGAAGGAGTCTCGGTGGGCGTGGGTGTATCCGTGGGAGTGGGTGTGAAGGTAGGCGGGAACCACTGCGTCGGGGTCGGCGCAAGGGTGCCATCTTCACCCTTCCCCGGCCCTACGACGAAAGGCGTCTCCGTAGCGATAAGCGTACTCGTCGGCGTCAACGTGGCGGTGGGCATCGGAGGAGACGGCGTGGTATGCAAACGCAAGGCAATGAACCCCAACGTATAACAGGGAATCGTCGCCAGGATGATGGCGATCAAAATTGTGTAAATCGGCTTGCGGCTGCTCAAGATATTCATGGCATGGTCAACCTCGGACTGCCTCACGTTCGGGACTCACCCCGGCGATCGCGCAACGCCAGAGCAACACCCAGCATCATAGCATCGTTGAATGGGATGTCAAAACGCCGTCGCCGCTCAGAGTCACGAATCTCCCCACGCGACGAGTCAAAAAGTGCATTACGGAGCCTCCCGGTCGTTTAGCATGTCCTGGTCCGTCGGATGACCGGCGCCTCACCGCTTCTCTTCCACACAACTTTCGACCAGCGTCTGGGCCTGCTCAAGAGCCTCGGCGGGAGACAGACGTCCCTTCCAAATAGCCAGCGTCGCCTCCCCCAAAGGCCCCCAGACACAATCGCCGTAGGCGTGATTGGGGAGCGGCGTCCCCAAGTGCAGCGCGTCCCCAAAACCGGCGATGATCGGATCCAACCGCAGCTCAGGCGCAGCAAGGGCGTCACGGTTCGCCGGCACCACCCGCGCTTCCACCGCCAGCTGGCGCTGGGCCGCCACCCCCGTCAACGTTTGCATCACCTTCAAGGCCAACGCGGCGTGCCCCCGCGACCGGGCGTTCCCGCTGAGCATAAAGGCGGTGACGTTCACCAGAGGACTTCCCATGGGGGCGACGCCGTAATCCAGATCTGTCTTCTCCAGAACCAACAGCGCCCGCGCCCCCGTCCACCACACCGGAGTCTGACCCTCGATAAACATGGTCTGACAGAGGGCGGCGCTGGCCTCCGCCGGAGAGATCTTGCTGAACTCGGCAATCCAGCCGGCCGCCGCCTGAGCCGCGTCGCTGGTGAGATACACATTCCCTTGCTCGTCCACAAAACCACCGTGATCCTGTAAATCGTGCCCCAGGTAAATGGGCGCCACATGATAGGCATCCGCCTGCCCAAAAGCCGGGTTGCAGAGATAGTACTTATCTGGATGCTCCAGACGGAAGGCGCGCGCTTGCTCCAGAAGACCCGGAAAATCTTGAGGATCGGGCAGTTGAGAGGTGGAAATCACGTCACGATTGTAGATCAGGGCGATCCCCTCCTGAGTATCGGGCATGCCCCAATAGACGCCTTGCCAGCGCACCGCGCGGACGGCCGCCGGTTCAAAGCGGTACCCCAGGAAGGAGGAGGCGACGTATCCTTCGAGCGGCACAATGAGCCCGTCCTGCGCCCACTCGCCGATGCGAGCGGCGTGCCCGTGAACGATGTCCGGTCCTTCCCCGGTGGGTATCGCCACACTCAATGCCTCATCCAGGTTTTCAACCTTGAGAGGTTCAATGCGGATGTCCTCAGAGGAGGCATTGAAATCTGTGATCACTTCCTGATAATGGGCTTCCCAACTGCTGGGCCAATTGTGCCAGAGCGTAATCGTCGTGGGCTGGGGCGTCGGCGTCGCATTTGCCGTCGGACTCACAGTAAGCGAAGGAGAAGGGGAGGGGGACGGCGGCATGGTAGCGACACACGCGCCCCCTATCAACACAAGAGCTACACATACAAACATCGCCAACCCTAATCGTCGCATAAAGATTCACGTCTTTCCGTAGTGACTACCCGGTGAAGGTAGAACAGCCTGGGGTGAACTTTCCAATCGCACCAAACCGATTATAATCAAAGAGAGGCAGACCCGCAAACATAGCCAACAGGTGAGAGGCTGGAGGGCAAAGTGGAACCAACCATCAATCGTCTGGCCGTCATCATTGTGGACGGAAGTCAATCCCATGATTTGATCCGTTCGCTCAACGAGCAGAAGTTTCGTGTCACCCGGGTGAGCGCCACCGGCGGCTTCCTTCACGACTCGCTGGTGACCCTGTTTGTGGGCACCAGCGCGCGACGGCTGCCGCAACTCTTTGCACTGTTGCGTGAAAAGTGCCCACGTCACACCCGCTACGTGCCCATGGGGGTGGAAATGGCTATTGCGCCAGGCCCTCCGTCCATGATCGAGGTTTACGTAGGCGGGGCCACCGTTTTCATCTTACCGGTGGAGCAGTTCCGGTACCTGTGATCCATGCATCAGAAGGGACTTCCAAGGTATGGCAACCGGCGTTCACATTTTGATCTCCAGGGGGCTTTTTAGGACTTAGGGGATCGCTCGGCGAAAACCTTGGAGACCTTAATCGGGCTTAACCAAGCGTCCCTTCACCGCAGTCTATCAAGGAGTGAGTATGAAGCTAATCATCGCTATTGTCAAGGACTCGGACGCCCTGTCCGTCTCCGATGCGCTGGTAGAAGAAGGATACCGCGTGACCCGCATCGCCAGCACCGGGGGATTCCTGCGCCGGGGCAACGTAACCCTGCTCATCGGCGTGGAAGCGGAGACTGTGGAGGACGTATACCGCATTATCGAGGAAAATTGCGGGAAACCTGAAGCCGGTCAGCACAAAGCCACGTTGTTTGTTTTGCCGGCCGAGGACTTTGTCAGGATTGGATGAACCTTCGACGCCTGCTCCGTCAACGTCTCTCCACGCCCCGTCCCAAGTGGTGGATGACGCTGCAGCTTCTCCTGGCGGGGGGACGCTGGAGCGCCAACATACCCCAGGGCATCCGCCGGAACCTGCGGCGGATGATCGTCGGCGGCATTCTGGAAAACGTCAGTGACGCTATCGTCAACACCTATCAGTCGGTCTACCTGTTGACACTGGGGGCCTCGCGGGTTGAGATCGGACTGTTGAGTTCGCTGAGCAACTTCGCCATGCCGGTCGCTATGTTACCCGGCGGGCGGCTGGCGACAGGACGACAGACATACAAGCGGCTGGCGATTCTGCCCTCTTTCGTAGGACGCGCGCTGCTCATAGGTCTGATCGTGCTGCCTTACTTCGGCATCCCCCTGCGACTGTTGATCTACCTCGCCATCGCCTTCGCCGTGGGGCGCGCCTTCCTGCTACACTTTGCCAATCCGGCCTGGACGGCGCTGCTGGGCAAGAGCGTGCCGGCCCGCTGGCGAGGACGGTATTTCAGCGCCCGCAACATCTTCATGAGCGGGACCGCCTTCGTCGTCCTGCTGCTCATCGGCGAGAGCATCGACCGTCTGGGGGAACCGCTGGGCTACCAGGTCGCGCTGGGGGTGGCCGTCGCCGCCGCCCTGGGCGCAGCCTACACCCTCTTCCACCTGGAAGAACCATCGCCGGATGTCCCCCCACCCGGTGGTCTCAGCGCCGCCGGGTTCTGGAAACGAGCGCGGGCTCAAGAGGGCTTCCTACGCCTTTGCACGGTCTCCACGTTGTGGAGCCTGGGTGTCAACGTCGCCAGCCCCTTCTTCCTTATCTTCCTGGTGGAGCGCGTCCAGGTATCGGCCGCCACCCTCGGCGTGGTGAGCGCCGTCTCTACCCTCGCCGCCTTACCCGCCCAGCGACTGTTCGGCCTGTGGGTGGATCGAAAGGGCACGGCGTGGGTGCAACGGCTGACGGGGTTCTTGATCCCCCTGGTGCCGGCCCTGTGGAGTTTCATCCGACACCCCTGGCAGGCCTTTTCACTGCAAGCTTTCGGTGGCTTCGTGTGGGCCGGTTACAATCTGGCCGCCTTCAACCTGCTGTTGGAAGTGACACCGGAGGATCTGCGACCGCGCTTCGTGGCCTTCCGGCAGTCGTTGGTCGGCGTGGGCATGGCGGCGGGGGCCGCGTTGGGAGGGTGGATCGCGGAGAGGTGGGGGTACACTCCGGTCTTTTTGATCTCCGCGGCCGGTCGCCTGTTCGCAGCCACCATCTTCGCGCTGGGCATGGCGGGCGTCGATCCCCGTCGGCGGCTGCAGCGCCTCGGGAAGAAACGCCTGGGGAAGATCACATCGCGACTCAAGATCGAGAAGAAGGCTCAAAAAGCGAAAGAGCAACAAGAGCAATAAACGAGGGGTCCGCCCTGTTTTCTCCGGTCGCCTCTCGCAAAACGACCGGGATGAGGAGCAAGGAAGATGATCAAAACGGAGATGGAACAGCGCGCCTACCACGGGGACATCAACGTGGAGGACATGGCCCGCGCTTTGGTAGTCCAGTTCAACCAGGGGGCGACCCGGGCCCAGTGGATGCGTGGTCGGGCCGGGCGCGCCGTGGTCCAGATTCAGATGCGTCAGAGGGCCCGGCAGGCGCCGGAAAACGCGCTCACGTTGCACCTGACCCCTTCGGAGACGGGCATCGTCGTCTCCATGGCCGAGCAACGCTGGTTGGGGGTGGCAGCCGATCTGGCCAGAAGCGGATTGCTCACCCTGCTCAACCCCTGGAACATCATCGGCGAAATCGACGACATCGCCCGCAACGTGCGCAGCCTTCAACTGCGCGACGAGGTCTGGAACGCCGTGGAGCTCTACTGTCGCAGCGTAGGCGTGGGTCGAGGCGTGGGACCCAGCCCGCAACACATCCTCTGTGACTACTGCGGCACGCCCAACCCGTTGGGATCGCTCATCTGCCAGGCCTGTCGGGCGCCGCTGGTCGAGGAACAACCGCTCGCCTGCGCCCGTTGCGGCTTTCTGAACGATCCCGACGCCCGCTATTGCGTTAACTGCCAGGCCCCCCTCAAAGCCTAGAACGAGGGGTCAGGCCGCCCTTATCATCTACCTACAATCAGGTATAATTGTGATCCGTTGCTCAAGGAGGTATCGTGACGAAGAAAATTCGAGTGCTTATCGCCAAACCCGGATTGGACGGACATGACCGTGGAGCCAAGGTGGTCGCCCGGGCGCTGCGCGACGCCGGCATGGAGGTTATCTACACCGGCCTGCGCCAGACGCCGACGATGATCGCCGAAGCCGCACTCCAGGAAGACGTAGACATCGTCGGCCTCTCTATCCTCTCCGGCGCACACATGGAGTTAGTCCCGCGCGTCCTGGAAGCCCTACGCGAGCGCGATATGGGCGACGTCCCCGTCTTCGTGGGCGGCATCATCCCCGACGACGACGCCGAGACACTCAAAAAGATGGGCGTCTACGAAGTCTTTGGCCCGGGCGCCCGGACCGAGGACATCGCGGCTTTCATCCGGCAGGCGGTAAAGGCGTGAATGTGATCGAAGCGGCGTTAGCAGGGGACCGTCGCGCCCTGGCACGGCTGCTCTCCTGGGTGGAAAACGGGACCGAAGCCGGTCGCGAAGCACTGGCCACGCTCTTCCCGCGCACAGGAGAGGCGCACGTGATCGGCGTCACCGGCTCGACGGGGGCCGGGAAGAGCACCCTGGTCAACCGTCTGGCGGCCGCGTTTCGGGAAAAGGGGCAGAAACTGGCCATCGTCGCCGTGGACCCCACCAGCCCCTACTCGGGCGGCGCCCTGCTCGGGGATCGCTTGCGTATGCGCGACCTACTCATCGATGAAGGGGTCTTCATCCGCAGCATGGCCTCGCGCGGTCACCCGGGCGGCATCGCGCACGCCACGCGTGACGTCGTCGCCATCCTGGACGCCGTCGGTTTTCCCCTCATCCTGGTGGAGACCGTGGGCGCCGGGCAAGCGCAGGTAGAGATCGCCCACGTGGCCCACACCGTGGTGTTGGTCGAGGCGCCGGGGATGGGGGACGACATTCAGGCCCTCAAGGCCGGGCTTATGGAGGCCGCCGACATCATCGTGGTGAACAAAGCGGATCGACCCGAGGCACGGCAGACCGTGCGGGCACTGCAGTCCGTACGCCGGGCGACGCAGCCCGGCGGCCATCACGGGCCCCAGGCTTCCGAGGCGAGGGCTCCCTCCGAGCCTTCCGAAAGATGGGAGGTACCGATCCTTCAGACCGCCGCCCTCGACAACCAGGGCATCGACGCACTGGCTGCAGCCATCGTCGCACACCGCCGCTATCTCAAACAAAGCGGGGCATGGGAAGCGCTGCGCGAGCAACACGCCCGCGCTGAAGTGGAGCGCTGGCTGCAACGCCACCTTCTCGCCCAGATGGAAGCAAACCTTGGCCAAGCGCGTCTGGAGGCCGCCGTCTCCGCCGTGCGCCGACGTGAGCAGGATCCGGCCACGGCAGCCGAGGAGCTGCTGCAGACACTCTTCGCCGTGGAGGAAGAAAGATAACATGTCCCTGCGACTGTGGCTGGTACGTCACGCTCAATCGACGTGGAACGCGGATCACCGCCTGCAGGGCAAGTCCGACCCCCCGCTCACGGCGCTGGGGCGACGGCAGGCGCAGGCCGTCGCGCAACGGCTGGCGACGCTCCCTCCTGTGGCCATCTACACCAGCCCGTTGCAGCGCGCCCTCGAGACGGCACGGGCCATCGGCCGCCTCACAGGACTCACCCCCATCGCGGACGCTCGCCTGCAGGAGATCGGCGTAGGGGTGGCGTCAGGGAAACGCTGGGAAGAGCTCACCCAAAGGTGGCCACATCTGGATCGCCTGACCCAACGCGGTGAGCTGGCCTTACCCTATATCCCCGGCGTCGAGTCCCTGGAGATCTTTGGACAGCGCGTGGCCCAAAGTTTCGCCGAGATCTGCCGACGACACGAGGAGGGAGACATCGTCATAGTCTCCCACGGCGGCGTCTTCCGCGCTTACCTGGCCCAGCTTATGGAGGTACGGCGAGGCTACACGCCGGTCTTGCACTTTGCCAACGCTTCCCTGACACAGGTGCTCTTCGTCAGGAACGGCTGGATAGATGTCCGCTTCGTCAACGACACCGCCCACCTGCGCAACGGAGACGGATGAAAACGTGCCGTTGTGGATCTTTCACAACTAAAATCACCAGATGGAAGGGATGACCGACTAAATTAGCGGTCATTTGAGTGCGGCCCACAGTCATTCGAAACATATGGAATTCACAGGCCGAACTTGGAAGCGGCCGACGTTGATGGTCAAAACGATGATGAGCTTTGTCGTAGGAGGTTGAATTCGTGTACGAGGAAGAGATTGATTTGCGCATTTACATCGACGTGTTATTGCGTCGCCGTCGGCTGATCCTCACCCTGACGCTGGGCATGGCCGTCCTTGCGCTGGGGATCAGCTTTCTGCTGCCCCCCGTCTACGAAACGCAGGCGGCGCTCGCAGTGGCACCGCGCCGTTCCAATATCACCCTGACTGAGGATTTCGTGCTCTCGGAGGAGGAGATCAAGCAGCTCGCAGCAAACCAGCGTGCGGAGGCGCTGACCGAGATTGCAAAGAGCCTGAAAGTCGCCCAAACCGTCCTGAAAACCTACCCCCACCTGGACGGCGAAGATACCACACCCAACGCGCTGGTCCAATCCATAGAAGTTTCGATCAAAAACGACCTGCTGGTCATCAACGCTTCTGCAAACAGCCCCCAAAAAGCGGCCGAGTTGGCGACGGCGTGGGCCGAAGTGACGCGCGATCAGATCAACACCATCTACGCCTTCGATCCTACTATCGTCGCCGAGATCCAGACGGAGATGGACAAGGCCTGGGAGACGTACCGTGCCGCCCAAGAGGCTCTGGAGGTCTTTCTACGCGAAAGCGACATCGCAGCTTTAGAAAGCCGGATCAGCATTGTAGACCAGATGCTGAAAGCCTACGAGCAAGCGGCGGCGGGAGAGCACAACAGCCCGTTACACGGCAAAGCTACAAGCGCAACAAGAGAGGCTTACAAATCTCTACAATGAGGAGATCAACGTTCGGCAATACTTGATCGACGCCCACACACTCTCCACCCAGCTCGCCCGGTCGGGGTCCGTCACGGACACCTGGGGGACGACGCTGGCGCTGATCAATCTCCAAACCCAGGCCTTCGGCAAACCGTCGGAGAGCTCCTTGCAATTCGATCTGAGCGGTACCCCACCCTCTTTCAACGCGGCGGCGGTGGAACAGGTGGTAACGAGTCTGGAGGAGAAGCTCCTCACCGTCGAAGCACAGATCGCGGCACTGAGTGAAGAAGTGGGCCAGATCGAGACTGCGGCAGCGCCGATGGCGGAGGACAGCGCCATGCAGGCGCACGTCGAAGCGCTGACGGAAGAGCTCTCGACGTTACAATCGCAGCTTGAAGCCCAGCAGGCCCAGGAGACTCAGCTGACCGAGGCTCGGGATGTCGCCTGGACGACGTACAAGTCGCTTTCGAACAAACAGCGGGAGCTCAAAGTGCAGGCCTCCGTGGCCGCCAGTGAGGCTCGTCTCGCCTTTGAGGCCGTGCCACCGGCGAAACCTACGGCGCCCAACAAGAAGCTCAACACCGCTGTAGCCGGTGCCCTGGGCTTGATGCTCAGCGTCTTCGGCGCCTTTATCCTCGAATATCTCGTGCCAACACCCCCTCCGGACGCCAAGAGGGATTTCGTGACCCGCTGGTTGCTGACGGAAGCTCCGGGGCTCCCCAACTTCGATCCCGAGGAGGCCTCGAAGCCGTCCACCCATCCCCCGGAGTCTCAGAGGTAAGCGTCGGCCAAAAAGGGGTAGAAGTATGTACTATAACGGCAACATCGTCCGCCTGCGCCCACCGGAGCGCGAGGATCTGCCTTTGTTTGTGGAGTGGCTCTCCAACCCGGAAATGCGTAACTACCTGACCATCCGCTACATCTCTCATGCGCTGGAGGAGCAGTGGTTTGAGCGCCTGCTCGCCGACACGAGCGGCGGCGCGCCGGATCGCTTGCATTTCGTCATCGAGACGCTGGAGGAGACCCCCCGCCCCATCGGCGTCATCAGCCTGGAGAACATCAACTGGCGCGACCGGGAGGCGGAGGTCGGAATTACCGTAGGAGATTCCGATTTCTGGGGCCGAGGGTACGGCACCGATGCCATGCGCACCATGCTGGAGATCGGTTTCCGTTGGTTCAACTTACACCGCATCTTTCTTCGCGTGATAGAGGACAACACGAGGGCGGTGCGCTCCTACGAGAAGTGCGGGTTCCACCACGAAGGGCGGCTGCGCGAGGCAGTCTTTATCGACGGAGAATACAAGGATACGCTCGTCATGGGGATGCTAGCAAAAGAACTGCCCGCGCAATAACCCAAACCTCTTCCCGCGACCTTCACCTCACACCTCGGCAGCGCCTTTGGCCAACAGACGGATGACAAAGGTGCTGCCGTTCTCTGTATCGGTGTCGAGTAAGTAGAGCTCACCGCCGTGGGCTTCCACGATGCCCTGAGCGATAACCAGGCCCAGGCCGCTGCCCGGAATGTGCCCGGATTCCGCCAGCCTCCCTCGATAGAAGCGTTCAAAGAGGTATTCTCGCTCCTCGGCCGTGATGCCAGGCCCGTCGTCGGTCACGGTGAGTTGCACCCAGCGTTGTTCCCTCGCAGGTATCATCCTTACGCCCACGGTAACGTGGCCCTGAGGAGGCGTAAAGTTCACCGCGTTCTCCACCAGCTCGGCCACGGCGCGGTGCAACTGGCTGGGATCACCGTAAACCGGCGCCGGGGGCCCATCGGGCGCGTCCAGGTTCAACGTGATTCCCTTTTCCTCGATCCGGGAAAGATAATGACTGATCACGTCTTCAGCGATCTCCAACAGCGAGACCTCCCGCCACACCGTCAGAGCCTCACCACTATCCAACTCGGTGACCATCAACATGTCCTCCACCAGATGCGCCAGGCTTGCGGTCTCCTGAACGGCGTTCCGCAGGTATCGAGACGCCCGTCCGGCGTCGGGGTTCTGTTGCAACAGATGCAGATAGAGCTTAATGGTGGTCACCGGCGTCCGCAGCTGGTGGGAGACGTTCACCAGAAAGTCCCGCCGTGCCTTCTCCAGCTGTTTGACGCGGGTGATGTCCTGATGGCTGGTCACGTAGCCGACCAGCTGCCCGACGCCGTCGCGCATGGCGGTCACGGTCAGCGTCGCGTCGTAAGTACTCCCATCGGCGCGACAGAGGGCTGTTTCGCCCTGCCAGATATTGCCCAAAGCCAGCGCCCGGCGAAGAGAAGGCCAGAGTTGCCGCAGCTCCTTCAACCCGTCCGCCATAAAAAACGTGGCGCGGCGGTTCAACACCTCGTCCGGCCGGTAACCCGTCAGATCCAAGAAGGCACGGTTGACGTAACGAATACGCACATTCAGATCCACCATGGCGATGGCGTCGCCGACACTTTGCAAGATAGCCTCGCTCTTCTCCTGCTCGGCGCGGATCTCCGCCGTGCGCGCCACGACCTCGGCCTCCAGGTTTTCGACCAGGCGCGCGTTTTTGATCGCCACGGCGGCCTGATTCGCCAGGGACAACATAAGATCGGCGTCCTCGGAGGCGAAATCGCGCTGATCAGGACGGTTGATGGCCGTCAGGGTCCCCAGCACCTCCTCCTGATAGATCATCGGGACGACAAGGATGGCGCCGGATTCCGACGCGGCCCGCGTCCGCTGCGCGGCGGGGCTCTCACGAGGATCGGGCTTGCCGCCGGGAGAAAGAGCCGGTTTGCGCTCCCGAATCACCCATCCCGTCAAACCTCCCATCAGCTCCTTGAAGGATGCGCGGGAGACCTTTTCGCCCGTTCCCCCGGTGATGTGATGAAGTACCCGCCCTTCTTCCAAATCCAGGGTAACGAGCAATACCCGATCGGCGGGGAGACTGTTCGCCACCTGCGCGGCCACGGTCTCCAACTTCGCCTCCAGATCTCCGATAGCGATGAGAGAACGAGCCACCCCATAGAGGGCTTCGGTCCTGGCCAGCACTGCCTGAGTCTGCTCAAAGAGGCGAACATTCTGTATAGCGGCCGCAGCCTGATGAGCCAGAGCCATCATCAGATCGGCGTCGTGCTGGCTGAAGTCCGGCTGATCCGGGCGGTTGATAGCGGTAATGGTCCCCAACGTCTCTCCCCGATAGCGCAGAGGCACGACCAGGATACTGCCACACTCCATGTTGGTCCGTTGCGCCTGCACCCGAGGACTTTCCCGAGGATCAAGGACGCCTTTACGGGAAAGCGCCGGACGGTTCTCGCGCATCGCCCAACCGCTCAAACCCTCCATCAGCTCCGTGTAGGAGATATGAGCGAGATGTTCGAGCCCTTTACCCCGGCCCACAAAGTCGAGAACGCGCTCTTTCTCATGGTCCACGGTGATGAGCGCCACACAGTGAGCCGACAGGGTTTTGAAGACACCGTCGACGACGGCCTGCAGCATGGAAGCCAGGTCCTCACCGGCGACCAGCTTGCGGGTGATGCGATACAGCGCCTGGGTTTCGGCCAGAGCGTTCTGAATCTGTCGAAAGAAGTAAGCGTTTTGAATCGCGGCGGCGGCCTGATTGGCCATGGTCATCAGCAGCTCGGCGTCGTGCTCGGTGAAGTCGGGTTGATCGGGGCGGTTAATAGCTGTTACAAAACCCAAGGGCTCGTCCTGATAGAAGAGGGGGGCAACGAGGATGGACCCACACTCGGTTTCGGCACGCCGCCGTCGGACACGCGGGCTCTCGCGGGGATCGGGGTAATCTTTTGGAGAGAGCGCCGGCTTCCGTTCACGGATCGTCCATCCGGCGAGTCCTTCCATCATTTCAGTAAAAGGGACGTCGGTAGCGATTTTACCCACGCCGGGGCCGCTGTGCGCCCTACCGAGGACGCGCCGTCGCTCAAAATCCAGTCGCACAATGCCCACACGATCCGCCGTCAACGTCTCGGCAACCAGGTCCACGACGCGCTGCATCAGCGCGTCCTCGCGCTGGGGCTCGATGAGAGAACGGCTCAGGCGATAGAGGGCCTTCGTCTCTCTAAGGGATGCCTGCAACCGCTCTACCAAACGGGCGCTGTGAACGGCCGCGGCGGCCTGATGCGCCAGGGCCACAGCCAGCTCCACGTCGCGTTCCGTGAAGTCCGGGTCTTCCACGTGATTGAGTACCGTCATGTGACCTAGCATCCGATCCCGGTACGTGAGCGGCGCCACGATAATCGCCCCGCAGTTGCGCTCTCGACGGCGTTGCCGGACGGCAGGGCTTTCCCGAGGGTCAGGCTTACCTTTGGGGGAAAAGGCCGGCCGGCCCTCCCGCAGCACCCAGCCGCTCAACCCCTCTTGAATCTCCTCGTAAGAAGGGGGAACCACCGGCACCCGTCCGCTCTCGTTGCTCACAACGTCAATCACCCGCTCTTCCTGCACGTCGAAAATGATCAACAGCACCCGGTCGGCGGAAAGGGCGTCGACCGCCGTATCCACGATGGTCTGGTAGAGTAGAGAGGGATCGGAGACAGCGATGAGGGAGCGGCTGACCTTATAGAGGGCCTCCGTCTCCGCGAGAGAACTCTCCAACTGCTTTGTCCGCTGCTCCAACGCCTGTGTGCGTTCGGTGACCCGGTCTTCGAGCTCGTTGATCAACGTATGCAGCCGCCGCGTCATCACGTTAAAAGCACGGGCCAACGTCCCCACCTCATCGGCACCCCTCACCGGCGCTTGACGCTCCAGATCCCCCTCAGCGATGGCGCGCGCCGTCTCAGTCAACGCCTGGATGGGCCGCAGCGTCTGTTGCACCGTGAGCCACACAAATGCCATGACCAGCAGAAAAGCCCCCATTGAGGTCAACCAGATCGTCCGCTTGAATTCTTCCAGCGTCACCGCGGCGGCCTCGGGGGAGATATTCCGTCGGACCAGGAGCTGACCAAGAAAACTTTCGACGTCCCTGACGATGAAGATCACACTACCAACGAGAAGAGGCACCATGACCGCCAGGAATAGAAGCATCATACGGCTTTGCAGATGTCCACGCTTCACCAGACGCCTGGATATCATCTGCTTAAAGGCCACATAAGTGTACCCGGCAGCCAGGACGGACTGCCCTAATAGAATTCCAGGAACTCTGAACGCCTCCCAACGTCCCCCAAACATCATGGCAATCACGACAAGATTCATCGCCAGCAGAAGCCCGGCCAAGGATCGCTTGCTCTGAGGCGCCTTTTGATCCCAGAAGGCGACATATATCAGAACGAAGAACGGTAAGCTGTGTAAGACGTTTGTATAGAGAATGCGGATAAGCGCCCCAAACTGTCCCTGAAGATAGTCACGCAAAGGGGCATATCCTCCTGCATAGGTCATGGGGTCGAGACCCGAGTAGAAGTATTGTGTCCCCTGAAGGAGATCGCTCAATAGCAGCAAAGTAGGCAACAGAATCACAAGATAGAGCATCCCCTTTAGCCAGGTTCCTCGTCCCTCCAACCAATCTGGTTTTAGGAGCATCAACATCGTGAGAAATTGACTTGGGGCAATAGCAGGCGCTGCTGCCGCAAGATGGAGCGTGGGCATCCTCGCGCTTTCAACCCCTCTGGCGCCCAAGAGCTGCCCCACAGCAAAACCGTTCACCGCAAAGAGCAGCAACAAGGCGCTGATATGGCGATTCGCCGGATGCCGCACGTTGAGGACTAAAATATACAGGGCGACACTGACTTCCAGAAGCACCAGAAGCCATGCGACGACCTGTAAAAATTGTTCAGTTGAAGTCAACATCCCCGCCACTCATGATGCAAGTTGAGATTATGGTTATAAACAGGTTACTATATGTCGTGGAACTGTGCACGTGAGAATTGACACTTATCGTTCAGTTGTCTAGACATCAACAAAAGTGAAAAGATGTTCGGCGCCCCGGTCAAATCATCCGCCGAGAAACCGAATATCTCACTGCGCTTGAAATTACGGTTAAGGTGCGTCGCACCCGGCTACGTTCAGCCAGCCCGAACATCATTACTTAGGGAGAACGACGATACCTTCCGGGAAGCTATGAAACATCCCGCATGCCGTAAAAATCGGTTGTATCTGTTTAGTCGTCTGAGGTGCAACGCCCTTTCGCCGAAGTTCACGAGCCGAGAACTCCTAAACCATGCACGGAGAACTTTGTAGCGCGGTTTATTCAATCCGCAAGTGCGTTGCACCTGGACGCTCATAAACTTAAACGATTGGCTGCCTTGAAAAAGGGGCGGCCAAATAAAAATATGGGGTATATGTTGTAGTCGGGTTGCACCCAACTACAACATATAAGCCCTAACTCTACTGAAAAAGCCCATTTACCGCAGAGAGCACAGAGAACGCTGAGAGGAAATGCGTATTAAGTTTAATTATTTTTGCATTTCTCCGAATTTCATGGTAGAAAATTACAGCAGAACTAAGAATCTCTGTGTCTTCTGCGTGCTCTGTGGTTAGCTTAACCTTTTTTCAGGTGAGTCAATGATTGTAATCGGCTTAAGGCGTATATCAGCTTGATCGAACCACGCTTGGGGCTTCCCGGAAGGCGCCAACCTAAGTGGTTATGCTCAGCCACTATCAAGTGCTCTCAGGTAGATCCCGGCTGGCGACGATATCGATCCCTTCGCCCAGGGGGTTTTTCAGCACGACCTGGTTCATCTTGACAGGCGCTTCGATCTCGACCTTGCGGATTTCTTTTAGCAGCTCGAAGATACGCGGCTTGGGGAACGGCGCCGCGGTGTAGACGGGCACCAGGGGATGCACCCCACCCTTGACTTTGACCGTCGTCGCCACCATGCGGCGGGGATCGGTCAGTTCCTCCTTCACAAACGCCTCGCCCCGGGGACAGTTATTGCCATCGACGTTCAGCAGTGTCTCCCCCTCGTGGGTCACTTCCAGGGTGCATCCCATGGGACAAGTGATGCAGATCATCTTCTCAGTAACAGCCATCGATTCCTCCAGACAACGTTCAACTTGCGACTCACTATCACCTTGGTACGACACTCACCGTCAGTTTCTCCGCCTTCCGCACCGCATCGTAATGACGCTCCCGCAATTTAATCTCCATCATCTCCCCCGGGCGGGCGTAACGGGCGGCGCCACGGGCGACCAGCTCGTCACCATCCTCCACGCGGATGCGCACCGGCTGCTCCAACGGCTGCGTCACGCGGAATTGCAACATCACTTCACCCTCACCCAGGTTCTCGGGGTCGATCTTATGCGGCACAACGTGGTGGACGTTCTTCCCCGCCACCGTAGGCACGTAGACGCGCGGCTCTGCACGACGTCCCATGGCGTATTGCGCGGCGCGCTTCCCGGCGACCAGCCCCGCTTTCGTTACCCAGTCCACGATGTCATAGACATGGACGACGTTGCCGGCGGCGAAGATGCCCGGCACATTGGTCTGAAAGCCGTCATCAACAACAGGGCCGGCGGTCAACGGATCCAAGGTCACGCCCGCCTGTTGCGAGAGCTCGTTCTCCGGGATCAGCCCCACGGAGAGCAAAAGCGTGTCACAGGGAATGATCTCCTCGGTGCCTGGGACGTAATTCCAGTTCTCATCGACCTGGACGGCCTCTACAGCTTCCACCCGGTCCTTGCCAATGATCCGCTTGACCGTGTGACGCAGCTGCAGGGGGATATCGAAGTCCATCAGGCATTGGACATAGTTGCGACTCAACCCGGTCAGATAAGGCATAATCTCCAACACGCGCTCCACTTTGGCGCCTTCGAAGGTAACACGGCGTGCCATGATCATCCCGATGTCGCCGGAGCCCAGAATCACGAAGCGCTCGCCGGGCATGTAGCCCTCGACGTTGGTCCAACGCTGCGCTGTGCCTGCCGTATAGACACCCGCAGGACGCGGGCCGGGGATCTGAATCTGCGCGCGGGTGCGCTCGCGGCAGCCCATGGCAAAGACAAGAGCCTCGGCATCGAAATCGACGAAGCCGCCTTTCGTACCCGTGGCGTAGATGTGCCGGTCGCGGGTCACCTCCAGCACCATGGTATCCAGCAGCGTCTCAATGTTCAGATCCCGTACTTCGTCGATGTAATGCTGTGCGTAGCTGGGACCGGGCAGATCCTCACCGAAGATCTCCACACCGAAGCCGTTGTGGATGCACTGCAGCAAGATGCCGCCCAACTCCAGGTCACGCTCAATGATCAGCACATCCTCCGCGCCGGCCTTCTTGGCGGCGATAGCAGAGGCCAACCCGCCGGGCCCGCTGCCGATGACGACGACGTCATAGTTGGATTTGAGTTGGTTAGCCATGCTGCACCTCCTTGGTGGGACGGCTGAGGAACTCGGAGCCGCCGTTTTTCTTGCTCACTTCCAGGGGGTCCATACCGGTCTCGCGGGCGATAATGTCGACGACGCGGGGCATGTCGAAGGCGCCCTGACAGCGCCCGGTGCCCAGCCACGTGCGCCGCTTGATGGCGTCGTAGGTGACGGCGGGGATGGGTGCGTGGATCTCTGCGACGATCTCGCCCTCGGTGACATACTCGCAGCGGCAGATGATACGTCCGTAGCGCGGGTCTTTCTCCACCAGCGCCGCCTGCTCCGCGTGCGAGAGGTGACGGAAGACAGGGCGCGCCGGGCGAACCGGGTCCCAGTCCGCTTTCTCCACCAGCGTCTCGCCCGCCTCTTCCAACATCTCCACCACACGCTGCGCGATGGCGGGCGCCGCGCTCAAGCCGGGTGACTCGATGCCGCCCAAGTTGACGAACCCTTCGACCCCCTCCGGGATCTCAATGATGAAGTCACGGTGATAATCGACGTCCGGATTCTCGCAGGGCGCGTTTCCACCCGGGCGCAGGCCCGCGAAGACGGCGATGATGTCACGACGTCGCAGGCCGGGGACCAGCTTCTGGGCACCGTTCCAAATCTCCGCCATACCCTCCGCGGTCACCGCCACGTCCGTCTTGTCGTCGATCTCCTCAGCGTTGGGCCCCACCAGCGTGTTGCCGTGCAACGTCGTCGTGACCAAAATCCCCTTACTGACCTCGGTGGGTACGGGGAAGAGTACATTCTGCACACCGAAACCGGCCTGATCCATAACGTAGTACTCACCGCGCCGAGGGGTAATGGTAAACTCCGGACGCACGCCGGCTTTGTGCATCACCTCGTCGGCGTAGAGCCCGGCAGCGTTGACGACCCAACGGGCGTAGAAGTCACCGTTGTTGGTTTTTATGCCAACGATTTTGGATTGCGAAGTACCACCGCCCGGCGTATCCGTTTCCCAAATAAAATCTTCAAACTCGGTTTTCAGTTTGAGCTCCACGCCGTTCATCACCGCGTTTTCCGCGGCGGCCAACGTCGCCGCCCAGGGATCGACGATACCGCCCGTGGGGCAATACAGCGCGCCGCTGACCTCGGGATTGATGTGCGGCTCACGCCTGCGCATCTCCTCCCCGGAGATAATCTCCGTGGGCACGCCATTGGCTTCGCCCTTGGCCTGCTCCTCTTTGATCTGCGGCAATTCCTCCTCGTCCACGGCGACGACGTAGGTCCCGCAGCGCTCGAAGGGAAACTGCAGCTCCTCGGACAACTGCGTCCACATAGAATTACCTTTGACGTTCATCTCGGCCTTGAGCGTGCCGGGATGGGCCGCGTAGCCCCCGTGGATCAGGGCCGAGTTCGACGCCGTCGCGCCGGTGCAAACGTCCGACTCCTTCTCAATGAGGAGTACGTCCAGGTCGTAGCGTGAGAGAAAGCGGGCCGTCATCGCCCCGACAATCCCCGCGCCGATGATGATCACATCATATCGATTTTGCATAAACGCTCACTCCTATAGAAGTAATCTCCCTAAACAATCAAAACCATCGCCAACAAACTACCGTTCATCAGATCTTTTGAGATGAAACACGTATGCGTTGTGGGAACGTCAGACCCAACCACACTCCAGAGTATCCCCGGTTTTATTGAAAAGCCTTTCAGCGGTAGTCTCCCTATATCGTGTTGTTGACACTAGGGGCCACAACAGTCGTCAATAGCTCTTTAACAGTCCAGATATGGTCCGTCAACCCGGCAGCCATCGCTGGTGAACGCGGCTTCCAGCGTCGTTGTCCGTCATTGACCTCAACGCGGAGGGACTTGACCGCGCGGGTCAGGTTATAGATCCAATCCTCCCAGGCACAAGAGGCTTCAAGCATCTCCAGTTCCTTGGAGAAGGAGAGCGTCCTTCTGACCAATCAGCCGTTCATCTGGCGGCTGGTCAGGTTGGTGCGCTCAATGTAGGCGGTATGCCCACCCAGTAACTCGAGGGCCTCCTCTTCGTCACCATAGACGACCTTTATGGTGACGCCGGTGAGGTGGTATCCAATCCGATGCTTGATCACCTGCACGTAATGCCAGCCGGGTTGGGCTTGTTTCTCGGTGGTCGGTCGACCTCGACCAGCGTACTCAGGCACTTTGCCCCACGTCTCGACCATCGCCTCCCTGTAGCTACCTTTACCGTCTGTGGCGATCGCCGGTGGCTTGTCAGGATGTCCCCGAGACTGGAGCTGAGCCATCAGATCCAGCGCAACGACGTGCTCGTCTTTTCCGATCGCTCGGCCTACTCTCAGGCGGGTGTCGATATCTATCGTCGTCCCGCGCCAGAAGGTGCCGCGTTCATCTTCTTCGAGGTGCCCCCTTTTTTGCCTTTGTGGCCTACGTAGGTCCACAAGGCATCCAGTTGCGCTCGCGTCAGCTGATAATTGGCCAACAGAAGGGCTTCTATTGCCTCAACATGCTTGGCCGCCTCTCTCAGCCATTCCAACACTGTATCCTCTTTGATCCCCTTCACCCGTCGAATGGCTGCCAGGCTATTTCGCTCGGCTAACAAGGCCAGGCATTCCAGGATGGTCTCTTGCGAGTGGTGACGACCGTAGAAGATTGTGCCTTTCGTTTCCACGTGCGTCTTGCGACACGTCTTACACTGATATCGTTGCGTGCCCTTTTTCGTGCGACCGAACTTGATGATGTTGCCATGGTCAACTTTTCCGTAATCTGGACAATCTGGGTTCCAGCAGAAGGAACCTGGCGATGCCAATTGTGGATGTTCCATTCGCGCCCCCTTGACTTCTAGTTTGGGATAATTATACCACCAACTCGATTAAGGGAGACTACCCTTTCAGCAAGGCCTAGTATATTGTCGCTGATTTCTCACTTTGGTCAACCGGCGTCCGACAATAACAACATCTCGCCACACCGGATCTGGCAATACCCCACAACCTCAATGCAAGTACTCTCTTCTCCACCGAAACACCTTTTTTCAGGGGAGTCAACTGTGGCATTTTAAGAGCCTCTGATGTATAATGCGATTGGGGAGGTGAGCTTATGGGGTTTACCGTCACGGATTTTCGCGAGTGGGTTAACATCCTCTATGAGCACCCGGAGTGGCAAAAGGAACTCCGTCGCCTGGTGCTTACAGATGAACTGCTTGAGCTACCCAATCTCTTTCGCGAGTTGGCGGAGTTGCAACGCCAAACTGATCTGCGGATCGACAAGCTGGCCGAAGCGCAACGCCGTACCGAGCAGCGCGTTGAAGAGCTGGCCGAGGCACAACGCCGCACCGAGCAGCGTGTTGAAGAGCTGGCCGAGGCACAACGCCGCACCGAGCAGCGTGTTGAAGAGCTGG